>NZ_LJHY01000023.1 GCF_001295795.1 Novosphingobium sp. AAP83
TAGCGCATCCTTCCATTCCTGCATGGATAATGCACCATCAATCCCCGGGACCGAACTTCGAAGAATGTTTGAACTACCTCAAACATTCCGGTTATGTTTCAGATTAATGGCACGATGCTTTAAACGAGTTGATCGCGCCACCGGGCAAGGCGGGTGACGGCATCGGCCAGCATTGCTTCGGGTTTGCAATGGCACAGGCGTACGATGCCGCCGGGCATGCCGTGGCCTTCCCACAGAGCCGATAGCGGAATCGAGGCGACGCCTGCTTCGTGGACGGCGCGTTCGCTGAAGGTGCGATCATCCAGCGCGATGCCCGATGCGGCAAGATCAATGCAGGTGAACCATGTGGCGGCGGTTGGCACCATGGCGAAGCCTTCGCGGGCAAGGCCATCGAGCAGGACGGTGCGGGTTTGGGCCCAGCGGGCGGTGCAGGCTTCGGTCACGCCGGGGGTTTCGAACCCTGCGGCCACGGCCCATTGCAGCATCGGCGGCGTGGTGAAGGTGAGGAACTGGTGCGCGCGGCCCAGCACGGCGGCCATCGCGGGCGCAGCGATCAGCCAGCCCACTTTCCACCCCGTTGCGCCGAAAATCTTGCCCGCTGAGCCGATCTTCACCGTGCGTTCGGCCATTCCGGGCATGGCGAGCAGCGATTTATGCGCCTGGCCATCGAAGCGCACGTTTTCCCACACCTCGTCGCAGATCGCGATCAGATCGTGGGCGATGCAGACCTCGGCCAGCATCGCCAGTTCTGCGGCGCTGGCCACGGTGCCGGTGGGGTTGAGCGGATCGTTGACGATGATGGCGCGGGTGCGGTTTGTGATCGCGGCTTCGATGGCTGTGCGATCATAGCGCCAATGCGGCGGGCGCAGCGGCACGAATACCGGCACTCCGCCTGCACGGCGGATCATCGGGGCATAGGCATCATAAGCGGGCGCAAACAGCACCACTTCATCGCCCGGCGCGACAACGGCAAGGATCGCCGCCGCCACCGCCTCGGTCGCGCCCGAGGTGATGATCACGGCTTCGGGGGGGAGATCGAGGCCTTGGCTGCGTGCGTAAAAACCGGCCACCGCGCTGCGCAGTTCGGGCAGGCCTGCCATCGGCGGATAGTGGTGTGACTTTTCCGCGCTCGCCTTTGCCAAAGCCTCCAGCAGCACAGGCGGCGGAGGTTCATCGGGGAAGCCCTGCCCCAGATTGATCGCGCCGGTGGCGCGGGCAAGGCCGGACATATGCTCGAAAATGGTGAGGGGCATGTCCCGGTATACGGGAGAGAGGCGCTGTGCCGGGTCTTTCATCGGCTTTGGACTGTAACGGCACGATGCCCGCCTTTGCAATGGCGGGTGCGGATCGTTTTGGAATGGAAGGGTCTGGCCTGGACTGGTGTGCCGCCCCATCTGCGGCTGGGCGAGCAGTATGCGCCGGACTATCTGGCGTTGAACCTGCAAGGGTCTGTCCCGGCGCTGGAAATGGGCGGCGATGTGTTGACGCAGAGTCTGGCGATTTGCGAGTTTCTTGATGAAACACATGCGCAAGCGCCCTTATTGCCTAAAGATACTTTGGCGCGGGCCAAGGTGCGGGCGGCGGCGCAAGTGATCGCTTGCGACATCCACCCGACATAGAAGCTTAAAGTATTGAAAATGATTAAAAAATGTGGGATGGATCAGGCTGCAACTGATGGTTGGGCGGCGGAGATTATCGAGGCGGGGCTAGAGGCCTTTGCCAGCCTGATTGCCGGCAATGCGGGGCCTTACTGCTTTGGCACGGATGTGACGCTGGCCGACGTGCTGATGGTGCCGCAATTGGGCAATACGCGGCGGTTTGGCGCGCGGTTCGATTTCTGGCGCATTGCCGATGTGGAGGCCGCTTGCATGCCGCTGCCCGCGTTCATCGCCGCCGCACCCGAAAACCAGCCAGACGCCGAATAGTCAGACCACTTCATCAATGATCGGGTTGGTGAGTGTGCCGACTTTTCCGATGCTGATTTCGCACACATCGCCGCCCTTCATATAAAGCGGGGTAGTGCGCTTGTCGCCTACGCCGCCCGGTGTGCCGGTGGCGATCACATCACCCGCAGAGAGCGGCGCGAACGTGGAGCAATAGGCGATGACCGTGGCGATATCGAAGATCAGATCGGAGATCGGTTGATCCTGCACCAGTTCACCGTTGAGGCGGGTTTGCACGCGCTGGTCAGCAAGGTCCGGCAATTCATCGGGCGTGACGAGCGCGGGGCCAAATCCGGCGGTGGCAGGAAAGGTCTTGCCCGGCGTGAACTGGATATTATGGCGCTGCCAATCACGCACCGAACCATCATGGAACACGGCATAGCCCGCAACGTGATCGAGCGCGGTTTCGCGCGGGATGCGGCGGCCGCCTTTGCCAATGATAATCGCCAATTCACCCTCATAATCAAAACGCGTGGTTTCAGGCGGGCGCACCATGGGTTCGCCGTGAGCGACAAGGCTATCGGCCCAGCGCGTGAAGATTGCGGGATAGTCCTTCTGGTCGTGTCCGGTTTCGGCCACGTGGGTGGCATAATTGAGGCCGACGCACATGATCTTGGACGGATTGGGCACGACCGGCAGGAGTTGAACAGCGGCCAAGGCATATGTGGCAGTTGTGGGCAGTGCCGCCAGATCACCGCCGAGCGCGTCTTTCAGCCATGCGGTTGTGCCCTGCGTGCCCAGATCGGCCACGCTATCACCGTCAAGACGGCCAAAGCTGGCGGTGCCATCGGGGCGGCAGAAGCTGATATAACGGGCCATGGCGTTACCTCCTAGAAGCGTTTGGTTCGGCCTGCCCTGTTGCGTTTGTGAGCGCAAGAGGCGTTGAACGGCGACATCCCCGGCCTGGATTGCGGCCATGAGGGTGGTTGCCCAAGTGGTTTGCGTCTGCAATCAGGGCGTTAACGATGGAGAGAGCGATGGCGGGCATGGTGCGGTTCGATTGGGAAGATGCGCTGGGGCTGGACGGGCAGCTTAGCGATGACGAGCGGATGATCCGCGATGCTGCGCGCGCCTTTGCGCAGGACCGTTTGCAGCCGCGCGTGATCGAGGCCTTCGCGACCGAGACGACCGATCCTGAAATCTTCCGCGAAATGGGTGCGCAAGGGTTGCTTGGCCTCACACTGCCTACCGATTATGGCTGCGCTGGCGCGTCGTATGTGGCCTATGGGCTGGTTTCGCGCGAAGTGGAGCGGGTTGATTCAGGCTATCGTTCGATGATGAGCGTGCAATCGAGCCTCGTGATGTTCCCGATCTATGAATATGGATCGCAAGAGCAGCGCCGCAGATATCTGCCCAAGCTGGCGAGCGGTGAATTCATCGGCTGCTTTGGCCTGACCGAGCCTGATGCAGGTTCCGACCCCGGCGGGATGCGCACGCGCGCGGTGAAAGTGGACGGCGGCTATGTGATCAATGGTGCCAAGACATGGATTTCCAACGCGCCGATTGCCGATGTGTTCGTGATCTGGGCCAAAAGCGAGGCGCATGGCGATGCGATCCGGGGCTTTGTGCTGGAAAAGGGCATGAAGGGGCTTTCTGCGCCCAAAATCGAGAACAAGGTTTCCTTGCGCGCTTCGATCACCGGCATGGTTGTGATGGAAGATGTGTTCATCCCCGATGATGCGCTTTTGCCCAATGTCGAGGGTTTGAAAGGCCCGTTCGGCTGCCTTAACCGCGCGCGCTATGGCATATCGTGGGGGGCATTGGGTGCGGCAGAATTCTGCTTTTCCGCCGCGCGCCAATACGGGCTGGACCGGCACCAATTCGGCAGGCCCTTGGCGGCTACGCAGCTTTATCAAAAGAAGCTGGCCGATATGCTGACCGACATCACGCTGGGCTTGCACGCCAGTTTGCGCATCGGGCGGCTGATGGACGAACATGCCTTTGCGCCCGAGATGATTTCCATCGTGAAGCGCAACAATGTGGGCAAGGCATTGGATATTGCCCGCATGGCGCGTGATATGCACGGCGGCAACGGCATTTCGGGTGAATATCAGGTGATCCGGCACATGGTGAACCTTGAAACGGTGAACACTTATGAAGGCACGCATGATGTCCATGCGCTGATTCTGGGCCGTGCGATTACGGGCATCGCTGCGTTCTGATATGACGTTTTGTGTCTGGGCTTTGGTCATCAAGCCCACCCCCAACCCCTCCCGTAAATGGAAGGGGGCAACAAGAAGTGCGCCTTTCGTAAGCGGCTTTGGATATCATCGCCTTTGCCATGCGCTGATGCCGTAATAATCAGAATAATGATTCAGATGTTTCGGGGCTGATTGTCGCAGTGCGGGACCTTTACCCACTGTGACAAAGAGCGCAGCATCGGCATTATTGATCATGCGGTGATCATAGCGGAGCGAGAGCGGCAGCATCCGGCGCGGGGCAAAGGCAGCGCCATCCCATACCGGAATGGTGCGGATGCCGGTTGCGCCAAGGATCGCAACTTCGGGTGCGTTGATGATCGGGGTGAAGAACTGTCCGCCAATTCGGCCCAATGGGTCATCCACCGCAATGCCGATGTGGAGATAATGTTTCAACACCAGCACTTCGCCATCTGCCGAAAGCGAGGTATTGAAGTGCGGATAGGCCTTTGGTGCATCGACCACCGTTGTGATCAGGAAGATCAGCGATGAAACCTTCTGGTCAGTCTGATGGTGCACGATGCCAAGGCTCGTGCAAGGTTGGCGGCAGGCTGATACGGCAAAAGGGGACGGGACCCATGCCCCGTCCCCGCATAATCAACGCGGCGCCATGCGGATCGCGCCGTCAAGGCGCACATCTTCGCCGTTGAAATAGGAATTGCGGCACATTTCCACCGCAAGCGCGGCATATTCTTCAGGCATGCCCAAACGCTTGGGGAACGGCACCGATGCGGCCAGCGCGTCCTTCACGGCCTCGCTGGCTCCGTTCATCAACGGGGTGTTGAAAATGCCCGGCAGGATGGTGTTCACACGGATGCCTTCTGACGACAAATCGCGTGCGATCGGCAAAGTCATGCCCACAACGCCACCCTTCGATGCCGAATAGGCCGCCTGGCCGATCTGGCCATCTTCGGCAGCAACGCTGGCGGTGTTCACAATCGCGCCACGCTCGCCAAAGTCGCCACGCGGCTCCAGCGTCAGCATGCCCGCCGCCGATTTGGCGATGCAGCGGAAGGTGCCGATCAGGTTGATCTGGATGATGCGTTCAAAGTCGGCCAGCGGGAAGTGCTTGGGCTCACCCGTGGCGCGGTCACGGCTGGCGGTCTTGATCGCGTTGCCGGTGCCTGCACAGTTGATCAGAATGCGCTCTTGCCCATGCGCTTCGCGCGCCTTGGCAAAACCTGCATCAACCGATGCCTCGTCTGTCACGTTGACCGGACAGAACACGCCGCCGATTTCGGCTGCGATGGCAGCACCTGCCGCCTCGTTCATATCGAAAATGGCAACTTTGACACCCGCTGCGGCCAAAGCCTTTGCCGTGGCCGCGCCGAGGCCCGAAGCGCCACCTGTAACAACAGCGGCAGTACCATTCAAATCCATCGCATTCTCCTTTGCCTATTTAGCTATTCGATTAAATATGAGCTTTTATCGCATAATCCGGCCCGTATCGACAAGCGCTGATCCGCCGGATGCCGCATGCAAACGGATTATCCGCAAGGCAAATGTCCTGACACCACAAAACCGCCGCTAGGTGCATTGCAGCATCTGCGCCGCGCTGGCATTGGTACAGGCATTGGCGTTGGCATAATGCCTGTTCCTGATGCCGTTGCATTCCCCAAGGAGGTTCCACATTGCCAAACGTCGAGCCCGCCTCATCCATCGCTGCACTCGGCATAGACTTTGGCACCACCAATTCGGTGGTCGCGCGCAGTCTGGGCGAAGCGTCGGCGGAAATGGTGTCGTTCGCCGCGCCTGATGCTGTCACCAGCGTGTTCCGCTCTGCCTTATGTTTCTGGCAGGATGGCGATATGCGCGGCGGATTGGCGCATGAAGCAGGGCCTTGGGCCATCGCGGAATTCCTCGATTTCCCGCAAGGATCACGCTTCATCCAGTCGTTCAAATCGGTCGCGGCCAGCAGCACGTTCGAACACGCCAACCTGTTTGAAAAGCGGTTGCGGTTTGAGGACCTCGGGCAAACCTTCCTGCGCCACCTGATCGATCACGCAGGCCCTGCCCTTGCCAACTTGCCCGAACGCGTGATCGTGGGGCGGCCCGTGCGCTATGTCGGCTCGCGCCCCGATGCGGCGCTGGCGCGCACGCGCTATGATGCGATGTTCGCGCTGCTCGGCCGCCCGGTGCATTACGTCTACGAACCCCTTGGCGCGGCCTACAGCTTTGCCACGCGGTTGACCGAGCCTGCCACGCTGCTGGTGGCCGATTTCGGCGGCGGCACCAGCGATTTTTCGATCGTGCGGATCGAAGCCCCCGGCGCTGCCAAACGCTGCCTGCCCTTGGGGTCTGCCGGTATCGGCATTGCCGGAGACCGCTTCGATTTCCGCATCATGGATCACCTGATCCTGCCGCTGCTGGGCAAAGGCGGCACGTATAAATCGTTCGACAAAGTGCTGGAGATTCCCGCCGGCCACTTCATCGATTTCGGCGATTGGTCGCGCCTTGCCCTGATGCGCAACCGCCGCACGCTCGAAGGCCTTGCCAAGCTGAAGCGCGCCGCCACCGATCCTGCCGCGATTGGGCGGATGATTGCGGTGATCGAACACGAGCTGGGCCATGGCCTTTACGAAGCGGTGGGGAAGCTCAAGCGCACTTTATCTTCGCAAGAACACGCCGAATTCCGGTTTGAGAGCGATGACCTGACCATCGCCGCCGATGTCACCCGTGCCCAGTTCGAAAACTGGATCGCGCCCGATCTGGCGCGCATTGCCGAAACGGTGGACGGCGCGCTGGCGTCTGCCGGCCTCGCGCCAGACCAGATCGACCACGTCTTCCTCACCGGCGGATCATCGCTGATCCCGGCGGTGCGCGATCTGTTCGAACAGCGCTTTGGCACGGGGCGCATTGCTTGCGGCGATGAACTCACCTCCATCGCCCACGGCCTCGCGCTGATTGGCCAGACGCCTGACCTCGGCGATTGGTTGGCCCCGGCAGATGCCCCCCTGTGATGGCGCGTGATTGTTGATGCGTGCTTGCAACGCACCTTGCGCCGTGAAATAGGCGCAGCGGTATTTCTTCGGCATTACGCCGGACATCCAAGGACCCAATATCATGGCAAAGTTCCTGATCGTTGAAGCGCGCTTCTATGACCACCTCAACGATATGCTCGTCGCTGGCGCAAAGGCCGCGATCGAAGCGGCAGGCCACGAAGCCGAAGTGATCACTGTGCCCGGCGCGCTGGAAATTCCGGGTGCCATCGCATTGGCCGATGAATCGGGTGATTTCGATGGCTTCGTTGCCATCGGCGTGGTGATCCGGGGTGAAACCTATCACTTTGAAATCGTAGCAGGTGAAAGCGCGCGCGGGATCATGGCGCTGACGATGGACGGCACCCCCATCGGCAACGGCATCCTCACGGTTGAAAACGAAGAACAGGCGCTCGTCCGCGCCGATCCTGCGCAAAAGGACAAGGGTGGTGAAGCCGCCAAGGCTGCCATCGCGCTGCTCGCCCTGCGTGAACGCTTCGCCTGATCGTTAAGGCCTGATCGGCATTTGCCCGAAATGGCAGGTCTGCGCTTGGCTCCATCACGCCCATAGGGGCGTGATGGAATCATCAGGCCTTACTATCACGTCACGGGTCACCGTCTGGTATGATGGCGCATGCCCGCTTTGCACGCGCGAAATCGCGCTGATGCAGCGGTTGGACAAAGCGGGGCGCCTCGATTTCATCGATGCCGATGATCCGGGCGCAGCTTGCCCCGTAGATCGCAATCTGGCGCTCGCCCGCCTACACGCGAGCGAAAATGGCAGACTGCTGTCGGGCGCGGCGGCCTTTGCCGCGATGTGGCGAGTGATCCCGCAATTGCGCTGGTTGGGGCTGGCCGCGCAAATTCCGCCGGTTGGCTGGGCCCTCGAAGGGTTCTATCGCGTTTTCCTCGTGATCCGCCCCGCGGTCCAAAAACTGTTTAAGGTTCTGGCACGATGAGCGCCAAGAAATGAGCGCCAAAAAATGAGCGACAACCGCTACCGCAAAGTGCCTTCACGGCGCCTCTCGCGCCTCGCCTCGTTCGGCCAGATTGCCACCGGTGTGGCGGGCGGCATGCTGGCCGAGGGCGCGCGGCGTCTGGCGCGCGGAGAAGCGCCGCGCTTGTCCGATCTGCTGCTTACCCCCGCCAATGCCACGCGCGTGGCGGATCAATTGTCGCGGTTGCGCGGTGCGGCGATGAAGCTGGGGCAGATGATTTCGCTCGATGCGGGCGATGTGCTGCCGCGTGAATTGACCGAGATCCTCTCGCGCCTGCGGGAATCGGCGCATTTCATGCCGCCTGCGCAATTGGAACGCGTGCTCACCGCCGAATGGGGCGCAGGCTGGCGCAGCAAGTTCAAGACCTTCGAGCCGCGCCCGATTGCAGCGGCGTCCATCGGCCAAGTCCACCGCGCCACCCTGCCCGATGGCCGCGTGCTGGCGATCAAAGTGCAATACCCCGGCATTGCAAACAGCATTGATGCCGATGTCGATAATGTCGCCACCTTGCTGCGCATGTCGAGCCTGCTGCCCGCCACGCTGAACATCGCGCCGCTGCTGGCCGAGGCCAAGCGCCAATTGCACGAAGAGGCCGATTACGTGCGCGAGGCAGAAATGATGCTTCGCTATGCCGAATTGCTGGCCGATGATCCGGCGTTTCTGGTGCCCCGCCCTTATGAACTGCTGTGCGGGCGCAATGTGCTGGCGATGGATTTCATCGACGCGCGTCCGATTGAAACGCTGTCAGTCGCGTCGCCAGAGGTGCGCAACCGCGTGCTGGGCACGATGATGGGTCTGGTCCTGCGCGAATTGTTTGAATTCGGCTTCATGCAGACCGATCCCAACTTCGCCAATTTCCGCTGGCAGCCTGCCAAAGACGGGGCCGATAACGAACGCGTCGTCCTGCTCGATTTCGGGGCTGCGCGCGCGATTGATCCGGCCACCACCGCATCATACCGCCGCATGATGCTGGCTGGCCTTGCGGCAGACCGTGATGCCTTGCGCGAATCGCTGCTCGATATCGGCTTCATCGCCGCGCCCGTGCTGGCCCGCCACGGCGCGGCGTTTGATCGCATGATCAATGTGCTGCTCGATCACTTGGGCAAGCCCGGCCTGTTCGAATTTGCCGACCGCTCGTTCGTTGAACGCATCCGGGGGGAGGCCGAGACGATTTTCGCCGACCGTTCCGCCTGGCACATCCCGCCTGCCGAAGCGCTGTTTGTGCAGCGCAAAATCAGCGGCTCGGCCTTGCTGGCGGTAAAGCTCAAAGGCAGCCTGCCCTTGCGCGATATGGTGGAACGCGCGGTGAGCGGGACGGCACCGGCCTTGCTTATCGGCGCTATGCGGGACTCGCAATGACGAATGTAGGGGACAAAAAAGGGGGCCGGCTTGCGCTGGCCCCCGTGAAAAGTTTGGGAGAGGATGCCTGAAAGGCAATTTTGGTATCGATTAAAACCAATTTTGCTGCAAGTGCGAAATGTACGTACATGAGTGCAGTTTATGCAATTGATGATCGCTTGGCCGCCAACACCGTATTGCTCAGCAAACAGGCGATGGTCATTGGCCCGACGCCGCCGGGCACGGGCGTTACGGCTTTGGCGTGATCCAGTTCGTGCGTTGCACAATCGCCGATCAGCCGCGTCTTGCCATCGTGGTCGGTCACGCGGTTGATTCCCACATCGATCACCACCGCGCCCGGTTTCACCCAATAGCCGCGCACCAGATGCGGCGCACCTGCTGCAGCCACGATGATATCGGCCTTGCGCGCCACATCGGGCAAGTCGCGCGTTTCGATATGCGTCACGGTCACCGTCGCCTCGCGCTCCAGCAGCAGCATTGAAACCGGCTTGCCCACGATGTTCGATTTGCCGATCACCACCACGTTCAACCCGCGATAATCATCAATCACGCTGTCGAGCAACAGCATCACCCCCAGCGGCGTGCAGGGCACCAGCCCGCCCGTTCCGGTGGACAAACGCCCGACATTCACCGGATGGAACCCGTCCACATCCTTGCCCGGATCAATCCGGTCGAGTACCAGCGCAGCATCAATGTGCTTGGGCAGCGGCAATTGCACCAGAATGCCGTGGACCGCAGGATCGGCATTGAACCGGTCAATCAGTGCCAGCACATCGCTTTGCGGCGTGTCGGCGGGCAGGCGATGCTCCAGCGATATGATCCCCGCCTTGCGGCACTGCGCAATCTTGCGGCCGACATAGACCTCGCTGGCCGGATCATTGCCCACCAAAATCACTGCAAGGCCCGGCGCTGTTCCCCCGCTGGCGACGATCTCCGCCACGTCCTGTGCGGTGCGCTCCAGCACTTGCGCTGCCAGCGCTTTGCCATCGATAACTTGTGCCATTGTGCCTTCAATCCCCCGCGCCGTGCGGCATCAGGGCCGCATTGCTTACATGCTATATTGTATGTGTTGCATACAAATTTATCAACCGGCCTTTTGCAACTCCGGGATCACAACCGTCAACACATGCGCCAGCGCCTTGCTGTTCAAGGCCCGCGCGCGCGCTTCAGTCTCGGCTTCGGAATAGCAGCGCAGTTCGGGCGCATTGCCTGATGGGCGGAAATGCAGGATCGCCCCACTGGCAAAGCTCATGCGGTAGCCGTCGGTCGTATCAATCGCGATTGGCAGTCCCGCGATGTCGCCAAACACGCGTGCGATCCGCGCCAATTGCGCACCCTCATCGCCGGTTGAAAGGAACGCGATCAACGCTGCGCTATCGGCCTGCGGGAAATTTGCCACGCGGTCGCTATAGGTAAAGCGCGGCGGCAATTGCGCCACTGTTTGTGCAACCGGTGTGGTCTTTGCAGCTGAAACAATCGCCAGAATCGGCAGCAGCGCATCGCGCGTTGGCAGTGCAGAAAGATCGCCTACCGCCGTGCCCAGCAGCACCCCGCCATTGGCCTCATAGCCCACAACGCAGGCCGCCGGATCGGCCTTGGTCGCCGCCATCATCGCTGCAATCACATAGGGCGATCCGATGCGGGTGCGCAAAACCCTGGGCACCGCGCCGCTCAGTTCTGCCACCGTATTGCTGCTGACGGGCGTGACGATCACATCGGCCCCCACCGCGCGCGCGCAGAGCAGGCCCACGATATCGCCGCGCAGCCACGTGCCGCTGGCATCTGCCACCAGAGGCCGGTCCGAATCGCCATCGGTGGAAATGATCGCATCGACCTTGTTTTTCGCGGCCCACTGGCTGGCCAGCGCAATATCCTCCTCGCGAATGGCTTCGGTATCCACCGGCACAAACTGTTCAGACCGCCCGAACGGCACCGCCGTCCCGCCCAAAGCCTCAACCGCACGCACCAGCACATCGCGCCCGACGGCAGAATGCTGATAAACGCCCACCGTCAGCCCCGCCAAAGCATCAACCCCGAAATGGCGGACATAGCGCGCAATGTAAGCGGCCTCGACATCGACCACGGCGGGCAACGCTACCGGATCAAGCAACCCGTCATCCGCGCCGTACCGCGCCGGATCAATGCCAATGCTTTGCCCGACGATTCCGGCCTCATCGCTTTTCAGCACTTCGCCGTGCGGGCGGTAAAACTTGATGCCGTTGCGGTCTGCCGGGATGTGGCTGCCGGTGACCATGATCGAGGCCATGCCAATGCCCATCGCATAAAATGCCAGCGCGGGCGTGGGCGTAAAGCCGCAAAACACCACCTCGCCGCCACAATCGCGCACCGCCGTAGCGCAAGCCGCCACGATTCGCGGCGTGCTATCGCGCAAGTCTCCGGCCAGCGCGACACGGTCACCGGCGGCAAATTCGCCAATGTTTTGCAAGTATTGCAAAAAAGCTGTGGCATAAGCGTGGCACAAACGGTCGGTCATCGCATCAGCCAATCCGCGCACGCCGCTGGTGCCAAAAGGCACGCCGCTTGTTGCCATAAGATCCGCGACAGTCACCTTGTGAACTCGGCTCAACTCATTCATTTGAAAAGAAATTCCTATTTTTCCAAACGCACAGATACCCCGTTCAGGGTGGGTATAGCCTTACCTGGTACGAAAACGCAAAAGATGCCGGAACCTACCCAAAGCAATGCGCATTATCTGATACAGTTCCAAAACTACGTGCAGTGCAGCAATAATTGTTTACGATAGATTGCTACAAAAACAACAATACGTGCCCATTTATGCTGCACTTGCGAAAAAATGGAAACCCATACTCCGATGGCCGACACCTCTGCCGACCACCATGTTCCGACATTCCGGGATTTTGCCAAATGGACCGGCAAAGTCCTTGGCCCTGATGCCGGGTTCATCCGGCTGGCGCTGCTTTATGGGGCGGCGATCTCGTTGCTGTCTTTGGCAACGCCGATCTCGGTGCAATTGCTGATCAATTCGGTGGCCAACACCGCGCTGCCCGCACCCTTGCTGACCCTGGCGGCGATCCTGTTCATATTGCTGGTTATTTCCGGCGTTCTTAGCGCGTTCCGGGTGCATTTGCTCGCGATGTTCGAGCGCCGCTTTTTCGCGCGCCTTGTCGCCGAAATCACCTTGCGTGCGGTCCATGCGCAAAACCCGTTTTTCGTCGATTCGCGGCGCGGCGATCTGTTCAATCGCTTTTTCGATATGGGCGTGGTGCAAAAATCGCTGACCAGCCTGCTGATCGGCGGTTTTACCATCGTTCTGCAAAGCCTGGTCGGCTTGATCGTCACCAGTTTTTACCACCCGTTCTTTCTGGCGTTTAACCTGGTGCTGGTGCTGCTGGTCGTCATCATCTGGCGCGTCTGGGCCAGTGCCAGTTTGCGCACCGCGGTTATCAAAAGCCACGCCAAGCATGCCAACGCCCATTGGCTGGAAAGTGTTGGCGGATCGAACGGCATTTACAAATCAAGCCGCCACATGATGTTCGCGATCGGCAGGTCCGAAGAACTGACCGCGCGCTACGTCGAGAGCCATCGCCGTCACTTCCGTCACACCTTCAGCCAGACAGTGGCGCTTTTGCTGCTTTATGCTTTGGCCAGTGCAGGTCTGCTGGCACTGGGTGGCTGGCTGATTTTGCAGGGCGAGCTTTCGATTGGCCAGTTGGTCGCGGCCGAACTGATTCTCTCGGGCGTATTCTATGGCATCGCCCAGCTTGGCACCTATCTGGAAACATTCTACGATATGGCCGCAAGCCTTGAAGAATTGCACTTGTTTTGGGAAGTGCCGCAGGAAGCTGCCCCCGATGGCGATCAGCCATCGCCGCCCGATGGCGCAATCCGCCTGCGCGATGTGCGCCACGGCGGCTTCATCTTTGATTTTGCGCTGGATGGCGGCGCGCAAGTCGGGGTTATGGCTGCCCCCGGCGTCGAGCGCTGCCTGGCAGCACTGCTTAAACGTCTCGAAGTGCCGCATAACGGTTTTGTCAGCGTGGGTGGCGCGGATCTCGGCACCTTCGATATGTACCGCCTGCGCTCCGATGTGATCGTGCTCGATCGTCCTACCATCGTCGAGATGACCGTGCGCGAATACCTTGGCCTCAGCGTTTCGGGACGTCCCGAAGCGATGCTGGAAGCACTCGAACTTGTTGGCCTTGCAAACCGGATCGGCGAATTGCCCGGCGGCCTTGATGCACGGCTATCATCGTCTGGTTGGCCGCTTTCGGTGGGCGAGATGATGGCGCTCAAGCTGGCGGGCGCATTGCTGGCCCGTCCGCGCGTGCTGATGCTCTCGCCGATCTACGATATGCTGCCGCCACACCGTCTGAACGCGGTTCTGGCAGCGCTGCGCCCCTATGGCACAACCGTTCTGCAATTCACCGAACGGCCAGAAGGGCTGCTACGCGATTCCTGGCTGTGGATCGGCAAAAACCAACAGCGCAAGGCGGGCGATCCGGCAGAGATTCTGCCGCTGATCTCTGGCGAGGGGGAGCGCTGAGCCATGGCTACGGTCCCTCGCAATGTTGCTGCGTTCACCACTTTGTCCGGCTTGCGCGTACCCCGCGCCACGCGGGCGCTGGGCTGGATGCTGGGCATCAGCTTCCCGCTGATCATCGTGTTTCTGTTCCTGGTCCAATGGGTGCAAACCGCGCCCGGACGCGGCGAAGTGATCGCGGTGAACCCCGAAGATCGCGTCCAGCAGGTGACCGCGCTGGTCCCCGGCCGCGTCGAAAAATGGTACGTGGTGGATGGCCAGTCGGTGAAAAAAGGCGATCCGATTGCCCGGATCATCGACAATGACCCATCGCTGCTCACCAGCCTCGCTGCCGAACGGGCGCAAGTGCTCGCACAGATCGCCGCCGCCGAACAGGCGATGACCGTGGCCCGGATCGATGTCGGGCGTTCGGGCGAATTGCTGTCCGAAGGCCTTGCTGCACGGCGGGACCTGGAAAACGCCCAGATCAAGGTATCCGATCACGCCGCCAAATTGGCTGAGGCGCGCGCGAAACTGAGCAAAGTGGATATCGCGCTGGGCCGTCAATCGGCGCAGCTTGTTCGCGCGCCTCACGATGGCCGCATCCAGTCCTTGAACACCGCCGCCGGGGCCACATTGGTCAGCGCTGGTGATTGGCTGGCAACGCTTGCGCCCGATAATGCGCAACGCGTGGTCGAACTGCTGGTCGATGGCCGCGATGTTGCGCTGGTGCGGCGCGGACAACCGGTGCGCCTGCACTTTGAAGGCTGGCCCGCGATCCAGTTCAGCGGCTGGCCTTCGGTTGCCCAAGGCATGTTCGATGGCCGCGTGCGATCGGTTGATCCGTCCGCGCAGACCAATGGCCTGTTCCGCGTGCTGGTCGAACCGATGCCCGGTATGCCCAAATGGCCGGAAGACAATTACGTGCTGCTCGGATCAAAGGTACGCGGCTGGATCCAGATGGAAACCGTCACCATCGGTTACGAGCTATGGCGCCAGTTGAACGACTTTCCGCTCGAATTTCCGCAACCGGTCGATACCGGTCCGCGCAAGGGCACGGCGGCCAAAGCGATGTATGACAAGGAATCCACCAAAGCGAAGGCCGATAGCGACGACGGTGAGGACGAGAAATGATCCGCCGATTGGGGATGGCGCTGGCCCTGATGCTGGCCCTGCTGCTTGCGCCTACGGCCCGGGCCGCAGAACTGACGCTGGCGGAAGTCCTGCGGTCATCCTCCACCCACGCGCCGCAAATTCTTGAGGCCATGGCGCGGCAGCGGCAGGCCGATGCACGGGCGCTCACGGCACAGGGCCAGTTCGATCTGGTATTCGATGCCGAAGCGCAGGCCCGCCCGCTGGGTTTTTATGATGGCGTGCTGACCGAGGTGCGCGCCACGCGTCCGCTCGAAACCAATGGTGGCAGTATCTATGGCGGCTATCGTTTATCGTCCGGCAACTTCGCCGGTTATGATGGCAAATCGGTAACCAACCAGTTGGGCGAAGTCCGCGTCGGCGCGGTGTTCTCGCTATTGCGCGACCGGATGATCGATGAACGGCGCGGGCGGCGGGAACTGGCCGAAGCGGATATCGATCTGGCCGCGCTGGACCGTGATCTGATCGCCATCGGCGTACAGCGCCGCGCGATTGAAGCCTACCAGCTTTGGGTCGCAGCAGGCTTGCGCGTCGCCACATTGCGCGAACTGTTCGATCTGGCACAAGAGCGGCAGGCCTCGATTGACCGGCAGATCGAACTGGGCGCACGGCCCGCTATCCTCAGCGTGGAAAACCGCCAGAATATCGTGCGCCGCCAAGCCTTGCTGGTGCGCGCCGAACAGGACCTGACGCTGTTTGCCAACGCGCTGTCGCTGTTCCTGCGCGATGATCTGGGCCAACCCGTCGTGCCCGATGCCAAACGCCTGCCGCAGCACATGCCCGAAGGCGTCAAACCCCGGCTGGTGGACCGGCAGGAAGCCATGTCGGGCCGCCCCGATATTCAGGCCCTGATTGCGCGGATCGATCAGAACACCATTCGCGCAAGGATGGCCGAAAACGAATTGCGCCCGCGCCTCGATTTGCGCGCCGAAGCATCGCAAGACATCGGCAGCGGATCACCCACCCGCTCGCCCGGAGAGGCTCTGTTCGGCCTGCGCTTTTCGCTGCCGCTGGAGCAGCGCGCTGCCAAGGGCCGCATCGCCGAAGTGGCGGCAGAGCAAGACGCGCTATCGATCCGCCTGCGCTTTCTCGAAGAGCAGGTCGGCGTGGAAATCGCCAACTTGCGCACACAAATGGACGGGGCAGAACGGCTGGCCGCCCTTGCCACCGACGAAGCCGCGCTTGCCCGCCGTATGGCTGCAGCCGAGCGCCGCCGCTATACTTTGGGGGCGAGCGATTTCCTGATCGTCAACTTGCGCGAAGAAGCTTTGGCCGATGCTACAATTCGCGAAATTGACGCTATCTACCGCAGCGCTGCGGCCCGTGCCGAACTGGTTGCTGCCATGGCAGATCGCAGCCAATTGGGCATTTAAGCCCATTAAGTGATAAACGCCTTGTCAGATTTACAGCTTGGCAAGTCCGGGTATCTATAGCCAACTCTTCCCTTATCCCGGAGTCTTCATGTTCGCCAGTTTCAAGGCCCTGCGCACTTGCGCGGCCATCAGCGCCAGCGCCATCGCATTTGCGCCGGGCTTGGCCTTGGCCCAAGCGCCTGACGGGGCCGAACAGCCGGCGGGCGAAATCGTCGTCACCGCGCAAAAACGGGCCGAACGCGCAGCCGATGTGCCGCTCTCTCTGTCGGTGCTGGGCGGTGAAGCGCTTGATGCCGCGCGGCTGACGCAGGCCGATGATCTGGCCATGCGCATCCCCAACTTACGCTTCAGCGCCACGGTGGGTGAAAACACGCCGATCTTTGCTTTGCGCGGCGTTTCGATGTCAGACTTCAGCCTCAATCAGGCAGGCCCCGTGGCGGTCTATTATGACGAGGTTTACAAAGGCAATTTCGCCTTCCTCGGCCTTGCGCTCTATGATCTCCAACGCATCGAAGTGCTGCGCGGACCCCAAGGCACGCTCTACGGCAAAAACACCACGGGCGGCGCGATCAATTACCTTGCAGCGCGGCCGGAGTTTGAAAATTCGGGTTATATCAAGGCAGGCATCGGCAATTTTGGCCGGGTTGAAGCCAATGGCGCTGCCAACGTGGTGATCAGCCCCACGTTGGCCGCGCGCGTGGCCTTCACGGCGGCGCGGGCTGACGGCTGGTTCCGCAACCGCCTGCCCGGTAGTCCGAACCTTTCGGGCACGCGCGAATACGGGGTGCGCGGCTCGCTGTTGTGGCAACCGTCCGACAGCGCCGAACTGGTGCTGCGCCTGTCCACCAGCCTGCAAAACCCCACCAATTACGGCAACTATTCCAAACCGCGCGAAGATGGCGTCGGCGCGGGCGTTTACGAAGCGTTTGGCGCGGGGCAAAGCTATTTCCGCCAAGGCCTTGGCATCCGCGAGATTGAATCCAATTACACCCCTCGCCGCCATGCCCGCACATGGTCGGCGGCGCTGACCGGCACGTTCAAACTCGGCGATGCGCTCACCCTCACCACGGTCACCGGCTGGGACAAGGGCAGCCTGTTCGTGCCCGAAGACACCGACGGCAGCCCCAGGCGCACGCTTGAAATCCCCTATACCGATCGCGGTACGCAATTCGGCCAAGAAGTGCGGCTGACTTATGACAATGGCGGAGCGCTATCGCTGATCCTTGGCGGCCATTATCACCGCGAAGACCTGTTCAACGCTACCGACCTCAACTTCTGGACCGACCTTGACGTGGACGGCAATGGCCGCGTCGATGTGGATGATTGCACCGCAAATGACAGCCTGCTCGCCTGCGTCATTTCCAACCGGTTCGATCAGGACAAGCGCAGCTATGCACTGTTCGGCGATGCGCGCTGGAAGCTTTCCGATGCTACCACCTTGCGCGGGGGGTTGCGCTTTACCCGCGATACCGGCGCGCAACTGGGCCTGACGTCATCCATTCGCGGGGTTGATGGCCAGTTCGTCACCACCCTGATCGCGCCAACCGACCGCCGCTTTGCCGCCAGCAACCTGTCGGGCAAGTTGGGCATTGATCACCGTCTGGCAGGGGGCGCATTGCTGTTTGCCAGTTACAGCCGAGGCTATCGCGCCAGCGGATTTAACGCGCAGGCCTTTTTCGACGCATCCGAAGCAGGCGTGGCCAAGCCCGAAACCATCGATTCATTTGAAGCAGGGGCCAAGCTGGGCGGACGCGCCCTGTCGCTGTCGCTGACAGGATTCCACTACCTCTATCGCAACCAGCAGTTCCTCTCGGTCAACGCCGCAGACGCCACACAAACGCTGGTCAATCTCGACAAGTCGCGCATTTACGGGGCCGAAGCCGAAGTGGAGGCGCGGCCCGATGACCGGCTCTCGCTGCAACTGGGCCTGGGCCTGCTCCACGCCCGCGCCACACAGGGCACGATCAGCGGGTTGGATGTGGCGGGCAATACCTTGTCCAACGCGCCATCGCTCACCGCTAATGCCGGGATCAGCTATGCCGTCTGGGCCGATGATACCGGCAGTGTCACCCTGCGTGCGGATGCCGCCTATACCTCGGCGCAGTTCTTCGAAATCGTCAATATCCCCCGCCTGCGCCAGCCCGGTTATGCGCTGCTGGGTGCCGGGATGGATTGGGTGCGCGGCGATTGGACGCTATCGCTCTGGGGCCGCAACCTGACCGACCAGACCTACTTCACCTCGCGCATCGACTTGTCGGGCTTTGGCTTTGATTACAACCACGTCGGCACCCCGCGCACCTTCGGTGCCAGCATCCGGCGGGGATTTTAAGGGACTATGGCGTTGGAATGCCCACCCCGCTGCGACTAAACTCGCCTTTGGCTCGTCAAGTCTCGCTCCCCTCCCGCTCATCCTTAGCTTGTTGAAGGGGGGATGGGCTTAGCCCGACCTTATCTGATCGGAAAAACCAGCGTAAAGGTCGATCCTTCGCCTTCAACACTGCGCACGGCCACTTTTCCGCCGTGCAGGCCCATATAGAATTTCACTGCGTTCAGCCCGATGCCGGTGCCTTTGGTGCCTTTGGTATTGGCCGACCGGAAGAACCGCGTAAACAGGCGGCGCATGTCTGCTGCGGGCACGCCGATGCCGTGATCGGTCACCGAAAGCTCCACCCGCTTGCCCCGCCGGATGCAGCGCACATCCACGCTGGCGCCTTGCGGCGAATACTTCAACGCATTGGAAAGCAGATTGTCGAGCGAGCGTTCGACCAGCCCTGCATCCAGCAGCAGTGATGGCACATCGCCCAGTTCTATCACAAAAGCCCTGTCAGGATGCAGCGTGCGCTGGCTGGCCACGGCCTTTTCCAGCAGCGGACCAATGTCCAGCAGCTCGGGGTGGAAGGCCACTTTGCCCTCGGCAATAGACGACCAGCCCAGCGTGCGGTCGACCGCTTGCGCCATACGTGTGGCGGTGGCGCGGATCGCATCGGCGCGCGCGGCAATCGCGCTATCGCTGCCCGCCATGCGCCCGATCCGCCGCGCTGCGCCATCAATGATCGTCAATGGCGTGCGGAAATCGTGGCTCGTGATCGACAGGAACAGGCGCTGCGTTTCCACCATCGCCTTTTCGCGCACGAGCGCCTTTTTCAAACGTCGCTCAAGCCGTTGGGCGCGGGTCACATCCTGTTGTGAAAGCAGTAGCGAAAGCCTGCCGGTCACCGGATCATTCAGACGTCGCAAGGTGATCTGGTGCAAACGCAAGGTATTCCCGGCCATCTGCTGGATGCCGTGCGCCGAACCTTTCTGGAGGGCCTTGCTGCGCAACGCCGCAGCCTCGGCCGGATGGGCAAACATCGCCAGAAAGTTATCGAAACCGGGCAGATTGATAAGGCTCAAGCGGTTCACCAGCGCTTCGGCAGCCGGGTTGTGCATCAACCACTGGCCCTCGTGGGTGCATAGCGAAATCATCAGCGGGGATTGGCGCACGGCGGCAATGGCTCGCAGTTCATAGGTAAAATCGGGCGGCAGCGCGCTTCTTTCAAAAGTGCCTGTTCCGGCATCAACCAGCATCGCCAACCGCCCGTCTTCCAGACTGACAGCGGAAATGCGGCATTCGCGTGAACAGGGCTCTCCTCCGGGAAAATAGGTCCAGTTTTCATGACGCGTGCCGCCACCTGCACCCAAAGCGACGCGCAAGTTCCCGAGCCGTTCGGCTGTGCCCTGACCCACCGGATTGAAATCGCGGGCGGCCAGTTCGGCAACGCTGTGCGCCTGCCAGAAGGCCAGGCCTTGCGCATTGGCCCATACGATCCGGGTTTTATCGAAATCGTAAATCCACAGCGCCCGGTCAATCAGCCCCAGCAACGCCAATGCCTCGCCATGGCCGGGCGGCAGTGGCGCAACAGGGGTATAACAAGGCTGCTGCGCTCGGTTCATGGTGTTATTCGCTACGCCCCCACAACACTAACTTAGCAATTTCCGGCGATATCCGGATGCAAGTTGAAAGTCGGTGTGCAGGTGCTCGCAATATCCTCTCGTTCCAGCCAGTTGAAGCAGGTGCCCTTGGCGCGCTGGCTGGGCGCGTCTTATCTTCGCACTGCCGTCATTCCGCTTTGCCTAATCGAACTGGGCTTTTTGGCGAGTTACTGGGCAACGGGTAACTTCACGTATGAACGCAACGTGGAAACCGTCAGCCGTCTTTCGGAAAACTACCTTGCCGATATTGCCGCGCGCGAAGCGGCCAATATTGAAGCTACGCTATCCAGCGTCGAGGGCCTCGCCAAAGTGTTTGCCGCTGAAACCGGCGAGGCACTCAAACGGCCTGCCAGCGCATCACCTGCCGAACAGGCCCGCCATCGCATGTCAGCAGATGGGGTGTTTTACACATCGCGTGGCGGCGCAGATGATACCGCCAGCTTCTACAGCGGTGTCTACCCGATTGGTGCGGAGCAGAAAGACAAAGTATGGCGCACCGCCCGGCTTGATCACACGATGCGCCATCTCAAATCGGCATCGCCATTAATCCAGCAAGTCTATTTGAACACGTGGGACAGCTATAATCGGATCTATCCCTATATTGATGTGACCAAACAATATGCGCCGGGCATGAGCATCCCGTCGTACAATTTCTATTACGAGGCCGACGCCAAGCATAACCCGCAGCGTAAAGTGGTGTGGACCGATGCGTACATTGATCCAGCAGGCTCGGGCTGGATGGTATCGGCCATTGCGCCGGTTTATGCAGGCGATAAGCTGGAAGCCGTCATCGGTCTGGACCTGACGGTTGATACGATCATCGACCGTATTCTGGCGTTGAACCTGCCGTGGCAAGGCTATGCGATGCTCGTTGGGCGCGATGGCACTATCTTGGCATTACCCCCGACAGGCGAAAAGGATTTGGGCCTTACCGAGCTTAAAAAGCATAGTTATGAGCAAATCATCGCCTCCGACACGTTCAAGCCCGAACAATTCAACATCGCCCGCCACCCCCGCCTGAAGGGTCTGGCCGATGCCGTGGCCAAGGGCAGGCAGGGAATCAGCCGGGTCAGCTTCAATGGCCGCGAAATGCTGGCTGCCAATGCCAAAGTGACCGGTCCGGGTTGGACACTGGTCGTCGTCGCGCCTGCCTCTGCCATCTTTGCCGATGCCAACATGTTACACGATCAGCTCATCAAGGTGGGTTTCATCATGCTGGTGATCCTGCTGCTGTTCTATGTAGCATTCTTTGCCTTCCTGCTGTGGCGCGCACAGGTGATGGGCGAACGCGTGGCCCGGCCTTTGCTGGCGGTGGAAACCGTGATGAACCGCATCGGCGCAGGCGAATATGATCACGCAGCGCCGCAATGCGGTGTCAACGAAATCGATAGCCTTGCCGACCGGCTCGTGGCGATGGGGCAAAGTCTGGGCGCTGCACACCGCAAGATCGTCGATCAGGAAGACCTGATGCGCAGCGCGCTGGATAGCGAGCGCCGCGTCACCACCGGACAGCGCCGCTTCATCAATATCCTCAGCCACGAATTCCGCACGCCGCTGACGGTGATCGATAGCTCGGGCCAGATCCTCAAACGACGCGCCGCGCGGCTGACCGAGGAAACCGTGATCGAACGCTCCGACATGATCCGCCGCGCGGCGGCCCGGATCGGCGATGTTATGCAAAGCGCGATGCAACTGGTGCGGATGGAAGACGGCGAAACCACCTGCAAACCCGCCTCCGTCGCCTTCGGGCCGCTCGTCCGCCAAGCGGTCGCATCCGCGCAAGGCAACCGCGCAGTCGATATCGCTGTCGACGGGGACGCGGAACGCGCCGCCATCTATGCTGATCGCACGCTGGTGCACACCGCGCTTTCGGCCATTGTCGAAAATGCCTGCCGTTATTCTCCTGAAGGCTCGCCCATCACGGTCAAGGCCACGGTGGAAGGGGACAGGTGCGCGGTCACGATCACCGATCACGGATCGGGCATACCCGCCGATGAATTGCCGATGGTGTGCGAGCGCTTTTACCGGGGGTCAAATAGCACCGCTGTTCCGGGTGCGGGTACAGGGCTCTATCTCGCCACCACCTTGCTCGATGCCAATGGCGGATTGCTCGCCATCAATTCCGTCGCCGGAACCGGAACCGGAACCGGCACCGGCACCACCGTCACCGCCAGCCTGCCTTTGGCCCGCGCCACTGTTACCGAATTGTGGGAAGCTGCATAATGTCTGTCTATTCGCCTCAGCAGTTCAAAGTCCTGTGTATCGAGGACGAACCGGAAATCCTGCGCGATATTGCCGATGAACTGGCCGATCACGGTTTTCGGGTGGATCAGGCTGCCAGCGCCGAACTGGCGCTGCCTTGCATTGATAAAGGCGCACCCGATCTGATCATCTGCGATATGCAGATGCCGGGCATGAACGGGTTACAATTGCTGGAAAAGTTGCGCGCACGCACCGATGCGATGGCCCATGTCCCGTTCGTGTTCCTTACCGCATTTGGTGATCGCGAAACCGCTATTCACGGCCGCAAGGCAGGCGCGGACGATTATCTGGTAAAGCCGGTTGATTTCGATCTGCTGATCGCGTCGGTGGAAAGCCATTTGCGCAATGCCGCCCAGCGCGAAGCCGCTACGCGCAACGCCGCCAGTCTTGAGGCAGCACCACTGGTGCCCGGCTATGACGAAATGATCGCATTTCTGGCCACGCAGCCTGTCGGCACCGCGCTTGCCGTCATCAAACTGGATAACCAGTCCGAATTGGCCCACCGGTTTGATGCCTCCGATGCCAAACGCACCAACCGCTTGATCCTGCGCCTTGCTCGGCAGGGGCACTGCCAAGCCTTTCGCTTGCAACCCCACGTCTGGCTGGCGGTGATGCCGGATGCCGGACAGAATTCCGGCTCCCTGCAAACCAAACTGGAACCGCTTGTCCAAATCCGGTTGCGGGATCGCTTTTCGCCTGCCGCATCGGCCTGCATCACCCATTCCATCGTGCTTGGCCAAACCGGCAGCGACGAGACCCCTGCCGCACTGATAGACCGGATGCGCGAATCCGCACGCCTGCTCCAGCGCGAAGGCGGCGCGCGGCTGCTCTGTCTCGAAGGGCCGGAGCTGAGCGAATTGCGCCTTGCCGGGGCCATCCGTTCCGAACTGGTCGGCGCGATTGATCAGGGCGAGTTGCACGTTCACTTCCAGCCCAAAGTCGATGCCGGAACCGGCCTGCCGCGTTCGGGCGAAGTGCTGGTGCGCTGGGAAAGCCCGCTGCTGGGCCACTTGTCGCCTGCCATGTTCATTCCGGTGCTTGAAAGCGCAGGCTTGTTGCCGCACGTCACCGATTGGGTGCTGAAACAAACCGCGCTGGCCCAGATCGCACTGGTGCGCGATGGCATGCCTGCGCGACTTGCGGTAAACATCGGCGCATCGGAATTCAATGCCAACCTGCCCGAACGGATCGCCTGCATCTTTCGCGAATGCGGTGCGGACGAAAGCCTGCTCGAAGTCGAAGTCACCGAAACCTCGGTGCTGACCGATCCGGTCGCCGCCCAAGCCATCATCCAAGCGCTGCACGCACGCGGCATCACTGTGGCGCTCGATGATTTCGGCACCGGCTATTCCTCGCTCTCGCACCTGCAAAACTGCACGATTGATACGATCAAGATCGATCGCAGCTTCGTTACCCGCGTGGCAGAGGCAGGCCCTGAACAGACCATCGTCTTGGGCATCATCGGCATTGCCCGCACATTGGGCATGGAAACTGTGGCCGAAGGCGTCGAGCTGGAATCGCAGCGCCAATGGCTCGCGCTCAACGCTTGCGATACCCTGCAAGGCTACATCATCTCGCGCCCCGTCCGCTTCGATGAATATCGCGCGTGGCTGCGCGGGAGGTAAACTCTATCCGCAGTGTGGACAGGTAGGGTCAGGGCTTGGCCGGAGCGGGCAGGAACGGTTGCAGCGTTGGCACGGTTACGTTGAAAACCTGCTCACCATTCTCGCGCAGTTCTTCCTGCACCGGCACGTCGGCAAGGCCGGGCCAACCTTTCATCGACGGCACACTGTTTGGCCAAACTTGTAGCGGCGCAAGTTCTGGCTGCGCCTATGCCGGAGGCGCGACTGCCAGGGCAAAGGCTGCGAAAAGTGCGATATGGATCATCAAGTCATCTCCAGCGCAGCATCGTGGCAAGCATGGCGAGCGCAAGCACCACCGACACCCGCAGACTGAACGCCTGCGCGGCTTTGCGCCAAACCATCCCCACCGCTGTCCAGGCCCTATTTGAAAGCGACCAAGGCGCGCGCTAAAGCGGGACGCAACTTTCCGATCCCACAGGAGCACCCCCATGCAAGCCCGCGTTGTCAGCCTTTCCCGCACCGGTGGTCCTGAAGTGATCGAATGGATCGATGTTACCTTGCCCGCCCCTGCTGCCGGTGAAGTCATGGTCGAACAAACCGCTGTCGGCCTTAACATGATTGATACCTATCACCGGCGCGGGATCTATCCGATGGCGCTGCCTTCAGGCCTTGGCGTCGAAGCTGCCGGACGCTTCGTTGCGGTGGGCGAAGGCGTCACCAGCCTTGCCGTGGGTGATCGCGTCGCCAGCTTCGGGCCGGACCTTGGCGCTTATGCCACTGCGCGCATTTATACCGCCGCCAACCTGTTCAAGCTGCCCGATGCGATCAGCGATCAAACTGCCGCCGCTGCCATCCTCAAGGCCTGCACCACCGAATTCCTCGTCGAACGCTGCGCTCATGTGCAAGCAGGTATGCCCGTGCTGGTCCACGCGGCGGCGGGCGGGGTTGGTTTGCTTCTGGTGCAATGGCTCAAGCATGTAGGCGCAACCGTGATCGGCACCGTCTCTACCGAAGCCAAGGCCGACGCCGCCCGCGCCGCCGGGGCCGATCATGTGATCAATTACAGCAGCGATGCCGTTGCGCCTGCCGTGCGCGAGTTAACCCAAGGCGCTGGCGTGCGTGTCACGTTCGATGGCGTCGGGCTTGATACCTGGGAGGCCAGCCTCGATTCCACTGGCAAGCGCGGGTTGATCGTCTGCTATGGTAATGCGTCTGCCCCGGTTACCGGCATCAGCCTCGGCGTGCTCGCGCAGAAGGGCTCGCTCTTCAACACCCGCCCGATGCTCTACCACTATTACGAAGACCCCGCCGAGCGCGCCGCAGGGGCCGCCCGCGTATGGGACCTGATCGCCAATGGCACGCTTGATGTCACCATCGGCCAGACTTACGCGCTGGCCGATGTGGCGCAGGCCCACACCGATCTTGAAGCACGGCGCACCACGGGATCAACCGTGCTGGTGGTCTGACAAACCGCCCATTGGCAAATGTGCGCGCTTGTGCGATAATGTACACAAGCACACACAAAGGCCCCGCCGATGACCACCACCACCATGACGATCCGCGTGCCTCTGGCCGTGCAAGAACAATTGGCCCGCCTATCGCAATCCACCAAGCGCAGCCGGTCATACCTCGCGGGCGAGGCGGTGGCCACCTATGTCGAACGCGAACTCGCGATCATCGAAGGCATCGAACGCGGCCTCGCCGACCTGCAAGCAGGCCGCGTCACCCCGCATGAAGAAGCGATGGACAGGATCGATGCCGCCATTGCAGCCGCGCAGAGTAAACACGCTGCATGAAGCGTGTTCAATGGTCGGATGCCGCACTTGACGATATCGAATCCCAGGTCGTCTATATCGCCAGGGATAATCCTGTAGCCGCGCGCCGGGTATCGCAGCGGTTGCGCGAAACCGGCAATGCCCTCGCCCTGTTCGCCACCGGTCACCCCGGCCGCATCAATGGCACTTACGAAAAATCTGTCACTCGCTTGCCCTACATCATCGTTTACACGCTGGGCGACAACGCCACCACTGTCACGATCCTGCAAGTGATCCACACTTCGCGCGATTGGCCGCAAGTCGGATACCCGGAGTGACCACCACCCCGCCATCGTCCTATGAACGCTCGGCCCGCAAAGGGGTGATATTCTGGGTCGCACTGCTAATCGGCGCGGCGTTTATCTTCGGTGCTTACACCGTTGATCCGCAGAAGAACTGCGATGAATCAGGCCGGGAATGTGCGCCTTGGCTGGTGCCGCTTGCCGGGATCATGGGCTGGGGCGTGACCGCGATGGCGCTGGGCCAATTGTGGGTCAATCCGCGCCGAGGCTATGCGATGGATGCGCGAACGGGCGATCTGGTCTGGTGGAAAAACCGCACATCACGCAGCGAGGGGGATATGGGCAGCATCCATCCCTCGCGCATCACCAGCATTCGGATCATTCAGGATGATGGCATGACTCTCAGCCTGATGGGCGAGGATGGCGAACGGCTGGCCTTCTTTGACGAAGAACTGGTCCCGTGGCCCTGCGATAGCTGGGCCGAACAATTGCAGAGCGCCTATCCGCACATCATCATCGACAAACAGGGCTAACCCGCCTCACCCAATTCCACCAGTTCCCCCGCCGCCCCGTGCGCGGTGCCAGAACGCCGCCCTTCATAAAGCGCGCCCTCGCGCAGCGCAGGCGGCACAATCCATTCCACCGCGCAGGCGTCCAGATCGGGCACAGTGATCGTACAGCACAAGATCGTTCCGCGCTGGATCATCGGCCGAAGACAGGTTTGCGTTTTTCGACAAACGCGGTCGTGCCCTCATGGAAATCCGCGCCTTCAAACGCCAAGGCGAAAATGTGCAAACTCTCCGCATCATCGGCCACCTGCCCGTCGAGCACGTTGCGGACAAAGCCCTTGATCGCTTGTGTAGAGAACGGCGATGCGCTCACCAATTGCGCCACCAGTGCGCCGGGATCATCGGCCAGTTCTTCGACCAAGCCAACCGCCAGCGCCTCATCCGCACCCAGCAACATGCCGGTATAAAGCATCCGCCGCGCCTGCCCCGGCCCCACCAGATCGGTCAGCAGCTTCACATCGTGCAGCGGATAGACCAGCCCCAGCTTGGCAGGCGTGATCCCCATGCGCGCCTTTGGCCCCGCCACGCGTATGTCGCAGGCCAGCGCAATCCCACAGCCGCCGCCCACGCAATCGCCCTCGATCATCGCCACCGTGGGCAAAGGAAAGCGCGTCAATTCATATTGCGCGCGGTTGATCGCCTTCTGGTTTTCCGCGCGCCAATCGGCGGCGTCCTTGTTCGCCAGCAGCTCGGCAATATCTGCGCCTGCACAAAAAGCGCCGCCCGCCGCCGATTTTACGACCAGCACGCGAAGCGCCGGATCAGCCGCCGCCTGCGCCAGCAATTCGGGCAGCAATTGCCACATCGCGATGGTAAAGGCGTTGCGCTTGTCCGCGCGGTCAATCAGCAGGTGCGCAACCGGCCCGTTTGTTTCCAGACGCAGCGTCATGCCGGATCAACCGCGGCCAAGGCTTGCGCAATCTGGTGGCGCGTGGCGATCCACGCGTCATCATGTTGGCGCACATGGGCCAGACACTGCTCCAGCGCCCCGATCCTTCCGGCGCGTCCAATAATCCGCAAATGCAATCCAAGGCTCATCATTTTGGGGTTCCCCTCGCGCCCTTCGCGCAACACCTGATCGAAACTGCGCAACGCATGGGCCAGCCACTGTTCGGGGCCAAATGCCTGATCGGTCCACATTTTCATATCATTGGAATCCACCTGATGCGGCACGATGGCAAGTGGTTTTCCGGGCACGGTATCACAGCCCCAGAACGAAACGTCGCCCGAAAAGGCGTCCATGTGGTAGGCAAAGCCCGCCTCGTCCATACGGAACTGGTGAACCCAGCGATAGCCGAGGCTGACCGGTTCGTGGCCCAGCGCGGTGGTTACATGATTGGGGCACACCGCGTTCACGGTGATGCCGTGGGTGCCCAGTTCAATCGCACTTGCCTGCGTCAGCCCGACCATGCCGTGTTTGAAACCACGGTCTATCTCGTGGGGCAGCACATAGCGTAATTTGCCGTCACCGGCATGCCGCCAAGACTGGCTGGCGATGCTGGCGGCCAGCGATCCTCTTATGGCCTCCGATCCTATTGCAGGTCTTGCGCGCAAGACGGCAGACTAACGCAACTAGGCTAGACGCAAAAGTCCGCTTGGCATAAACTGCTATATCTTGTAACATTTGATAGAGAGATGCAGACTGTCAGGCGGAAAAAGCCATGTTCGAAGTGCTCAGCACGCACCAGTTCCACCCGATGGAACGGCTCGATTACTGGAATGACCTGATCGGGTCGACCTATCGGGGCATGACGGTTGATTCAGATCGTAGCCGCTTTGATGCCAAATTGGCCGTGTGGCAATTGGGTGACCTGCAAATGGTCAAACCCTCGTCGCCGCCTGCAATCGTGCGGCGTCATGCCAATAGCGCAACCTTGCCAACACAGCAGTCGCTGATCGTGCACGTGCTCACGCGTGGCCAGGCCATGCTCGAACAGCGTGGCCGCCGCGTCGAACTGGGCGAAGGCGATATGGTCGTTTGTGCCGCCGAAGACGCCTATTGTTTCGATGCCAATCAAATGCATGAAATGATGGTGGTGGAATTTGACCGTGCCACTCTCGCCACCCGCGTGCCGCAGATCGATGATCTCGTCGCGCGCAAAGTCTCTGGCAAATTGCCCGGAACGCGGCTGGTGCACCGCTACATGTCATCGCTGTGGCAAGAGGCCAGCGCCGATATGCCCGCCGACCATTGGCAAATGCACGCCACGATCCTTGGCGATATGATTGCCGCCTGCCTTGAAAGCAGCGCCACCACCACCGAAACCCACGGGCACCGCATTCTGGCGCAAGTGGAAAGCGTGATCGCCGAACGCATGGGCGATTTCGATCTTAGCCCCTCGCGAATCGCAGCAGCGCTCGGCCTGCCTTTGCGGACGCTGCAAGCAGCCACGGCAAGCGCAGGGCTCACGCTAGGCGGCATGATCCTGCGCCAGCGCCTGCATTATGCCGCACGGCGGCTGCTGGCTGAACCGCAAAGCACCGTCACCGCGATTGCGCTGGAATGCGGCTTTGCCGATTCCGCGCATTTTGCACGGCGTTTTCAGCAAATGTTGGGGTCAACCCCCAGTCGTTACCGAACTTTGAATTAACCTCCCCTCCCATAAAGCACTGCGCTCCACAACGCTCTGCGCGTTTGTTGGCATATCTGCGCGTAGAGACAAGCTTGGCCGCCTCCATGCGCATTATGCTATGGGCCATAACTATGGGAGGTTCTGCATGAAAGTCCGATTTCAATCGGTGAGCACGCTTGCGCTCGCCACATCCATTCTCATCCTGCCAACGCACGCTTTCGCCCAAGCGGACCAGTCTGCGGCAGAGCAAGCTGCTGATGAAGGCGGCATCGAGGAAATCATCGTTACCGCGCAAAAGCGCGACCAGAACGTCCAGGACGTGCCAATCGCGATCACCGCGTTTGCCGGCACCAACTTGCGCGAACGCGCCGTGATCGACATCTCGGCCCTCAGCGCTCTGGCGCCAAACGTCAACCTCGATGGCGGCACGCCGTTCTCGGGTTCGTCGGCTGTGCTTTCGGCCACGATCCGCGGCATTGGTTCGGACGACTTTGCGTTCAACATCGATCCCGGCGTTGGCATCTATGTCGATGGCGTGTTCCTTGCACGCACCGTGGGTGCCAACCAGGACTTGCCAGACGTTGAGCGCATCGAAGTTCTCAAGGGGCCACAGGGCACTCTGTTCGGCCGCAACACCATCGGTGGCGCGATCTCGATCGTCACCCACAACCCCGGCAAGGAATTCAAGGTCACCGGCGATCTGACGACCGGCAGCTTCGACCTGTTCCGCGCGCGTGCCACAGTTGACCTGCCGATTGCCGAAGGCCTTGGCGCTTCGGTCACCGGTGCTGTCACGACCCGCAGCGGCTTCCAGCATCGCGTTGCCTATAACGGCACACCTGCCGAAATGCGCGCGATCTCGAACTCGACCAGCTATCGCTCGTTCAGCCACGCGGATTACTCGAACTCGACCCGCCAGAGCGCGGACAACAACGTCAGCATGCGCGGCAAGCTGCGCTGGGATGATGGCGGCAAGTTCCGCGCCACCCTTTCGGGCGACTTCACCAACCAGGATTCGTCAGGCCAGAACAACTCGCTGCTCAAGACGCCATTGGTACCCAACGGCCCGTTTGCACCAACAAACCCGTTCCCGGGCACCGGCATCAACCCGGTCAACCCACAGAACGGCGTATTGTTTGCTGGCCTCTACAACTTCTGTATCGGTTCTACCCCTGCGCAGATCGCAGCACGCGGCGCAACGGCCATCTGCGGCGCACGCGGCACCAGCGTGAATCCGGGCGGGTTGCTGCCAGCGTTGGCTGGCGTCAACGTCGATGCCGATCCGACCAACGATCGTCTGCCGTGGGATAGCCGCTTCATCACCGGCGATCCTGACCGCAGCTTTGCAACCGGTCCTACGATGAACAAGCTCAAGGCTTGGGGTGTTGCCGGAAACCTTGAATATGATGTGACCGACAACATCATGCTCAAGTCGATCTCGGCTTTCCGCAAGACCAACTGGACCGCTGGTTCGGATCTTGACGGTTCGCCGCTAAGCATTCTGGAACTGACCTTCACGCAAAACCAGGAACAGGTTAGCCAAGAAGTCCAGTTGCTGGGCAACAACTTGCTAGACGGCAAGCTGAACTTCGTGCTCGGTGGTTTCTACTTCAAGGAAACCGGGGACCTTCGCGATCACGTGGTGTTCAACGAAGGCCTGCTGCAAGTCGATGGTCCGAACGACTTTGACACCAACAACTATGCGTTCTTTGGCCAGGTTGATTACCGCGTAAACGATTGGATCAGCTTCACCGTTGGCGGTCGTTACACCAAGGAAAACAAGGCGTTCGAAGGCGGTCAGCAAGATCTCAACGGCGGCAACTACAAGCTGTTCGGCTGCTCCAACGCTGCTGGCACGATTGCACCGTTCGGCAACTTCCCGCTGGCTCCACCCGTTGCCGCCGGTGGCCCGCCATGCTTTGCCGCGCTCTCGTTCCCCGATCCGACCAATCCTGTCCGGATCTACGTTCCCGGTGTAAACCGCCGGTCGTTCTCGAACTTCGCGCCAAAGGTTGGCGTGCAGCTTTATCCGAACGACGACATCATGGTCTACAGCAGCTACTCCGAAGGCTACAAGACCGGCGGCTGGACCACGCGCCTGACCAACCCGCAAGGCAATGTTGCTCCTGATTTCGACGAAGAAATCGCCGAAACTTGGGAACTGGGCTTCAAGTCGACCTTGCTCGACCGTCGCCTGCAACTTAACGTCGCTGCCTTCACCACCAACTACCGCAATGTGCAGCTGAACCAGCAGGTCGGCACTTCGCCAACCATCGACAATGCCGGTACCGCGCGCATCAAGGGCGTCGAAGCCGAAGCCGTTATCGCTCCGGTAAAGGGCTTCACGATCAACGCCGCAATCGGGTATCTGGATGCTGTGTTCACCGACCTGTCGGCCAGCGTCCAACGCCCCGACGTGGCTGGCGCCATCCCCGGCGTCCGTCTCGGTGCTTTGATCGGCAGCCAGCTGCCCAAGACCGCCAACTGGTCGATCAACCTCAGCCCACGCTACGAACTCGAACTGAGCAATGGCGGTTCGATTGTCGCGATGGCTGACTGGACGCACCGTACCGAAGTGTGGAACGATGTGGCCCGGTACTTGTCGCTGCGTCGTCCTGCGACGGACATCGTCAACGCCAGCATCACCTATCGTGAACCTGACAAGCGTTGGGACCTCACCGTCGGCGGTACCAACCTTGTCGACCAGCGCTTCCTGGTATCCGCTGGTGCCAACGATGCAGCCGGCGTCCACTTCGGCAGCTTCAACCGGCCACGTGAATGGTACGTCCGGATGGGCTTCAACTTCTGATCAACTTGAGGCCCGGCAGCAATGCCGGGCCTCAATTCCTTTTCCAAGAGAGACAACCAAGATGGCCACACAAGCCAAAGCTGCTGTGCTGCGCAAAGCGGGTGCAGTTGCCGCTATCGAAGCCGTGACGCTAGAAGACCCCCGCGCCGATGAAGTGCTGATCGAGATGCGCGGTGTCGGCATTTGCCACACCGATATGGTCATGCGCGATGGCTATCTGCCCGTGCCGCTGCCGGTCGTGCTCGGCCATGAAGGATCAGGCATTGTCCGCGCGGTTGGCAGCGCCGTCGCCGATCTGGTCGTCGGCGATCATGTCGTGCTCAGCTTCATGTCTTGCGGCGCGTGTGTTTCGTGCGATGATCACGAACCGGCCTACTGTCACGCATGGGTTCCGCTCAACTTCTTCGGCGCGCGCGGCGATGGTTCTACCTCGCTGACCGATGCCAGCGGTACTGCGGTTCACAGCCATGTCTTTGGCCAATCCTCGTTTGCCACCCACGCCGTGGTAAACCAGCGCAACGCGGTCAAAGTGATCAAGGACCTGCCGCTCGAACTGCTCGGCCCCTTGGGCTGCGGCATTCAAACCGGCGCAGGTGCCGTGCTCAATGCATGCCGCGTGCGCGCAGGCTCCAGCGTTGCGGTGATCGGCGTTGGCGCGGTAGGTCTGTCCGCCATCATGGCAGCCGGTATTGCCGATGCCGCAACCATCGTGGCCATTGATATCAACGATACCCGCATCGCGCTCGCCCAGCAATTGGGCGCGACCCACGGTTTGCGCAGCGATAACGGCGATTTTGCAGAACTCGCCAAGCAGGCAGGCTGCCCAGCCGGGTTCGACTATATCATCGACACCACCGGCATCGTAGGCCTCGTCAACGATGCAATATTGGCTCTGGCGCCACGCGGCGAAATCGCGCTGGTCGGTGCTTATGCCCCCGGCACCCTGGTGCAGGCCGATACGACGCACATCATGGGCGGAGGCCGCGTCATTCGCGGCGTGGTGGAAGGCAGCGCCAATCCGAAAGTCTTCATCCCCGAACTGATCGAACACTACCGCGCTGGCCGCTTCCCGTTTGATCGCCTTGTCGAATACTTCGATTTTGCCGAACTTGGTGCCGCGATTGAAGCGGGGGAGACCGGCAAAGTCGTTAAGCCGATCGTGCGGTTCTGATGGACACAAATACCCCCGTCCCTCCTGCCAGTCGGAAGGGATCGGGGGTGTACAATTGTAAAAAATCATTGCCGCATTGCCCGAAAAACGCGAAAATATATAATATAAACAAATAGATAAATCTGCAACATTAACAATCCGATGTGGCGCAGCAACATATACCCAAAGGTCCGCTTGGCAATACTGCTATGGCTCGCAACAATTGCCCGAAAGAGGTAAACTGACGGGCGATAAAGGCATGTTCAAGGTGCTCAGCACGCGCACGTTCCCGCCAGCGGAACGGCTCGATTATTGGAACGACCTGATCAGCGCGGCGGTTCAGGGCATGACCTTCGATTCAAACACCAACCAGTTCGATGCCAAAATAGTGGTGTGGGAACTTGGTGATCTGAAACTGGTCAAATCCAATTCCCCCCCTGCCACCTTCCGGCGCAAGGCCCGCGATGGGAACGGGCCGATACACCAATCGCTTGTGGCACACTTGCTCACGCGTGGCCGCGCCTTGTTCGAGCAACGGGGCCGCCAAATAGAGCTGTACGAAGGCGATATGGTCGTTTGCGCGGCCGAAGAATTCTATTGCTTCGCCTCCGATCAAGCGCATGAAGTGATGGTCGTGGAATTGGATCGCGCCGCCCTTGTCGCCCATCTTCCGCAAATTGATGAGCATCTGGCACGCCCGATATCCGGCAAGCTCGTCGGGACGCGCCTGGTGCAGCGCTACATGTCGTCACTATGGCAAGAGGCTGGCGCAGAAATGCCGCCTGCCCATGCGCAAATGCACGCAACGATCCTGACCCACATGATTGCCGCTTGCCTTGAGGGCAGCAGCGAAATCACGCAATCTCATGGCAACCGCCTTTTGGCCCAAGCCGAAATTCTGATCGCCGAACGCATTGGCGACTGTGATCTCGACCCATCGTGGATCGCAGCCGAAATGGGTGTGCCATTGCGCACTTTGCAAGCCACAGCCAGCAGCGTCGGCGAGACTTTGGGTGGTATGATCATGCGGCGCCGGCTGCATACCTCCGCGCAGCGCCTTTTGGCCGAACCGCACAAAAAGATCACCGCCATCGCAATGGAATGCGGTTTTGCCGACTCGGCGCATTTCACCCGGCGCTTCCAGAAAATGTTCGGCTCGACGCCATCACGCTATCGCAGCTTGAACTGATTTTTGTTTTAGACTCGTTGGCTTTCTGCGCGGACAGACAAGCAGGACCGGCTCAACCCCCTTACAGTTATGGGACATAACTATGGGAGGTTCTGCATGAAAGTCCGGTTTCAATCGGTGAGCGCACTTGCGCTTGCTGCATCCACACTTGCCCTGCCAACATCAGCCTTTGCGCAAAGCGAGCAAGCGGCTGAACAAGCCAGCAATGACGGCGGCATCGAGGCCATCATCGTCACCGCGCAAAAGCGTGACCAGAACGTGCAAGACGTGCCAATTGCGATCACGGCGTTTTCTGGCAATAACCTGCGTGAACGCGCCGTAGTCGACATAGCCGCACTCAGTGCCTTGGCACCAAACGTCAACCTTGATGGCGGGACGCCATTTTCAGGTTCATCTGCTATCCTCTCTGCCACGATACGCGGTATCGGTTCGGATGACTTCGCCTTCAACATCGATCCCGGCGTTGGCATCTATCTTGATGGCGTATTCCTTGCCCGCACAGTCGGCGCCAATCAGGACTTGCCGGATGTTGAGCGCATCGAAGTTCTCAAAGGCCCGCAAGGCACGCTGTTTGGCCGCAACACCATCGGTGGTGCCATCTCGATCGTCACGCATAACCCCGGCAAGGAATTCAAGGTTACCGGCGATCTGACGACCGGCAGCTTCGATCTGTTCCGCGCACGCGCTACAATTGACCTGCCGCTGGCCGAAGGCCTTGGCGCTTCGGTTACCGGCGCTGTCACCAGCCGCAGCGGCTTCCAGCGCCGCATAGAATACAATGGCACCCCTGCCGAAATGCGCGCGATTTCGAATTCGGACAACTTCCGTTCTTTCCGCCATGTCGATTTCTCGAATTCGAGCCGCCAAAGCGACGATAACAACGTCAGCATGCGTGGTAAGCTGCGCTGGGATAATGGTGGCAAATTCCGCGCCACATTGGCGGGCGACTATAGCAATCAAAATACCTCAGCCCAGAATAACTCGATTCTGGCGACGCCCTTGGTGCCCAATGGCCCGTTTGCGCCAACTAACCCGTTCCCGGGCACCGGGATCAATCCGCGCAATCCACAGAACGGCATGCTGTTTGCCGGTCTCTACAACTTCTGTATCGGATCAACCCCCGAACAAATCGCGGCACGCGGCGCAGGCAACATCTGCGGCGCGCGCGGAACCAACCTTGATTCCGGCCGCCTCCTGTCGTCGCTTGCCAGCGTCAACGTCGACGCCGATCCCACCAACAACCGTTTGCCATGGGACGGCCGTTTCATCACCGGCAATCCGGATACGAGTTACGCCACCGGTCCTTCAGCCAACCGCCTCCAAGCGTGGGGTGTAGCCGGAACGCTCGATTATGACGTGACGGACAACATCATGCTGAAATCGATCTCGGCGTTCCGCAAAACCAGTTGGACCGGCGGAACCGATGTTGACGGCTCTCCCCTCAGCATTCTTGAACTGACCTTCTCGCAAAACCAGGAACAGGTCAGCCAGGAAGTCCAATTGCTGGGCAACAACCTGCTCGACGGCAAACTGAACTTCGTTCTGGGCGGTTTCTACTTCGAGGAATCGGGCGACCTGCAAAGCAACGTCGTGTTCAACGAAGGGCTGCTGCAGGCTGCGGGCGTAAATACTTTTGACACCAACAACTATGCCTTCTTCGGGCAAGTCGATTACAAATTGACGGATTGGATCAGCTTCACCGTCGGCGGGCGCTACACCAGAGAAAACAAAGAGTTCGAAGGCGGTCAGCGCGATTTGAACGGCGGCAGTTACAAGTTCTTCAATTGCGCCACACCCGATGGCACGATTAATCCCTTCGGTAACCACCCGCTGCAGCCGCCCGTTTCGGCAGGTGGCGCGAACTGCTTGACAGCGCTTGGGTTCCCGGATCCCAGCAACCCGGTCCGCCTGTACCCCGCTGGCGTAAACCGCAGGACGTTCTCGAACTTCGCGCCTCGGGTGGGTGTCCAGTTGTACCCGAACGACGATGTCATGGTCTACGGCAACTATTCTGAAGGCTACAAGACAGGGGGATGGACGACCCGCCTGTCCAACCCGCAAGGCAACGTCGCGCCAACCTTTGACGAGGAAATCGCCGAAACATGGGAAGTGGGCTTCAAATCAACCCTGTTTGACCGCCGCCTCCAACTCAACGTTGCGGCGTTCTCGACCAATTACCAGAATATCCAGCTTAACCAGCAGGATGGCCCCTCCCCGGTGATTGACAATGCGGGTACGGCGCGGATCAAGGGCTTTGAAGTCGAAGCGGTTATTGCCCCGGTACGCGGCCTCACCATCAACACCGCAATCGGCTATCTTGATGCCCAGTTCACCGAACTTTTGCCAAGCGTACAGCGCACGTCCGGGCCAATCCCCGGCTTCCGGGCAGGTGCTTCAGTCGGTAGCCAATTGCCAAAGACGGCAAATTGGTCGGTCAACGTCAGCCCTCGTTACGAAACGGCGCTGGGCAATGGCGGGTCTTTGGTGATCATGGGGGATTGGACGCATCGTACTGAAGTCTGGAATGATGTGGCCCGCTACCTCTCGTTGCGCCGTCCCGCAACGGACATCGTCAACGCCAATATTACCTATCGTGAACCAGGCAAACGCTGGGATCTGACTGTTGGCGGCACCAACCTCGTCAACCAGCGATTCCTGATTAACGGTGCTGCCAATGACGCCGCAGGTGCCCACTACGGCAGCTTCAATCGCCCGCGCGAATGGTACGTGCGGATGGGCTTTACATTCTGACCATCAAGGGGCCGACAGCAATGTCGGCCCCGCATTTTAAGGGAAGGCCGCACGCACCCAAGCGCGGCTTCCTGCACCGGATCTGGCCTAGTGGCAGCAGCAGGATTATGCCGGTGCGCGCGCGCGAACGGGCGATCCAGTCTATACTCTCAGTCATGCCGCTAACTCCTTTTTCCGCGCGGCATAGGCATTCCGCACCGCCGCGCGGCCGAGATCTTCAGCCTCACCCTCGGGCAATGGCGGGAAGATCGTGGTCTGCACCCAATCAAAGTGATTGTCGGGATAGGGTGACAAGTCCTCGCCATTGGCCTGAACGAACGTGATGGTCTTGACGCCCAGCCCCGCCGCGCGCGCCGCGCCATAGCGCAAGGTCGGCCCCGCCGTATCAATCGCGATCACTTCGGCGTCCGGATAGGCCTGCGCAATCGGCACCGCATTGTGCCCTACGGTGCAACCGATATCCAGGACGCGCTTGGGCTGCCAACCGTGGCGAACAGGCCCACGTCATAGTTTGCACCCACCTTCACATCGCCGGGTCGTTCCTCGCTGTGATAGCCGCCGGGCTTATCGCCGCCTCATCATGGCTGGTGCGCGGCGTCATCGGCTGACGGGTGAGCGCCGGATAGGGCGATGGCCAGCCTTAGTTCGTCGTTTATAAGCCTTCAAAACTCGGAGAACAACCGGCCCAAACCTTCGATCCGGTCTGTAATCCCCAGCGTGCGCAAGGCGTGCCAATAGGTCGCGGTGTTGATCGCGATCACCGGCTTATCCAGCTTCATCTCGTATTCCGCTGCAAGGCTGACCATCGACAGGTTGGTGCCAACCTGCACAATCGCGTCAACGTCCGGCCCGTTCAGATGATCGATCACCCCGCGCAAGTGCTGCGGGGTTACCTTGGCGATATCGGTCCAGCATTTGCACTCCAGCGGCACGTCGCGCACCACCGAAAAACCGGATTCCTCAAGGAACCTGCGCACTTCGGCATTGGCCACCGGATAATAGGGCGAAACGAAGCTGACGTTTTTGACATTGCCATAGGCATGAAGCGCTGCCGCAATCGATTCCGATCCGGTCGAAGCGCCAACGCCCGCAATGGCCTCAACTTCGGCCTTGAACTTCCGGCCGCCCGCAACTCCGCCGTAAAACGTGATCGCCGACATGCCGAGCACGAGATATTCAGGGCGCAGCGTCATGGCAGAGCGCACCGCGTCCATCGTGTTGGCCGCAATCGCGGTGGTGCCCGCCAGAAAATCCTCGTTCGATAACGCTACCGGATCTTCCACGTAAATCCGCGCAAAGTGGTTGGTCACACCTGCCGGACGCATGCGCTCCATATCGGGCTGAACGATCGTATTGGTGGAAGGGGCGATCACGCCAAGACAGGCACGGTAGCCTTGCACATCGACCATGAGGTTTTTCTCCAAAGGGGCGGTGCGGCAGTCCCACCACTGCCGCGCCGCCCCGGTTTGATGGGTTCAGTTTATCTCGGCCGCCTGGCCGAGGCTGTCGAACATCGCTTGGCGCAGCAGATAATTGCGGCGCGTTACGTCATTTTGCTTGATCGCGAGCATTTTCTGCCGGCGCGCTTCGTGCGCTTCGTCCTGCCCACCCTTGATCAGCGCCATGTTTTCCTTGGTCTGCATCTGGGTGAAGCTGTGCGTCACTTCGCGGCGCTGCCGGTCATAAAGCGCAAGGTTGGTGTTCAGATCGGCCTTGCCGCGCAGCACCGGTTCCAGCTTTTCGAACAGGTTGAACGCATCGTGCACGCCCGAATTCATGCCAAAGCCGCCCAGCGGATTGTTAAGGTGCGCCGCATCGCCCATCAGCATCACGCGGCCTTTGCGGAACGATTTGGCCACGCGCTGATGCACGCGGTACAGCGTGCGATGTTCGGTTTTCACGCTTGCGCCATCGCCCAGCAGCCGGTCAAAGATGCCGTTCTTGATGGAATCAGAGCGCAATTCGTCATCGCTCAGCGAACCATCGGTTGGCACCAGCACGCGCCACAGCGATGGTACGCGCAGCAACACCAGCCATTCTAGCGGATCGGAAACGTAATTCACCAACGCCAGATTGGGCAGATGATCGGCCAGTTCCACATGCGTTGAAAGGCACAAGAACCGTTCGGGATACGTGAACCCGTCAAACTCGATGCCCAGCCATTTGCGCACAATCGAATTGGCACCATCGGCACCCACCAGAAAATCGGCGCGCAACCGGTTCACGCCAAACGCGGTTTCGGTCCACAGATCAACGCCGCTGTCGTCTTCCTTGAACGTCAGCAGGCGTTGGCTAAAGCGCATTTGCGCGTTGGCGTACTTCTCAAGGCCGCCTGCCAGCGCGCGCGAAAGATGATACTGCTCGCACTGGATGCGGAAGGGATAGCGCGTCACATCGCTGATTTCGCTCAGGTCAAAATCGATCACTTCCCCCGAAGTGCGATCTCGCCAGTGATAAACCGGTGCCTTCAGTCCCTTTTCCAGCAGCATCGGGGTGATCCCGATGGTATCAAGCATTTCCAACGTCGGCGGGTGGAAGGTTGATGCCCGCAAATCCTGCGCACAATCTTCGCCGGCTTCCAGCACGACAACATCCACCCCCGCTTGGGCCAGCAGCGTTGCCAGAACCGTGCCTACCGGGCCTGCTCCGACAATCGCCACCTGGCACCGTTCAACCCCTGTCATATCCAGCGGACTCCAATTTCATTTCCGGCTTTGGGTATGAACGCTCGGCTTTGAGAGGACGCCTCATCCTGTAGAACTATCCGCCTTGCGGTGATTGCGCGGGGTAGGCTTCTTAAAGTCGCGCAAATCCGGACACTTGCTGCTATCACCCGATGGCGATGCCGGGCCTGTTTCGGCACTGTTTGGGCGTGGGGAATGTGTGGAGACATAAGACATGATCGCCAGACGGATCGGCCATTCCATCACGGTTTTGGCAGCAATTGCAGCAGTATTAAGCGTTCCTGCAACAGCCCAAACCGCCAGCGACAACGCCGAGGCGATCTATCGACAGCGATTGGCGGTGTTCCTCAAAGACCCCGGCAACCTGCTTTACGAACCGACCGAACCTTTGCGCGGCACGCCCCGTTGGAAGCCGCTGGCCATGGCACCCGTGGCCAAGCGCGGTATCCTGGCCGAAGCGCTGGAAAAGGCGCGCAGCTATGCCGCTATGATGAACAGCAGCGCATTCATTGTGTGGCGCGATGGCAAATTGATCACACAATGGTACGCGCCCGGCGTTACCGCAAACACGCCGATTACGTCCAAATCGTTGTCCAAGCCGCTCACCGCCATCGCCGTGGGCCGTGCGATTTCACTCGGCAAGATCCGCTCGATAGATCAATCCATCGCCGATTTCGTCCCATCGGCCAAAGGCACGCCTAAGGAAAAGATCACCATCCGCTTCCTGCTCGATATGCGCTCGGGCATGCTCGATCAGGGCTTTAACACAGATCCCGAACACCCCTACAACCGCGCGCTGCTGCACCCCGATTTCGGCCAGCAGATCCTCGAAACATATCCGATGCCGCATGAAGTGGGTAAGCATTACTCTTATGCCAATGCTCCCAGCGATCTGATCGCGATGGTGATCGAAGGCGCCACCGGCATCCGCTACGGCGAATTCGTCACACGCGAGGTACTGATGCCACTGGGGGCGCAGGGCGGCACGATGTGGGTGGGCAAACCCGGCGGTCTTGCCCATGCCGGCTGTTGCGCCACCATGCCCGCCGACACTTACCTTCGCTTTGCTGTGCTGTTGCTTGATGATGGCGTGTGGCAGGGCAAACGGCTCCTGCCCAAGGGCTATGTGATGCAAATGCGCAAGGGCACGCCTGAAAATCCGCACTTCGGCTTGGGTATCTGGATTGGTGAGCCCTACAAGCAGCGCCGCCCGTTCGGCGCACCGGGGATGCTCGGGCCGCATGTGCTGCATTCCGAACCGTTCCTCGATCCGGACTTGTTCATGTTCGATGGCAATTCGAACCAGTTGGTCGCGATCAGCCCCAAACACCGCCTGATCGTGCTGCGTGTGGGCGCCACCCCGCCTGCGCCCAAGGATGGCTCGCCCGAATGGGACAACGCCTTCCTGCCCAATACCCTGATCCGGGGGCTTACCGCTTCGAAGAAGTGATTTCTGCCAGCCGCTTTGCGAAATCAAAAGTAGACATGTCAGGATCCACAATCATTGGGAATGCCCCTGCCAAGCTTGGCGCGCTTTAGCAGGCTGCTGATCCAGATTAGCCGACCGGCGCTCTATTGCACATATTGTTCGCGCCGAATTGCAAACTGTCCGCCACACGGACAGGACGCCAGAGATACCATTTGCAGGCTCACATTGCGATAGCATCGCAATGCACGCCTGATCCCAAAGCCCAGTCTTGCCGCGTTCCGCTATCAGGCATTTGAACGCAATGGTCGGACCATTGGGCTTAGGCTTCGGTCAAGCCTTGGAGAAAAGTGCAGTCTATTCCGCCGTTCCTCTTGCACGAAGAAGCATGATGCAGACCAATCAACAAAAACTCCCACTCTCAATCTGTCTCGGCTTCGGCGTTGGCACAGTGGGGGTTTCGATCATGCTTAACGCGGTGACCGTATATTTTCCAGCATTCATGTCTACTGTACTTGGGCAATCACCTGAAATTGCTGGCTATCTGCTAATGGCATCCAAACTTGCAGATGCAGCAATCGATGTGACGGTGGGTTCACTCAGCGATCGTACCCAATCGCGCTGGGGGCGTCGCAAACCGTTCTTGATGGCCGGGGCCCTCCTGTCCGCCATTTCGTTTCTGATGTTGTTTGCACCTCCGGTCACCGGCCAAGGTCCGCTGATCGCCTGGATGATCGCCGCGCTTTTGATCTATTCCACGGCGTATTCCCTGTTCAATGTGCCCTATATGGCAATGCCTGCAGAACTAACCAACGGCTTTCACGACCGCACCCGGCTGTTATCGTTTCGTACCGTGTTCGTTTCGATCGGCCAACTTTTGGCGATGGCAGGCACGGCGGCGTTGATAAAGCACGGAGGCAGTGGCGCAGACGGCTTCTTTACGATGGGTCTTGTGATGGCGCTAATCATAGGCGGCGCAATGACCGCTACCGCGTTAGCCGTTCCCGTTCAGCATGGTTCCATCCAGCAAAACCAAGGCGCAGTTTCCATCAACCGCCATTTGCCCGGTGTAGCAGATATGCGCAGCATCGCGCGTAACCGTCCGTTTATGCTGTTGCTCGGCGCCAAAGTGTTTCAGTTTCTCGCGTTCGCCTCTATCGCGTCAACGGGGCTGCTGTTCATGCTCAATGTGCTTGGCATCGGCTATGACGGCCAGATAATCTTGGCGGTTACACAGAACATTGTCGTTGCGTTTAGCATGCCGCTTTGGGTTCGCTGCGGCAGGCGTTTTGGCAAACGTGCAACATATCTTGCGGGTGTTGTGCTTTTCTGCGGCACCGCGCTCAGTTGGTTGCTGGCGGACCGCTCTATCAGCACGATTGCCCTTGTCGCGCGCGGTATCATGAGTGGCGCAGGATCGGGTGCGATCCTACTCATGTCGGTATCGATGCTTGGTGACGCACTTGCCTATGACCGGCTTCTGAGTGGCAAAGCGCGTGAGGCATTGCTCTCCAGCACGATTGCGGTGATCGAAAAGGTCAGTTTCGCGCTGGGCGTTGCGGTTCTTGGCGCGTTCCTTAGCTTGTATCACTACGTACCCACCACCGGCGGGGCATTGACCGCTCAACCCGAAAGCGCGCTTACTGCACTTAAGATGGGTTTCGCCGTAATCCCCATGGTGCTGTTCGCCATAAACGGCCTTTTCTTGTCGAGCTATGATTTGGACGAAAAAAAGCTGGCAGGAGCGTGAAGGCTGGGATCATCCGGCGGGCAGCTTGTATTTCCGGAAGACCAACAAGGCGATGCCTTGCATCGCCGCAGGTATCACGCTGTAAAGCAGTACTATTCCACCAATCGCTGTGGCAGTTTGGGGCACTTCCACACCGGTGGAAGAGACGAAGCCGAACAGGCTGAGCACGACGCCTGCAATGACCGGACCGACCGCGAAAGCCAGCTTTTCGAACGCCGAAAATAGTCCGGCGAATACACCTTCGCTAGCTACTCCCATATTGCGGCGTTGGTAATCGACCGTATCTGTCATCATCGACAGCGCTAGCATGATGAAGCCGCCATTGACGGCGCCGATCGCCAAGGCGCGTACAATGACCAATACATGATCAAGCAGCATCGGCTGCCCAAACGGCATTTGCACCATCGTAGCCGATAGGGGCGAGACCCACAGCCATGTGATCGTCACCAGGGCCCACAGGGTTGATGCCAACACGTAAGAACGCGGCTTTCCAATACGTCGTGGTAGCCACAACCACAGCGGCTGCGACAGGATCGCGGCTGAAGACATGGCCAAGATGAAGAACGGGATAAGCCAGACCGCCTTGACTACGTAAATGAATACAAAACCGAGTGCGGTATAGCTCGAGGCTTGCCCAACATTTGAAATGAAGCTGGTGACCAGGAGAATGACGAACGGGCGGTTTTTGCGCACTTGGGCGATCTGTCCGCGCAGACTGCCGGGCGGTTGGTCCGATGGAATAAGCGGTGTCTTGCGCAAGCTTTGCGCGGTGATGAGCATAGTGACCAGACAAACCGCGCCAAGCACCCAGCTCATCGCCCGCCAACCATGCGGGCCACCGCCAAAGTATTGCACCAGAGGTTGCGCCGCGCCCACGCCCAGTAACACGCCAATCGTGGCAAAGACCATGCGTAACACCATGATCCGGTTGCGTTCATTGGTATCATGCGACAGCTCTGCAGCAATTGCCAGATAAGGCACCGAGTAGACGCTGAACGCTGTCGCCGCCAGAAAGAACAGGACGCAAGTGACAAAAGCCGCCATCGCGGGCGAAGAATAGGCGCTAACCGCAAACAGCGAAACAAAGCCAAGCGCAGTGCCAAATGCACCGCCGATCAGAAACGGCGTCCTCCCGATTTTAGCCTTCATCCGGTCAGACAGTCCGCCCACCAGCGGATCGCACACAATTAACCATAGTTTTGGGATCAAAACCACCAAACCTGCGACCCATGCCTCTACGCCCAACATTGTCGTAAGGAACAGGGGGAGCAATACCGCGGGCGTATCGCGGAACACCTGTGCGCCCACTTGGCCTAGGCCATAACGCAAAACGACCGAAGTGGGGATGCGATCAGCAGCAGCAATGGTCATCGGCAAGGGTGTTCCACAATAGGCGGGCAGACGCGCTCTATCCCACCATCCCCTATTGCCGCGTCTGCGGGAACCGGCAATGCCCTATCCTATCCGCCTAGCGGACGACCCTTTCGCAGGTCGGTGTAATTGATCCAAACAAACGCCGAACCAGCTTGAGCAAAACACCGCACGATAATGCTGTTCTTGAAGGTTGAGATCTACATTCTGTTATCGAATAAACGAACCGGTCTCTTGTCCGATAGTGGTGGCTGGGATCGCGTCAGGTGATCCGGCTGGACAATGTGTTGTAGCACAGTACCAAAAAAATGGTGCGGGAGCATCGGTCTTACGGGGTTGGCCAACAGCTTCGTCGCAGCCGTTGGCTGTAGCTGTCGAAGGCAGGTCGTGCAGTCCCGTTAGTTGTCGGCCTCTAAATCAACCCTCATCACTGTGCACGGCGACTAGAGTTGGCAATCTGGAAATGTTGCATTGCAGCATGTCGTTTTAAAGACGGACTAGCCCAATCCGTTGCCTGACGAGCAAACCCCGCGCCATGCGCCCTAAAGCCAAAGTCCGGCGCTATGTTATTGGAAATATGTCAAATATCCTACAGGCACTGTCTGCACTTAAGCGTAACTGGCGAAATGGTGCATCCGACAGACGAATACGACACAGATTTGGCGTGATGAAGACGCAAACTGCGACACACTTTCGCAAGAGGTTTGATCGACCTCGTCTTATGAATCAACCGGGAACGAAAAATTTGCCACAGCTACTGCCATTGACCGACTAGCGGACAGACTAGGCAAGCAGCTTATAGATCACGAAATAAGTGAGGATAAATAATAGAAATGGGATTTTGACCACCAGGTAAATCCCTAGATTTTTCTGAAGTATGCACAGGAATTTCACTTCGGCTAAAAGCCGATAAATACTCATGAGGGGTAACATGAACAGTTTGAAACGCACCGCACGTCTATCGTCCACGCTCTCTGCACTTGCCCTTGTGGGCGGAATGATGGGAGCAACTCCGGCGCTGGCTCAGGCCGCAGACGACGCCGAAATTGGAAGTGATGGCGGTGCCGGCATCGTCGTTACCGCCCGTAAGCGCGCAGAAGATATCTTGAAGGTGCCAGTTACAGTCGTCGCCTTTTCAGGTGAATCGCTTGAGCAGCGCGGCGTTTTTTCGGTGGTCGACATGGCTACCGCAACTCCGGGCATCAACATCAACAACAGTTCATCGGGCAACGTTTCGCGTTCGTTCCAGACGATCATCATGCGCGGCTTCACGCCGTCCAACGCGAATGCAAGCACGACTTCAATGTTCATTGATGGCGTGCCGGTCCAGTCGCCTTCGCAGCTCACCTCGATCGCTGGTCCTGAGCGCATTGAAATCCTGAAAGGTCCGCAGGCCGCCTACTTTGGCCGTGCGACGTTTGCCGGTGCCATCAATGTCGTGAACAAGGTTCCGACGGGTGAATGGGGCGGGCAGATGACCGCAATGTATGGCACGCAGGACAGCTATCGCCTGCAAGGCGCGGTTGAAGGCCCGATCTTTGGAGAAGCGGTAACCTTTCGCGTCACGGGCGAAAAATGGAAGCGCGGCGGTACGTGGACCAATGCGTTTGACGGATCGCGTCTCGGTACCCAATCGTCGAGCGTAGCCACGGCGCTGCTTGCATTTAAACCTACGGAAACGATCACCTGGAAAGTGTTCGGCATGCTGGGCGAAGACAAGGATGGCGCGCCTGCGGCGACCCGTGTTAACTTCCGCACGGTTACCAATCCAGCCGGCCAGGTCATCCAGACCAACCAGAGCAATTGTAACCTGACTGGCAACACGGTGGGTGTCCCGGGCTTTGGTGTAGCGACTACCAACCCATTCTATTGCGGAACGCTGCCCAATTTTGCCGATCCGATTTCGGCCAACACGGCAGACACTGACGCCTTGCGAGCGTATCTTTCGGGTACCGGCCGCCGCATTCTATCACCCGATGAAAGCGTAGAAGGCTATGGTCTTTTGCGCCAATCACGCCACGCACACACCACGCTCGATTTCGAACTGTCCGACTCGCTGACTGCAAGTGTTCTTGCTGGCTACAACCGCGAGGTGTTCTCCACATTGCTTGACCTTGACGGTTACGATACGTCATCGATCCCGTTTGCAGCCAATCCCAAAGGCTATTGGGACTTCCCATTCCTGGTAGAGCGCAAGAACCAGGACTGGTCGGCTGAAGGGCGCCTGGCTTACGATTCCGGCCCACTGAAGGCCCTTGTCGGTGTTAGCTTCCTGAAGGCATCTTCGATTGCAGGTGGCGGCGGCAGCTTTTCGGCGCTTCCTACAAATGGCTCAAACTTTCTTCCCGGAGACAAGGGGCAGAACGAGACCTTTGGTATTTTCGGCGGCTTGACTTACGAAGTGGCTGACGGCCTCACGATCAGCGCGGAAGGCCGCTACCAGAGCGACAAGGTTTCGATTATCACAGGAGACATCGGTCGCACGATTACTGCAGGCGTTTTCGTTCCTGTCGGTACTTATGCCGCCGGAGACCTTCTGGCGCAGCGCACTTACAACAACTTCGCGCCACGATTTATCGTGAATTACGATGTTAATCCTGACCTGATGGTCTATGCCTCGTATTCCAAAGGCGTAAATGCCGCGCTGAACAATGCGAACATTCTGGGTGCGTCCGCTTTTGTTCAACAGGCGGCGGCTGATGCTGATGGCCGTCTCCTCATAAATCCGGATACGGTGACCAACTACGAAGTTGGCGCTAAGGGTACCTTGTTCAACGGTGCCCTGCGTTATTCCAGCGCGATCTATTTCGCCAAGTGGAAGGATCAGGTCAACGCACTCACCATCGCCATTCCTGATCCCACAGCCACGACAGGTTTCAGCTTCGTCAATGTGTCGAATAACACCGGCAATGTTGACATGTACGGCATTGAAGCTGATCTCGCATGGAAAGTGAACGATCTTATCTCGATCGACGCGGCCGGTGCGATCAACGACAGCAGCATTCAATCGTTCCGCAGCACTATCGTCAGCCGCCTTACGGGGGTCTTCGATTTCAGAGGCAACGAGAACAAGCAAACCTCAAAGTATTCTGCCAATGTCGGCGTTACTTTCGGTGGCGATCTTGGCGGAATGGATGATGCGAGTTGGTTCTTCCGCACAGACTGGAATTACAAGTCTGGAATGTGGACCAACGAAGCGAATACAACCAAGACCCGTGGCCGCAACGTATTCAATGCACGCGCCAGCATTACCAAGGGTCAGGTGCAGTTGGATGTTTTCGTGAACAATATTTTCAACGACACCAACCCTGCTACGGTTGCCGATGCTTCGCTGTTCACGACGACCTTTGCCTTCACATCTGTCCCGAACTCGGTACAACTCGGCCTGCCTGAACGGCGTGTTGGCGGTATCCAGGCAAAGATCTCGTTCCGATAATGGTTTGATTTGAGCGTGGTCTTCGGATCCCGTAAAAAAAGGGGCGGCGGAACCACACACGGTCCGCCGCCCCTTTTGTGTTGTTTACGCATCTAGAATCAGACCACGTTCGGCAGGGCTAAAACCCTGATACAGCGGGTAAAACAAGCAATTTTGAGCAATATGATGCAGCAGATGGTTCTGACGAATTGGATGGGAGGACTTCAATATGACTATCTTTAAAGAGTCCGGCACTTTGCTTTTGGGTATATCCTTCCTGGCTGCTGCAATCAGCGCAAGCGCACAGACGCCGCTTGCGCCGACGTTCCCATCCGATGCGCAAATGCGAGCGCAATATGCATTGCCACAGTCACAGTTCGCCATGATTGAAGGTGAGAACGTGCACTATGTCGATGAGGGCACCGGTCCTGCTATCCTCTTGCTGCATGGTTCCTATGCGAGTTTGCGCCAATGGGACGATTGGGCGCGTGAATTGGTGAAACACTATCGTGTCATTAGATTTGATCAGTCGCCGGCCGGACTTTCCGGGCCTAACCCTGTTCAGGATTATTCACTCGACCATCGCCTTGCCGTGATCGACGGGTTGATGAACAAGCTCAAGGTTGACCGCTTCATTATTGTCGGGACATCAAGCGCGGGCGTGCCGACCACGGCCTATGCCGCCACGCGTCCAACCCGGATTACCGGCATGGTGCTGAACAACATCGCAATTGCCCAGTTCCCTATGGATTTGGCGAAAATGCCTAAGGGCCTTCAGGCTGCCGTCGCCGAAGACCGCACACACCCCGGCTTCCACCGGCCCGATTTCTGGCGCCAGATCCTGCTCGCGAACATCGAGGATAAGGCCCGCATCACCCCTTCGCTAGTTCAACAATGGACCGAACTGAATCACCGCGCCTTGCGGGACCCGAAAGTGGGCAAGGCAGTCTATGCACAAATGACGCCATTCTCACGATCTGGCGAAGATTTACCCAAAATCAACGCACCCACCTTGATACTGTGGGGCCAGAGCGATCATGAAACCCCTGTCAACACGCACGGAATCCCTGCCTTTGTAGCATCGGGTGCGGTGGACAAGACGCTCGAGCTCATCCCCAACTGCGGTCACATGGTCCCGCTTGATTGCCCGGCGCGCGCGATGGAACGCATGATGCCCTTCTTGAAGCGAATAACAGGCTGATAACCAAGCCCTGTACACGCAGGCGCGCACGGTAATTCCCGCGCGCGCCTGCGTGTGTTGGCAGTTTTGCCAAGAATGCTGCCAGACAGGAGCTTCTGTTGCTTACGCAGCGCAATCGCCAGCAATAAGGCGGCGTCGGCAAAGGCTCAAGAAACTGGTTTTTTCAGATAGGCTATGACGGCCTTGCGATCCGCCGCATTGGGAACGCCTGCAAATACCATCGATGTTCCCGGTACCATACTGGCCGGCCTGGTTAACCATTTGTCCAGTGTTACCTCGTTCCAGGTTATATTGGATTTCGCGAGCGCTGTGGAATAACGGAAACCGGTAGCCTTGGCTGCTTTGAGACCAACCACTCCGTACAGGTTCGGTCCAACCTTGTTTGGCGCACCAGCTTTGACGTTGTGGCAAGCCATGCAGCGCATGAATACGCGTTTGCCCGCGACGGCATCACCTCCCGCTGGCGCGGCCAAAACAATCGAAGGGCTGATAGACATGGCACCCGCCAAAGCCAAAGCCCATGAAATTGCACGCTTATTCATAGAATCTTCCATCCGTCATGATAAGTCAGAAACATAGATTGGCGCGATCATGCAACCCTATTTTCGGCGGTGGGCGAGGACCCATGCTTTTGCCCGCAGTGCCGCGTTTGCGCGCACATCGGCGAAGAACAATCCCACGTCATGGAAATGCATTGACCCACCGGGTCCGGGAGCAAGGTCTAGCCCGGGAGCAAGATAGACTATTGCCAGACCGCGCTCGCATTTGACTGCCACCGCGCCTGCACGAAGCGGCTTCATCGGCCCAAGTCCCGGGACACCCGGAGCTGCGCCTAGGGCCTGCGAGGAAAGCGACGCCGGCTTACCAAGATCGAATGTCACGGGATTTACACAGACCGGCTCCCATCCGTCTTCGGTGCCATATCGCGTCGCATAAAATCGCCGATAAGCGTCAAGCATCGGCGTCGGATCAGACCCTGCCATGACGGCGTTCCATTGCACGGCGCATCCTGTCTGCGCAGGTTTGGCGCAGATCGGTACCGATTTGAACCGGCGGGGTCCAAACTCGCCTCCGGCCAAATTGATTCCGATGATGTAGGCCGCCACCATGCGCGTCTGAAGCGCAGTGCCATCAATGCGCTTCTCTAGCAGATCCGATATGTGTTTTCCGCCTTGGCTGTGGCCAGCCAAGATAAACGGCCTGCCCTTGCTCACATTTGCCAGAAACCAGTCAAATGCGCGCTCAACATCACCATAAGCCAGCGCGAAAGCCTCGTCGCGGTGCGCTTCGGATTGCAGTGCGTTAAAGCTTGCCGCGCGATAGCGCGGGGCCCACACCCTGCAACAACCCTCAAAAGCGCCGCCCTGCCGAACGATTACGCTTTCGTCGGTCCATTGATCGGCTACCGCATCCCCCGGCCTCTGATTCCATTCACCCTTTGCAGAACGGAACGTGGTGGGATGCACATAAAACACATCCACCGGCCCAGATTTTGCAGCCGCTGGTCCCGCCGCCCAGTTCGCTGGCGATGTATAGTCTGGCGCGGCCGCAGCCTGCGCGGCAATGTCTTCACGCGGCGTAGCTGCGAAGGTGAGTTCGCCGCCTACCAGCGTTGCCACAAATGTAACAAGGCCTCGTAGCAAGTTCACGCTCGGCCTACGATCTCGATGGCCACCCGCTCACCGCTTTCCATCGCCGCTTCCATACCGAAGTCCAGCCTCCGCGTGTGTTCACCGGCAAAGTGCATCACTTGCCATGGGTCGGTCATCTTGCGCGCAAAACTGTTTACTTGCCCTGGCGCAAGGCTGAAACCGCACCCTAGCTGGTGGGGATCGCGTGCCCAATCCTTATAGGTGTTTACGCGTACGCGACCAACAGATGCCGGGCGGATCCGTGCCAGTTCTTCTAGCACAAACGCTTGGGCTTCTTCACATGGTCGCGAAGCAATCGCCTTCCCTGCTTCGCCAACCATGACCACCATCGCACGGTGCGCGCCTTCTCCGGTGTGATTGTCGATAGCCCAGAACATGCCGATCGGGCCGTCGGTAGAAAACGACGCTGGCAGGCCATCATCCTTCCAGAACGGGCGGTCGACCGTCACATACATGCGCGCCGTGTTGGCATAAGGCATCTGCGTAATCGCAGCGCGATGAAGCGCGCTGTCAGCCGATGCTACAATATCGACCTTGCGCAGCACTGGGAACGGAACGGCCGAAATCACGAAGCGCGCCGAAACGCTTGAACCATCAGCACAAGCTATTGTTGCGCCCTTGGCGGTCATGGCAATCTGCACGACCCTGCGTCCGAGGCGCACTGCATCACCAAGTTCTGCCGCCATGGCCAGCGGTAGCCGCTCGGTTCCACCTTTAATGTTGCTGACCGATGCCAGCCCGTCGATCAGGTTATGATCATTGGCCTCGCCAAATGGATGGTCGCGTTGTCCTGGGGCCTGACTCTGCTGCAACCGTTTGTCGATTCCGCCGCGCGTTTCTTCCTGCCACATTCGGAGCATGGAAGTGCCGTCGATGCTCAGTCCAGGTACCGAAAAGCGCGCCAGTTCAATTGCTGCGGGGCTGTATCCCTCACGCTGCATCAACTGGCGAAGCGAAATGTCCTGATTTGAAAAGCGTGGGTCAAGCCAGTCATCGACTTCCTTCAAGGGATTGAACTTTGCGGCAACCGATTGCCCCATCAGGATCGGATTGATGCGTCGTTCATCCCCCACTGTTTTGTTAAGCGGATTGGCTTCCCATGTCTTGGGATCGACCCATGTGCCGCCAAGGTTTGCTCCAAAGCCCAGCAGATCGCGATCTTCGGGTATCAACTGCAAGCCAAGCCTGTTGCATGTATCGATCACACGAGCATAGCTTCGGCCGATCTGACTCGCTCCCACGTCGATCGGGCCCTCGCCGGTGGCAACGGTGCGTACCCGTCCGCCAACCCGATCCGCAGTTTCCAGTACGATCACTTTCATGCCGGTATCGCGAAGGATCTGTGCCGCATGCAAGCCAGAAAGCCCGGCGCCAATGATTGCTACATCGGTTATTTCATTGGCGAAGGCCATTTTGGGCAGCCCCATCACAGCAGCCCCCGCGGCCCCCGAGACAATCAGCTGACGACGTGAAAAGCGCATTTGGAGACTCCCGAATTCGGTATTTCCTATAGTGTTCCAGAACTTTGGCCCGAAACGCTGTTCAGCATCATAAATGGTCACACCGCGGATAATGGTGCCCCAGCCTATAAATGCAGATCATGCGAAAAGATCAACAGGCTGACAATTTCTGTCGCCACAGCAAGCAGGTCAAATAACAAAAAAGGCATTATCGGATTGCTTGCAGAGGTTGTCCCTCCGTTTAGGATCCGAACATCAAACCATCTCAAACCGGATGACAACTTTGCCAAAGGCCCCTTGCGCGGCTCGGGCATAAGCATCGTTTACCCGATCCAGCCCGAATTCGCTGTCGATTACCGGACGGATGCGTTTCTCCACCATGAATGCTGCAAGCGCGGTATGGTCTGCCTGTGATCCCACCATAACCGCACTCGCTTTCAGTGCGGAAAAGATCATTGGCAGCGCCGGTATCTGACCGCCGAAGCCCGCCAGCGCCCCGATCACCGCAAGGTGACCATTAAGCCCAAGGCTGTTCACCGATTGCTCTAGGGTGCCGTCGCCGCCAAGTTCGACAACATGGTTGACCCCGGCTCCGGAAGTATAGTCCCGCACGGCGCTGGCCCAGTCCGGCACCTCGCAGTAGTTGATACCATGAACCGCGCCTAGCCTTTTAGCGGCAGCAATCTTTTCTTCACTGGAAGACAGGATGATTGGCCGCGCGCCAGCGGCAGCGGCAATTTGCACCGCAAACAGGGCAACGCCACCCGTCCCCAAGACCAGTACGGTGTCGTCTTCCTGCAAACCACCGAGCGTCATCAATGCGTTCCAAGCCGTGACCCCGGCGCAGGGCAAACAAGCTCCCTCGGCAAAGCTCCAGCCATCGGGCAGCGCGATCAACCCTGCCTCGGCAAGCACCACATGATCGGCCAACACACCTGCTGCGCCCGCACCCAGCGCCGAGAACGCACCCGGTAGCGTCAGGCGGCCGCCAGCCCAGGCCTGGAAGAAGGCTGACATCACGCGATCGCCCGCGCGCCAGCGGGTTACGCCTTCACCCACCGCGACGACCTCGCCCGCGGCATCCGACAACGGTACAAACCTGTCGCCAGTTGCGGGGTAGGAGAAGTCGCGGATGGAAAGGTCGCGGCGGTTGAGCGATGCGGCATGGACACGAACAAGAACTTCGCCTGGTCCCGGCTCGGGCACTGGTGCAGTGACCATCTCAAGGTCGAAACCGGCATCGGTGCGCACGAGTTCAAAACGGCGGTCAGTCATCATTACAGGCTCCGGACGAGGTGCTTCGCCGGCAACATCCGGCAGGAAATCGAGAATAGCGCGGACGAACTGGCCCGGTTGATGCTCGGGCGCAGCAAGGAAGCCCGGACCCATCGCGCGGACGGGCACATGCGGGAAATCCGCGCGGAAACGATCGAGATGACCGGTCAGACCCAGCGGATCGTCTCCTGCCTGCACCACTTGCACCGGACAACGCACTTGTTGCAGCACTGAAGCCAAATCCTGCGCGAATATGGCATCAAATGCTTGGTCCCTGCCTGGCGCAGAGCCCAGCGCGCCCAACGTTTCGGCGTGGACGAGTTCTGGCGAATAGACCGGAAACAAGCTTTTCATCAGCTTCCACGTTTCCGCGACATGAGCGCCGTCGCGCGCAATCTCCGGCGCATTGCCAATGCCCGCCCGGTCCTTCGCGCGCTGCTCGGCAGAAGCATAAAGCACGCCCGACAAAGTCAGGCTGACAACCCGTTCTGGGGCAAGGACTGCCATTTCCGCAGCGAAATGCGTGCCCGTGTGGTGTCCTGCCAGATGGAACCGGTCAACTCCTAGCTGAGCTATCGCTTCGAGAAACCACTGCCCGTAATTGTGCGCAGCGGGACGGCCTACAGGCCGGAAGGATTGCCCGAATCCCGGCGTATCCAACGCAATCGCGGCTCTGCGTCCAGCAAGGAAACGCAGCATACGTTCAAAGCTGGCCGAACAGACGGGCGTGCGGTGCAGCAAGACCAGCGGGACGCCCGGTCCTTCCACGCGCCGAAAGTGCACCTGGCCATCGCGGACCGGAGCATAACCCTTTGTGACAGGATCGGGGACTTGCTCAGACATGCAGACTTTCCAAGAAAAGCGAGTGGCTGCCTTAACCGATCGCCTTCATGCCGAGCCTGCCGCTTGGAGACTATCCACCATGCGGTAATCCGCGTCTTCGCTTCTGGCAGCACCCGCCCCAGAGCCGGTCGTTTCTCCCATCAGCTACATAAGTGCGTCAGTTAGCCCAACCTTCGAACGAGACGACGTCTCCGGAAAGTGCTCCAGTCAAGCCGCCGTCAACCTTCAGGTCCGCGCCATTAATCCAGCTGGCTTTGCTGGTGGCAAGGAATGCGATGACTTCCCCGATTTCATCGCAAGTTCCATCGCGACCGACTGTCTCACGCGAGAAGTGCATTGCATCTTTTCCCATCGATGCAATGAAATCAGGGATGAGGGGCGTATCGATGCTGCCGGGACTGACCGAGTTGAGGCGTACGCCACGCGGCCAATGCGCAAGGCAATCATGGGCTACCAAGGCACACAGAAGTTCCTTGGAGCAGTTATAGGCCTCTGAGGCCGATCCACACTGCGCCGCCGCCATCGCAAGGGACCGGGCATCGTTGGGTTCGCGCACCACGCAGAGCAACGCCTCCTTTCTATCCATCCAGCGCCAGCCTGCACCCGACGAGACGATCGTTACGGATCCGCCGTCGCGAACAAGAGGAGAAAGCGTGCGCACAATATGGCGGGCCGACACAAAGTTGATCTGCAAGATCCTTTGCGGATCGCCAACTCCGGCAACGCCGGCGCTGATCACCAAGGTGTCAAATCTGCCGGCCACGTTAGTGTCGGCCAGCAGGGCGCAGGTGGCGCTAACTACCGATGGTTCGGCAAGATCACAATGGATCCAGCCCGCATGTGCGAAGTCCGATGGCGGATCAAGACGGTCCAGCCCAACCACTTGCCAGCCTTCCCGTAGGAAGAGACGTGCCGTTGCAAGGCCAATGCCGCTGGCTGCACCGGTGATAAGCGCCTTCATGTACGGCTAAACTCCAAACATCTTTGGCAAGGTGATCACCAGGGAACTTTCTGGCCCAGCAGATCGACGAAGGCCCCGTTATCCGCCTTTGAAAGCCCGGCTATGACCTTGCGCTGGTTTGCCACGCTTGCTTCCACCGGCCATTGCGCCGAAGCACCGCCAAGGTCGGTCTGTGTCCAGCCTGGGGCCATACTGATCACAGTGAAACCCTGTTCCCCCAACTCAACTGAAAGCCCTTTGGTCACCATGTTTAGCGCGGCCTTACTAGAGCGGTAGGCATAGGATTGGCCTTGTGTATTGTTCGAGATCGAGCCAAGGTCTGACGACATGTTAATGATCAGCTTGCGCTGGCCCGCGCTCAGGTTGGCGCGAAGAACTTGGATGATCTGGAACGGTGCCAGAACATTGACCCGCATAATCTGCTCCCACAGATCATAGTCCATACCGTTATGACTTTGGCGGTGCGAGGCATTGTCCCAGCTTCCGCCATAAAGCCCCGCATTGTTGAGCAGGACGTCAATGGCCGCGCCTTCCAGCCGCTCACCCAGCGCGATCACAGAGGCGCGGTCCTCAAGGTCCAGCGCTTCGATCCTGATTTGCGGGTGCCGCTGTACAAGGCTCGCAAGCGCTGAAGCATTTTCAGGCTCGCGGGCAGTCGCGATAACAGTCTCGCCAGCTTCGGCCAATTGCCGTGTATATTCCAGTCCGATGCCCCGGTTCGCGCCGGTAACCAACCAAGTACCCATGCCATGCTCTTCCCAATGAATGATCAATCAAATGTAATGGCAACCTTGCCGAATCAGCACCTCGCTCGCGCCTGGTTCCGGTAAGTCGCAGTCGGTGCCGGTCATGTCATGACCGGGCGCGGACTGGGCCAGGTGATAGCGGCGATTCTCCATGGAACTTGGACCTTTAATCTTATTGAGGATTGAACGGACGAAAGCGCCGCCCTGCCGCTACGGAGCGGCGAGAAAGGCTGGACCGACCACCTCTACCGGGACAACCGGGAACCGCTGGCGAAGTGGGTTAAGTATGCCCTTAAGCGTTAGTGGATCATCACTGGCCTGCACGAACCTGACCGCTGTGCGGACACTTTCGATCACTATGCCCAGCAAGCCTACGAAATCCGTTGCGAATATTGCATCCAAAGCCAGATCGCTCCCACGTCATGCGGCAAGAGCTCCCATGGTTTCGGCATGAACCAGATCCGACAGCAGATCGAGGAACAAGGATCGCATCAGCCGGAAGACATTGACAAGATAAAGGCCGTCCAGACCGCATCGAGATGCTGCGTCTTCGCGGTCTGATTTGCCACGACAATTCGCGCCCAAAATCATCTCAAGAAGCCGATCGCACTACAGAATCGAGGAGCTTATCTATCCGCCCTGCGGATGGTGGATCGAGCACGCTGTGAAACCTGTCTGCAAAGATGTTCCATCCGAATTCATACAGACGGGGGTGTGCGTGCAGGCAGTTTCCAATGAAGTAGGGCTTGCCGAAAGCAACGAATTCCGTCGCGGCTGGCGGATACTGCTAGCGTCGATGCTGGGTATAGGCTGCGGACTTGCGGCCATGCCATTCTATACCGCCGGCGTTTTTGCGCCGCATCTTGCTCGTGAATTTGGCTGGTCGATGGGCGAGATAATGGCCGGCCTGACCATCACCACGGTGATGGTCGTTATTGCCGCACCTGTCACTGGGATGCTGTGTGAGAAGTATGGTACTCGGAAAATCGCTCTAGCTTCTCTGATAAGCTTTGGCCTTTCCTACTTCTTGCTCGCAGTATCAAGCGGCTCCCTAATCCAGTTTTACCTGACCTGGGCCGTTGCAGCAACGCTTGGCGCAGGCACCCTGCCAATCACCTTCACGCGCACAGTTAATCGCTGGTTCGACAAGCATCGCGGACTTGCGTTGGGTCTTGCGATGACGGGAACCGGCCTGTTCGGCATATTGTGCAAACCATTGCTTGCTTGGGTCATTGCGGACTTTGGTTGGCGTGGCGGTTATTTCGCACTCGGCCTGCTGCCACTATGCCTCGCTTTGCCAGTAGCATTTGCGCTATTAAAAGATCCTGCCACCACCTCGGCGCCAGGCATGGCCGAACCGGCAGATGAAAGTACAATATCCGGAATGACGCGTGGTGAGGCGGTCCGTCATTGGCGGTTCTGGCTAATCGGCGCAATTCTGGTGCCAATATCGTTCGCTCTCGCAGGCGCGATCCCTAACCTTGAACCTATCCTGCTTGATCGCGGCATTGACCAGGCGACAATACTCACCCTGACACCTCTGGTTGGCCTCGCCTCGATAAGCGGGCGATTGATCGGAGGCTGGTTGCTCGACAGATTCTGGGCGCCGGGAGTAGCGTTTATCTTGCTTGGAATGCCTGCAATTTCATGCGCACTCCTGACGAGCACGAACCTCGACCCCAATCTGGCAGGCCTCGCCATTGTGCTGATCGGATTTGCACTTGGTATCGAATACGATGTGGTGGCTTACCTCACGTCACGCTATTTCGGCATGCGGTCTTATGCTGCAATCTACGGCATATTTTATGTGTGCTTCTCAACCGGAGCAGGTTTCGGACCGCTCGTTTTTGGTCTGATTCGTGATTTCACGCAGGATTTCGGGCCGGCGTTGAAAACGTCTGCTGTAATCCTCCCCCTTTGTTCTGCAGGCTTCCTGTTTTTGGGAAAATACCGTTATAAATCAACATTTTAGTATAGTACAATAATAAATTGACATATTGATATAACATTATAGCAATAAATAGGCCGACAGGCCTAACTCATGAGGGGTATAACATGACCTACAGCCGCCTGCCTTTAACCTCGATGTTTGCTCCGCTCGCACTTTCTGCGATGCCAGCCATCGCACAAGAAACCGCTGCCGACGCATTTCCAGAATCCCAAGGGCTTGAAGAAATAGTCGTCACTTCACAGCGCCGTGCCGAAAAGCTCCAGTCAGTGCCGGTTACGGTTTCGGCATTCAATGAAAAGGCGCTTGAACGCCTGGCAGTGGGTGACGCGATTGGTATTTCGAAATTCGTGCCCGGCATGATTTCGCAGCACAACGCTGGTCTTGCCTCGGCCAATGCCTACTTCTTGCGCGGTCTTGGTAATTCCCAGTCCACGGCAACTTTTGATGCGCCGGTCACGACGTATGTCGATGATATCTACATCGCCCGGCAGAACGCCAACAACTATGCCTTCTTCGATACCGAACGCGTCGAAGTTCTGCGCGGGCCTCAGGGCACGCTGTTCGGGCGCAATACTACAGGCGGTGCATTGGCAGTCATCATGCGCAAGCCATCGGATACGGCGGGCATGAAGCTGGAAATGACGGGCGGTTCGTTCGAGCGCTATACTGTCAAGGCCAGTGCCGATTTGCCAGTGAGTGACAAAGTCCGCACCAAGCTTTCAGGGTTCATGGTGCAGGATCGTGGATATCTGAAGAACATCACGACCGGTGACTGGCTGAACGGCGAGCAGAGCTATGGTATCAGGGGCGATGTCCGCTTCCTTCTAACCGATGCCCTGACGATCGATCTGTCTGCAGAATTCACCAGCAATTCGAGCACTTATACCGGCCTTCGCAATGTCCCGGGCACCAACCCCTATATCAGGACGGCAACCACCCGGCCCGTGTTCTATGAAAGCGCGGCGGGCCTGCCGCAGACTGGCTGCACCGACGACAATGTTACCACGCTGCTGACGACGGGTGCGGGCAACTGCAACCTTTCCGAAAACTTTGCCTTTGGCGGCAACGTCAACTACGAACTCGATAACGGAGCGATCACCTATATCTTCGGCTATCGCCATCTCGATCAGGGATACATCAACGAATACAATGCTTCTGCGGTTAACAAGTTTGCCGGCTTTATCCTGACGGACAATGCCATCCACGAGCAGAACAGCCATGAACTCAAGCTCAACTATGCGTTTGGGGATACCATTGATCTGGTCACAGGGCTGTTCTACCTCAAGGAAACGTCGGATGACCGCCAGACCAGCTTCTCGGGCGGAACCACAGCATTCCGGCCAATCCAGGATGCGCTTTACAAGCACAAAGTCGAAACGGCTGCTTACTATGCGCAAGCCGATTTCCATGCGACCGAAAAGCTGACGCTGACGCTGGGTGGCCGCTACACCTGGGAAAAGAAAAACCTCAACTTTATCCGGTCCACGCAATTCCCAACGCTTTCCTACGGGGACGTGGCAGTTACTGCGTTCGGCATTCCTCTGACGCAGACGGTCAATCGTTTTACCCCTCGCTTTGCGGTAGACTACAAGTTCACTCCTGAGGTCATGGCTTTTGCATCGGTCACCAACGGGTTTAAATCGGGTGGCTGGAACGGCACGGCATCGGCCCCGCAAAACGCGGTGACGTTCAATCCGGAAAAGACATGGTCGTACGAAGCCGGTATCAAGTCTGAACTGTTTGACCGCAAGCTGCGCTTCAACCTGACCGGTTATTACGCCAAGACCAAGGATCTTCAGGTTACAGCAGGTGTGCCCAACTCACTGGGCGTGATCGCCAGCCTGCCGTTCAACGCCGGCACATTGGACGTTTACGGCGTGGAAATGGAAACGACGGCCAAGTTCGGCAATCTCAGCCTGTTTGCCAACCCATCGTTCATGAAGGGCAGGTACGTCTTCATCTCGCCGCTGGCGACAACCTTGACCACGGCGCTGACCCCGACCCGCGTCCCGACGTTCCAGTTCAGTGGCGGGGCTTCGTATGACATTCCTGTTGCTTCGCTGGGTGGTTATTTCACGGGAAGCGGCACATGGCGTCACAACTCGCCCTATTGGGTGGCCGTGCTGAACACGACAACAACCACGACTGAAAACTTCGTTGATGCCGCCATCAGCTTTACCGCCAATGACGAAAGCTACCGGATCTCGTTCGAAGTTTCGAACCTAACAGACCAGGAGACCGTAACGGCTAACTTCCTGGCATTGTTCCCGGGTGATCCGCGTCGCTTTACTGGCCGTATCAAGTTCAAGATCTGATAACGAACATCAAGCTGCAGCGCAGACAGATCACGTCTGTGCTGCAGCCTTGCTTTTCGGGCATGTTTGGGAAAGGTGTTTTGGAAGATGGACATAGTCGGGACAAAGATGGTTTGCGATGGCAAATCAGCCCGTCAGATCTTTGATGAGGTCATGGCCAATCCTGCTCGCACAAAGTTCGGCTTTGGCGAAAAGTTGGCAATCGTGAATGTCGATTTCCAGAACGCCTATACCCGGATCGATGAATTCAAGACTGCTTATGAAACCGATCCGCGCCAGATCGAATATACCAACACCATTTCGCGCCTGGCCCGCGCCAAGGGCATGCCGGTGATCTGGACGCATGTGGCCTATGCCGATGATGCAAGCGATGCAGGGGTTTGGGGCACACGCACCAATACGCCTGATTCCTTGCAGAACATCAAGTACGAGAGCCGCCGCCACGCCTTTGATGACCGGTGCGAGATCGACCCGGCCGACACGATCTATACCAAACGTATGCCATCGGCTTTTTTCGAAACACCGCTGCAAAGCCTGCTGGTGTGGCACAAGGTCGATACTGTGGTCATCACCGGCGGATCGACTTCGGGTTGCATCCGCGCCACGGCGGTGGACAGCCTGAGCCGGGGCTACCGCACGATCGTGCCGATCGAGACGTGCGCGGACAAGCATGAATCCTATCACTTCGCCAATCTGACCGACTTGCAGTTGAAGTATGCCGATGTCGAACCGGTGCAGACCGTGATCAATTGGCTGGAGGCGCATTGATGGATGAGGGCGCCGCCGATCCCGGCCTTTATGCATTCAACCCCTATCGTGGGCGCAAACCGTTTGCATGGCCCGGCGACAAGAAAGTGGCGGTCTGGGTATCGCCCAATCTTGAGTATTACGAGATCGATCCGCCTGCCAACCCGCACCGCAAATCATGGGCCAAGCCGCATCCCGATGTCGTAGGCTATTCCCACCGCGATCACGCAAACCGCGTTGGCCACTGGCGGATGGCCGAAGTAATGAGCAAGCACGGCTTTCCAGGCTCTGTCAGCCTGTCGGTCGCGCTGTGCCAGCATCATCCCGAAGTGGTCGCTGATGCCAATGCACGGGGCTGGGAATTTTTCAGCCACGGCATTTACAACACTCGCTATTCCTATGGCATGGACGAGGCGCAGGAACGCGCGATCATCGAGGATTCGATCCGCACAGTGCGCGACGCCACCGGCCAGACGATCCGGGGCTGGCTGGCGCCAGCGCTAACTCACACCCCGCGCACGCTGGATCTGATTGCTGAATATGGGCTGGATTACACCTGCGACCTCTATCATGATGATCAGCCACAGCGCGTGAACACCACCAGCGGTGATCTGATTTCCATGCCCTACAGTCTCGAAGTCAACGATCACTACGGCTTCTTCATCTACAACATGTCCCCGCGCGAATATGCCAAGACGCTGATCCGGCAGTTCAAACGCTTGGCAGACGAGCCATCCGGCACAGTCATGTGCATTCCGCTGCACTCCTACCTGATCGGCCAGCCCCACCGTATCGGCGCATTCGAAGAAGTATTGCGCCAGATCGCCGCCGATAGCCGCGCATGGATCACCCGCGCTGGCGACATTGCCGATGCATGGCGGTCAGCGCAAATGGGAGAAGCTGCATGAGCCTTGATCCCGCATATCTCGAATATCCCCACCGCCGCGCCGGATATGACCACGATATGTATCCGTACAGCGCGCTGCCCACGCGCAAACCAGTGGCATGGCCGGATGGCAAGGGCGTGGCCACGTGGATCGTGGTCAGCCTCGAATGGTTCCCGATAACACCATCGGACACGCCCTTCCGTGCGCCAGGGCACATGCAAACGGCCTACCCAGATTACCGCCACTACACCGCACGCGAATATGGCACGCGCATCGGGTTTTACCGTCTGCTTGATGCCTTTGCCAAAGCAGGCGTCAAAGTGTCGGTCGCAGCCAATGGCGCAATTGCGCAGCGCTATCCTTCGGTGATCCGTGACATCGTGGACGCTGGCCACGAAATCATTGCCCATTCCACCGACATGAACGGAACTATCGCCTCTACCTTATCGGTAGAGGCTGAACGGGCGCTGATCCGCGAAAGCATCGCTGCACTTTCCGACGTGGCGGGCCATCCGCCCCGCGGATGGTGTTCCATCGCCCGTTCGCAAAGCTTTGCTACGACAGACCTGCTGATCGAAGCTGGCATCGAATACTGCTGCGACTGGGCCAATGACGAATTGCCATGGGCATTCAATAATGGCCTTATCAACCTGCCCCTGAACCACGAACTGTCAGACCGGCAGATCCTCAACGTCCAGCAGCAGTCGGTCGACAGCTACGCAGAGCAAATCATCGACGCGCATGACTGGTTGGCAGACGAGGCCAGATCAAACGGCGGACGCCTCCTGCCCCTGCACCTTTCACCGTACATCATCGGGTTGCCTTACCGCATGGATACATTCGAGCGCCTGCTGGAAACCCTTGCCGCAAAGCCGGACACTTGGTTCGCGCGCGGTTGCGATATTCTCGATTCCTTTAGGAGCAGCACGTGAAAGCATATGAACTCGGTTCACAGACCGGCCTTGAATCCCTCAACCTGACGACCCGCCCCGATCCCGTGCCAGGGCCGGGCGAAGCAATTCTGAAGGTCCGCTATGTTTGTCTAAACAACCGCGATATACAGATTTTAGAGGGCCGGTATGGTGCCAAAAAGGCCGAAGACCGCATTCCTTTTTCCGAAGGCATTGGTGAAGTAATATCAGTCGGCGAGGGCGTTTCTGGCATTGCCATAGGCGACCGTGCGACGCTGGCGCACTTCGTCTCGTGGATCGATGGCCCTTTCGAAATGCGCTATTTCGGCGCTGACCTTGGAACCAGCCTTGATGGCTGGATGGCCGAATACGTGAAGGTTCCCGCTGCCGCACTGGTCAAGATCCCCGACGTTATCACCAATGAAAAGGCTGCTCCGCTGGCTGCCGCAACGCTGACAGCATGGCACGCAGTTGTTGAAGTCGGCCAGGTGCGCGCAGGCGATCTCGTCGTTGCACTTGGAACAGGCGGCGTAGCAATGGCCGCACTTCAAATTGCCAAGGCCAATGGCGCATTTGTGGCCATCACGTCTTCAAGCGATGAGAAACTGGAACAAGTGCGCAAGCTGGGTGGGGATTACACCGTAAACTATACCACGCGCCCAGATTGGGCCGCAGAACTCCAGCGCCAGACCGGTGGGCGCGGAGCCGATATCGTAGTGGAGACCGGTGGCCAGCACACTCTTCCACAATCGATCAACGCTTGCGCCGTAAATGCACGTATCGTGATCATCGGTGTTGGAGCTGCTGATGGTCCGTTGCCCAATTACGGCAGCATCATCGGCAAAAACATCACGCTGAAGGGAATTGCCGAGGGCAGCCGCGCCATGCTCGCGCGGATGGTCCGCGCGATGGAAGCTACCGGCTTTGCACCCGTTGTGGACCGCGTGTTCGAATTCGATGAAGCGGTTGACGCCTGCCGCTACCTAAAGTCAGGCTCGCATCTGGGCAAGGTGCTGATCAAGGTCAGTTGATCGGACGGTTGACCCGGCTTCCCTTTTTTGTGGAAGCCGGGGCCGCCGAAAGCCGGTCAGGGATGGGTTGGTGGCGTCGTAATCTTCAGGCGATTACTCACGCATTGCTCCGCGCTCATGCCATCAGGACAAGAGCCAAGCTTGGGAACAAAGCTATTCTTTGCTGGCAATCGGACCGTCATGATGCGCAATGGTTCGGACCCGATCAAACGCGATGTGTGACCACGCCCGGTCACATCATTGGCCAGCACAATATCACCCTTGGATAGTACATGCTTCGAACCATCACCCAAGCCCACTTCCAGTTGACCCGCTAGAACGATCAGCAGGCGCGGCGTGGAAACGCCATGGAAATCAATGAAATCCCCTGGCAAAGTGTCGCCAATCTCAACATCGGTGGCGTAGAGCCGCGTTTGCACGCTGCGCCCCGGCGTACCGCCCGTGCGTGGCAATTCCTTGATCTCCAAGTGAGATTCACCATCTTCGCCGCCAAACAGATGGAGGACCTTAAACGCCTCCGCATCTGGTGAGATGGGTGATACCGGCAACGGCGCTGATTGTTTGCACGGCTCGTGCGAAGATGCAGAACTGGACAGGATCACTGCTACAAATGAAAGTGGCCAAAAAGCACGCATCTGTGGGGCCTCCTTCGCCTCAGGCGGATTGTAGAACGCGGTCATGCTGCGCAGCCATGCTCCGCAGCATAGGGATTAACTCCCTGCCATGCAGGGCAATATCGCCATAAAGATCAAAACCGCGGATGAGGAAGCCGGTGATACCCATACGATAATAATCCATCATTGCATCGGCCACCTGCTCCGCCGTGCCGACAAGTGCGGGTGGCAGCATCGGCGTGGAGAATTCGATCGAGGCGCGTGTAATGCCATTCCATAGACGTTTGTCGGAAGTATCTGCGCCAGCAGCGATGTCCTCCAGTTCCGCGCGTCCCGATCCGCCTTTGGTAGTGGCAAATTTGGGGTCAAGGCGCATTGCGGTGCCAATTGCTGCATCGCTGTCTTTGCCCGCAATCTTTCGCTGCTGTTCGAGACCCGTCTCGCGCAGCGCCTCGACCACATCACGCGCCGCCGCCCAAGCCTGCTCCTCTGTATCGCCAAGGATAACACGGACCGACGTTTGCAGCCGCACCGGCCTGCCCGTTCGTACCCAAGCTTGCTGGATCTGCGTCACTGTACCTTGCATCTGCGCCAGTGGTTTCAGCCCGCCAATCGCATAAACGTCCGCAACTTCCGCGCCCATCTCCAGCGCAAGTTGCGATGAACCGCCCCAGTAGACAGGTATTGCACCATTGACCGGACGCACTTCGGATAGAGCACTGTTGAAGCGATACCACTGACCCGCATGGTCAACCGGCTTTGCTGCGCTCCACAGTGAGCGCATGATCTGTACATATTCAGCGCTGCGAAGATAACGTTCCTCCTTCGTATGGAAGTCGCCATCACATTGCAGTTCCTGATCATTTGCGCCGGTTATGATATGCACTCCGGCCCGGCCAGAGCTAAGCTGATCTAACGTTGCGAACATGCGCGCGGCCATCGTTGGTGCAATAAAGCCAGGGCGATGCGCAACCATAAAGGCAAGCTTTTGCGTGATAGCCGAAACATGCGCGGCAATGGCAAACGGATCGGGTGCGAAAGAATTCTGCAGGATCAACACGCGATCAAAATCGTTTTCATCAAACGCGAGGGCCATCTTTGCGATCATATCGATATCGAAGGCTGGGCCACCATCGGCCGGTGTAATCTCGGACGCATTGCGGTGCAGCAGCACACCGAGAATTTCCAGTGCCATAGCCGGGGCTCCTTGGACAAATTGGCATAAACCGGCACCTGCCGACGCGCAAAACCTGCCACCCCGCAATCCGACAGGTAACCAAAGAAATCTGCGCCAGTGCATAAACAACTTGATCGCTGATGATATACCTGCAGCTCCGATGGATATGGCGGCTGTGCGGGATCGCCACATGAACATCACCAAACTGGAACGCTTGATTGCGGTTTACGAGGCCGGCAGCTTTCGCAAGGCTGCCAAAGTGTTCGGCATTTCTCAACCGGCCTTGACGTGGAGCATCCGGCAACTGGAAGAGAGCCTGAACCTGCCGCTCTTCGTGCGCGGACCACGAGGAATAACACCTACCGAACCATGCGAACGCCTGATCATGCGCGCACGGCTGATTGTGAGCGAACAAGCACGTCTGCTGGCCGAAGTCGAACGCAGCAACCGCATCCAAACGATTGAACTGGGCGTGCATCCGATTTTGGCCAATCGCGATTTTGTGCAAGCACTGGCGCAGTTCCGGCAGGCTCACGATGAAGTAATCATACAGATCGTGGACGGATACAGCGCGCAATTGCAGGAGCGGCTACGGCAGGGCTCATTGGACCTCGCAATCTGCGCCCCCGCCGCCCGGACTTCGCATGAGGCCGAGTTCGATTTCGAACCGCTGCAAGCCCAGTCCTATTCGGTTTATGCGGCAAAAGACCATCCGGTATTTGCAGAATTGGCCGCAGGATTACCTGTCAGCACGCACGATTGGGCGCAAGTGGCGGTTCACAATGTGCAAATGGAACAGACTGACAGCGAAGATATTCTGAAGATGCTGGGCGGCGTCGGGATGACGCCCGCCAAGGCGATAATCCGCGCATCGTCGATGCAACTGATCTGCAGCCTGGTGAAAGATGGCGGGTTGCTTGGCATGCTGCCGGACGATCTTTTGCAACACGATGTCGCTGGGGTAGGCCTGCAACGGGTGCCCGGCACACAGATCGATGCTCCACCCTTGGGGTTGATGACCGTGGCCGGCAGCTACCAAAGCCGTTCGCTGCGCAAGCTGATGTCGATCCTGCGCCAGACCTTTCGCAAAGGACTTCAACGCCAGGGTGGCTCGATGTGATCTCGAACGTTTGCGGTGATCGCCCCTGTGATTCGAGCGATCAACAAGTTTTATCGCCGGTCAGAATTAGTGCGCTATTCAAGGTGCTCGGCGAAAGTCACCTTGCTGCGACACAAAAGGGTGGCCGTTGCAGCGCAATAGCCTGCGACCGCTCACCGGCAGTAAGACGAAAACCGGCACATGCCCCCAAAGCTTGCGTCTGGTACGTCTCTACTTGCGCGGTCAAAGCGGCACACCGGTTTGCCATTTATAATTGCCCAAGGAAGAGCGCTCGATGAACAAACGCCCGCTGCATCCCATTACCCAAGATCATATCGACGATTACGCGCGCGATGGCGTCGTGTGCCTGCGCCAGATGTTCGATGCAGAATGGATCGCACGATTGCAGGAAGCGGCCAAGGCAGTGCAAGCCGATCCTGCCGCCTATGGCTCGGCAGGGCCATCACACGGTGCGATGATTTCGATTTCACACTTGTTTCGCAGCCCCGGTGCCTTTCGTGATTTCGCGCTCCATTCTCCGGCGGGCGAGATTGTGGGCCGCGTGATCGGGGCCGATCGGGTGCAAATGTTTCACGATCACCTGTTCCTCAAACCACCGCTTTCACCCTCTGTCATGCAATGGCATGCGGACCACTTGTGGCCCTTTACTGGCACGATGATCCCCAACCTGTGGGTGGCGCTTTCGCCCGTCACGCAGGAGAACGGACGGATCGAATTCGTGGCTGGCTATCATAAGTTCTGCGCTGAGACTGGATCACGGTTTGGCCCGGCAGGCGATGGTACATTCAGCTTTCCCGATTTCGAGAGCGAACGTGGCAAACCTGATTTTCCCTTCACCTTCAAAACATGGAATCTGGAACCGGGCGACGCCGTGCTGTTCCATGTAGACATTCCACACTATTCCAAAGGCAACGATTCCCAAGATTTGGCACGCACTGGCCTTGCCATGAGGATGATCGGGGATGACGCTTACTGGTGCCCGCGCGAAGGGTTGATGCCGGTGCAGGGCCTTGATCTGCTAAGCCAGACCGAAGGTGAGCATCCGGCCCCCTGCCCCGAATTGCCGGTGATCTGGACCCGCCCCGAAACCGAACCCCGCGCCTTTACCAGGCGCGAAGCTCAGACGGCCTGACCCGCCATGACAGACCATAACAAGCGCAACTTCCTGATCGGCGGCGGACTAATGGCGGCGCTGGCCGCCACGTCGGGTGCAAAAGCCCACGAAGTGCGCGCTATCGAAGGTCCGGTGTTCCCTCTGGAATTCCAGCCTACCAGCGATTCAATGCCTTGGATCAAACGGGTGTTCCACCTGTATAGCGGACCAGACGGGCTTACCCGGGCAGAACAACTTACCGTAGTGGAACCCAAGGGTCGCAAAATCGCCACGCTGCTGCGCCGTAATGCCGAACGGGCGACGGTGGGTGCGATGCAGGCGGGCGGGGGCTTTGGCTTTCATGTAGCAAACAACCCCACCTTCCTGATCCCCATTTTCGGTACGATGATCATAGGCCTTCATGACGGCACAGAGTACGAACTGCGCCACGGCGACCTTGCCTTTGCCGAAGACTGCACCGGCAAGGGCCACATTTCGCGGGCTGGCCCCGAAGGTTCGATGATGGTCTCAATCCAGTTGCCGAAGGACGGTTGCCCCAAAGTTGGCAGTTCCGACTTGTCCAAGGTGTGGAGCGAATAGCGCCCGCCAACCCCTTTTCCAGTCCAGTTATTTAAAGAAGGCCTGTGCATGAAGAAGAGCGCGTATCTTGGCTGGACAATAGGGTCTTTCACATCGTCTGCGCTGGTTAGCGCGGTAGGCCTGCTGCACTTGCGATTCATGACAGATTCCCTCGGCATCGCGATAGCCGTTGCGGGGGCACTGACAGTGTTTGCCAAAGTCTATGATGCCTTTGCCGACTTGTTGATGGGTTACATTAGCGACCGCACCCGCACGCGGTTGGGCCAGTTCCGGCCCTATTTGCTGGCAGGGGGCCTGCTGGCCGCGTTGTCGATTGTACTGCTATTCAACGTTCCCGGCAGCCTCGATGGAACTGCGCTTTGGATTTACGTCGGTTTGACACTGCTGATCTATTCTACCGCCTATACGATGTTTCGTATCCCCTACCTTGCCATTGGGCGGACGCTCACTGACGATTTTCACAAACGCTCCCGGTTGATGACCTTCAGCGTTTACGGATCATCATTGGGTAGCTTCGCAGCGACGTCGGCTGCTCCATTTTTGCTCGGGCAGATCGGCAGTGACCGCGCAGGCCATGGTCTTGTAGCGATAATCCTGGGCTGTGCCATCGCGCTGGGCGGGATCGCGGCATTCACATTGTTAAAGGAACGCCCGAAGATCGAACGGGAAGAGCGTAAGCCCCACGCGTCATTCGGAGCCACGTTTGCAGTTGTTCGAAGCAACCGACCATTCCTTTGCCTGATGGGCTTCAAGCTTGTGCTTTTTATCGGCTTTGCCGTCCACATTTCCGCCATTCCATATTATACACGGCACGTTCTGGGTGTTTCAGACAGCGTTCTGGGCACGATCTTTGCAGTTCAAACTGCGCTGATGGTCCTTTCACAAGTGGTTTGGGTACGTTTGGCAGCACGGTTCGGGCGGCGCAACGCGCTGGTAACCGCAGGCTTGGCCTGCACGCTGGCTTACACAACTTGGGCGCTGATTCCACCGGCTACGGCCGTTCCGATGGTGTTCATTGCTGCTGCCATGTCTGGAGTGGGAACCGGTGGCGTATTCCTGGGCCTTTACACGGTGCTGACTGATACGATGGACTATTCCCGGCGGGCACAGGGTGAGAACCACGCTGGCATGTTGGCGGGCGTATTCGTGATGGTAGAAAAGGGAACTTCGGCAGTAGGCACTTTTGCCTTCAGCATGATCATGGCCTGGGTCGGCTTTCAGTCCGCAATCGGCAGCGGAATGCAAACCCAACCAAACGGAGTCAGGACGGGAATCCTTGCCAGTGTAGCCATCGTGCCCGCGCTTGGCGCGTTGCTCGCCACCCTGATCATGACGCGTTATCGCCTGCCTGACGATGCAGAGTTTGAGGCACCGCTGGCTACGGCCTGATGCGGTCAGCCCAACAGGGCCGCCAACCGCCCACGGATGTCGCGCTCGACATCTTCGCCAAACCCCATGCCAAGCACCATCGTATCTCCCTGATCGCGTGGCCATGAGCGGTGGCCCTGCCCGGTGGTGTCCAGCATGACCAGCACATCACCCGGAGCCAGCGCGCGACGCGTACCATCGCTCGCCTCGATCTCCCAATGCCCGCGCAATGTGATGGAAAGCCCAGCCTGACCGCTGGTGTGCCATTCGTAGTTGTTGGAATAGCTCGCGCTTCCGGCCAACCCCCATTGGCTTGCCGCAGCAACGCCGTCCCAACGGACTGTACCGTCTGCAGCGGTAACTTTATGCGTGACCGGCAACGTGAGATCAGCCAAACGCGAGCCTCCATCGGGCAACGCATAAATGCACAGAACGGGCCAAGTGGGCGCGGCTACCATCAGAATACCTCGGGCTGGATGCGCGTTTCGGGATGCGCTTCATAATAGTTTTCCGGAACTGCCAGCCCGAGGTTTTCGCGTAGGGTGGCACCTTCATAGGCCGTGCGGAAATGGCCGCTCTTTTGCAGGATCGGTATGACCTGATCGACGAAGTCTTCAAGGCCGGCCGGCAGAAACGGCGGTGAGATAACAAAACCGTCCGCAGCCCCCTGTGTTTCCCAGTCAATCAAGGTCTGGGCCACATCCTCGGCTGTACCCACGACAGTGTGGCTCGTCCGCCCAGCCGCAACCTGTCGCGCCAACGCTCGAATCGAGAGGTTTTGGCGCACCGACAATTCCAGAACCCGATCGCGCGTGGAATTCTGACCCGCCAGCGCGGCTTCGGGCAGTGGCGGAAGAGGGCCATCAGGGTCATGCCCGGACAAGTCTATATTGCCAAGCAACGCCTCAAGCTTCGACACTGCGATATGCATGGGAATCAAGCCGTCAAGTTCGCGCTGCAAATCCTGTGCAGCTTGCTTGGTGTCACCGATGATCGGCGTAATCGCTGGCATGACCTTGAGGCTTGCAGGGGCGCGGCCAACCTCTGCCAGTTGCGCATGCATGGCCAGCCGGAACATTTTGGCCGTTTCGATGGTTGGGTGCGAGGTAAAAATCACTTCGGCATTCACAGCTGCAAAGCGCTGACCTGTGGCCGACGCGCCTGCCTGCACAAGTACGGGATGCCCCTGTGGTGGGCGCGGCACAGTCAAAGGCCCGGCAATGCGGAAATGTTCGCCCGCGTGATTTACAGCAGTTATTCGCGCAGGATCGGTGTAGCGCCCGCTGGCCTTGTCCGCCAGCACCGCGCCTTCCTGCCAACTGTCCCACAATCGCCTTGCCACATTTACAAATTCGTCTGCCCGCGCGTAGCGTTCAGCATGCTCAAGATGCGCTGGGCGGCCATAATTGTGCGCCTCGTTCTCCATCGTCGAGGTTACGATATTCCACCCAGCGCGACCCTCACTAAGATGATCGAGCGAGGCGAACCGGCGGGCAAGATCATAAGGATGCGAATAGCTGGTAGAAGCCGTACCGATCAGACCCAGATTGCTGGTCACAGCCGCAATAGTCGATAACACAACCAGTGGATCAAGCTTGGGCGTTTCAAGCCCTGCAAAAATCTCTGCGCCTTTCACAGGATGATAGCCAACGTAGTCGGCGAGGAACACGCCATCGAACAGCCCGCGCTCTGCCGTTTGGCCAAGCCTGCGGAAATAATCGATATCACATAACGCGTTGTTTGCAGCCCGCGGATGCCGCCAGCCCGCGATATGGCCACCGGTCTGCATCATGAAGGCAAGCAATTTCATCGTACTATCCAAGCTCTGAGGAGCAATTTCCCTTGTCCAAGCACACCTTGTTTCCTTGCGCCAATCAGGAATCCATGAAGGCGATAAGCCAAATTGATTATGGTGCAGATGGCAGTCTTGATACCCAACATGGTGACCCAAGCCTCTATGGAGGGCCAATTGCGCATGCCGGCCCAAGCCACATACCCACCGATACGCAAAAATCTGTGGCCGATGCTGCTGCTGTTCCTTGCAGCCAATTTCTACAGCATAGACAAAGCCATCGTTGGTGTGTTGGCAGAACCTATCAAGGCAGACCTTGGCATCGACGACATTCAGATGGGCCTGCTGATGGGGCTTGCCTATTCGGTTCTAAGCGGCATTTGCGGGCTTTGGCTGGGCTCGTTGATTGATCGCCACGTACGCAAGAAAATTCTTGGTTGGGCGATCATCGTCTGGAGCCTTTCTACGGCGCTTGGCGGACTTGCCCCTGATTTCGCGACATTTTTTGTACTGCGTGCCATCGTTGGCGTGGGGGAGGCAGCCGTTGCTCCTGCCGCGCTATCCCTAATTGCGGATATGTTCCCACCATCGCGCAGAGGCCGCGCGATCAGCGCATACCTCATCGGCGCGTCCATCGGCACGGCTCTGTCTTCGATCATTCCAGGCAAGATCATCGCGGCCGACCTGCATCTCGTCCTGCCCGGTTTGGGGGATATCGCATCCTGGCGCATCGCATTCCTACTGTGTGGCCTGGCGGGTCCGGTGGTGGGGCTGTTGTTCTTCACAGTGCAAGAACCGGCAAGACGCGGGCGGGTGGATGGGGCACCGGTGTCAAGGCCCCTGAGTGCGAAGCTTGCTTACCTGCGACGGCAACGTGCTATCGTGTTCCCGCTTTTTGGCGGCTTCTGCCTGTACTACATCGCTTTTGTCGGGGTCACCGCCTGGACCGCACCGCTGCTGATGCGAACCTTCGCACTCACACTGCCCCAGATCGCCAATGCACTGGGCCTTGGAATGCTGATCGCAGGCGTAAGCGGGTATTTTCTTGGTGGTATTGTGGCCGATTCAGCGTTTGGCACACGGCGCGGCGGGCGGTTGCTGGTGATGGCGGGACTACCGCTGCTTGCCCTGCCTGCCGGATTGGCCGGTCTCGCACCGGGACTGATGGCAGCAATAACCTGCCTTGCTACCATCAGCCTGACCGCACCGATGCTGAACGTGGCCATGAATGCCACAGTGCAAGATATTGCGCCGGGCGACATGCGCGGGTTCACTTATGCCTTGCTCAGCGTAGTTGCAGCGCTGCCCGCCGGTGCCGGTGGACCGCTGCTTATCGCGTATGTTTCACAACACGTTCTGGGCGATGAAGCGCTTATTGCATGGTCGTTCGTTGGTGTGGTGCTGCCCTGTTTGGCGCTCGCATCCTTGTGTTTCATCACCGCCTTCCGGGCCTTCCGCGCCGCCGATCCCGATGGTGAACTGGCGCACGTGGTCCAATCCAGCCAATCATAGAATCCGGAGCAGAATTCATGCCTTCAAACGGCGCCAAAATGATACTTGCCACCTTCATTCACAACAGCGGCGCGCATCCCGGCGGATGGCGATGGCCAGGCGCGCCGGTGGCTGATCTGCACGACTTTGCACATTACGCCCATCTCGCCCAAGTTGCCGAACGCGGTAAAATGCACTGCTATTTCTCCGGCGACTCTGTCGGCTTTCCCAGCATTTCGGGCAGCGATGCCTTTGCGGCCACCGATTATGCCGGGAAACTTGAGCCAACCACGCTCCTGGCGGCTCTGGCAATGGTAACAAGCAACATAGGCCTGATCGCCACGGCATCGACGACTTATAACGAACCCTACAATATCGCGCGTCGCTATGCCTCGCTTGACCATTTGTCCAAGGGGCGCGCAGGGTGGAATGTCGTCACATCAGCTAGCGATGGCGAAGCCCGCAATTTCGGCCGCGACATAAACATGGACCATGCCGAACGTTATGACCGGGCCGAAGAATTCGTCGATGTGGTGAAGGCGTTGTGGGACAGTTGGGAAGATGGCGCAATTCTGCGGGACCGTGAAGCCGCGCGCTATTTCGATCCCGCAAAAGTCCATGAGCTGGACCATCAGGGAAAGCACTTCAAGGTTGCTGGGCCGCTTAACGTAGCGCGCCCGCCGCAAGGACACCCGATCATCGTGCAGGCAGGTGGGTCCGAAGCAGGCCGGCGGCTCGCCGCGCGCACGGCAGACCTCATTTTCACTGCCGCACGATCGCTTGAGGTGGGGCAGGAATTCTATGCAGACATGAAAGCACGCGCCGCCGCGTTTGGACGCAATCCCGATCACGTCAAAGTGATCCCGTCGATGCAGCTTATGGTGCGCGGCACAGAAGAAGAAGCGCGCAAGGCCGAGGCCGAATTGCTGGAACTGGTGCCCGAAGCGCTCGCACTGCGCACGCTTTCTCTGCAATTGGGCGTCGATCTTTCGCACCTCTCGCCCGATGACAAGTTGCCGGACCTTCCCGCGACCAACGGCGGAAAGTGGGTGCAGCAGCAGATCATCCAGTTGGCACGCGAAAAAGACTTGGCTATCGGCGCGCTGGCCCGGCACGTGGTCGTTTCACGCGCAAGCTTTTCGTTTGCCGGCACGCCCGAACAGGTCGCCGATCTGTGCGAAAACTGGTTTCGCACACGCGGAGCCGACGGCTTTTCGCTTTCCCCCAATTACCAACCAGGCGGACTTGAAGATTTTGTCGATCAAGTCATTCCGATCCTGCAGAAGCGCGGACTGTTCCAGACCGACTACGAAGGCAGCAGTCTGCGTGAAAGCCTTGGGCTGCCGACACCTGAAAATGCATTTGTCGCCAACCCGGCACTAGGCCGCGAGCCAAGGATGTGGGCATGAAACCGAAGTACGACAATGCCATGATCAATCGGCGAACCTTGGGCAAAGGCCTGTTGACCGCAAGCGCCGTGGTTGCCGGAGCGATCAGCACCTCGGCCTGCGCCAGCAGCCCCGCGTTGCCCGTCGGCACTCCTCTCCGCGGAGCCTGGACTGCCACCGGCAGCTTGCGCCGCGCGGGCGGCGTGCTGCACTATGCCACAATCGGCGAACCCAACCCATCAGTGCCCCCTGTCGTCCTGTTGCACAAGCTGGGTGGTTGGCTTTCCGATTGGCGCCACGTCGCCCCGCTGCTGGCAAAAGGGCGGCAGATCATCGCGTTCGATCTTCCCGGTCATGGCGGATCGCGCTGGGATGGCCCCGCCCCCTATATCCTCACGCTGGGCGAAATTGCTTCGCTGCTGGTGGGCGCGCTCGATGAAATGGGCATCGACAAGGTGCACCTGTTCGGGACCTCGCTGGGCGGATGCGTGGCGGTTTCACTTGCCGCGTTCTGGCCCGAACGCATCCAATCGCTGGCGATCATCTCGTCGGCGCTGGGCGGGCGGCGCACACTTGATCAGATCAAAATCATCGTCGATGACAAGCAGACGGACTTGTTCGACAAGAACGGCGATCCCCTGCCGACAACGCCCGAGCAATTGCGCCAGATCTTTGGCATCGTAAATCCGCAGAAGATAAGCGTTGAAGGCAACCAGAGCCGCCTTGCTGCAGGGCGGTGGATTCAACCATGCGAACGGGGCGTGGCCATCACTGACATTGCCGGCATGATTCCGCGCATTCAGTCTCCGACGCTTCTGGTTTATGGGGAATTTGACAAGGCTTATCACAAGTTCCGGTCTGTCGTTGAACCAACTCTGCGCAACGGACGAACCGCTGTGGTGAAGAATTCCGGCGCGTTTGTGATGCAAGATAACCCGGATGAAACAGCGCGTATCCTGAATGAACTGCTGGCCGGCGCTTGACCCGTTCAGGCGGTCCCAGCGCTTTGCGCATTGGCACGGATCACCGATTTCAACTGGCGCATGATGCGTGTTTCATAACGCCCCTGCAGCGTGACGAAACCAAAGGTTGGTGCGGCAATTTCCGAGCCTTCCAGACGCATGAGTGTCCCCTTGATAAGTTCGGCGGCCACAGATTCACACGCTATCATGCCGATCAGCCCGCCATCGACGATCAGCGACTTGTGCAGCGTAGCCGACGATACGCGGATGATCTTGTTATCTTGGCCATAGCCGAACCGTCCGATCATTTCGGTGAATTCCCGTGTCTCCATCGGATCGATCTTGTTATAGGCGCTCAATTGCACCCATGTGTGACCACTGGTTCCTGCACCTGCAAAAATCGCGTGATCAGCCCGCGCTACGATCGCATAGTTGCGCCGAAACAACGGTTCGAATTCAAATGCTTCATCACTGAAATCGGCCGGAAAACCGCAGAACGCAAAATCAAGATCGCCTGCCGAGAGCATGTCCATAAGCTGGGTGGTATAGCCATCGCGGACCCACAAATCGATGCGTGGACTGGCGTCGACAAAGCGGCGCAGAGTGTGCGTCAACCATTCGGAAACAAGAACGGGATGAACGCCCAGAGCGAGACGCGGTTGCCGGTTTGCTTCGGTCAGTTCGTGCACAATCCGGCGCTCTTCGGCCAGCATCAGCCGCGCCCGCGCCACCAGCCTTTCGCACATGGCTGTGGGCCGCACACCCGATGGGCCGCGCTCAAAAAGGCTGGCGTTGAATTCCTCTTCCAATTGCTTGATGCTGAGGGTCAGCGCCGGTTGGGTTATGCCGATGGTTGCGGCCGCCTTACGCAGGCTGCCACACTCATAAATAGCGATCATCCGTTTGAGTTGGACAAGATTCACGTGAACTCGCCCTCCATATCAAGAAGGCTGAAGGAACATTTCCACTGCATCAACCACCCGGTCTTGCTCTAGCTTCAGGACGCCATGCTTCACGCCTGCCATATCCATCCGCTTGCCGTTGCGGAAAAGGTGTGACGTTGCGCGGGTCACTTCCCACAGATCATCCTGCGCATTCATAACCAGCACATCATGCGCCACTTGGGCCATGGCGGCAAGGAAGTCATAACGATAGACCGAGCAATAACCCCATGGCATGCGCGCACCCAGCCGCAAGCATTCGGCCATGCTGATGTGCCGCTCTTCAAAGGATATGCGCGGGTCCGACAAACTACCGATGATCGCCCATAGCTTTTCAACGTGAGCAAGGCTGGCATCCGGTACAGGAAATGCCTGCAACAGATTTTCAAGCTTGGCCTTACGCACATCGGCCGGGTAGGCAGCCAAGCCAAACAGTACCAAGCGCTGGACTCGTTGTGGAAACGCCCGCGCCAGCTCGGTGGCAATCAGCGATCCGGTGTGAAAACCCATGATATGATAGCCGCCGCACGGGATCAAACCCTGTTGCGCCATGTCATGCATGAACCGGTCGGCAATCTGCGCGAAGTCTTCGATGCTGGCAGGCTCTGGCGGAGCATCGCTCATCCCATAGCCCGGCGTGTCGAGTGCAATGACAGTGCGTCCCTGCGCCAAAGGTGCCATCACCGGCAACCAATCTGCACTGCTGCTGGGGGTCTGGTGCAGACACAGGATCGGTGTGCCCTCCCCGCCTTGCGCAATCCGATAATGAACTTGACCGAAACGACTGTCGGCATAGCCGCGCTTGACTTGCGTCATAATGTCACCGTCTTGAGGGATTGCACACGCGCTGCTGCGTAAAAGGCCAGCAGCGCAGACAGGGTAAAGGCGGTCACGCCCACTATTGCCATCGACCATCCTACCGCCAGCGGATCGGAAAAGACCGACTCGGTCAGCCACGCCACAGCCACTGGGCCGAGCGTGCCACCGATCATGGTCATCACAAAGGCATATAGCGCCACGGCAAAGCCCCGTAGCGATGGCGGGGCAATCTCGGACAGGACAGACAGCATCGTAGAGCCGTAGATCGCCATCACGAACATCAATTCCCCGAGCATCGCGATGGCCAGTGTGTCGTTGCCTGCAAACTGCGGCAGAGCCGATGGTAACGCGAACAGGGTAAGTGCAGCTGCCAGCCGCATCCGACCGGCCACGCCAAATCGGTTGCGGACTTTGTCAACCACGAAGCCGGCTACCCCCGCACCCAGTATCGCCCAGAGTACTTGGGCAAGGCCAAGCGACTTTCCTGCCGCACCGATTGCATAGCCAAAAGTGCGGGTCAGAAACACTGCACCCCAACCAGTCGCCACTACTCCCCCTACTGCAAACAACGCTAACGCCATGTAGTATGGCAGAAACACATGGCATTCGCGGCCCATCGTGCGCAGGCCCTGTCCGAAAGACAGCTTTGTGCCATCGGGGCGTGCGGTGGGCGTGGTTCGCGCAGGTTCCCGCAATGTTGCTAGCAATGCCAACAAAACTACACCGCTTGTACCGACCAGCACGAAAGCGATCCGCCATGGCGCAAGCTGGCCGATAAACGGCAGTCCGGCAAACGCGCCCTGCGGTGCAAGATCAAGGATCAGCCCGCAGATCAGCGAGCCCAGGCCGTAGGCAATCATGCTGCCAAAAACGTATAGCGCCATTGGACGCCCGCGACGTTCTGGCGGGAACAAGTCGCTTATCATGGTAACGGCGCATGGCCCCAGAACCGCTTCGCCCACGCCGATGAAAAGGCGCGATGCGAACATGGACCCGAACCCTTCGGCAAAGCCTCCAGCCACGGTCGCCGTGCTCCAGACGGCGATGCCTGCCAGAAGCAGCTTTCGGCGGTTGACAGCATCGGCCACCGCACCAAGCGGCAGACCGACAGTTACGTAAAAAATCGAAAACGCAAAACCTTGCAGCAGAGCAATCTGCATTTCACTGATGCCAAGATCTGTCCGCACGGGATCGATAACAAGCGCCAGCATTCCCCTGTCGATCGTAGAGACAATCTGCGCCAGAAATAGCGTAATGACCGTAAGCCATGCGCGGCCAGCATGGTCATGGGTTTTGGAATCCATGGTATTCTCCCCGTGCGGGATGCACCCTGACATGACGCCCGTCCGCAATCCCGCCTTTTGATTACGTGTCCACCTGCCGGATTGTGACAAAACCACTCGCCCTGATCCCGCTTTCAGAAAAGTCGGAAGCCCTTATCGCCTCTAAGAATTACTGATTGGCGCGGGCAAGCCGCAGATGCTTCCTACAGGTCTGCAACTTTTCTGCTTTAGTGGAAGCCTACGCCCATGACCAAGCTTCAGCCGCTGATAAACCGGACCGTGGCGGAGCGGGTGTTAAGCGCAATGGGCGTTTCTGCACTGGTATTGACCGACAAGACCAGCATTTATCAGGCAACGGGATATTGGCCGCAGTCGGTCGCCATGGGGCAGGATGGCGCGGCTTTTGCCATCGTGCCCGCCAATAAAAATTCATCCGTTACTCTCATCACCAGCCAGTTCTTGCACTACCTGCACGATCTTGAAGCGCCCGCTCCCGGTGGCCCGCTCGATATTCTGCTGTATACGGCCCCGCACGGGTTGGAAGGAGGAGCGACACCGCCAATCTTCTTGCCGCACGCGCAAGGGGGCACCCCCGATCCGATGGACCATCTGACACGAGATACCACGCTCGAAGTGCTGGATCGCAATGGCACTTTTCCCAATGCTGCGGCTGCACTGAATCACGCCGTCGCCGCAATCACAGGCACATTGGCCACCGAATCTACGCTGGTTGCAGGAATCCTCAATGGCCGATCGGTTTTTTGCCCGGCAGAACCTTTGCTGCGGCGTATCCGCATGATCAAATCACCGTTCGAAATCGCACTTATGCGCCATGCGGCACACAACAATGCTGAGGCCGCGCGCACGGCAATCATGTCTATGAAGGCTGGAGATACCTATCAGGACATGGCCCGCGCATTCTTTGCCGAAACTGGGCGCCGCGGTGGTGTGCCGATGTTCCTCTCAACCGACAGCACAACGATGCGCAACCGCGACGGTGTGATACATGACGGCCGCAGCTTCCAGATCGACGCTGTCAGCCACTATGCAGGCTACCATGGCGATTTCGGACGTACGGTGTTCGTTGGTGAGCCCGATCCGATCATCCGGCGCATGGTCGATGCGGCCCGTTGCGCCAATGATGCAATCGGGGTTGCGCTGCGTCCGGGCCTGAAATACTCCGATGTGCGCAGGATCGGACAAGAGGCTGTTGCCAGCGCCGGCTATGACATGGTCATTCCCTGCGCCGCACACAGCGTCGGCCTTTTCCACACTGACGAAGCTTACGACGGCGATAGCCTGCACTTCAAAAAGGCCGACCATACAATCGAAAAGGATATGGTATTGAGCATCGATTGCCCGGTGCTGCATCTTGACGCCGCCGGAAACGTCCATTTGGAGGACTTGTGGCTGATCACTGATTCAGGCTGCGAACCATTGAACGACCGCGCGGATCCTTTCCTGAGGATCTAGTCCGGTACGCTAAACCCGGGGATTGTGCAGGTCCATCCTGATATTGAACCGGTCGGATCGATAGTGCGCATAGGTCCGGAGAAAAGGAACATTGTTCTTGTCATGAACTGTGCGGGTGATGCGCAATATCGCAGACATAGGTTCGACATTCAACGCTTGAACCAAAGAGGGGTCGGCCAGCATTGCACCGATCGTCTGTTCAGCGCGCGTGGCATGGAAACCGGCATCATCCAGCAACTTTAGCAACGGAGCAGAAGACAGCGTGGCTTCGGAGATGACCGTGTGCAGTTCACCCCGAACGTAACTGACAATGTAACCGATGGGAATGCCTTCCAGGCACCGCACCCTGACTGCCCGGATGACTTCGGCACCTTCTTCGATACCCAGCGCATTTGCGATGATATCGGTTGCAGCGCGCTTTTCCACCGAGATAACGTTGACGGTGGTTCCCTCGCCCAACGCCATTAACGAATCCAATGCCTGATCAAGATTCGCCTCGAGCGGGGCCGCGGGAGATTTGAAAATCACCCGTGTGCCAATACGGCGTCGACGTTCAACGTAATGTTCGTTGGCCAGATCGTTCAGGACACGCCGCGCTGTAATTCGCGAGACATCAAAAATGGCGGACAATTCCTGCTCGGTCGGCAAGGCGCTGCCATAGGGGCGTTGCCCGCACAGGATTTCATCGCGCAAACTCAGGTAAATCTGGTGATAAAGCGGAACGGCTCCTTGGCGATCTAGCACGATCTCTCCCCGGCTGGCCGAAACCGTCATGAAGCCGACGGCATCTCGATCAGACAATACGCCGCTATTCAGGTCTTGATCGGGTTTAGTCAAGCCGGTGCCAGTAGCACTTCGGCTGAAAACATAACCAAAACCGGCTGCTTCCCCGAGGCAGCTCACGACTCTTCCCCATCCCAAGAGGGGTATCGGCCCATCGCCAGCAGCGAAACTCCGCCAACGAGAAGGCAGCCGACACCAGTGGCCAAAGCCATGTCGTAACGTCCGGTGGCATCGAACACCCTGCCATAAACCACCGGCCCCATGCCGCCGCCGAACGCTATTACCGTGTAGAAGCTGCCGTAGATCGTGCCATAAGCGCGGCGACCGAAATAGCGGGCAATCAAATAGGCAAGCAGATCAAACTCGAACCCCGCGCCGAGACCCAGCGTTATCACTGCGATTACTGCCTGCGAGGTGCCGATTTCAGGACGCGAAAGCAGGAAGCTGCCGATGGCAGGCAAAAGCAAAATCGCCATTGCACAGCCAGGTGCCCAATACCTGTCCAGCAGCCAGCCCCCGGCAACCCGGCCCGCAATCACCGATAGCCCGAAACCGGCCGTGATCGCGCCAATTTCTGGCAGGGTAAAGCGCTGCGTGCGCAGAATGTTTTCAAGATTGGGCGTCGGTGCGGTCAGTGCAAAGGCAATGAGCAAAAAGGCGAAAGTCATGATCCAGAATCGGCGATCCCTCAACGCCTCACGCAGGGTCATTCCCGCTTCTATCACAGGCTGCGCCAACATCGCGGAAACTCTTGCGGCTGGCCCTGCAAGCCGTTCACGAAACAGCATGGCGATCACCGGCACACCGATCAAAATGGGCAAGGCGCCAATCACGAAAAACGCGGTGCGCCAACCATAAGTGCCGATCAGCCACGCAGCGAGGGGCTTTACAAGAAAGCCGGTAATTCCGGTGCCCGTGCTGGCGATCCCTATGGCAAGCCCGCGGTGCTTTTCGAACCAGCCGTTGACAGTGTGCATCCACGTGGCCGTCAGTGTGCCCGCGCCAACTACCGACATTAACACCCACTGGCAGTAGTAGACCCAGATGTTGCCATTGCTCAGACCAAGACTCATGAAGGTCAGCCCAAACAGAACAAGCGAAATCAACGCGACTGGCTTTGCGCCAAAGCGGTCCACCGCAAATCCGGCGATCGGCCCTGTGCCCATGACTACAACGGATTGCACGGTGATCGACCCCATCAAGGAGGCGAAGCTCCAGCCGAACGCTTGCTGCAATTCGGGCGCAAACATGCCGATAGTGTAGAATGGTATGGGGCTCAACCCCATGGCCAAACCCACCATCGATGCCACTACAACCACCCACCCGGCGCGACTGTCACGCGCAGGAAGCCCACTAGTTTCAGATGGTGCGAGTGTTCCGGTCTGTGTCGCCATCATAGCTCCTGTTCAAACGGTCTGCGCGCGATGTGTGCGATTTTAGGGACTGGACAAGCGATATTGGATGCCACAGTAATAGTCATATTACTATACCAAATAGACTAGGAGCTTCCGGACTCTATGGACCCTTGCACTATCAAGACGGTAAAATGCGGCTATGTCGAGGCTGCGGGCCGTCTTGTGCACTATCGGTTCTGTGGGGCCGGTCCGGCAGTGGTGCTGCTCCATGATTCTCCCCGCTCTTCGCGGCTGCACCTGCCACTCATGCAAGTTCTCGCCACGCGGTATTGCGTGTTCGCCCTTGATACCGCTGGATACGGTAATTCCGATCCGCTGGACATGGAAGAACCGGCGCTACCTGATTTCGCGCACGCGCTGGGCAAGGCGCTGACTGCATTGGGGCTGGAACAAGCCCCAATCTATGCCACCCACACCAGCGCGAAAATCGCACTCGCCTTGGCCGTGCGCGAAGGGCAGATGTCGAAGCTCATCCTTGATGGGCTGTCTATTCCCGATCAGCTTGCCTCTGAGGCTTTCTTGCAAAAATATATGCGACCCTTCGCACCCGAAGCCACCGGCGCATGGTTGGGCGCAGAATGGAGCCGCACACGCGATATGCTGCGCTGGTTCCCGTGGTTCGCCACAAACCCGCAGAACCGTATCGCGATGGAACCTCCAACGCCCGAGTGGTTGGAAGACTACGGGATCGACCTCTTCAGCGCCGGACCGCACTATGCAGGGGCCTACACTGCCGCAATGCGCTGGAACCCGCTGGACGATTTACGGGCCGTGAAGATTCCAACAGTGGTTGGCGCGCGGACGGAGGATGTGCTTTATCCACATCTGGACAAGGTGCCCTGCACCGAAAACGCTGCGCTTTCGGTGCAGCGCCTTGGCCCCGATCGCGACAAGTGGGCGCAGTGGATTTGCGACGCACTGTCATCGCCCGCCCCAAGAAAACCAGCGCTCGCAAGCTTGCCATTATCGCAAAACCGGCGGGGCTATCTCTCGCTGGATCAAGGCAATGTCCATTGGGAGTGCTATCCGGCCAAAGTCAAAACAGATTTGCCGGCCATCCTGGTTCTGTCCGCACCTTCCACGCTCGAGGCGCATTGTTGGGCCAAAGCCTTATCAGAACACCGCAAAGTATTGGTACCCGACCTTCCCGGCTTCGGTGATTCTGATGCCCTTTCCGAGCCGGATGCAGATCAAATAGCCTTTGCGCTTGCAGCACTGGTCGGCCGGCTTGAAGAGGATGCCTGCGATGTCCTTGCCATCGGCTTGGCTGCCCCCATCGGCGCGCGCATGGTAGCCAGACACAAGGGTCTGGTCCGTGCGCTTGCAATATGGGGGGCGCCTTCATTCGATCCACCTTCGTTGGAAACGCTGTGCCCGCCTGTCGCTTTCGATGCGCTGGCCGGATCGCACCTCCATAGCTTCTGGCACATGCTCCGTGACAGCGCAGTGCAATGGCCTTGGTTCGATGCCCGACCCTCGTCAGCTCGCCCTGCACCAGACGTGCCAGAGGCTTCGGAATTGCATCGCGCGCTGACCGGAATGCTCAAGCAGCGGACAAACTATGCCCAACCGGTTGCAGCAGCCCTCGCTGCGCATGATCCCTCGACATGGCAGGCCGTAAATGTGCCAACACTGGTAGCCGTCGGACATGATCCCGCAATGGCTGGCGCAGCATCGCTTCTCGATCTCTTGCCAAACGGGACGGCATTTATTGCGCAGCAGAGACTAGACAACGCAGCACAGGCACTAGCACTTGCTCTGCAAAAAGTAGGTTCAAGCGCGTTTGGAGAGATCATCGGATAGTGAGCATTGCAGCCCCCACAACATGGCCCCGGCAATCCTATGCCTGGTATGTCCTATCTCTGCTAACGCTCGCCTATGCGCTGGCAATCCTTGACCGTGTTTCCATCGCGCTTCTGATCGAACCGCTGCAACAGTCTCTGAAAATAGACGACACCCAGTTCGGCCTTTTGCAAGGCATGGCATTCAGCATTGTCTACAGCATGCTGGGCCTGCCGCTTGGGATGCTTTCTGACCGGCGTCGCCGCGTGACGCTGCTATTCGGCGGGCTGGCCTTGTGGAGTGCCGCAACAATCGGTTGCTCCTTTGCCACCAACTTCCAGGAACTGTTTATTGCGCGGATGCTGGTGGGTGTGGGCGAAGCGGCGCTGGTGCCTGTCGCAACTTCGCTTATCGCTGACTATTTCACCCCCAATATCCGGCCAAAGGCCTATGGCATATTCGTTACCGGCAGTTCGCTGGGAACGGCAGCGGCCATGGCGATGGGAGGCCTTTTTCTCGACTGGTCGGAGAAGCTGATTGCTGGGATGCCAGGCCTTTTCGGCTCAATGCAACCTTGGCAGATGGTGTTCGTGCTGTGCGGCGCACCAGGGCTACTTCTTGCGCTGGTGCTAATTCTGACCGCGCGCGAACCTGCACGGCAGGGTGGCGCAATTGCGACCGAACCCATCAGTTTGAGGCCGGTAATGCGCTTGTTTATCAAGCGGCCTGGCGCGTTCGGCCTCTTCATGTTGGGCGCAGTGCTGAACCTTGTTTGCGTTTACGCCATTATTGGATGGTTCCCAGCGCTGTTCATCCGCGCGCACGGTTGGAGCGCGGCAGAAACTGGCAAGACTCTGGGGCTGGTTGGCCTGCCCATTTCGATCTTCGCGGCAGTGAACAGCGGCTGGGTGATGGCTTGGCTCAATAAGCGCGGATATACCGACGCACCGATCCTGTGCGCGATGGGCTGCGCGCTGTCGATGGTCGTGTTCGGTACGGCTGCCTGCCTTGCGCCCACCGGCAATCTTGCGCTGGTGGGATATGGCCTCAACGCACTGTTCCTCAACTGGAACACGTCGGCGGTTTATACCGGCTTTGCCCAGATCACCCCCAACGCGCTGCGGGCGCAAGTCATGGCATTGCAGACCATCGCATCGGGTCTGGTCGCACTGACGGCGGGCAACTTCATTGTGGGCTATTTGTCCGATACCGTGTTCACCAGCCCCACCGGCATCGCACAGGCGCTTGGTACGGTGTTCTTTTGCTGCGGCCTCGCTGCGTTTCTGATCCTGATGGCCAGCCGCCGCAGCTTCCGTGAAGCGTCAGCCGAACTGGCCGCGACGCAGGCTTGATGAGCGAAACTCTAACCCAAGGCTTATTGGGCGATCTGCACGCCATTCTTGGCCAAAATGGCCTGTTGACCGACTGCGACAGTCTATCACTGCACGGATCGGACCTGCTGGACGAAGGCGCGCCATGCATTGCCGTAGTGCGCCCGACCAGCGTCGAAGACTTGACACAGGCCGTTGCGCTTCTTGGTGCAGAAGGCATTGCGATGGCACCGCGTGGCGGCGGTTTGACGTATGTGGGCGGTTATACGATCGCAAACAAAAGCTTTGTGGCCATCGATCTGGCAAAGTTGAACCGGATCATATCCATCAGTGAAGAAGACATGATCGTCACCGTGGAAGCGGGAACGACATGGCGGCAGATACATGAAGCGCTCAAACCGCTTGGGCTGCGTTTGCCATTCTTCGGCACATTTTCTGGCGCACGGGCTACCGTTGGTGGCGGACTTTCGAATGGTGCCCTGTTTCTTGGCACCGCGCGCCACGTCTCTGCTGCCGAAGCTGTCATTGGCATGGAAGTGGTGCTGGCCGATGGCACTTTGCTGCACACCGGACAGCAGAGTGTGCGGCGCGCGCCCAAACCGTTCATGCGTACTTTTGGGCCCGACCTTACCGGCCTGTTCGTGCACGACGCAGGGGCGTTGGGTATAAAAGCGCGCGTAAGCCTGCGCCTGATCCGCGCTCCCAAGGCCAGTGGCTATCTGTCTTTTGGCTTTGCCGATCAGGCAAGCGGCATTGCGGCCCTGTGCGAAGTGTCGCGCAGTGATCTGGCCGAAGATGCCTATTTGATGGACCCGGACAAGACGCGCATCGCACTTGCTGGCCCAACAGACCTTGTACGCGATGCGAAAGTTTTGGCTAAAGTGATAGGGCAGGAAGGCGATCTGCTGAAAGGTCTGCGTGCCGGAGCCAGGCTGGCCGTGGCCGGGCGTTCGTTCATTGCCGATGGCTGCCATTCGCTTCATCTGGTGCTGGCCGGCCGCAGCGACGCTGCCGTAGCGGCAGACATGGCCACCGCACGCGAAATCGCCGCCCGTTTTGGCGGGGCTGAACTGCCCGATTCCATCCCGCGCGCAGGCCGCGCCGATCTGTTCAACCCGGTGTCCACGATGGTGGTGGGGCCGGAAGCGGACCGCTGGATCGCGCTCAATGCCAAAGTTCCGCATAGCGAAGCGCTGCGACTGACAGAGGCAATCGAGGCGTTGCTGGCCCGCCACAAACCCGCGCTCGATGCTGCCGGGGTCATCGTCTCACGCCTGTTGACGGTGATGGGGACGCATGCTTTCAGTTACGAGCCGGTCATTAACTGGCGCGATAGCTGGCTGCCGCTGCACCGTGATATTCTGAACGGCCAGAAAAAGCTGACCGAACCGCCCTCTGCACCCGCTGCACGCGCGCTGGTCATGCAGGTGCGGGCCGAATTGATCACCCTTTTTGCAGAACACGGCGCGGCATCAAACCAGATCGGGCGGACTTACCCTTACGCATCCGTCATGCGCCCTGCACCTCTCGCACTGCTGCAAGCGGTAAAGCGCGCGCTCGATCCCAAGGGGGTTATGAACCCCGGCGCACTTGAACTCTCCTGACCTCTTCAAAGAACAAACATGGCCCGACCCCACATCGAATTCATTCATACCCAATGCGTGAGTTGGACCCGTCGCGCCGATGGTGCCGAAGAAAAGGTGCTGAACGCCGATCCGTTAACCGATGAAGCAACGCTGATCGTACGCTATCCCCCCGGCTACCGCGCGCCTGCCAATCCAAAGGGAAACGGCGCGGAAGAATTCTTTGTGTTGGATGGTGCCATAACGATCGACGGTGAGGCTCGGCGTGCCCACGCCTATGGCTTCTTGCCACAAGGTTCAGCCCTTGGTTTCCGCCAAACAGAACATGGAGCGGTCCTACTGGTCTTCCGCCACGCCGTTGGCAATCCCGATGCAATGACCGGAACCGCAGACGCCATCGCCATCCTCACCCCCGCCATGCCATGGGATGTATCAACCTATGACCCCAAGCTGATCCATCTGCGGCTTGCTCGTAAGGTGCTGCGGCTTGGCCCCAACAACAGCGGGCGCACTTTCCTGCTTACCGGAATGGCCCATGGCGTTCCGCCAGAGGGCACCACCCTGCCCGCCGAGATGCACGATCACGCCGAAGAAATGTTCATGTTGCAAGGGGCGATGTGGGCTCCAGAGGGGCGCATGGGGGCAGGAGCATATTTCTATCGTCCGCCCGGCATCCTGCATGGACCCCATGTTTCGGAGCATGGCTTCCTGCAAATCATGCGCTCACCAGGCGCAAACACCATCGTCACGCATTGGAGCGATACGCAAAAGGCCCTGCCAGTTGGCGCACCCTATCGTCCCATTTTGCCTGAAGGCACTCCAGTTGATTGGGCATGCACAATGCCGCCGGAAACCCTCTGGTAGAATGCAAAACGGCCCCCGGAACTGGTCCGGGAGCCGTCCACATTCTATCTGATTGCGAATGCCAATCAGCGCTTCAATTCAACCAGTTCATACCAGGTCTGCATGTAACCGCCAACGCCACCCTGCACGAAGATTGAATCGTCGTCGGCCGTCACCCACACCTGATACGCCGGGTGTGCGTGGCCGCTGATCGAAATCATGCTGGCATCTTCATCCGAAAATTCATACTTGTAACAATCGAACGTGCCCGCCGGAACCGTGACAGTTTCCTCGCCAACATAGGCCAGGTTGATTTCGGATTTGGCAATCAACGGCGGGGTTGCACCGCGATGATCGGGAGATGGCAGGAAGCACGGAAACTTGCGCTTGTGCGGTCCCTTGCTGCGGTCCATCTTGCGGGTGATGTAAGCGTCTGCGACGATGGGATGCGTGCCGAAACCGTCGAACGGGCCATCAATCACCATGGTTTGCGAAACACGGCCGATCGACGGGCCATAGCTTTCACATTCGATGGTGTCCTTGTTTACGATGAACAGGCCCGATCCCATGAATTCGTCACCGATCACCAGACGCACAAAGCAGTCCATCGGGCGGTCGTTTTCATCAAGGCTGTACACGATGTCGCGATGCACGGTCGGTGCCGGCTCGTCGATTTCACAACGCGCGCGCAGGGTGCGCTTGCCATCGGTGTGGTGCGTCCAGGTGAACTCTTCGCGCCCACGCTCTTCGCCTTCGCGGCCTTCCTTGCGCGAGGTGTATAGTACCTTGCCAGTGATGGTCCGATGCTTTTGCAATGCAAATCTCCCTTACGTTATAGGTCAAACGGGCGTTGCGATGCCCAGGAAACAGGCGATGAGCACAACCACCCACAGCACCATCACGGTGGGCTGTGTGATGGCGATGACCCCGGCGATGGCGCGGTCACCCTCGGGTGTCGGGCCGTTTTCACGCAAGGCGATGATCGCCGGGAAAAGTGGCACCAGCTGTCGGCGCACCAGCAGGCCGATGGAGATGCAGGTTGCCAGCGCCAGCAGCTTGAGCGAAATGAACAACGGCAGCGCGATTGCGCCCATCAGCCCAGCCACACCGCTGCCAATTAGCCCGGCCAGCACCACATAGCGCACAGCAATGTCCACGCGCTTGTACCCCGCACCCGCAGGTCCGTGCTTCAAATGCACCGTCCACGCCAGCGCCAGCCACGCCAGACCAAGCGCCCATACCAGCATCGCGGCAGACACAGGCAGATTGATCCACCCTTTCGCCACCGCAAGGCCGAACCCGGTGGGGAACGCCATAATCAGCATAGTGCGCGGAGCCATGTCGATATTGTTGAGAATTTTCAGCGCCATCATGCGTTCAGGCACTGAGCGCGCCGGATCAATCATGAAGCGCGATCCGTAGAATGCGCCCAGATCGCCGCCCAACCAATAAATCGGAATAAGCAGGTGCAGCAGCGTCAACAAGGAAAGACCGAAGTCCATGCTTAAGCCTTTCCAACAAAGAAGGCGACCATCGCATCATGGCGCGCAGCGCGGAATTCGGCCGCATCAAGGCGGGGAAGCGCCACAAAGCTACCTTCGGCCAACAGCTTTTCCAGTGCTACGCTTGAGTCGTAAAGCGGGTCGTTGACCGCCGCCGTCACCAGCGTTGGACAGGAAATCAGTTCCATACGCTTGTCAGCAGGCCATTTGAATGCGGCGCGATAGTTCAGGTGATAGGTCGTACTGGCCTTCATCACCTCGACAATCCATGCATGGAGATCAGCGGCGCTGCCAAGCCCGCCATCGCGGCGGCCCGCACGGGTGCGGCGATACCATGGGAAAAACACATATTGATCGCGGCAGAACTGGAAAAGCCGGGCAAGATAGGCCCCGTCCAGATCCGGTTCGAACGGGAAGGCGTAAGTGGCCAGAATTTCGTCCAACTCCTCACCCACCATCAGGCTAACGCCGTCCAGCACCAATGCTGATATGCGCTCCGGCGCAAGGATCGCCAGTTCAGCGGCAATCGCCGCACCGGTGTGCGAGCCGTAAACGCGCACCTTTTGCAGACCCACAGCATCCATGAACGCCAGCGCTGCCGCCGCCAGTTCGGGGATGGTCGGCTCCTGATCGGAAAGCGCGTCGCTATCGCCGTTGCCCGGCGTATCGGGCGCATAGACCCGTGCTTCGGCGGCGAAATCCTCGATCAGCTTCACCTGCTGGCGCGAACTTCCCGGTGAAGCATGCAGCACCAGCAAAGGCTCACCGTTTTGGCCTGCATAGCGGTAGTGCATCTGGCCATGCGGTACGTCCACAAAGCCGCGCTTGACTGCCGTGCCGCCCATCAGATTTCTCCGCCTTCTACAACTTCGAGCAGCGCGCCTTCAGGCGTCAACAACACACCAGTGCGCTTGCCCCCATAGATCGCGCCTTCGCGAACCACCGGGGCACTCGCCCAGTGGCCTTCAAGCCGTGCGAAATCAGGATAGAGCATCGTCGTGATTGCAACGCCCGGCGGCAGCGCGCCCTCGTGGCGCGGGCGCTTGGTCGCGGCATCGGGATACTGGTCCAGTTCAAGGAACACCTGACCAGCGCCGCGCGCCGTGGTCAGCTCGGTCTTGGCCGTTTCGGGCAGACCGAATGCTTTTTCAATCATGGAATAGCGGATTGCGACCGGATCGATCATTGGCAGGCCCAGCACGTCCTTCACCCACTGCGCCGATTTGCGCAGATCTGGGCACGCAAGCACCATGATGAACGGACGGTCGACCAGCGATTGCGGCTGCGGCAGGCCGGAATCCGGTCCCGGTTGCAGGATCTCGGTCAGGTACACCGTTTCCAGATCGGCCCCGCGTACTTGCATCGGCTTGACCGTAGCAAATCCGTCAAGTGGCTTGGGCGGGCCGATCACCTCGAACGGGCTTTGCAGCATCCGTTCGTTTACCGCTTCAACATTGGTCACACACAGCTCGATGGCTGCCCAACCATAAGTACGGATCGGTACATAGTCTGGCACCGGATCGCCTTCGACAAAGCGCAGGAACACCTCTGCCCTTGATGCCGGTTGCAGCACAGCGAAACGGCGTCCGCCGCTGGCGGGAGCGTTCCATGCTGCAGCAAGGTCGTGCGACACTTCGCCCTGTTCGACCGTGCGGTAATCCATCCAGCTTTCGTACCGCGTGATGGCGTCGTCTAGATCGCTGACAACGTGGGTGGCGCACTTCAATAAAGTCATATCGATTCCCTGCCGTGTCCAGCATATTTGATATAGATATAATACAAATGCAAGCGTCTATCCCATCATTCCACTTGCAACCAACGCCGCTATGGCATCTTTGCAAGCGGGCAGCGCCGCTATGGCGGTGGCCAGCGGCCCATGAGCGGTCCCAAGGTTTGCAAATTCAAGGCATCCCAGTGCCTTGGCCATATGCTGTGCCTCACTGAGCGGCCATTGCGGAGATCCGAACTGCGCGTTTACATCCTGCGTCAGCACGCGCCCATCTGCCATATGCGCAATAGCGCGCGCAGGGACGAAAGCGGCCAAATCGGGGTTGTCATCGGCAATCACAGAAATTTTCGCAGCCAACTCCAGAACCGCCGGATCATCCAGCGCTTCGCGGGTGAAATCGCCCAGCGTCACCGTTCCGCGCAGCAGGGTAACAGCAGCCAGATATTGCATGCACAATCGCGCATAACCCGGCTCCATCCCCGTTTGGGCAGGACGACCAACCAGCCGATGGATCAGCGGCGGCGCGTGGTATTCAAGCCGCTCCAGATCGGCCGCGCTCAAACCCTGCGTGCTGCACAATTGCTGCACCGCCATGATCCCACCGTGACCCGCGCGCCCGGTGGGGAACGGCTTCCAGCTCACCTCGGTGATCCGTTGACCCTGCCCCAGCCGCGCCAGCGCAGGGGCAAGTTCTTCGCGAACTTCCAGCAGCGCAAAGTAGCCGAATGGTCCGTCGATCGGATGCGCGACGCCCGGCATTCCGCCCCGCGCCAAATCTATGGCAACAAGACTCCCACGTGCAGCATTCGCCACCTGTACAGGCAGCGCGGGCTTGCCTTCGACATGTGCCTGCATGGTGCCCGAAACCAACGCCAGCGCATGGCCGAACGCATCAAGCGCCACTTTGCGAGGCATGGCGCGCAAGGCTGCAATCGCCGCCACACTGCCAAAGATTCCCGCGGTCGCCGGACGGAAGAATTTCAGGGCATCTGGCGCAGCAATTCCCAACGTCACCGCCACGTCCACGCCCGCAACAATCGCCGTCAAAAACTGCTCACCCGTTACCGGATCGCCCCGCTCCGCTTCGGCAAGAAGGGCTGCCAGGACGGTCGCCATCGGGTGCAACACAGCCGATTCATGCACGCAGTCATATTCCTGCCCGTGAATCTGGAACGCATTGATAAACGCAGCCGACGGTGCCGGCAGCCGCACCCCCGGCCTGCCCAGCACAGATGCAGCATCGCCCAAGCCCCAGCCCTGGACCATCTCCAGCACCGCGTCGGCGTGCGCAGCATTGCGTCCCGCCATACCCACGGCCAGTGAGTCGTGCAGAAAAGTCAGCGTCCGCGCGCGCACCTCATCGGGCAAGTCCGCCCATCGCAGCGACAGTGCATGGTCGATCAGCAGATGTGCCGGATTTGCCCCCCCCGTCATATCAGTGCGGCTCCTCGCCACCCGAAACATTCATGCTCTCGCCGGTAATGTACGATGCCTCGGCCGAGCACAGGAAAGCCACCGCATTGGCCGTGTCTTCCGGCAACCCCGGGCGGCCCAAAGGAATGCGCGCGGCCATGTTCTTGAGATACTGTTCGACACTTATACCCTGAACCGCAGCAAAGTGTTCGTTCTGCCATTTGCCAAGGCCCGTGGTAACGTGGTTCGGGCATACGTTGTTGACGGTAATGCCATGCCCGCCCAGTTCAATCGAGGCGGAGCGCACCAGCCCGACCAGCCCGTGTTTCGATGCGGTATAGGCCTGTGCATGCATGAAACCCGATTTCGCCGCCTGACTAGCGATGTTCACGATACGCCCGCCTTTACCCTGCGCGATCATCACTTCAGCAGCAGCCTGAAGCCCGAACCACGCTCCGGTCAGGTTCACGTCGATCACCGCGCGCCAGTCATCCGCCGAAACCTCGCCCAGTGGCTTCATGATATAGCCGATCCCGGCGTTGTTCACCCAGATATCCAGCGAGCCGTGCGTAGCAACAGCATGGGCGGCAAGCGCGCGCACCTGATCCGGGTCGCGCACGTCACAGGCAAAGGTCGAGGCAGTGCCGGGCATCGATTCGGCCACTTCGCGCATTTCCGTCTCGGCCCCGATCATCGCATCGGGAGTGGCCGAATCGCGCGATCCGCCGATATCGGCAATGACAACGCTCGCGCCTTCTTCGCTCAGGCGGCGAGCAATCGCTTCACCCAAGCCCTGCTTGCGGCCCGATCCGGTAATAACCGCAACTTTGCCCGCAAACTTCACGCTACCACCTCTTCGGTGGTGAGAAACGTCACCTCAACCATGCCACCGAATGCTGCAGCCACTTCGCCCATTGCTGCGGTGGAAACATCCTGCTCGAACTGCGCCATGTCATTGATATCAAGCACTTCGATATAGCCGAACGGCGGTTTGGCATCGCTGCCCATCACACCAGTCGTGCGGAACACGCGGAAGCTTGCGATGGAAGGCAGTGCATTCACGGTAGGAATATCGGTGCTGCGCGCCCAGTTAAGGTAATCCTCTTCCGAAACGCCGGGTTTCAGGTTGAAAACTGCGAAAATGTGCATGGGGTCCGTCCTTACTTTGCCGCCTGCCGGTCAATGCCTTCCATGAACCTTGCTTCTGGCGGAACGTCAATATAGTATATCAATATAACAAATGAGGAAGACCGTGAACGCTTCGCGAAATCCCAAGCCCCTCGGCGCAAACGATCCTAGTGCTGCATACGATGGTCCCCCGGACTATCGCGTAATTGGTCGCCACGCGGTTTTCCCGGAAACTAGCCATGACGAGATCGAGCGGATCAACTTCCTCGCGCAGATGAACCGGCACCTTGCCGCGCGCGTTGTGCCGGGGGTGAAGGCTGCATACGATTCGCGCGTCGTGCCTGAATTTGAGGCCAAACATGGTCGGGCTATGGCAGACCGCCACGAAGCACGCCGCGCCATGCTCGAAGATCCAGCTTTCCAGACATGGTCAGCCCTGCGCCGTATGACCATGGAGCAACGCCAGCAGGCTGGCCGGTGGAGCGCCCTGCGCCAGCGCGAAAAGCTCAATGCCATTGCCGCAGACCTGACCGAAGACGATCCGCGCCTGACACTCGATCCTTCGCTGCCGATCCCGCGCTATGTTTCTGCGGTGGATCACCATTGCATGCCCGGCAGCTATCACACCGAATACTTCCCTGACGATGTGGTCAACGGGGCGAACTACGATCACGCAGGCTTCGTCACTACTGGCGGCCTGCTGGGCAAATACTCAGATGGCGGCGGCCATGCCGTCGTCAAATGGGTCAAGCGCAACCTGCCCGATTTCGATCCGCAGACGATCCTCGAAATCGGCGGCACGGTAGGGCATTCGTCACTCCCGCTGGCGCAGGCTTTTCCGCAAGCGGACATGACCATCGTCGATCTTGGCGCACCCGTTCTGCGCTATGGTCTTGCCCGCGCGAAGTCCTTGGGCGTCAATAACGTGCGCTTCGTACAGGCCTGTGGCGAAGACCTGTCGATGTACCCGGATGCCAGCTTCGACTGGATCCAGACCACGATGTTCTTGCACGAACTGTCCACCAAGGCTCTGCGTGCTATCTTTGCCGAAACGCGCCGCTTGTTGAAACCGGGCGGCATCGTGCTGCATGTTGAACAACCGCAATATGCATCGGGCATGCCGCTTTTCGAACAGGCGATGCGCGATTGGGATGCGTTCTATAACAATGAACCGTTCTGGAGCCGCATGCACGAAATGGACCTGGACGCGGAAATGGTCGCTGCCGGATTCGACAAGGACAAGTTGATCCACGGTGGTGTAACCGGCGTGGTTGATCGCGAGCTCTTCCCCGATGCGGAAGAGGATGACACCGAAGACTATGGCCGCAAGGCGGCATGGCACGTGATCGGAGCTGTGGTATGAGCTTTGCCGATGCATTGGCGGGGGCGGGGGCAAAGCCCGCAGGCAAGCGTCCCTATTTCCTTGAACCACAAGTAGAGCGGGTTCTGGCCATCACGATGGCCATGGCGCAAGAACTGGCCGTCGCCCGACAGCGCGCAGATACCCTCGAACGTCTGCTTCTGGCCAAGGGTGTGCTGACGCCGGGCGAGATTGACGCCTTCGTTCCTGACCGCGCCGCATCGGCAGAACGCCAAATGTGGAATCAAGAATTCATCGCCCGCATCCTGCGCATCGTGCAGCAGGAAAATGAAGCGGCGATCGGCGGCGGCAGCGATGTCGCTTCGGGCGAGGTCGGCGAAGAATTGGCACAAGAGGGATGATCCCTGATTTCGAATATGTGATCCCGGTGCTGGTCATCGGCGGCGGAGCTTGTGGCTGCATCGCTGCGCTTTCGGCCCACGAAACAGGCGCGCAAGTGCTGCTGGTGGAGCAAGACGAGCGCCCGATGGGCAGCACAGGTATGTCGCAAGGCCTGATCTGTGCCGCCGGCACCAAGGCGCAGGCTGCAAAGGGCATCGAAGACAGCGCGGATCGCTATTTCGAAGACATCATGGCCAAGACCAAAGGCCTGACCGACCCGGTGCTGGCCCGCGCCATTGCCGACCACTCCGGTCCGACTGTCGACTGGATGGTCGAGTCCCAAGATCTGCCATGGCAGCTAGATACCGGGTTCCGCCCGGTCTATGGCAATTCCACTTTCCGCGTGCATGGCTGGCGCGGGCACGGCGGGCAGGACATGGTCGATCTGCTCCACGCGCGCATTGCAGATGCAGGAATCGACATTCTACTCGGTGCAAAGCTGGTCGAAGTCCACGCGGATGAGACAGGCCTTATCCACGGCGTCACGCTCGAACGCCGTGACGGCGCACGAGAACTCGTCGGCTGCAAAACGCTTATCCTTGCCTGCGGAGGCTTTGCTGCCAACCGTGCAATGGTCGCGCAGCACATGCCCGAGGTCATCCACGCCCGTAACAACGGTCATGAAGGCAGCCAGGGAACCGGCATTGTCATTGCGAGGCAACTTGGTGCCGCACTTGGCGATATGGGCGCCTATCAAGGCTATGCGATGCTCACAGATCCGCAGGGCATTTCCGTGCCGCCTGGGGTTCCGGTCGAAGGCGGCGTTTTGGTCAACGTCGATGGGAACCGTTTCACCAACGAGGTGGAAGACATCGCTGGAATGGTCCACCCAGTATTGGCGCAACCCGGCGACCACGTGTGGGTGGTGTATGATGCGCGTATTGAAGCCGCCGTTGAATATATCCCCGAAATGCAGCAATTGATCGCGTTAAATGCGCCTCGCAAGGCCGATACATTAGCAGACCTTGCTCGCCAGATTAACGTGCCTGCCGCTGCCTTGACCGCCACTCTGGCCGAGGCGCGCACAGCGCAAAGCGAAGATCGTGCGGACAGGCTCGGCAGAGCATGGGGCACCGACCTGCCCCCGATTGCTCCTTATCGCGCGCTTAAAGTTATCGGAGCGATCTATCACACGCAAGGCGGCCTCCAGATTGACGGCACGGCTCGCGTGTTGCGCGAGGATGGCACCCCGCTGCCCAATCTGTTTGCTGGTGGCGGCGCAGCCCGATCAGTCTCCGGGCCTGCCCATTGGGGCTATCTGCCTGCCATGGGACTTGCCACCGCAGTAACTTTTGGACGCCTCGCCGGACTAAAAGCTGCGACGTTGGCGCACGAAACCGCAGATCCGTAAGCGTGCTTGCGCAACGGAATTTATTTAATATATATCTATAACAATTAAGAAGCGTTGGCCCGAAACAGCCTCTTAGCAGCAAAGCGGAAGATCAAAATGTCCGACAGCATGACCCTAGCCAAGATCGCCACTGCCCCCAACGACTTGCGCCAGCGCTTTGCTGCCATCGTCGGTGCAGAACACGTAACCGATGATGAAACCACGCTGCGATTGTTGAGCGAGGACATCTGGGCGCGCGGCGATCATGTCGCCATGCTCTCGATCGCGCCTGCCAACACGGTGGAACTTGCCGCTCTGGTCGCGGCCGCAAATGAAGCTGGCGTCGATCTGGCCCCGCGTGGCGCTGGCATGAGCTATACCAGCAGCTACACCCCGGCCACCGCCAGCACGGTCATGCTGGACATGCGCCGCATGGATCGTGTGCTGCGCGTAAGCCCTGAAGACATGACCGTCACGGTCGAAGCCGGTTGCACCTGGCTGGCCCTCAACGAGGCGTTGAAACCCCACGGCCTGCGCACGCCGTTCTGGGGCCCGATGTCAGGCATTTATTCCACGATCGGCGGCGGGCTTTCCCAACTGAACGCCATGTTCGGTGCAGGGCATTATGGCACGTCAAGCGAGAGCGTGGTGGCCATCACCATGATTCTTGCTGATGGCCGCACCTTGCGCACCGGTGCGCGCGGCCCTGATGGCGATACCCCACATTACCGCCACTATGGCCCTGATCTTGCAGGCCTGTTCATGGGGGATTCGGGCACGCTGGGCATCAAGGCAGAGATCACCTTGCGCCTTATCCGCGCTCCTGCGTTTGAAGATTCGGTCTCGTTCTCGTTCAAGACGGGCGAGATCATGCTGGAAGCGCTGGCAGAAATGACACGCGCCGGTATTGCATCCGAGACTTGCGGATTCGATCCCGGACTTACCAAAGTACGCATGAAGCGCATGTCGATGGCTAGCGATGTAAAAACGCTGGGCAAAGTAATCGCCAAGGAAAAATCCATCGGCAAGGGGCTGTTGGCCGCTGCAAAGATCGCCATGGGCGGGCGCAACTTCATCCCTGACGAAGAATACCCGCTGCACATCACCGCCGAAGGCCGCTGCAAGGAAGCCGTCGCATCAGACATCGCCACTGCGCGCGAAATCGCCACGCGGTTCGAAGGTGCGGAGATTGAAAATACCATAGCCAAAGTTATCCGGGCTATGCCCTTCCCCGCACCAAACTCGATCCTCGGCCCCGAGGGTGAAAGCTGGGTACCGGTCCACGGCCAAGCCTCTCTTTCCACTGCCGCTGCGATGTTCACCGAAATCCGCACGTATTTCGATTCAATGCAGGAAACGTTCGATAAGCACGGCATCTTCAACGGCTTCCTGTTCTCTTCTCTATCCACCACGGCGTTGGTCATCGAACCGGTGTTTTTCTGGCCTGAAGGCTATCGCCCGGTGCATGAATCGATGATTGAACCGTCCCACCTCAAGAACCTCAAGCAATTGGGACCCAATGCCGCAGCCACTGCCGTTGTTACCGAAGCGCGCGAACACGTGAAGGTGATCTGCAAAAAATATGGTGCCGCACACTTCCAGATTGGTCGCGCCTACACCGCCTACCGCGAAAGCCGCGACGAGGCATTCAAGGACGTGCTCGATGCTGTGAAGGCAGTGGTCGACCCCAAAGGAATGTTCAATCCCGGCTGCCTCGGCTTCCCGATCACCAAGGCTGGAAACTGAAGTCATGGGAGGGCAGACCTATCGCGCGATCCGGCTTGAACGAATCGCGCCGTCGTTCCGCGAAGGGGCAAACATCGTCGAACTGCCTTTGGCGCAGCCCGGCCCCGGCGAAATCACCGTGCGCAACTTGCACTGCGGCGTCAACGCCATCTTCGACACGCAGGTCGCACGCAACGCGGTGGATTACGTAAAGATCGCGCTACCAACCTTCACCGGCGTCGAGGCTATCGGCACGGTCGAGGCAGTGGGCGAAGGCGTAACCGATTTTGCCGTCGGCGATGCTGCCGTAACCGTACGCTTCACCGGCGGCTATCGCGAGGCGAACACCGGCCCGACAGCGCAGTTCGCTCACGCACGCACAGCCTCGCGTCAATACCTCGCGCTCGCGTCCACAGGCGTATCGGCCCTCATTGCGCTCGAACAGATCGGCGAAGTCAAAGCAGGCGAAACGATCGCCATTTCCGCCGCTGCAGGTGGCCTTGGCCACTTCCTCGTCCAGCTTGCCGTGCTCAAGGGCTGCCGCGTCATCGGCGTTGCGGGTGGCGCAGAAAAGTGCGCTTTTGTTGCCTCCCTCGGCGCAGAACGCGTAATCGACTACCGTTCTGAAGATGTAGGCGCGGTGCTGGCTGCAGAATATCCCGGCGGGATTGATGTGGCTGTCGATACAGTCAGCGGCACCATCTTCGATGCCTTCCTTGCCAATATTGCCAACCACGGTCGGCTTGTTGTTGGCGGCGCGGCGGCAGACCTTGAAGGCAAACCCGAAATCGTCACTGGCCCGCGCATTGCCCACGCCATCTATTACAAAGGCGCATCCGTGCGCGGCTTCATGAACGGTCTGCTTGTACCCCACTGGGACGATGCGCGCACCCGATTGTTCAAGCTCTACGAAGAAGGCAAATTGCACGTCCAGTTCGACAGCCAACGCAATATCGGACTGGAAGGCATCTACGACGGTATCGAACGGCTGCTGTCGGGAAAGTCGATGGGCAAGGTCATCGTCGATATCGTGGACGGCGAGCAGGGAGAGTAACGCCGTTGCAGGTGCGTGAAGCCCCTCATCTGGCGACATGGCCAATGATCATTTCACCCAAAACCCTTTTTGAAAAGATCTGGGATACCCACCACGTGTCTCAGACCGCAGGCGGCGCGCATCTGATCGCGATCGACCGCGTGTTCCTGCACGAACGCACAGGCGCCGCAGCGCTGAAATCGCTTGCTGCCAGTGGTCGCCCGGTATGCGATCCCACGCGTGTCTTTGCAGTCATGGATCATATCGTCGATACCCGCCCGGGGCGCGGTGATGGTACACTGATGGAAGGCGGCAGCGCCTTCATTACCGAAACCCGCGCAGCCGCTAACGCTGCGGGCATTACGCTGTTCGATGTGAATGATCGCGATCAGGGCATCACCCACGTGATTTCCCCTGAACTTGGCATCGTTCTTCCCGGCGTCACGCTGGTCGCCCCCGACAGCCACACCTGCACGCAAGGCGCACTGGGCGCATTCGCATGGGGCATCGGGTCCAGCGAAGCCGAACATGCCATGGCCACGGGTGTCTTGCGGCTTGACCGTCCAAAGACCATGCGCGTCACGTTCACCGGCACGCTCGGGTTTGGCGTCACTCCCAAGGATATGGCACTGCATCTTCTTGCAACACATGGTGCCGGTGGTGGGGCTGGGCATGTGGTCGAGTTTGCCGGATCTGCCGTATCAGGGCTCGACATCGAAGGCCGCATGACCTTGTGCAATATGGCCACCGAATTTTCGGCCATGACCGCCATCATTGCACCCGATGAACAAACTTTTTCCTATCTGGCAGGTCGCCGCTATGCACCTGCCAAATTTGATGATCCCTATTGGGCCTTGCTGAAAACCGATGAAGGCGCAACATTCGACCGCGAAATCGTTATTGACGCCAGCACGATTGCCCCGATGGTCAGCTGGGGCACCAGCCCCGAACACAGCATGGCGATCAGCGCCACTATACCGCAAGGGCCGGATAGCGCCCACGCCTACATTGGCCTTCATCCAGGCACCTCCCTGCTTGGCACATCCATCGACGCGGCGTTCATTGGTTCATGCACCAACGCCCGCCTGTCGGACTTGCGCCGCGCCGCCGATTTGCTGCGTGGCCGCCACATCGCGCCGTCCATCCGCAAGGCACTTGTCGTGCCCGGCAGCTCTGCCGTAAAACGTGCGGCAGAGGCCGAAGGGCTGGACAAAGTGTTCATTGCCGCTGGTTTCGAATGGCGCGCCAGCGGTTGTTCGCTATGCTTCTTTGCTGGTGGTGAAAGCTTTCCTGAAGGCAGCCGCACAATCAGCAGCACCAACCGCAATTTCGAGGGTCGCCAAGGCCCGGGTATCCGAACGCACATCGCCAGCCCTGAAACGGTTGCCGCCAGTGCGATTGCCGGCGTGATTGCCGATCCGCGCGAAGTCGTATGATGACCCCGTTCACCACCCTTTGCTCTACAGCCGTGCCCTTGCTGCGCGATAATGTGGATACCGACACGATCATACCCAGCCGGGAAATGAAAAGCACTGGCCGTAACGGGCTTGCCGACGGGCTGTTTGCGCCATGGCGCTACACCGATGTTGCCGCACGCGTTCCGGACCCGGACTTCCCGCTCAACCAGCCAAAAGCACAGACCGGACAAATTCTCCTTGGCGGGGCAAACTTCGGTTGCGGGTCAAGCCGTGAACACGCCGTCTGGGCTCTGGCCGAATATGGCATCCGCTGCATAATCGCAGAAAGCTTCGCCCCGATTTTCCGTGCCAATTGCATCCGCAACGGCCTGCTCCCCATCACGCTTGACCGCAGTGTGGTGAATAGCTTTGGCTGGCAGACACTTGACGTCAGCCTCTTTGCACAAACCGTCACTGCGGCCGGAATAGTGCACGAATTTGCAATCGAGGACGAGCCACAGCTCATGTTGCTCGAAGGGCTCGACGCTATTGCCCTTACCCTCAAATCCCTCCCCGAAATCAGCGTCTGGACAACGAACGATCGCGCCCGCCGTCCATGGGTTTACACCGGATCACCTGCATGACTGAAATTCTAGTTTCCGAAGTGGGCCCGCGCGACGGGCTGCAATCGATCAAGGCCATCATGCCGCTTGCTGCCAAGAAGGCATGGATCGTTGCCGAAGCCGCAGCCGGGGTGCGCGAAATCGAAGTTGGCAGCTTCGTGCCGCCCAGCCTGTTGCCGCAGATGGCCGACACTGCAGAACTGGTCCGGTTCGCGCGCGACATCCCCGGCCTCAATGTCGTCGCTCTGGTCCCGAATGCCAAAGGCGCAGGTCGTGCGGTCGAAGCGGGCGTCCACGGCCTGTCCATACCCTTTTCGATGAGCGAGACCCATTCGATCCGAAACGTCCGCAAGGATCATCCCGCCATGCTCGCCGAAATCGCCGAGGCCGCGCGCATTGCCCGCGAAGCCGGTGCACACTTCGCGGTTGGCCTCGCCACTGCATTCGGCTGCACCATCGAAGGCTCCGTGCCCGAAGATCAGGTCGTCCGCCTGGCCACAGCCGCCGCCGAAGCAGGTGCGCTTGAATTCAGCCTGTCTGACACCACAGGCTATGCCGATCCGGCGCAAGTCCGCCGTCTTGTGCGCAAGGTCAAAGCTGCCGTCGGCGCGGAAATGCTTACCACTTTGCACCTCCACAACACGCGCGGCCTTGGACTTGCCAATGCGCTGGCTGGCCTGGAGGAAGGCATAACAACGCTTGATGCCTCGCTCGGCGGCCTTGGCGGTTGCCCGTTTGCACCCGGTGCTTCGGGCAATCTGGTCACCGAAGACCTCGTACTGATGCTCAATTCGATGGGGTTCAGCACCGGCATCGACCTCGAAAAGTTGCTCGAAGTGCGATCAATCCTGATCGAAGCCCTACCCGGTGAACCGCTCTACGGTTTCACTCCCGATGCAGGCCCGATGCTGGATTACAACGAAAGGATCGCGCGATGACCGCCACAAAAACGGATAGTCCCGCGCCCCTTGCAGGTATCCGCGTAGTGGAATTCACTCACATGGTGATGGGGCCGACTGTGGGTCACATCCTTGCCGGTCTTGGTGCCGAAGTGGTGCGTGTCGAACCCATCGGCGGCGATGCCACGCGCCGCCTGCTGGGGTCCGGGTCGGGCTATTTCCCGATGTACAATCGCGGCAAGCAATCGATCTGCCTTGATCTCAAATCCGCTGATGGCGTCGCCGTTGCGCGCGATCTGGCGGCTCGTGCCGATGTTCTGGTCGAAAACTTCCGCCCAGGCGCGCTCGACCGCCTCGGCCTGTCCTACGAAACCCTGTCAGCAACCAATCCCGGCCTAATCTATTGTTCAGAAAAAGGCTTTCTCCCAGGACCTTATGAAGAACGCACGGCGCTTGATGAAGTGGCACAAATGATGGGTGGGCTAGCCTATATGACCGGCCCTCCCGGCCGCCCGTTGCGCGCAGGCTCCAGCGTTGTTGATGTAACCGGTGGCATGTTCGGCGTTATCGGCATCCTTGCCGCCCTTGAAGAACGCCACCGTACTGCGCGTGGACAAAAGGTCATCGCCAGCCTGTTTGAAACCACTATCTATCTCGTCGGCCAGCATATGGCGCAATTTGCCGTTACCGGCAAAGCCGCCGCCCCGATGCCCGCACGCATCTCTGCTTGGGCGATCTATGATGTCTTCGAAACTGCGGACGAGCCCGTGTTCATCGGCGTGGTCAGCGATCCCTTATGGGCCAAATTCTGTGTGGCGTTCGCGCTGAATGATCTTTGGGCCGATGAAACCCTGCGCGCCAACAATGCGCGCGTCCTCGCCCGTGATCGCATCATGCCGCAAGTCCGCGCACTGATGGCCACGATGACGCGCGATCAGATCGTGGCCAAACTCGAAGGCACCGGCATGCCGTTCGCGCCTATTGGCCGCCCCGAAGACATGTTCGACGATCCCCAGCTTGCCGATGGCGGCCTTGAGGATGTGACACTGGAAGACGGCAAGGAAACCCGCCTGCCGACCATTCCCTTGCAAATGGATGGCAAACGCCCCGGTGCGCCGGTCACTCTGCCCAAGCCGGGTGCCGACAGCCGCACGGTGCTCGAAGCGCTCGGCTATGATTCCGCGCGCATCGAAGCGCTCGTTGGCGCTGGCGCTGTAGGAACCACCTGAACAAAGGAAACAGGGATGCACGAGGACAACGGGTTACAAGACGAATTCGCCGGAATTAGCCGCCGGACCGCCATGCTTGGCGCATTGGCAGCAGGCGCGGTTGCTACTTCCATCAACCCATCCTTTGCCGCTGAAGCCGCCATCGGCGATCCCGGTGCGCAAGGCATTCCTGCCGATCCCGCTGCCCGCGCCGCCATCGTGCGGCGTATGCGCTATCGCACCGATGCGGGCACCTTTATGTGGTGGTTTCGTGGCCGCACATATGCACAGCAGGGCGCAACGCTGATCCCGGTATGCGGGTTGCTGTTCGGCTCGATGATCAAGCTCAGCCCGCGGGCCGATGGCGGCTTTGATATGGTCCAGTACGAACTTGGCTTCCGTACCGATCTTGAAACTGGCAAGCGTCTGGACAAGCTGCGCAACCCTATCACTGGCGAAATGCTGGAAATCAAAGCCTTTCCAGTCGGCCCGACAAAGCTTGCCTATGCAGCAGACAATGTTCCTGTGGTTCCTGCCACGATTGGCGGATCGATGTTCACCTATGAACATAAACCGGAACTGTTCTGGACTGCGGGCGACATGCTGTTCATGCAGTATCAAGCCAGATCCAAGGTTGAGACGGCGGGTAAGCCCGATCGCATCATCAACGATGTTGGCATGATCTACGGCAAGCTGGCAGATGCGCTTAATCCGCGCGTCAAAAGCGCGCCCGCCTGGATTCAGGGGACAGACGTGACCGACTATGCTCGCTGGCTCAAAATGCCAGAAGGTAGCGGCACCCAAACCCTGCGTTCAATTGGCGCCAAGGTCCACCGTTATGCAGACATGCCCGCTGACTGGCGCGCTGCCGTGGCCGAGATCGACCCGAAAATGGCCGCAGATCCGATGGGAGTATTCAACCGCAATGAGGAAACCTACCGCGGCTGAGAGCCCAATACTGTTCCCATTCGCCGTTCTTGCCAAACAAATTCAATATTCAAACGCGGCGACGGGGATATTCAAGTTGCCAACAAAAAAGGGGCAGGTCGCAAGACCCGCCCCTTTTTCATGTCATTGCACCTGCAAGATCAGAACGGCTTGACCGTTCCCAGGAAGCAGATGCCCGAAATCGTGATCCAGTAAACATAGGCCATCAGACGGCCATAGAGGAATTCACGTTCAAGCGCGGCTTCTTCTGCCGGGTTCGGACCTTCTGCCAGACGGCGGAAACGCACCGTCCAAAGACGCATGATCCAGCGCAGTCCAAGGCCGATGCACAGCGTGAAGCCGTAAAGCGTGAGCTTGGTCGCATACCAGCGCGAACCCTCACTCGCTTCCAGCGGCCCGTGGCCCAGCAACGAAGAAATCCCGACCACGAAAATTGTCGGGATCAGCACCCAACGGATCTTTTCATCGAGCTTGGTCAGCATGATGCCGGTATCGGTTTCACGTTTGATGAACGCACCCCAGCATAGTGCCAACCAGCCGGCTACGAACACCCACATTGCTGTCAGAAAGTTGCCACCGTAAGGCTGCAAGCCATAGATATGGCCCATGTGCAGCCCCAGCGGCAACAACGTGATTATACCGGTGCGCGCGAGGATGTCGATGCGATAGGCGGTTTCCATGTGCCGCCTGCGCTCTTCCATCGAAAGCTTGCGATTGATGATGTTAAAGCTTGTCTGGAACACACCCCATTCACCGCCCAGCCAATAGACCATTGCGATAATGTGGACCCAGCGCAGTACCAGTACTTCTTCGATCAACGACTTTCCCCTTGCATGTGGAAGCCGCCACTAAGCCACTGCGCGTTAGCCTCTTGAAAGCCGCTCGACCCAGTCAGTGACTGGCGGATCGCGGTTTTCCACGGCCTCGACTTCCTGCTGGAAGCCGCGCATGACACGGGCAGTATACGCCCTCATGGCGATGCCTCGTTCCTCGCCGGCCATATTATCCGGCTTGAAGTTTTCGATGGCATCCCGGTTGATCGAACCTTGCGATTCCAGCAACCGTTCAACAGTATCAAGACGTTCTCGCGTAGCAGCCGGTTCGACCGTCAGCGATAACGCCAGCGAATAAAGCCGGTCGACTGCCATCTCGTCAAAGAAAGCTGGCCGTCCGCCTTTGGCGCGAGCGCCCGAACGCGCAATCCAGTCGATTTCCTGCGTCAAGCCGAAACCTCCTCTTTTGCAGCACTGGCAACTTGGGGTTTCCATGCCCCGTAAGCGTTCCAGATCGCCGCGCGTCCGTAATCCTCTTCTTCGCCATCGGATGACGCCGGGAACAGCGATTTGTCGGGAACTGCTCGCACACCGGTTACAAAATGCTGATCGATCGGAAAGCCGGCCTCTTCCATCGCTTGCTTGAGGTCTACCCCATGCATAGCCGGGCCATATTGCGGCTGTTCCACATGCAGCAGCAATCCACCTGCTTTCAACACACGACGGCATTCGGACTGACACAACGCAGAAAGATGCGGCTTGATTTGTATCGACTATAGAACAATTTTAAGATCAAACGTCGAGGAAAGTCCGAATGGCTGCTGCCGTTGGTACAGGATCGTCCTGCACCGGGAAGCCGCCCGATTGCTCAAGCACAATCGTCCGATGATTGCGCAAGGCGCCCTTGGCAATCGGACGAAAAGGCGGAAAGAACGTGTCGCGTCCGCCATAGATCAGCAGAACAGGTGCCGAAATCCGACCGAGAAGTACGCTAAAATCCGTTAATCCCACGCCGCGCTCCTGTGGTCTGATCCAGCGCCCGGCGGCCTTCCTGCTCGCATTCTGCTCGGCCGCGATGCGTACCGCATCACGCAATCCAAAGACCTTGCGCAGCACATCCGGCCCACTTGGCAAAGGATCGCCCGCTGCGCTGAACATGCCCGCGCGCACCTGATCGGCTTCCTTGGCAATGATCTCGGGCCAGGTGCGACCCTTGCCCAGAGCGCATGACGGCAGCACCAGCTTGCGCACGCGTTCCGGCATCGCCGCCGCCAGTGCCACAGCCACGCAACCACCCAGAGACATTCCGCCAAAGTCGGCTTGCCCGATCCCCAGTTCCTGCAATGCGCCGGCAAGCAGACCCGCAGTTTCCTGAACGCTCTGGACCTGCGGCGGCGCGCCATCCCATCGCGAAAGCCCATGCCCCGGCAAGTCAAATGCGATCACGCGCCGGTCGCTGCCAAGGATTCGCGCCACATCGCGCCAATCGTCGCTCCACCCGCCCAGCATATGCAGCAATACCAACGGCGGCAGCGCACCTTGTTTGCCAATGGAGCGCCAATGCAACACCCCGCCAGCACGGCGCACATCGCCCGACGCATCCCACATTCCCGCAGCGACAATACTGGCCGCGCGCAATGGTTCGGCCGACAGGACACCTGCCGCCAGCATTGCTCCGCCTATCTGACGCCTGTTCATCATGTGAAGCATCCTGGCACACCACCCTTGCAGCCTACAGGGGATACTTTCACTATCCACCAGACGGCAAAAAGCCGGTAGAGCGCACTGTGTGGCCATTCACGGGCTAGCCTTGTCGCTCACGTTTTCAGAGGCTTGTTTGCCATGCGCAAGATGATCACCGCGCTCGTCGCCTGCTGTTCGCTGCTCGCCCTTGACCCGCCGAGCGCCCGCAGCGCATCCAACCATACCGACAAGCTGATGTTTCATGTCAGCCCAACCCGTGAAGGCTGGAACGCCGCTGAATATGTGCTGTCACCTGATGCGGTAGCAAGCGCAGCCTTCGGCCAGATATGGCAATCGCCAGTGTTCGATTCCGCAGGTTCCGCTCCTCCGCGCCTTTTTGCCTCGCCGCTTTATCTCGGCGCACTCGACTTCCGGTCCGGCCCGCTGGCACGCCAGACCGCTCCAGTCGTCTATGCCGTCGCTTCCACAGGTTATGCCTATGCCGTGCTTGCGTCTGGGCGCGGCGATCTGTCCGCTGGGTCCGTTCTCTGGCGACGCAAGCTTACGCCCAGGCCTTGCCAAAACGGAGAAATGGGCAACCTTTCCACCCCCGTGATCGACCGCAAGGCGGGCCGAATCTATGTTACGTCCTGTCACGATAACTGGGCTTGGAATGTTCACGCGCTTGATCTGCGTACCGGTGACGAACTGCCGGGCTGGCCTTTGGAAATCAGCCACCGCACCGTACCTGCCAACGTCAACCGCAATGGTGCCACCCGGTTCGAACCGGGGCAGGTCTATCTCCAACGCGGCGCGCTGAATCTATCGGCGGACGGGGGGCGTCTTTATGTTGCGTTCGGACCAGACATGCAGGGCTTTCTCGTGTCGGTCGATACCAGGAAAGCCCGTCTTTCCAGCGCCTTTTCCTCCATGCCGCGCAGCGATATGCAACAAGGCGGGATGTGGGGCTCCAGCGGCCCGGCCATCGACGCGCAGGGCCGGATCTACATCACCACGGGGGCCAGCTTCGCCTCGGCCCTGGAAAAGCGCGGAATCCCCGGGGTATTCCCTGAATCAGACCATGCGTGGGGCCAGTCGATCCTGCAGTTTGCCGATGATCGCAAAAAGGGTCTGCGCCTGACGGGCACATATTCTCCATTCAACTATTGCCAGACCGCCGCGGCAGATATCGATATTGCCTCGGGCGGCGCGGTCGTGATCGACATTGACTCCCATGCGACCGGCACTCCGCAACTGCTGGCACAAGGCGCGGGGAAACAAGGTGTAGCGTACCTTCTGAACCGCAACCGATTGCCGGGCGGCACCACGCGCCGACATGCCTGCAGCACCGATTCCGAAACCGATGGTTCGCTGCTCGCTCCCATGCAGCAACCGGAACTGGGCAAGCGCGGCCCGGTGGTGGTTTTTGGTCCCTATTCCGACAGTATAGGCATGGTCAATTCTGCCAAAAGCCGTAGTACGGCAGCCCATTTTGGCGCTGCTGATGGTGGGCACTATCTATATTTTTCAGGAAGTTCCAAGACTGGCCCGGATTTTTCCGCCAATATACCGCCGAGCCTCGTCCGATTAAAAATCGTTACGCGTCCAGGCCAGCCCGCCTATCTCGTCCGCGATGCCGAGGAGATGACGGTGACGTTGCAGAACCCCGGATCGCCGGTAATCTCTAGCAGTGGCAGGAATGGCGGCATAGTCTGGGTACTGGACAGCAATGTGCCGCGCAGTGCCAATGTCTATCTGCCGGAAACACGCGGCGCAAAACTCTATGCTTTTGATGCAATTACATTAAAACTCATCTGGCACAGTGCAGAAGCGCTCCATCCGTCGGGAAAGTACAATGAACCGGCGGTGGTCGACGGGATGGTCCTGGTGGGGACCGACCGGTTGCAGGCGTTTGGCATGCGTCAGTCAGGAACGCCGCAATTTGCCGCCGTAACTACAACGAAATCTGCTGTGTCCGCAGGCTTTGCGCTATTTCAGGCACGTTGCGCCAGTTGTCACGCTCAGACCGGAACCGGCGCTCCCGACCGGCAGACATTGAAACAGATGGAGCAGGCGCGGGTGATCGAAGCAATGACCAGCGGCAAGATGCAGGCGCTGGCGGAGGGCCTTGCACCAGCGGAAATCAATGAAATAGCGCGGTATTTGCACACCTCATGAACGACGCCCGGTTGCAATCAGGCGACATTTGGGCAGCCTGATGCCACAAACCAGGAACGGAATACGCCTTCACTCTCGGGGCCAAAGCGGAACGGCCCGCCGCGCGCGGCAGCGCTGGTTGCCTGATAACCGATCTGCACATCGTTGAACCCTGAGGCTTCAAACAGAGCGCGATAGTCCGCCGTCAAGGCACCGCGCCAGTTAGGCTCGTTGTTGAACTGCGCTTCCAATTCGCCCGAAAGCTCTACCCACGGGTCCGAATTGTCATGCAACAACGGCACTTCAAGGTGAACCGCCAATCCGCCGGGACGCAGCAGGCGACGGCTTTCGGCAATAATCGCCATGGTAGCCGCCTGCGAAGTCTCATGGAACATCACACAACTGAATACGAGATCGAAGCTGGCGTCTTCGAAGTCGGTCGATTCCGCGCTCTGCTGCGAAAAATGCACTGCTGCGCCGAGATGTTCGGCCCGCGCATGGGCATAACGCAGCATTGATGCGCCAACATCAATGCCATAAACTTCGGCCTGCGGAAAACATGTCGCAGCAGGCACGGTGCTGGTGCCGATGCCGCAACCCATATCCAGTATGCGCGCAGGCCTGAAATCGGGGAAGCGGGTCAGGACGTGGGCCATTGCGGTCTGCCCCCGCAGATCGTTAAGCATGCCGCCGTTTCTGCCCAGCATATAGACCGCGCCGCCGCGATCCATAACTGCCCCCTGAAGGATCGAACCATCGTCGTGCGCATTGCCACCAGGCATCAGGTGGATATCGCCCCGCACGATATATGCCGGTGCCACAAAATCGGGGTTGATGCGGACTGAACCTTTTGGTTCGGGAATATCGGCAAGTGTTTCAAGTGCTTCTGCCTGCCGCTCCACGCTGCGCGCTACGCCATGCCAAAGCTGTCGCTGCGATTCGCGTTTCAGTGCCAGCCACGAGCCAAAGCTTTCGTGCGTGGCCATGCGCTTGCGTAAGACGGAAGTGCTGTTGGTTTCCACCTTTTCCATCAATTTGACTTCCTGCTGGGCAATCTGGCCCTGCACAGGTTCTATCTGCTGCATCACATAGAGCTTCAAATCGCGCACGAAGAGTTGTTCGGCCAGTTCATCATGACTGGGCACGGCGATCAGCGGATGCGCAAGACTGGCGCGATTGTCAGACGATTGCGAGCTCATGCAGCTTCTCCGCTGGGGGTAATGGATGCAAGTTCGGCCAAAGCTGCTTCGCGCAAAGGGCGAAACACCTTGTCAACCGTAGCACGGCGTTGCCGCTCGCGCGCCGCTTCGGCTTCGGCATCGGGTTCAAACCCGTCGACTGCACCTGGGGCCAAAACACCCGAGGCTTCAAGCAAACGTTCGGCCGCATCAAGCCGCGCACGCAAAATCGTTACTTCGGAGGTTAGACCAACGACCATGGCGAGCAATTGTTCATCCATCGCTCGCGCGCCATCTATCGGGTCGAGACGATGGGGCGTGCGGGGAAGTGGTAAGCGCGACATGGTTGAATTCCTGATCTCAAGTGCGCACCGAAGCAGCGGCTTGACGCACAGCGGCGACAATACGCGGATATGTGCCGCAACGGCAGATATTGGTGATCTGTTCGCGGATTGTCTCTTCGGTGGGATCGGGATCACGCGCCAACAACGCGGCCACCGCCATGATCATCCCCGGCTGGCAATAGCCGCACTGCGGCACCTGCGCCGCGATCCACGCCTGCTGGACCGGGTGCAAAGCTTTGGCCTGTGCAGGGCTGAGCGCCTCAATGGTAACAACCTTGCCGGTGCCGAGGTCCGACAGCGCGACCTGACAACTGCGCACAGCTTCTCCATCCAGATGTACCGTGCAAGCTCCGCAAGCTCCCACGCCACAGCCAAATTTTGTACCGGTAAGACCCAGCTCTTCGCGTAATGCCCATAACAGCGGCGTATCTGGATCGGCCGAAACATCGCGCTGCTGGCCGTTGACGGTGATTGTTGCCATAGCGTTGTCCTTCAAACTTCCAGCGTGCGCGCGATGGGCAGGGCCCGGATACGCGATGCGCCGGCATCAGCAATCGCATTGCAAAGGGCAGGGGCAATAACGGGCGTGGACGCCTCGCCCACAGGGCCTGGATGCTGGCCGCCCGGGATCAGCGCCACATCAATAGGCGGGACATCGGCAAGTAGCGGCATACGGTAGTCGCCAAAGTTCTTTGCCAAGGGACGACCATCGGCAAAATGAACCTCACCCCACAGCGCAGCTTGCAGGCCAAATACAATGCCGCCCGAAATCTGCCCCTCGGTGCTGACTGGATCAATCACCAGCCCGCAATCAAGGGCACTCGCAATCCGATCAATCTTAAGCGTCTTGCCCGTGACGGTGACTTCGACCGCGATGGCACAGAAGCTGTTGTCGGCATAACTAAAGGCGATTCCGCGCCCTTTCCCCTTACCGGTGCCAGGCTTGCGTGGCTGCCAACCGATCATCGCAGCGGCCTTTTCGAGTACAGCACGGATTCTCGGCTGATTTTCGAGCATCGCCAGACGAAAGGCGAGTTGGTCCTGTCCGGCGGCAAAGGCCATTTCATCGATAAAGGATTCCGCAAAGAATGCGTTTTGCGACATTGTGACCGAGCGCCAGAAACCCACCGGAACCGCCAGATCGGTCTTGTGGTATTCAATCAGCTTTTGCGGAACGGCATAAGCTCCATAAATGAGCTGCGCCGCCGCATTGGCATCAGCCAAGCCTTCAAAACCGGGGAAAGGCGCCTTCTTGTGATAGGCCGCAATTGATTCGCCCGAAATCCGGCTATGGATAGCAGTCGGACGGCCAGCAGTATCTAGCGTAGCGACCGAACGCACCGCAAACGCAGGTCTGAACTGGTCCATCGCAAAGTCCTGTTCGCGGGTCCAAATCGTCTTGACCATGCGGCCAGGTGCTGCCTGCGCTGCCTGAATGGCAATGACAACAAAGTCAGTGCCCCATTTGCGACCGAAGCCGCCTCCAAGGAAGGTAACTTCGACGCGCACCTTTTCCAGCGGCAGACCAGTGAGCTTTGCCCCCACTTCGCGGCTAAGCGCAGGGTCTTGCAAGGGGCCACGAATCAGCAGGCCGTCGCCATCCAACCGGGCAGCGCAGCAGATCGGCTCCATCGTGGCATGGGCAAGGTGTGGAACTTCATAAGCCGCCTCAACCCGGTGCGGTGTGGCAGCCAGGGCTGCAATGACTTTTGCCTTGTCGGCCCGTTCCAGCTTGGGTGGGAAAGTGGTGAATTCGATATTGGGGAACGGCGCTGGTACCACCGCATCGAAGGCCGCCTGCATTCCGGCACGCAAGTTTTCATCCGAAAGACCGGCAAGCGGGCTGGCGGTTACGGCGAGCGAGACAATTTGCGCCGCCTTTTGTGCACGCCAGAAGCGGTCAGCAAGAATGGCAACGCCGCCTTTAACCGGTACGGTGGCGACTACGCCGGGGAGCTTTGCCGCATCTTCCAACCCTTTGACCGTGAAAGCGGCTTCGGGATGCGGGGCGAGTACCAGCGCGGCGATGATCATATCGGGTTCGGCAACGTCAATCCCGAACGTCGCTGTGCCGGTGACCTTGGCGTAGAGATCCTTGCGCGGACTTTTAGCGCCAATCAGCGCAAATTGCGCCGCATCTTTTAACGCGGGATTGGCCGGGACAGGCAGCTTTGCTGCATCCGCCGCAATGTCCGCAAAGGATAGCGGCCTTGGTCCGCCAAAGATCTGGCCTGAACGTACAGACAGTCCTTCCACCGCAACCCCTAGCCGGGTTGCGGCGGCCTGTATCAACATTGCGCGTGCACCTGCGCCCAGTTTGCGCAGGGACATGAAATAGCCGCTCACGGTCATCGAATTGGCAGTAATCTGGCGGCGGGCGGCGGGGTTGGAAAATGCCGGATCGGCCCATGGCAAGAGCACGGCAATCCTAGCGAAATCGCAATCGAGTTCTTCTGCCACGATTCGGGCAAGCGCTTCCTGTGTCCCCTGCCCCATTTCTGACGATGGCACGACGAGCGTGACCATACCCTCGGGTCCGATAGACAACATCGGGCCAAAGCTGGCGGGGCTATCGTTGGTGGCAGCAAGAAGTGCGGAGGATCGGCCCAGCAGCAACCCGCCCGCACCGATTCCAAGCGCCACAAGCACGCCGCGGCGGCTCAGGTTTACAAGATTTTCGGATTCGCTCATTTGCGGCGGGTACCCGAAAGATCACGCGCCACCCGGAAACCGAATATCCATGTGACCAGATTTTCCGGATCACGGCCGCGCCAGGATACGCGGTTGCGGAAGGGCGCGCTCATCCAGCTACCCCCACGCACGGCACGACGGGGACATTCGCCTGCAACTTCATAAGCCGTGCCATCGGTTGGTGCAGCCGCAGGGTAGGGTGCAAAATAGCAATCCTGCGTCCATTCCCAGACATTACCGGTCATGTCGAACAGGCCAAAGGCATTAGCGGCATAGCTACCGACCGGTGCGGCGCCGGCATGGCCATCGCTGCATTGGGCAAAGGGCACTTCCGGGGCGCCGTTGACCGCTGAAAAGACAGGAATAGCGCCACCATTTGCGCCGTCCTTGTCATAGACATTTGCATGGGCGCAGCCTGTGTCGATCGACTGCCCCCAGTAGTATTCACCAGGCTTTCCGGCCCGGCCGGCGTATTCCCATTCGGCTTCGGTTGGCAGGCGATAGAACTGGCCGGTCTTTTTCGAAAGCCACGCAGTATAAGCGGTAGCATCCCGCCATGACACACAAACCACTGGCTTTGTGGCCGAACCTTCGCCCGCCCCGGCACCGGGGTGGAGGTAATCTGCGGAGGGTACAACGTCTACCTTGCCGCCCACCAGCGAACGGCAACCCTTTGACGGGACATGGCCGGTATCGGCGATGAACCGCGAGTACTGGGCGTTCGTCACTTCAAAGACCCCAAGAGCGAATGGTCGCTTGATCGCGACCTTGCGTATCGGGCCTTCGGGGCGGCCGTCTTCACCGGCCTCGGCACCCATTGCAAATGTGCCTGCTGGAATCACGATCATGTCGGGGCAATCGGCACCGCAATCGTTGAAACGCGTTCCCGGAGCAATGACCTTGGCAGGCCTTGCCAAAGCCGCGCTTGTCGAAAGCACAAGCATGAATGCAATAGCGGACAATCCCTTGGTGGTCATTTTGCAGGTGTTCCCGTCAGTTTTCCTTCGCCAGCCATCCATGCGTGGAACTGTTCAATCCACAGCTCGGCAGTGTTGCCCTGCGGCTTCATGCCAAAGCCGTGGCCCCCGGTGGCATAGATATGCAATTCGGGCCGGTAATCCGCTTCATACATTGTCTGATAAAAGCGGCGAAACCCTTCGCCAGCAGCAATATCGTTTTGCGCCATAGCCATGAACAATGGGGGCAGACGACCCGGTGCAGGCGTTGGCGCAGGGCGCAGCCATGGTTCAGCAGGCGTACCTGCGGGCCAGGGCAGGTTGGCTTGCGGTATCGGCGGCAATTCGTTGACGAATGGCATTCCGTAAATCAGCCCGGCAAAATCGGGGCGATCTTTGGCATCGGCCTCAAGTACCATCATGCCGGCAACATGGCCGCCAGCAGAAAAGCCGAGGACGCCCACGCGGTGCGGATCAATGCCGTATCCGGTGGCACGGGCGCGGATGTTCTTCAGCGTCTGTGTGCCATCGGCAGCGGCAGGCTCACCCTTGACTCCATCATTGAAGCGGGGGTCGGCATTGATACGGCTGCGCATGGCTTCGACGCCCTCGCCCGGAAGGCGCGCGACGGTGCGATACCGCAAAACGAAGGCGGCAATGCCACGATTGGCCAGCCATCGTGCTACAGCACGACCTTCCTTTTCAATCGAAAGGAAGCGGAAACCCCCACCGGGCGCAATGATGACCGCCGCGCCGTTACCTTTGCCCGGGGCGGGGAGATACGGTTGATAAGTGGGCACGGAGACGTTCCAGAGCTGTTCGCCCCACGGATCGCCAGGTGTGATAGCAGTATGTTCCTCCACGGGTTCGCGAGGGGTGCCAGGCCATGCGGGATCAAGCGGCGGGGTGCCGGGCCAGACGTTGACGGGGGCAAGTTCACGTGTCGCAGACGCGATCGCGGGCGTTTGCGCCTGCGATCGCGTAGCCAACAAGGCAAAAGCCAGAAGCGCAGGTGCAAGGCGCTTCATGCGCCCACCAGCGTGATGTTGATGTCCGCCAAACCTTCGCGCAACGCCTTCGCTTTGGTATATTCGGGGGAGTTGTAAAAGGCCAATGCTGCCTGGCGGGTGGGCCATTCGGATACTACCACCGATGCACCTTCTGCGCCCTCACCTTCGAGCACCGTGGCACCGGGCGCGCGGATCACATAGCGACCGCCGTGCTGTTCCAGTATTTGCGCCGCTTGTTGTGAATAACCGCAGGCCATAAAGGCATCACGGTCCTTGAGCGTTGCGGTGACGACAAGCCATGCGGCCATTGGGTAACTCCTGCCCGAAAATGCTTCAGCGCAGTCGACACCCGCCGCAGGGGGCCGAACAGGTCTGTCCTCGGGTTATCCGCAGAGCGGATGAAGCGCCACGGCTTGTCCAGCACTTTTCGCAACGCATTGAAATTACAGCGTGCCTAGCGCCAGATCCTGCAAAGCACCCTGAAACCGGAAGGGGGTGCTAATATCGCCCCCCTTGTCGTTGAATTCGCTGCAACGTGCGCATCAAACGCAGGCGCAAACCGTCTTCCATTCAAGGTAATTGTCCATCGCTTGACGCCCGCTATCGCGGCCCCAGCCCGATTGCTTGACCCCGCCAATCGCCAGCGATGCATCGTACATCGCATGACTGTTGACCCACACTGTTCCAGCACGAATATCGGATATCATCCGGTGCGCGGTTGAAAGGCTTTCGGTCCACACGCTGGCGGCAAGGCCATATTCGCTGGAGTTGGCCGCAGCGACCACTTCTTCGGCATCATCGAATGCCTGCACCACCAGCACCGGGCCGAACACTTCCTCGCGCACGATCTCCATGTCGGGCTTTACATCCACCACCACGGTTGGCGCAATAAACGTGCCCGCATCGCCAAACCGCTCACCGCCGGTCAGCATCGTTGCGCCGTCTGTCTTGGCGCGGTTCAAAAAGCCCTCCACCCGTTCGGCATGGCGGGCAGAGACCACTGGCCCCATCTGCGTATCAGGCGCAAGGCCATGCCCAAGCTTCAGGCCTTTGGCATAAGCCGCCACGCCTTCGACCACTTCATCATGCACACTGCGATGCACATAAAGCCGCGATCCGGCGATGCACACTTGCCCGCCGTTGAAGAAGATCGCGTTGGCAACGCCCGGAACGGTGATGCCCATATCGGCATCGGGAAACACGATGGAGGGCGATTTTCCGCCCAGTTCCAGCGTCACCCGCTTGAAATTGGTCTTGGCCGCATCCAGCACCGCGCGGCCCGTGGCAGTCGATCCGGTGAATGCGATCTTGTCCACCTGCGGATGCGCGGCCAGCACGGCACCTGTTTGCCCGCCAAGCCCCGTCACCACATTGAGCACGCCCGCAGGCAAACCTGCCTCGGCCATCAGTTCAGCCAGACGCAGCGCGGAAAGCGAGGTATCTTCGGCAGGCTTCAATACCACCGTACACCCTGCCGCCATCGCCGGGGCCAGCTTCATCGCGGTCAGCACCAGCGGCGAATTCCACGGCACGATGGCCGCCACCACGCCCACCGGCTCGCGCACGGTCCACGTCCGCATCTGGCGTCCGGCGGGCTGATAGTTAATCGAGCTTTCGAGCGTTTGCCCTTCAATCGCCATCGCTTGGCCCGCAAAAAAGCGGAACTGGTTCACCGCGCCCGGAATCTCGGCCCAGCGCCCTACGAACAGCGGCTTGCCCTGATCCAGCGTTTCCAGCTCGGCCAGATCATCGATATGCGCCTCGATCAGATCAGCAATCTTCCACAAGATGCGCGCGCGCTCCACCGGCATCGTCGCGCGCCAACCGGCCAAAGCCCCACGCGCCGCCGCCACGGCGGCATCAACATCACTCGCGCTGGCCGCTGCGATTCGCCCGGTTTCGATGCCGGTTGCAGGATCAAGCGTGGCAAAGTCTGCGCCGCCCTCGGCCTGCCCCCAAACCCCGCCAATAAACAAACCTTCGCCCTGCGCACGGCGGACAAGGAATTCGACGTTACCGGGGCGAAGCTTGATCGGATCGAAAGCCATGACTGCATTATGCTCCTGATGTTAGGGCCAGACTGCCCCCCTGCCCGCATCGGGACCAGAAGGGCATGCGTGAAAAGTCGCCAGCCGGATAACTCTGTCCCGAATCGTACAGCCACGCGCGCTGGCGCATAGCAATCAGGAATCAAACGACGCGGCGATTGTGCTGCATATTTTAGACAGACGCGGGGAAGACATGACCTACAGATTGGGTGTGGATGTTGGCGGCACGTTCACCGACCTTTTGCTCTTTAACCAGAGCACGGGCGGATTCTGGCGCAACAAGACGCCATCGACCCCGCACGACAGTTCGGAAGGTATCCTGAACGGGGTTACCGCGATCTGCGAAAGCGCAGGGATCAGCCCGTCGGACGTCGAATTCTTCCTCCACGGCACCACGGTTGCCACCAATGCCGTGCTTGAAGGCAAAGGCGCGCGCGTCGGCCTGATCACCACCGATGGCTACCGCCAGGTCCTGCAAATCGCGCGCAGCTTTGTGCCCGGCGGCCTTGCCGGATGGATCGTCTGGCCAAAGCCGGTGCCATTGGCCGCATTGGAAGATACCATCGAAGTGCGCGGGCGGATCGATGCGCAAGGGCGCGAAATCGCCCCGCTTGATGAAACGCAAGCCCGTCAGGCACTCACCACTTTGCGCGATAGCGGCATCGAAGCGCTCACCATCAGTCTGGTCAATGCCTACCTCAACGGCGCGCACGAACAACGCATCGCCGAACTGGCGGCAGAGCTCATGCCCGACATTCCGCTCTCGCTCAGCCACGCCGTCCTGCCCGAAATGCAGGAATACGAACGCACGCTGACGACCGTAGCAAACGCTGCGGTGCGCCCCGTCGTGGGCAAATATGTGCGCAACTTGCGCGACAGGCTGCGCGGCGCTGGCATGGCAGGATCGCTCTCGCTGCTCCGCTCCGACGGCGGCTTGATGTCCTCTGAAAAGTCCGAAGAGCATCCCGTATCGCTGCTGATGTCAGGCCCCGCAGGCGGCGTCACCGGCGCGATCTGGGTGGGCCGCAACGCCGGGATCAAGAACATCCTCACCTTGGACGTCGGCGGCACCTCGACCGACGTCGCCCTGATCGAAAACCTCGAGGCGCGCCGCCAGCGCACCACCGAAGTCGGCCACCTCTCGGTCCGCGCTTCGGCCTTGGACGTAAAGACGGTTGGCGCGGGCGGTGGCTCGATTGCCTATGTGCCCGAACTCACCGGCGCGCTGCGCGTGGGACCACAATCGGCAGGCGCCGTCCCCGGCCCTGTCGCCTATAGCAAGGGCGGCACCTTGCCCACCGTCACCGATGCCAATGTCGTGCTCGGCTATCTTCCCGAAAACCTTTTGGGCGGCAAATTCAAGCTCGACCGTGAAGCCGCAAAAGTGGCCGTGCAGACCATCGCCGATGCGCTCGGCATCGGCCTGATGGAAGCCGCGCGCGGAATCATCGATATCGTCAACGAAAATATGTTCGGCGCTTTGCGCATGATCTCGGTCCAGCAAGGTTACGACCCGCGCGATTTTGCGCTGATGGGCTTTGGCGGCGCTGGTCCGCTCCACGTCAATGCCGTCGCCCGCCTGATGGGTTCATGGCCCGCGATCTCGCCGGTCAGCCCCGGCGTGCTCTGCGCGTTGGGCGATGCCACCACCCGCATGCGCACCGAAACCGCGCGCTCGTTCAGCCGCCGCGTCGATGAAACCGATGAGGCCGAAGTTCTCGCCCTGCTCGATAGCATGGCCGCACAGACCCGCGCCGAATTGACCGCAGAGGGCATTGCCGAAGCCGACGTCACCAGCCTGTTCGAACTCGACATCCGCTATGAAGGCCAAGCCTTCGAAGTGCCGCTCTCGATCGATGCCGAAGTCTTGCGCCGCGATGGCCTCAACGGCGTCACCGCGCGCTTCGATGCGGAACACTTGCGCCTGTTCACCTTCAACATGGACAGCCCGCACGAACTGGTAAACCTGCGCGCCGTCGCCATGGGGCCAGCGCTCGATCTGCCTGCCCAAAAGCTGGAACAGGGCACAGGCGATCCCTCCGCCGCCAAAATCCGCGATCACGAATTGTGGGCCGATGGGGCGATGGTCCCGGCGGTGATCTATGACCGCGCCAGGCTGCGCGCCGGAGACGTGGTTCCCGGCCCCGCCATCGTGGTCGAAATGGATTCCACTACCCTTATCGAAGCCGGTTGCACCGGCACCGTCGACCCTGTCGGCAACATCCTGATCAATCTCGTTTGAGGAGGCAGGCCGATGCCCGCAACCATTATCCAAGCCAACGCCACCCCCTTCAACGCGGTCCCGGTAGACCCCGTCACGCTCGACATTATCGAAAACGCGCTGCGCAATGCGCGCATCGAAATGGACGCCACCCTCGTCCGCACCGCAATGTCTCCGGGCATCCGCGAACAGGGGGATGCCTTCCCGCTGATCGCCGATCACACCGGCAAGATGATTGTTGGCCAGTTCGGATCGTATATCGGCCCGTTCCTCGATGGTTTTGATGGCACGGTCGAAGACGGCGATCTGATCTTCCTGTCCGATCCCTATTCGGTGCAGGGTGCAATCAGCCACTCGAACGATTGGCTCGTCCTGCTGCCGGTGTTCAAGGATGGCCGCCTGATCGCCTATACCTCGATGTTCGGCCACCAGTCCGATATCGGCGGCATGGTCCCCGGCTCGATGCCGATCCACGCCACCAGCATCTTTCAGGAAGGCGTGCGCATCCCGCCGGTCAAGATCTGGAAGCAGGGTGTCTATAACGAAGACCTGATCAAGCTGGTCATGCACCAGACCCGTACCCCCGATTGGTGCAAGGCCGATCTCAACGCGCTGATCGCCTCGTGCCGCGTCGCCGCGCGCCGCGTGATCGAAATGGCGCACCGCTTTGGCGATGATGTGTTCACCTCGGCCACCACGCTTTTGCTTGAACGCAATCACCGCGCGATGAAGCAATTGATCGCCAGTTCGATCAGCGAAGAGCCGGTGACGTTCGAGGATTACATCTGCGACGATGGCATGGGCTATGGCCCCTACAAGATCAAATGCACGATGTGGCGCGAAAATGGCCGCGTAGTGCTCGATTTTGCGGGCACCGATCCGCAAAGCCGCGCCTCGATCAACATGCTGCTCAATGAAAACATGATGCGCATGTTCTTCGGCATTTACATGATCATGATCTTCGATCCGCAAATCCTGTTCAACGATGGCTATTACGATCTGATCGATATCCGCATCCCCGAAGGATCGCTGCTCAAGCCGAAATTCCCTGCCGCGCTGTCGGGCCGCACACATGTGCTGGGCCGCCTGTTCGATATCCTTGGCGGCTTGCTCGGCCAGAAGACGCCCGAATTCCTCAACGCCGCCGGGTTCTCCTCGTCGCCGCACTTGTTCTATGCGGGCACCGACAAGCAGGGCAAATGGTTCCAGCTCTTCCAGATCGGCTTTGGCGGTATTCCGGGCCGTCCGATGGGCGATGGCCCCGATGGCCACTCGCTGTTCCCCGGCTTCACCAATGTGCCCAACGAATTCCTGGAACGCTACTTCCCGCTGGTGATCGAACGCTATGAAACCGTTGCGGATTCGGGCGGCGCGGGCCTCCATCGCGGCGGCAATGGTATCGATATGGTCTATCGCTTCCTTGAACCCGGCACCATCGCGATCCACGATGACCGCTGGTTCGTGCCGCCTTGGGGCGTCAACGGCGGCCAGCCCGGCGCCCGCGCACGCAAGGTGCTGATCAAGGCCGATGGCACTGAGATCGTCGTCGGCAACAAGATCGAGGATTACCCGGTCGAACCCGGTGACCGCTTGCACTTCATCACGTGGGGCGGCGGTGGCTGGGGCGATCCGCTCGACCGCGACCCCGCATTGGTCGCGCTCGAAATCGCACAAGGCCTCGTCACCGCACAGGGCGCCTTGCGCTATGGCGTGGTGCTGGCGGGCAGCGCTGTGGACGAAGCCGCCACGCAAGCCCTACGCACGAAAATGCGCACCGAACGCGGTGCAATGGGCGTATTCAACTTCGGCCCCGATCTCGAAACCCTGCGCGCCAATTGCCTCGCCGAAACCGGCCTGCCCGCCCCCAAGCCGCCGCGCTGGGCCAACGCATAAGGACCAAAACAAGTGGCCAATCCCATCCTCCGCCAGAAGCTCGCTTCGGGCAAATTCTTCGTCATCCCCGGCATTCAGGACATGATCACGGCGGTCATCGCCAACAAAGTCGGCTTCGATATCGTCTATGGCACGGGCTATTGGCTCACCGCCTCGGCCTATGGTCTGCCCGATGCCGGGATCGCCACTTACACCGAAATGCGTGATCGCATGGCAACGCTGGTGCGCACCAGCAATGCCGCCGTCATCGCCGATGGCGATACCGGCTATGGCGGGCTGCTCAACGTCCACCACACCGTCAAGGGCTATGAGGCAGCAGGCATCACCGCGATCCAGATCGAGGATCAGGAATTCCCCAAGAAGTGCGGCCACACCCCGTTCAAGCGCCTGATCTCTACCGATGACATGGTCGAAAAGATCAAGGTCGCCATCGATGCGCGCACCTCTGACGATTTCGTGGTCATCGCCCGCACCGATGCGCGCGAAAGCGAAGGCCTTGATGGCGTGCTGCGCCGGATGGAGGCCTATTCCAAGGCAGGGGCCGATGTGCTCTTCCCCGAAGCGCTGCACAGCCATGACGAAATGGCCAAGGCCTGCGCCGTGCTCGATAAACCCTGCATGGCCAATATGTCGAACCACGGTAAAACCCCGGTCCCGCCTGCCGAGGTCCTCAGCGAAATCGGCTATGCCTATGCCATCTACCCCTCGCTCACCAGCCTTGCCGCCTGCGCCGCGATGGAAAAGGCGCTGCGCGATCTGAAGGATCACGGCATCGGTCAGCCCGATGGCCTGTTCGATTTCTCCGAGTTCTGTTCGCTCATCGGGTTTGAAGATGTGTGGGCATTCGAAAAGAAATGGGGCAAGGCGGGGGCATGACCACGCGCAAAATAGCCGCCGCCGTGCTGCATCAAAGCGGCAATAACCCCAGCCCTTACGCCGACAACAAACCGCTTTCGGTCATGTCACTCGACCTCGCCGATCCCCGGCCCGGCGAAGTTCTGGTGCGGATTGATGCCGCAGGCCTGTGCCATTCCGACCTTTCGGTGATCAACGGAGACCGCCCGCGCCCGATGCCGATGGCACTGGGCCATGAAGCGTCTGCTACCGTGCTCGCGCTCGGCGATAAGGGCGATGGCAGCCTGTCCGTGGGGGATCGCGCCGTGCTCGTGTTCCTGCCCTCGTGCGGCCACTGCGTTGCTTGCGCATCGGGCGAGGGATACCTCTGCGCCAATGCCGCCGCCGCCAATGGCAAGGGCGAATTGATGCACGGCAGCTCGCGTCTGTCTTGTGACGGCAACCCTGTCCACCACCACCTAGGCGTCTCTGCCTTCGCCACCCAAGCCGTGGTAGACCGCCGCTCGCTGGTCAAAATCGATAGCGATATTCCCCCTGAAACCGCCGCCCTGTTCGGCTGCGCGGTGCTCACCGGCGTTGGCGCGGTGATGAACACCGCTCAGGTCCGCCCCGGCGAATCGGTGCTGATCTATGGCCTTGGCGGCGTCGGCCTTGCCGCACTGATCGGTGCGCTCGCCGCAGGCGCGCAACCCGTCGTCGCGGTCGATCCGTCGCCCGAAAAGCGCGCGCTCGCATTGGAACTCGGCGCTGCCGCCGCCGTCGCTCCGGGTGAGGACACGGTGCTGTTCGGCACCGATGTCGTCATCGAAACCGTCGGCAAGGCCGCTGTCTTGGCCCAAGCCTATAAAGCCGCGCGGCGCGGTGGCCGCATCATCACCGTCGGTCTGCCTAACCCTGCCGAAATGCTTGAAATAAATGCGCTTTCACTGGTGGCCGAGGGCAAGACCCTGATCGGCAGCTATATGGGCTCGTCCATCCCCTCTCGCGATATCCCGCGCTACATCGCACTCTGGCGCGCAGGCCGTTTGCCGGTTGAAAAGCTGCTCACCTCGGTCAGTCCTCTCGAAGAAATCAACGAGCTGATGGACAAACTGGCGCAAGGCAAAGCGGTCCGGCAGGTGATTATTCCGGCTTGGTGACACAATCTCCGAATTCGGACAGATTTTATCCGACAGGCGGATAAACGCTTGAACAATTCGGTCAAATGCCATTCTCTTGTCACTCTGCGCCAACGGCACAGGGCTTCAGGAGACTCACATCATGGAAAAAGGCGTTCCAATCCGCTCGATCACGCGGTCCATCGCCGCGTTAAAGGCGATCAACCGCCACGGCTCGCTCTCGATGATGGAGATCGCCAAATCCGCCGAAGTACCCTACCCCACCGCCTGCCGCATCGTGCAAACGCTGCTGTATGAAGGCCTGATCGAACAAGAACCCGCGCGCAAACGCTATCGCCCCACCGCGCTGGTGCAAACGCTCGCCACCGGTTTCCAGCATGATGATGAACTGGTGCGCATTGCCCGTCCGCACATCGTCGCGCTCACCGCGCGCGTCGGTTGGCCCGTATCCATTGCCATCCGCGTGGGCCGCGAAATGATGCTGCGCGATAGCACGCACGCCAATTCCTCGCTCACCTTCGAACACTATTATCCCGGCTTCACCCTGCCGATCCTCGATAGCGCCTCGGGCAAAGTCTCGATGGCCTTCGCCGATGATGAAGAGCGCGAGATGATCCTACGCTTCATGCGCGTCTCGCAGGATATTGATCTCAATTACCTCGCCACCGCCGAAGTCAGCCTCGATGTCGCGCGCATCCGCGCCGAAGGCTATGCCATGCAGGGCCGGAACCACTTCAACCTGACGCCGGGCAAAACCTCGTCGATTGCGGTGCCCATCTTCAAGAACGGTCACTTCCAGGCCGCGATGACCATGGTCTTCTTCGTCGCCGCGATGAAGCTATCGGCTGCACTTGAAATGTATCTTGATGAGCTAAAGGCCACCGCCGCCGCGATCAGCCACGATCTGTCCAACACCCCCATGGGCAACGCGTAATCATCCTCCCTGTTTTGCCAAAGGCAAAACGGGGAGGAAAAATCGCCCCCGTCACAACCGCGCCGTCACCGCCTTTGTCTCAAGGTACGCGTCCAGCCCCTCTTGCCCGAATTCGCGGCCCCAGCCTGATTGGCCATAGCCGCCGAACGGGATGTTGGTCCCCACCGCGCCGTGGCAATTGATCGAAACGTGGCCTGAGCGGATGCGTTTGGCCATGCGGTGCGCGGTCGAAAGATCGCGCGTCCACACACTGCCCGACAGGCCAAAGGGCGTATCGTTGGCAAGGGCGGCGATCGCGTCCAGATCATCGGTTTCGATCCTCTGCACCGCCATCACCGGACCGAAAATCTCCTCGCGCATCAGCGGCATGGCATTGTCACAGCCGGTGAAGATGGTGGGCTTCACGAAATTGCCCGCACGATCCAGCCGCTCACCGCCTGCCACCAGCGTTGCCCCATCGGCCTTGGCGCGCTCAATATAGCCCATCACTTTTTCGGTATGCGCCGCTGAGATCAAGGGGCCTTGCGTGGTCGCAAAGTCCAGCCCGTGGCCCAGCGTCATACTACAGGCAAAGGCGGCAAGGCCTTCCACCAATTCGTCATGAATGGCCGCATGCGCAAATATGCGTGTGCCCGCCATGCAGTTCTGCCCTTGCAGAAAGAACGTCGCCATCGCCACGCCGGGAATGGCGAGCGAAAGATCGGCATCGGGCATCACCACCACCGGACTTTTGCCGCCCAGTTCAAGGCTCACTTTTTTCAGGTTGCCCAGCGCCGCCTGTACGATCCGCCGCCCCGTCGCGGTCGATCCGGTAAACGAGATCTTGTCCACACCGGGATGCTCGGCCAGCGCCTGCCCCGCCTGCGCGCCAACGCCGTTGATAATATTGACCACACCCGCCGGAAGCCCCGCATCGAGCACGATCTGCCCCAGCGCCAGTGCCGAAAGCGGCGTCTCTTCCGATGGCTTGACCACCACCGTGCAACCCGCCGCCAACGCCGGTGCCAGCTTCAGGATCGCGGTGGAAAGCGGCACGTTCCAAGGCACGATCTGCCCCGCCACGCCAATTGGCTCGCGCAAGGTATACGTCAGCGCCTCGGTCTCTGCCGCGATGTGGCGCGGGGGCGCGATGGTCGTGCCCGCAATCCGCATCACTGCGCCCGCGTAGTAATCGACCATTTCGACGCAATTGGCGGTGGTCAACCCCGCGATGAAATGCGGCATGCCGTTGTCGATAATGTCGAGTTCGGTCAGCAGCGTGGCATGGGCATCCATCACCCGCGCCAATTTGTGCAGCATCGCGGTGCGGTCGGCCACGGTCATGCGCCCCCACGGCCCTTCAAACGCCGCGCGCGCTGCTTTCACCGCGCGGTCCACTTCTGCCGCGCCGCCGGTGTGGAACTGCGCCAATACCAGCCCCGTGGCCGGATCGCGCGTTTCCATCTCGCCTGCTCCGTCCACCCATGCGCCATTGATCAACAGGCGGTGCGGCCGCGCCAGAAACGCCGCCGTTTCAGGCGCAATCGCGTGTCCATCAAAGGGTTGGATCATACCGCCACCGTCCTTGGATCATAGGTGAACAAGCCCAGCGATTCCTCGTCCTTCATATCCTCAATGCCGAACAAGTCCGTATCCTGCCCCTGCATCCGATCAGCATTGGCGTTCGATTCAAGCTGGATAAATGTCGTGCGTTCGTGCCGCGCCTTTTCATACCGGGCAAGGCCTTCGGCAACGCTGCCCGATGCCGACAGCGCGCGGGCCAGCACGATCCCGTCCTCGATGCTGCTGGTCGCACCCTGCCCCAGAAACGGCGTCATCGCGTGGGCGGCATCGCCCAGCAGCGTCACATTGCCATCCACCACCCAGCTTTTCAGCGGACGCCGCGCATTCAGCGCCCATTTGTACATCGGTTGGCCGAACGCGGCATCAATCAACCGCTGCGTATCGCTGCACCATTCCGCATAGATTCCGCGCACTTCTTCAGGGTCGGCCAGCGTGGTCCAGCTTTCATCCTGCCAGCCTTCCTGGCGCGCAAAAAACACCAGATTGAGGATCTTGGCATGGCGCACATTATAGCGCGATATCATCCCGCCCGGGCCGATGATGATGCCGGGAAAATCGGAAAGGTCCTGAATCTCCGGCGTCACCGGCACCAGACAGCGCCATGCCACATGCCCGGTGAAATACGGCGGCTCCCCCTCAAACCGCTGGCGGATAACACTTTTAACGCCATCTGCACCCACCAGCACATCGCCTGTAACAGTCGTACCATCGGCCAGCGTCACGCTACTGCCAGCGCTTGCCACCACGGGCGATCCCGCGCGCATATCAACGCCCGCCTCCCGCGCAGCGGTGCACAGCACATCGTGGATATCGGCGCGGTGGATGGTGATATAGGGCGCACCATATTTAGCGCGCTGCACGCTGCGATCAATCGCCACCAGCGTGCGGCCATCGCGCCAGTGCTGAAAGCGTTGGCGCGATGGCTCAACCCCCACCGCCACCGCCTTGTCGCACACCCCAATGAAGTCCAGCCCCTTCATCGCATTGGGCGTGAGCGTCAGCCCCGCGCCGATTTCGCCAAAAGCAGGTGCCGCTTCCAGAACCGTCACGGGGAAGCCCTGCTGCGCCAAGGCGGTCGCGGCTGTCAGTCCGCCAATGCCACCACCCACGATCAGGACGTGCTCGCTCCGGCTCACTTCAGTTGCCCCGGAATATGGCTTTCATGGTTGGCCAGATACCACTCGGCGATCTCCTCGCGCGTGGCCCACCACACGCCGGGCAGGCTCTTGGCGTGTTCGATGAATTCGCGCAGCGCCCGCACGCGGTGGGCGCGGCCCGATACGTGGGGATGCAGCCCCACATTCATGATCCGGCCGGTCTTCGCACCCTCGGCATAAAGTACATCCAGTTCCTCGATCAGCGCATCGCGGAACTGGTCAGTCGTATAATTCTTGCGCGTGATAAACGTGAAGTCGTTGATCTCGTTCGAATAGGGCACTGATACGATCGGACCGCTCGGCGTGCGCAGCAAATAGGGCTGATCATCATTCATGATGTCGCAGTAAAACGTGCAGCCATATTCGGCGAGGATATCGGCGGTCTGCATCGTTCCGCGAAGGCTCGACGAAAGCCAGCCCTTGCTCTTGCGCCCGGTGAACTTTTCAAACTGGTCAAGGCTGCGCAGGATGATGTCGCGCTCCTTTTCGGGCGCATGGGCAAAGCTCGATAGCAGTTCGCCCTGCTCCCAGTTGTGCGTCAGCAGTTCCCAGCCGCGCTCCAGCACCGCATCGGTCATCGCGCCGCGCCGTTCGAACGTGACCGCATTGGTCGTGCAACTGGCCTTCACGCCCAGTTCGTCAAACAGCTCGAACAACCGCCAGATGCCCACCCGCTGGCCATATTCGCGCCAGGTGAAGTTGGGAAAGTCGGGCGTATTGCCGGGCAGCACATCGGGCAGGATCGCAGGACCGCCCGCGTAATAAGGCTTGTCGGTATCCTTGGTCAGATCCCACGTTTCCAGATTGAACGTCAGAATCAGCGCCACTTGCGCGCCATTGGGCCAGACCAGCGGCTTGCGCTGCGGCATCGGGATATAATCGTATTCCATCAAGCGTTCCCTGATTCCTATGCCGCGCTCAGGCGGTCACTATCTCAACCGCCACGCGCTCGGCTGATTCCAGCGCGCCTTCCAGCCCGCGTGATGCAATCGCGGTATGTTCGCCGCAAAAGTGCACGCGGCCAGCAGGCTTGGCCATTTCATCCACCCAGCGCACCTGACCCGGGCCAAAGTACGACACATCGCCGCCGTTGAACCGCTCGCCAGCCCAACTGAAATAGCTGTGCGCCGCGATCTTGCCCTTGGCCGCAGGGCGCAAGGTTTCCAACTGGCGCACGACCATCGCCTTGGCCATATCCGGCCCCATGCGGTCCCAGTACAGCGCCAGATTGCCGCGCGATTGCACGATAAAGCCGGTGATCTCCTCCACACTCGCGCCATAACGCTGCGGCATCACATTGCCCAAAGGCCCGTCGGTCCACATGCCCGGTGCCAGCTTGTCCTCTTCCCAGAACGGCGCGGTGGCGGTGACGAACACCATCGACAGCGGCTGATAGCCAAGCTGGCCCACCGCCTGCGCCTGAAGCCCCTCCAGCGCGGGCAACATCTTCACATTGCGCAGCGCCGAAAACGGCAGCGAACAGACCACACGGCCTGCCGTAAACATCGCCCCATCAGCGCAATGCACGCTGACTTGCGCCCCGGCCTGCGTCACCGCCACAACCTCGCGCCCCAGCAGCACATCGCCTTTCAGCAGCTTGGCCATGCCCGTGGCCAGATGGATATTGCCGCCCTTCACCCCCAAAGACTTGGTGCCCGCCGCAATCTGCGCTTTCACAAAACCGTCGTTGTATTCCATCATCAGCGATGATGTTTCCCATGCATTGCTGCCGTAATAGGGCGCGATATCGTTGCACAGCCGGATCGCGGCTTCCGAGAGCCCTTGCGCGCGCAGCACTTCATGCAACGACACATCCAGCGCCGCATTGACTGGCTCGTGCCACGTCGTCCAATCGGCCAGCCGGTTGCCGTCAGACACCGCTTTGCCCACCACTTCTGCTGGCAACAGCATCTTGAACTTGTCGGGCAGCGGATTGCCGGGGAACTGCGCCCACTCCGCCCGCGTCATCGGCTTGCCGTTGATCCACAACAGCGGCGGCGCACCGTGCCGCCAGCGCGATCCCACTTCCTGCATTTCCACCCCGGCACGGGTCGCCGCATCAAGGCCCCGGCCATAAGCCTCACCCATCGAATTGAAGCCCATTTCGGGATAGCCCGGCTGATCGAGCAGCGTGCGGATGCGCCCGCCTACCTCGGCCCGCGCTTCCAGCACGGTCACCTTCATGCCCTGCTGTTCCAGCATCCACGCCGCTTGCATGCCCGATACGCCCGCGCCCAGCACGATCACGTCGGCCTGCCCGGGCTTGGCCAATGTCGGCGGCTTAGCCTTCTCTTTCAGCGTAAATCCGGCGAATGCGGGATTGCTCGCAACCAGACCCAGCCCAGCTGTTGCCAAGGAGAATGTGCGCCGGTTCATCGCCATTGTTCTGCAATCCTTGAAACATCCGGCGCCAAGGCCGCTAGCAAAGGGAGCTGACCTTCACCAATCCTTGCAATCTGTGGCCGATCAGGCCCCGCTGTCGATCAACCGGATATGGCTCACCACCTGTCGGATAGAGACGCAAGGCTTTCGGAAATTTCGCCAATCGCCGATAGCGCATATCCTATATCCGATACGAACTTGGCCGAACCGGAGGCTTCATGCAATTGATCAGAACTCTGAGATACTTTGGCCTTGGCTTCCTTCTGGCATTCACGCTGCCGATCACGGCTGTGTTTGCGCAAACCGCTGCCAACGCGCCCGATTCGCCCACCACCCCGCGCCTCACCGTCGGGCAATTGCGCACCAAATACGCCGATAAGCAAAGCCGCTTCATGCCGGTCAAAGGCATGGAGATCCATTACAAGGACGAAGGCCCGCGCCGCGCCCCCATACTGCTGATGATCCACGGTTCGCAAAGCAGCCTGCGCACGTGGGACCGCATCACCGCGCTGATGAAAAAGCGTTACCGCGTGATCCGCCTCGATATCCCGGGTTATGGCCTGTCCTCGCACACCACCGATGAAGCCGCCCAAACCGTGCAGCCGGTCGAAGTGGTCGAAGGCCTGCTCGATGGCCTTGGCATCAAAAAAATCGCCGCCGCCATTGGTGTCTCCAGCGGTGGCACCATGGCGATGTATCTGGCGGCCAAGCGCCCCGAACTGGTCGAGCGGCTGATCCTGTCGAACACCCCATCTGATCCGGTTGATACCAGCCATCTGGTGCAAACCCCGGCGTTCCTTGCCGCGCAAGACCGCGCGCGCAAAACCGGCTATCAGGACCTCGATTTCTGGGACCAGTACCTCTCGTTCTTCGCAGGCGATCCCGCACGTATCAGCGCAAAAACCAAGGCCGAATACTGGGACTTCAACCGCCGCAGTCCCGAAAAGCATCCCATCGCCATGGTCGCGCGCATCGGTGATGGCAAACAGGCTGCTATCGAAATGGCCAAGATCACCGCCCCCACCTTCCTCCTCTGGGGCAGCGGCGATCCGCTCCTGCCCGAAGCCGCCGTCCATGCCATCACCCGCTATCTGAAGAACGCCACGATCTCCAAAGTGCTGATGCCCGATGTCGGCCACTATCCCCCCTTGGAAGTGCCAGACCGTTTCGCCCGCTGGATCGAAACATATGTCGAAGCCGGAGTGCCAAAACCGTGAAACCGCGCACGCTCTACGAAAAGCTGTGGGATGCGCACATCGTCGCCGAGCTGGGTGCTGATGAAGCGCTACTCTATATTGATCGCCACATCGTCCACGAAGTTTCCAGCCCGCAATCCTTCGTTTCCATGCGCAAGGCAGGTCGCCAGTTGCGCCGCCCCGAAACGCACCTTGCCGTGGCCGATCACGCCATCCCCACCCGTCAACGCGATGTGATCGATGAGCCACAGGCCGCTGCGCAAATCGCCGAACTTGAAGCCAATGTGGCCGAATTTGGCCTCCCCTATGCCGCGCTGTCCGGTCCCGAACAGGGCATTGTCCACGTCATCGGCCCTGAAACTGGCTTCACCCTGCCCGGCACCACCATTGTCTGCGGCGATAGCCACACCACCACGCACGGCGCATTCGGCGCACTTGCCTTCGGCATCGGTGCTAGCGAACAAACCACGGTCATGGCCGCACAAGCCCTGCGCCAGACCAAAGCGCGCACGATGAAGGTCGAACTCATCGGCCACCGCCACCCGCTCACGTTCGCCAAGGACATTGCGCTCGCCCTAATCGCCAAGATCGGCGCAAATGGTGCGGTGGGCTATGCGGTCGAATATGTCGGCCCCGCCGTTTCCGCCATGGCGATGGCCGAGCGCATGACCTTGTGCAACATGACGATTGAGGCCGGCAGCCGCATCGGCCTTGTCGCGCCCGATGAAACCACTTTCGCCTTCATCAAGGGCCGCCGCCTTGCCCCCAAGGCCGCCATGTTCGATGCTGCCTGCGCCTATTGGCGAACCTTGCCCAGCGATGCAGGCGCGCATTATGATAAAGTTGTCACGCTCGATCTGGCGCAAATCGCCCCGCAAGTCAGTTGGGGCACCAGCCCGAACCAGACCCTGCCCGTCACCGCGCACCTGCCAGACCCTGCGCAAATCACTGACCCATCCGAACGGCGCGAGGCGGAAAAGGCGCTGTCCTATATGGGCCTTACCCCCGGCGCGGCACTGCAAGGCACGCCCATCAGCCACGTCTTTATCGGATCGTGCACCAATGGCCGGATCGAGGACTTGCGCGCCGCCGCCGCGATCGCATTAGACCGCAAGGTGGCAAGCGGCGTTAAAGCTATCGTCGTGCCCGGCTCTGCTGCCACCCGCGCCGCTGCGCAAGCCGAAGGGCTTGACCGCATCTTCACCGCCGCCGGTTTCGAATGGCGCTTTGCCGGGTGTTCGATGTGCGTAGCGATGAACGATGATCGCCTTGCGCCCGGGGATCGTTGCGCCTCCACCAGCAACCGCAATTTCGAAGGCCGTCAGGGCGCAGGCGGACGCACCCATTTGATGAGCCCTGCCATGGCCGCCGCTGCCGCCATCGCGGGCCACATTGCCGATGCGCGGGAGTATATCGCATGACCGGCTTTACAACCGTCACCGGCCCCGCCGCCGCAATGCCGGAAGAGAACATCGATACCGATATCATCTTCCCCGCGCGCTTCCTCCTGCTCACCGCGCGCGAAGGCTTGGGGAAACACGCCTTCCATGATCGCCGCTATCATGCCGACGGGACCGAGGTGGCGGGCTATGTGCTCAACACCGATCCCTTCCGCGCACCTCCGGTCATTGTCGCAGGCGCAAACTTCGGTTCGGGCTCCAGCCGCGAACAGGCGGTCTGGGCGCTGCACGGCCTTGGCGTGCGCGCCGTGATCGCGCCTGCGCTGGGCGAGATTTTTCACAACAACTGCCTGCGCAATGGCGTGATCCCGGTGATCTTGCCGCCCGAAACGGTCGCGCAAATGCTCGGCTGCGCCGCAGCGGGCACGGCTTTCACCGTCGATCTTGAAGCGCAAACCGTCACCGTCGCAGGCCAGCCCCCCACCCCCTTCGCCATCCCGCCCGAAAGACGGCTTGCCTTGCTAAATGGTTGGGATGAAACCGACCTCGTGCTAGCCCGCTTTGCCGATGACATTACCGCTTTCGAGAACACCCAACGCCAGACCCAGCCCTGGCTCTATGCTTAAGGACCCCGCCGCATGAGCAACGACGCTGCTGACCTGCTCGCCAATTACAAGAAAGCTTATGATCGCCGCGTCGGCTTCGGCAGCCGCCCGGCGCTGATCCTGATCGATTTCTGCATGGGCTATTTTGACGAAACCTGCGATCTTTACGCAGGCGTCGATGATGCGCTCGCCTCGGCCCTGCGCGTCCGCGCCGCCGCCCGCGCTGCTGGCGTTCCGGTCATCCTCACCAATGTGGTCTATCACCCCTTGGCGCTCAACGGCGGCCGCTTCTTTGAAAAAGCCGCCCCGCTCAAAAACTTCCTCGAAGGCAGCCCGATGGGCGCATGGGGGCCGGGGCTGGAACCCTTCGCCGATGAACTGGTCGTCTCCAAGCAATACCCCAGCGCCTTTTTCGGCACCTCGCTCGCCTCAACCCTCACCGCCATCGGTGTGGACTCGGTCCTGCTCACCGGCCTCACCACCTCGGGCTGCGTCCGCGCCACCTGCGTCGACGCCATGAGCCACGGCTTCCGCACCGCCGTCATCGCCGACGCCTGCGGCGACCGCCACCCCGCCCCCCACGAAGCCAACCTGTTCGACATGAACGCCAAGTATGCCGACGTGGTGAGCGAGGATGAGGCGGTGGCATTTTTCGCCGGGTTAAGCCGCTAGTACCGCAATGTCAGGCCACCTTGGATCATCAGCGGTTGTCCCGGCAAATTGCCCCGCACCCGGTCAACGATAAACATCTTGTCAAACAGATTGCGCGCCGAAACAAACACTTCCCAATTGCCCTGTGGCGGACCGTAGGACGCCGCCAGATTGACTTGCGCCCAGCCGTCAATGCGCCCGCGCTGGCCATCGGGCGTTTGCGCGATCAGGTTCACGTCATCGGCGAACATCGATGATTGGCTGACAACCTCAACTTGTCCGGTAAAGCCCTTGTGCTCTATGCCCAACGCCGCAGAAAACAGCCATTCGGGCGAATAGGGCAGGCGATTGCCTTGAACATTGCGGGCTACACCGCAAGGAATCACACCGCTGCCTGTCGCAACATTGCTGCCAGTCGTTGCGCCATCAAAACACGGCGCAGTTGCGATCCGCGTGCTGTTGTAGCGTGCGGTGGCCACCCAAGTTGCCGCCATCCGGCCAAACACATCCGTTTCGCGCGTGGTCCAGCCGGCATCGCGCGATGAAAGGTTAAGCGAGAGTTCCCCGCCCCGGTGCAAAGTCCGGCCCGCCGATGTCAGCGTCGCCCCGATCCCGCCAGCCACAGATTGCGCGATGATCTGGTTTTCAAAGTCCATGACATAGAACGTGGCATCGGCGCGCACACCTTTCACCAGATCGCCGCGAATACCCGCTTCCCAATTCCAGCTCAGCTCCGCATCAAGATCAACCGATCCCCCTGTTGCGGTGATGATATCTTCCACGCGCGGCGGCGCAAAGCCGCGATGAACCCCGCCATAAAGTGTAACCGCAGGTGCAATATCAAAGGTCGCGCCAATGCCCGGCAACACTTTATCAAGACTCTGGCGGGCCGCTGTTAAAGCGGTCACCGCGCCGGTCGGACGGCCCCCGGCAATCACATCCACCGGCAGATTGCGCCGTTCGAAATCGATAAACTCACCACGCAGGCCGGGGGTGATCGATAGTTTGCCAAATTCGAAACGCGATTGGATAAACGCAGCAAAGGCCGTCGCATCACGCTCGTTGTTTTCCCGAACGCCAGCGTTCACGCTCGTTCCGGGCGCGCGCGCATTGGGAGTGTCACCATTCCACTGGCGGCGGCGCTGGCGCTCTTCATGATAGCGTACACCCAGTTCGGTTTCGCCGCCAATGCCCAGCAAGGCATGGTCAATCGAGAGGCGCGTTTCGGCACCCCAAGTATCATAATCACGCAAACGCCCTTCGTTGCCGCAAGTTTGCAGCAAGTTCGCCATGCCCCCGCAGGCCGGATCACTGGCATCGTTTGGCCGCTGGCCGCTGTTCGATGATTGCCGCCACCAATCACGCGTGAAATAGTGATAATAGGCCGAAGTCTTGAGCGTCAGCCCTTCGCCCAAGGCCCAGCGGTGCGAAAGCGTCCCATTCCAGCGTTCGGTCTGGAAATCGTCGTTCGCAAACAGGTTCCCGCGCGGATCGGCATTGAACTCGGCCCGCGTCAGGCCGGAATAGGTCACCTGGCTGTTCTCGTTAAAGCGCGATACCTTGAGCGTCACTGCGTGGTCTGCGCCAAACTCCCAATCCCCTTTCAGGAAGATATCGGTAAAGCGCAGCGCCTGATTGTCGCGATTGCCGTCTGTCTGCTTGTGATTGACATGCAGCAGCATCCGCCCGCCCAGCGCACTGCCGCCCACCATACCATCCAGATTCAGCGTATCTCGGTTGCCATAACTGCCGGTCACCCGCGCCATCAGCTCTTCGGGCGCGTCAGGGGTTATGTAATTGACGACACCGCCGATGGTCTGCGGGCCAAACCGCACTTGCGCGGCCCCCTTCAGCACTTCAATACCAACAAAACGCTCGATCGGCGGATGATAATAAGCCGCATTATCGCCATAGGGCGCATAGCCTAGCGGGATGCCGTCTTCCAGCAACAGCACTTTGGTTGAACGCACCGGGTTCAGCCCGCGAATACCGATATTGGGCCTTGCCCCTGCGCCTTCTTCATCGCGTGCAAAAACGCCCGTCACCTGCCGCAGCGCATCATTCACCGTGAACACGCGCGAACGCTTCAAGTCCAGTTCGGAAACCGATGATGCTGATCCGGCAATGCGCGATGCTGCCAAATCATCCCCAATCACAACGATATCTGGCTTGTTTTGGGAGATGTCTCCTGCGTCCTCAGTTTCGGCAGCATAGCTCGACACCGAATATCCTGATGCGGCAGCGCAAAGCGCCCATGCCAGAACGGTCCGTGAGCAGCGACTGGACATTGTCGTAACTTCCTTTGATGCAAATGACTCGCAGAAGCATTATTAGTTACGCCAGTGTTCCACAATCCTGATATGAAATGTTACAATCTGGAGATAGGCGGCAGCACAAATTCGCCATCACACAACCTGCCGCGTGGCAAACTCACCCCCTTATCGCATCGGCGCTATTGGCGCGCGCCGATGCTTTAACCTGGTCAATCAGTTCAATCAGCCGCGCAGCATCGTGGCCGGTGGGGCAGCGGTGCGGTGCCCCGCGCACCGCAGCGGCAAATTCGCGCAACTGCTGTTCAAAGAAGTGGCCCGTGCGGCGTCCGCCCATCCGGCGCGGATTGATGAGCACGCCCTCGGACGGGGACACCAGAACCTCGCCATTCCATTTCAGCACTTCGCCATCCTCGATCTCGGCCACACCGCCTGCAAAGTGCAGGACCTTGCGATCAAACACGCTGCGCTGGTTGTATGAGATATGGACGCTGGCCATGCGCCGTCCGGGATAGGCCATAAGGATCATCGCCTCATCTTCACCGCGCCAGCCCGGCTGCCAACGCGCGGCTTCGGCATGGACCCGCAGAGGATCATCTGCACCCATCACCAGTTGAACAAAGTCCAGCGAATGGGGCGCAAAGAGGGACAGGATCAGCCCGTCTTCGGGCGAGCGCGTTGCCCACCACGGCGCTTGCGGCCCGTCCCAGAACACGCAGGATGTTACCGAAACCGCGCGCAGCGGCCCCCAGTCCGGCATCCGGTCGAGCAGCGTGACAATCGCTCTATTGTGCCGGTAGGTGTGCCCTGCGGCCAGCACGAGCCCGCGCTTGGCCGCCTCAGCCTCAAGCAAGCGCGCCTGCGCCCCGGTTTCAGCCAGCGGCTTTTCCACCAGCGCGTGGCGTCCGGCGGCAAGCGCCGCCAGCGCCTGTTCGCCGTGCAGCGCGTTGGGGCTGGCAATCAGCACAGCCTCGACTTCCGGCATCGCCAAAGCATCCGCCATCGACGTAAGCGCCGCGGCCCCGAACGGCCCCGCTGCTGCTTGCGCCGCTGCCGGATCGGGATCGACCGTAGCGACAATCCGCACTGCATCAGGCACCGCAGCCGCTGCCGCCAGATGCGCGCCCGAAATCCGCCCGCAACCGATCAAGGCCACGCCCACCGGCTTGACCACCGGATCAGGCACGCGCCAGTTCTCCTGTGGCTACCGCTTCGCGCTCATGCACAAAGCGCCAGATCATCAGCGCGGCAAACAGCTTGGTCAGCCCCGGCACCACCGAATAAGCCACAATCGTGCCCGCAATCGCGCCTGCACTTTGCATGAGCCCTGCGCGTGCCGCGGCCGAATCAAAACCCCAGCCCGAAAGGATCGCACCCACCACCAGCGTGCCGCCCAACGCAATCCCGGCCTTTTCGATAACCGACCAGATCGCGGAATAGGAGCCCGCACGGTTTTCGCCATGCACATCGCGCGCCTCGGCAATGCAATCAGACAGCAGCGATAGCACAATCGTGCCCCACCCCGCGTTGCAGGCCGCCATAAGCGCCGCCATGGCATAGGCCACCGGCATCGGCATATCGGCCATCAAACCCCACGCCAGCGTCACCATTCCGTGCCCCGTTGCGGCGATGACGTAAGTCTTCTTTTTGCCGATACGTTTGGAAACCATCACCCACAGCGGCGATCCGGCCATCACAGCCACAGCCATGATGGCAGACATCACGCCAATATCGTGCAACGGTTCGGGACGCGCCATCGCGTATTTCACAAAGAACGGGAAGCTGGCGTAAGAAATCCCCGCCCCCACCGTCATCAGCACGGCTGATGCACACAAGATGGCAAAGCGCCGGTCGGCAAAGGCACGTGGCAAATCGCGCAGGCCCAAAGTGCGCCCGGTGTTCGCCCGATCCGGAATGCGCGCAGCAAAGCGCCATGCCACCAGCAAGCAGCCAAGGCAGATCAGCCCCAATACGACCATCGTGATCAGATGCCCCTGCCGGTCCATGCCCAGCCGGTTCACCAGCATCGGCGCAAATGCGGAAGAAACCAGCACACCAAGTCCGGTAAACCCATGCTTCCAGCCCATCAGTTCGGTCCGCTCTGCCGGATCGGCCGACATTTCGGAAAACTGCGCCAGATAGGGCACCGAGAACATCGAATAGACCACCATATAGACGCTGAAGGTGACAAACACCCACGCCACCTGAAATGCGGTTGAGGCTTCGGGCACAGCGAACGGCCCCAGCATCGCAAATGGTGCGCACAGCCCGCCAATCAACAACCAGCGACGGCGCGGAAAACGCGATGCGATGCGATCCGAAGCAATGCCGATCCACAAATCGAACACCGCGCCAAAAAACACTTTGGGCACGAATATCGCCATGCCCGCAATCGCAGGCGGAATGCCCATCACGTTGGTCAGATAGAACAGCAGCAGCAACGATGGCGCATCACGGAACAATTGGCTGGCCACCTGGCCCAAGCCAAAACCCGCCTTTAGCGATGTTGGCAAACGGCCTGTGGCCGATGGGTTAGCCGCCACACCTGTTTCTGCCGCCATGGTCGGGGAATCCTTTGCGCAAGATCGCTATCTGGTCAGCGTTCCCGATCCTGCCAGAATGCCTTGGCGCAGCGCCTATCCCCACACCTAACGCAAACTGTCCGATTGGCGGATAACACTGTCAGATTCGCTTCAAAGCGCAAGGATGGCGGCGGGGTCTTTCAGCACCTCGGGCCGCTTCGCCGCTGTTGCCTCGATCCACGCCGGTGGCAGCGAATCCATCGTGGCATTTTGCCGCCCGATGCCGATGGCGGTCAGGTGGCCGGGGCGGTCTCCCATTTGCATCCAGGGCCGCCACGAACATACGTTGGTAAAGCTCACTTCGCTCGTCACGCGGGTTGCACCGGGACGCTCCAGATCGCTTTTCTTGGCGTGGAAGGTGTTGCTTTCGGAATAGCGGAAAGGCCGCGCCGCGCCGGGAAAGGTCATCGCGGTGCGCGAACGCTCGGTCACCCACACATCATCGCCGCGCACATCAAACGGCAGCACGTCATGCTCCATCTGCAACCCCGGCACATCGCGGCCCAGATGGAAGGAAAGATCGCGGCCAAAGCGGAATTTCGATGGCGGCAATCCGCCTGCGGGCACCTTGCAATCCTGATTGGTGTAAGGGTTGCGGAACGTCTCCAGCGCCTTGCCCGTTTCGGGATCGGTAAACCACGCCAGTTCAAAATTCACCACCGCAAACCCGTCGGCCACTTGGGTATAACGCGAGAACACGGCTGATACGACCGCGAACAGCGGGTCCATCCGGTCCTCCACCACGCCATAATACCGCGCCGAAACCCAACCAGTGATCAACCCCTCGTCCAGCGCCCCGCGCATCATGATGAAGGTGCGCAGCCGTCCTTCTGCGCTTGCCACATCAAGCGCCACTCCCGCCTTGCGCCGCGCACCCGCCACCGGGCTTGCCAGCGCAACCGCACCAAGGCCCATCCCGGCCAAAGCAGTCCTGCGATCCATCGTCATACGCGGCGTCCTTCAAGCATAGGGAAAGCTTCCATGCCACGGCCACCCCCGCCACGCTCCCGCCCGCTCTATCCGCAAGGCGGACAGGTGATCTAGTCCTGCCCTCATGTGCAAACGCAATTGCGCCTAAGCGCGGCTTTGTGCATCACGCGGGCCAAGCAAGCCCACCCGTGAGAGGAACCCGCACGTGTCCCAACCCTTTTTGCTGATCGAACGCGATGGCCCCGTTGTCATCGCCACGCTGAACCGCCCGGAAGAGCGCAATGCCATTTCCGAAACCGCCTATAGCGAAGAGATCGCCGATTTCTGCGCCAAGATGACGCGGGATCGCTCTGTGCGCGCGGTGGTGCTGACGGGCGCGGGCAAATCGTTCTGCGCAGGCGGCAATATCAAGCACATGTCTGAAAAGACCGGCATGTTTGCAGGCACACCCTATGAATTGCGCAATTCCTATCGCACCGGCATCCAATTGATCCCGGCAGCGCTCTATGAACTCGAAGTGCCGGTTGTGGCCGCAGTCAATGGCGCGGCCATCGGCGCGGGGCTTGATCTTGCCTGTATGTGCGATGTGCGCATCGCATCGGAAAAGGCCGTGTTTGCCGAAAGCTTTGTAAAGCTGGGCATCGTCCCCGGCGATGGCGGCGCATGGCTGCTGCCGCGCATCATCGGCATGGCCCGCGCCAGCCTGCTGACTTTGACCGGCGATACCATCGATGCCGCCAAGGCGCTGGAATATGGCCTCGTTGCCGAAGTCGTCGCGCCCGATCAGGTCATGCCGCGCGCGCTGGAAGTGGCGCATTCGATCGCGGTGAACCCCGGCCACGCCACGCGCATGGCCAAGCGCCTGCTGCGCGAAGGGCAGGATATGAAGCTGGCCCCGCTGCTCGAACTCTCTGCCGCCTATCAGGCACTGGCGCACCACACGCACGATCACTCCGAAGCCGTAGCCGCCTTCGTTGAAAAGCGCCCTGCCGCTTTCACCGATAAGTAATCGCAGGCCGGATATTCCACGGGGCCATTGCCGCAGCGCGCGGCCCCGTGGCAAAACGCCGCGATACGATCTTTCGGGGCGATTTAGCGATGACGGCCGATGCCACTTTTCTGGATGCCTTGCGGCAAGCGCTCGGTTCCGATGCCGTCGATATTGCGGCAGATTCGCTCGCCTACTTTGCCAACGACGTTTATCGCACCGGCGGGCTGCCGCTGGCGGTTATCCGCCCCGCCAGCGTTGAGGCGCTGGCCGAAGCAGTAAAGCTGTGCGCCGGTGCCCAAGTGGCGATGGTGCCGCGCGGCGGCGGCGCATCCTATACCGATGGCTATATCCGCCCCGAAGGCGGGCACATCCTGATCGATACCGGCGCGCTGGACGATATCGTGATCGATGAAACCAATGCGGTTGTCACCGCAGGCGCGGGCGTGACTTGGGCAAACCTCAAGATCGCGCTTGAGGCCAAAGGCTTGCGCACGCCATTCTGGGGACCATTCTCGGGCATCGCCGCCACCGTCGGCGGATCTATGAGCCAGAACACGCTCAGCCACGGCGGCACCGCGCATGGCATTTCCGCGCAATCGGTGATCGGTTTCGATGTCGTGCTGGCCAGCGGCGAAGTGCTTACGACCAACGCCTGCGATGGCATGCGCTTCTATGGGCCGGATATGACCGGGCTGTTCACCGGCGATTGCGGCGTCTTCGGGATCAAGGCGCGCATCCGCCTGCCACTCTTGCCAGTGTTGCATCATGCCGAGACGGTATCCTTCGCGTTCGACAGTTTTGCCGATTACCATACCGGCGTGCGCAAGGCCCAGCTCGCGCGATTGGACGACAGCCACTTCGGCCTCGACCTGGCCCTGTCCCAAGGCCAGATCGCGCGGCAGGAAGGTGTTGGCGCTCGGCTGAAGATCGCCCTGCAAGTGATGCAGAAAGCGCCGGACAAGCTCAAAGGCCTTGCCACGCTCGTCAAGATGGGCCTCGCCGGAGAAGACCCGATGCGCGCGGGCGCTTATATGTGCCACTTCATCGTCGAAGGCTTCGACGGCCAAGACGCCGCGCACAAGGCCAAACAATTGCGCCGGATCGTGGGCGCACATGGCCGCGAGATTGCCAATTCAGTGCCCACATTCGTGCGATCCGTCCCCTTTGCGCCGCTGTTCAACATCCTTGGCCCCGGCGCGGAACGCTGGGTGCCGATCCACGGCGTCTTCGCCCACGATAAAGCCGTAGCCTTCGACACCGCCTTCAAAGCCCTGCTCGCCGCGCGCAAAGCCGATATGGACAGGCTGGGCGTGTGGACCGGCACAATGTTTTCCCCCGTTGGCGCATCGGGTTTCCTCTATGAAATCGCGCTCTATTGGCCCGACGCCCGCACGCCCTATCACCTCACCACGCTGGGCGATGAATATATCGCAGGCCTCAAGGATTTCCCCGCCAACCCAGCAGCCCGCGCCTATGCCGATGACCTCAAGGAAGCCATCGTCAGCCTGATGCAAGACCACGGCGCAGGCCACTTCCAGATCGGCCGCGCCTACCCCTACCAATCCCGCCTCTCCCCCGCCGCCAAGGCCCTGCTGGGCGCGATAAAGCGCGAACTCGATCCGCAAGGCCTGATGAACCCCGGCGCGCTGGGGCTTTGAAGAGGGGCGGCTTTTCGGGATTGCGGCACAAAAGATGCCGTTCTGGAAGCGACCCCGTATTCGCCACTCCCGGTCGCTCGCTGGCGCCTATTCCCTCCTGAACTCGAAGCGACAAGATCCAGCGCCTTGCGCGATAGTCGAAGGGCGGCTGAAGCGGATGCCTTTTGGGATGCTGTCAATCCAGACCCGGTCCCATTCGCAAAACAAGTCGAGCAGATGTTCAGCATCGTGACGTGCCAAGAAGGCTTTGTAACCACAGACCTTTACGACCGACACGAAGCCATCCTCCAGCTCCGAAAATGCGATATCGAACATCGCCCCATAGGTTTGGTTGATTTGGGCTGTATACCTTCGGGTTGCTTCGAATGGGTCTTTGGACAAGCGATACCAAAGCCAGATTAGAAGACGGCTTACACCGTTCGAGAATGTCGTGATTGACCGGCCAACTGCGGTCTTTGCGGCGGTTTCATCCAGCCCATAGGCTCGCCATTGATGATAGGCGCACACGGCACAGCTTCCCATAAGGATATGCTGCTGCGAAGGCCGATCTACAGCAAACCTTGTCTCGGTTTCCATGAGATTGGCCACGGAAGCGTCAAATTGCGTTCGCTGGTGCTTGGGAAGGCTGTTTCTGAAATGGCGCAGCATCGAGCGATCAGCCGCAGTCATGGGAAATGCAAGATCATGCATCCCGGTTCTCCGAGGACAGTGGATTCAACTAGTGCGAGAGTCCAGCCCGCACAGCGAACCGGGACGTCAGAATGACGACACGGCCTCCTCCTCCATCCTCAGCTATTTACAGCAGCGTCGGCCTCGAAAAATTAACGCTAGATCAGTCGAATTGCAATCAAAGTCATTGGTCCTGCCCGGCCTCAACCCGTCCAGGGTGGGACGGCAGGAATCCACCCACTTTCAGCCATTCGACATCAACAACCCTTGCCCTAAAAGCAGCCGTCCCACCATCGTCGCCCCGGGCTTGACACGGGGTCAGGCTTTTCTTTGCGGCGTGCGGTAAGAAAAGTGGTTCGCGCCAAGACCGCAGAGACATATCGTGGGGAGGCACAGGGGATCGCGGATCGGTTGGAGGTTCCATACATTCTCCACATCTCTGCGCTCTTGGCGGTCTCTGCGCGAAACGAAAAAGCGGGACTCGGGGTCAAGCCCCGGGTGACGGTAGAGGGGGGAGATGTGGGCATGGCAGCATCGCCAAAAGCTGCCGTGCCAGACAAACATCCTCCCTGTTTTTGCGAAGCACAAACGGGGGGGTGGCAGGCACCGCAGGTGACTGACGGAGGGGTTGCTGCCCCTCCACCACCAGCTCCGCTGGCGGTCCCCCTCCCCGATTGTCCTTCGGAAAATCAGAAAGGATCAATGCGCTTCCTCGCGATAGGCCCCCAGCGTCGCGATCAGGACCACGACCACCGCCAGCACTGCTGCCGAGGATAGCAGCGCCGCGTCGTAGCCGCCCAGCGCGTCATAGGCCTTGCCGAACAGCAGTGGCCCCAGCCCTGCGCCAAGGCAGAACACGCCCAGCACACCGCCATAAGTCGCGCCGTAATTGGCAATCGCGGCATAGCGTCCGGTGAAATAGGCGAGCATGTCCACTTCGGCCCCGGCGGCAAGGCCGAGCATCAGCGCCGCTGGCACCACCGGCCCGCTACCCCACAGCAGCAGCGCGGCCACGACCGGTGAGAGCAGGAACAGCGCTGCCACATAAGGCGCGTGGAACCGGTCGAACAGGTATCCCACCACCAATCGCGCCACGAGCACCGCCGCGCCAACACCCGCCGCCACGCGCGCCGCCTCTGCCGCTGCCATGCCGCGATCCACCAGCATCGGCACCAGATGCACGATCAATCCGGCCACGATCAGGCCCAGCAGGAACGCGATGACCAGCAGCAACAGCGTCTGGCGGTTCGCCTCGAACCGGCCCTGTTGCTTTGCGCCTGCCACGGGCCGGTCAGACGTGCCGATCATCAGGCTGGCAGGCAGGCCGACCGCCAGCGTCACCGCCGCCATCACCAGCACCGCGCTGCGCCACCCGCTTTGCGCAAAGACCGGGCCGAGCAAGGCAGGCGCGAGCATCGCCGCCGCGCCTGTGCCCATCAGCATCAGCCCCAGCGCCAGCCCGCGCGCCTGATCAAACTTCAGCAAAACGATCCGCGCCCAGATCGCAGGCGTCGTGCCCGCGCCCGCCAGCGCCACCAACAGCCACAGCCCGTCCCACGCCAAGACAGAATTGCCGGTGCGTGATAATGCCAGCAGCGCGAGCGGCGTCAGAACGAAGCTGGCGACTGCAATCGGCCGCGCGCCCACACGATCGGCCAGCCAGCCTACCACTGGCGCGGACAGGAATATGCCGAACTGCTGAAACGTCGCCGCCCCCGAAACCGCCGCGCGGCTCCACCCGAATTCGGCCTCCAGCGGTTTGACGAACAGGCCCAGCGAATAGAACCCGATGCCCATCGTGCCCACACCAATGGCCAATGCGGCGGCCAGAACCAATGGCCAGCCTTGCGCCAGCTCCGCGCGGGCTTGGGGGGTAAGGGTTAGGGCCATGGCTTATCCTTTATCGGGCTATCAAGGAATGCCCACCCCAAACCAAAAACCCCCGCACGGCACAAGTCCGTACGGGGGCTGGCCAAGCAACACGTGAGAGGGCGCTGCTCAGGACTGGTTATTCGGGCTTGCGCATCGGCAGCGCACTGGGCGCGGGCGGCGGTTTGGGCGGGGTCCAGCCCGCTGGCACCGGTGCAGGCTTTTGCTCGCGCGCGTAATTCTCAAGGCTCGACAGCGAAGGACCGTAATCCTCGGTCGGCGCATGCAGCCACTTTTCGTCCATCGCGCGGGCAGCGGCCACGATATCGGCGGGCAGTTCTTTTTCACCGGCCACGGTAGTGAAATGGGTGAAGTAATTGATCATGCCCTCGGCCTGGCCCATCAGCATCCACGGTAACCACGGCGTCACGCGGCTCCACGCACCGATGTGCGGGATATGCGTCAGGTGCGGATTCTCAACGTCTTCGCGCTTTACCGTATAGATGAAGTGTTCCGAAACGCGGTTCATCACGCCCGAGCTTTCGCGCACCCACTTATCGGGCTGCAAGGCATTGGGATAGATCATGTCGATCCCGGTTTGCAGGATCATCGAACCATCGGGTCCATATTCCCAGTTTTGCAAGAACGGGATCTTGGTCGGTTCGGCCTTTTGCAAGCCGCCGTACGATGGCGGGCCCTGGATGAATTCGCTGATAGTGAAGTTGAACGGATCATTGGCAATCGGCACCACCTTCACCCGTTCACCGGTATAAGGATTGTCCCATTCCTTCATGATCTCGCCCGTCACCGGATCGCGATAGAACACGATTTCACGCAGCATCCGGCGATAGCTGCCGTCTTCCAGTTTCTTGGTCCGGACAAAGCTGAAGCCTTCGACGCCAAACAGCGTGCGGACTTTTTCGTTGGGCCGTACGCCCATCGCCTTACCCTTGATCCAGCCACACTTCTCCTTGGCCGGATCAATGTCGGCATCGATGCGGGCATATGTATCGCGCGTCCACTTGGGGTCTTTGAAATCGATCTTGGTGATAAAATCGAACTTCGGTTTGCCCTTGGGTGTTTTGCCCGCAGCAACAGCCGCAGTCGGCACAGCAGCCATGCCCGCCACCAGCGCGGCAAGGCCCAAGCTCTCACGGCGGGAAAAAGTGTTATCGTCCATTCGCGCCTGTTCCTTTGAAACCGGAATATCTGTATGGCCAACTTTGCGCCGTTTCATACAGCCTGCACTGTCCGGCCCGTGGTTGTCCGCCAAGCGGATAGCACCCCGCTGTGACCCTTGCCGAACAGTGCCCCGGCGGGCCATGTCAGCGCAAGCTTGATCGGGTTTGGCGCGATCAGCCAAGCGGAGTCGCTTCAATGCTCAATACTTTCCAGCAAGCCGATCATCCCATCCTGCCAAAAGCCACGGCTGATGAAGCCGCGCGGCAAGAATTCACCAAAAGCTTCAAGGGCTTCATCCAGTCAACGCTGCTTCCGGGCCTCACCCCGGTCTATCAGGGCCGCGTATCGAAGCGCTTTGAAAAGGACCATGGCCGCGCGCCGGTGGATCGCCGCGATATCCGCAGCGGCATGGTCAAGGACATGTATTTCCAGCATTATGCCGCCGCCAACCGCATTGCGCAGGAATTGCTGTGGGAATCGGTCACTGGCTCGATCGATCGCCAATTGCCCGAACTGATCGCCAAAGCGCGCGAACTTTCCGCCTCGACCAAGGCCGAACTGGTCATGCCCGAGGGCTTTACCGCGCCGCGCTATATCACCGCGCTCGACATTCACTGCATGCCCGGCGGCTATTGCGGCGAAGTGGCAGCGGGCGATATCTCGGTGGGCGCGCTCTATGATCGCGGCGTCTATCTTTATGCGATGGGCTATACCGGGCCGGACAACGATGATCTGGGCCGCTCGGTGGTGAATTATCTGAAGCGCCACAAGCCCGATTTCAAACCGCGCCGCATTCTCGATATGGGCTGCACCGTTGGCCATTCGACCCTGCCCTACAAGGAACTGTTCCCCGATGCCGAAGTGTGGGGCATCGATGTGGGCGGTCCATGCGTGCGCTATGCCCATGCCCGCGCGGCCGGAATGGGGCTGGAGGTAAACTTCGCGCATATGAATGCCGAAGAAACCACTTTCCCCGATGAGCACTTCGATCTGGTGGTCAGCCACATCCTGCTGCACGAAACCAGCGGCAAGGCCATGCCCCGCATCTTCAAAGAGGCGCACCGTGTGCTCGCGCCGGGCGGATTGATGATCCACGCCGATTTGCCGCCGTTCGACCTGATGGACCCGTTCACCCAGTTCATTCTCGACAATGAAACATGGTACAACAACGAACCGTTCTGGGGCGCAATGCGCGATATGGACCAGTTCGCGCTGGCGCAAAAAGCCGGGTTCGATCTGGCAAACGTGAAGTTCGATACGGCGCCGATGGCGGTGATGGAATTTGCCGCCGCCGCCGAAGGCTACAGCCAGGAAGCCTCCGAAGCCGTGGCCGAGCGTGATTTCACCGCCGGTGAATTTGCCCCCGGTGGTGGCTGGGAAGTGCTGATCGCGCACAAACCGTTGACACAGCAGATTGCCGCATGAACGGAATTGATATGACCGAAGCTGAACGCCCTCACGTCATCCGCCACGCGCGCGGCAAACGACCCGAATTTTATGATACGCCCGGCCTCGATCAGGCGATGTCGATGATCATGGTCTTGGCCAACGAGATGTCTGTGCTGCGCGACCGGCTCGACAGCGCAGAGCGCGCAGCCAAGGCAGCAGGCCTTGATCTTGCCGCCGGAATCGAAGCGCTCGAACTTGATCAGGCTGCATTGGAGGAGCGCGAAGAACGCCGTCAGGACTTCCTGCGCCGCCTGTTCTATCTGCAATTGAAAGACGCTGACGAAGCCGCGCAGGCCCAAACGGCCGAAGGCTTTACCGCGACGATTGAAGAGATCGCCCTACAGGATTGAGCTTGTCGAGGGGGAGCGGTGGGGAACGCGATCCCCGCCTATTTCCGCATCAACCGCACCGGCAGTTCATCCCGCACAAGCCCGTCCAGCTTGACCCGCGCGCGCCGATCCGCACGCCCGAACGCATCGACAAACAGCGTTGAAATCCGGGCGGCATCGGCCAGTTGCTCCACCTGCTTTGGCCCCGGCAGATCATAGCGGCAGATCGCACCGCCAAAGTAATGGTCCACCCCGTCCAGCACCAGACCATAGCGATGGCTGCCCGCCGCCGCTGCCTCAAACGGCATCAGATGCCCGCGCCAGCCTTCGCCATTGGTGGCGGTGATGCCGGGCACGATGTCCTTGGTGCCGGTTTGCACCAGTGCCGGAACCGCCAGCGCGGCATAGCCTTGCGCGGTGCACAAGGCCGGGATCGGCGCAGGCGGGCTGAACGCCACGACCGCGCGCACATTGGGATCGGAAAGAGGACCGCTCAACCCTTCGGGCACAACCGCTGCCGCGCCGCCCATCGTCAAAGCCACCAGCCCGCCATAGGAATGCCCTGCGGCAATCCACGGGCGTTGGCCAACATACGCTGATAAAACCCGCATATCCTCGATCCGCGCCTTCCAGCTGGCAAGGCCGGGAAAGTCCTTCGTGCGCGGATGTTCGACTGAGTCGACGTGTAGCGGCGCAAGGATTTGGAAGCCCGCCGCTGCCCAAGGTGCGAACACCCCTTCATAAAAGCGCGGCGATGATGCCGCACCATGGCTGAACAGGATCTGCGCCTTGGCTTTGCCGCGCGGTTTCCATTCACTGATGCGCACCTCGCGGCCATCCGGCCCCGCTAGCGTGAACTGGCGTTCCACCACTGGCGCTGACGCCATCGCGCCTGCTTGTGATGCCGCCAGCAGCGCACCGCTACCCGCCAACATGTCTCTGCGCGACATCTTCATTTGCGCCGAACCTTATGCAAAGCTTGCGCGCGCAATACAGCGTTGGCGCGAATGTCGGCCCAGAACTGACCAACGTCATGAAAATGCATCGATCCCCCCGGCAACGGATCAAGCCCCAATCCGGGCGCGGGCCACGCCACGGCAATGCCGCGCTGGCATTCCACAGCCACGGCCTGCCCCTGCAAAGCCTGCATGGCCCCCAGCCCCAGCGCACCGGGCACCACGCCTTTCGCTTCGGCTGAAAGCGCCAGCGGGCGACGCGCATCGAAAGTCACTGGATTGATGCAAGCAGGCTTGCCACATGGGCCGCGCCCTCGCTGTGACCCGCCAAAATTAACGGGCGGCCCTTGTTCTCGTGCGCCAAGTACCAGTCAAACGCCCTCGCTACATTTCCATAGGCCAGCGCGTTTGCTTGGTGCTGCCGCTGCACCGCGCTTTCATCGGTCCATTTTGAACCCATCAGATCCAGCGGATCAGGATTGAAAGCTGTGGCCGAGCGAGTCGTCGTCGGGTGAACCAAGAACACATCCACCGCTTGGCCAGACTGGGTATTCGCCATGCCTTGTGGTGCCTGTGTTAGTGGTGCCAGTGCTCCCTGTGTCCAATAAACCGATTGGCCATAATCCGGGATCGCGATTTCTGCCGCACGCCCGCGTTCCGGCGCAACCAACGCCATCAGCAAAAGCGTAAAGGCGAACTTCACCGCGCCAGTCCGGGCAGAGGGTGCAAAGTTTGCGTGCCAAAGAGCATCAGGGCCATCGGTAAAGGCGTCTCCCTTCGCGGCCAGCCAGAAGCGGCCAACGAAGGGAGACTGCCAGTGCAGGCGCGCGAGGCAAAGGCACGCCTACGGTTAACCGCGCATCGGATAAAGGTGCGTCCAAGTATCCGCACCAAACGCCCCATGCCCGAAAACTCTATAGTAAAGATATAGTTAACCAGCTGGAAAACGCACCTCTTACCATGTCGGAAATGGAGGCATAAACGCTGAAAGCGAAAAGAGGCGACCGCGCTCCAGAGCCAGATATGATACATACCAAAAGTTAATAGGTATCTGTCGATCGTTAAGGAAACAAACTTGCATCGGCTTTGCCAGTTGTTCAACAGCCCCGGCCTAATCCAGTATTTCCGAATATCGGAGGGGATTTTAAGATGTTAGCGTGGTTCGAGACGGTTGCTCCTATCCGTCAAAAGTTCCGTATCCTGTTAATCGTTTTGACGCTGGCCGGATCGCTCAACTTTGCGGGTGGTGCTCTGGCCACGGTCTTTCCGCAATCGGCCCAAGCTATCGGGCTAGGCTTTGCCGCCCTTTCCACCGCGCTCATCGTTGCGATCATGGTCATTGCCTCGGACCGGGTCTGCACGCCTTATGTCAACACGGTTGTGCGGATGGAGGCCCTTGCCGATGGTGATACCAACAGTCCTATCGACTACGGCCATCATGGCGATTGTGTGGGCCGAATGACCAGAGCCATGACCAAATTCCGGGCAAACAGCATCAAGGTTGACGAACTCGGCACTGCGCAAAAACGCATCATTGATGCAATGAACCATTCGCTTGCGCGTCTTGCCGAAAATGATCTGACTGTCGAAATCCACGACCCCTTCCCCGGCGATTACGAAGATCTGCGCATCAATTACAATCGCGGTGTCAAAACCATTGCCAGCGCTTTGGGCGAGATTCGCGGCCTGGCCGACAGTGTCTTGCGCGGGAGCGACGAAATCAACGCGGCTTCGGCCGATCTGGCCCAGCGTAACGAACGCCAGGCGGCCAATCTGCAAGTCGCTTCAAACGCAATGGGCGGCGTCACCGCCGCTTTGGCCCACACCGCAGCGCAAGCGCACGATGCGAACAAATCCGTCGCCAGCGCGGTTGGCCGGGCGCAGGAAGGGCAGGATATCGCCTCGTCGGCCACCACATCGATGCAGGAAATCGAGCGCTCATCTGAAGAAATCTCGCGCATTGTCAGCCTGATCGATGGCATTGCATTCCAAACCAACCTGCTCGCACTGAACGCCGGGGTTGAAGCGGCACGTGCTGGAGAGGCTGGCAAAGGCTTTGCCGTGGTCGCCACCGAAGTGCGCGCGCTAGCGCAACGCTGCACCGATGCCGCGCGCGATATCAAAGTGCTGGTCACCGCCAGTTCCGCCACGGTCTCGCAAGGCGTCAACACGGTGGAGCGCACCCGCGAAGTGCTCGTCGAATTGTCCACGCGCATCTCGGAAATCGATACCTTCATCAGCGAAGTGGCCAGCAAAACAGGCCAACAAGTGTCGCAATTGCGCGAAGTGACCGCCAACGTGGCCGAAATGGACCAGATGACCCAGCAAAATGCCGCGATGGTGGAAGAATCCGCCGCCGCCGCGCGCAGCTTGGCACGGCAGGCCAATACCCTGTCATCCAGCGTCGGCGCGTTCCGGATTGATGACAATGTGCGCCAGATGGCCCCACGCCCCGGTCAGCCACACCCCGCCACCCGTCCGGCCCCGATCGCCGCCCCTGCCCCTGCCCCTGCCCCTGCCCCTGCCAAGACGCTGCGCGCGCCAATGGTGCAAGGCAACCTTGCCGTTGCCGGTGAAGATTGGGACGAATTCTAAAGCCACGCTATTTCAACAATTCGCGCGCCTGGTCCCTGATCCGCATGGCCAGCGCGCGATACTCTTCGGCATTGGCGGATCGCGCGCGCCATGCTGCGGCAATCTGGCGGCTGCTTGACCAATCACTGACGGGCAAGCGCACCACCATCGCATCGCCGCCCACCTCGGATCGCAGATAGAGTTCGGGCAGGATTGCCAGCCCCACCCCGCTGCCCACCATCTGGTGGATCGAATCAAGGCTCGTGCCTTCGTAATCATGCAGGATTTCTGCACCGAACAGCGCACAGGCGCTTTGCACGATCTGGTGAAAGTGATGGCGGTGATCCAGCGTCAAAAAGCGCGTGCCCGCAAGATCGGCGCACTCCAGTCGCGGCTTGGCGGCCAGCGGGTGATGATCGGGGGCCACCACCGATAGCGGTTCATTAAACAGCGGCAGGATTTCCAGATCCTCGCCCGCAATCGGCTGCGGCCCCACCAGCATGTCCAACCGCCCCGCCACCAGATCGCGCGCTTGCTCGGCCGGAATGCCATCGCGGATATACAACCGCAGGTCCGGCTGTTCGGCATGGAGCGCGCCGATGATCGCGGGCATCAGGTATGGCCCCAGCGTCGGCGTCACCCCGAATCGGACAATCCCGGCCAATTGATTGCGTGATCGCGTGGCAAGCGCGCGAATATCGCGAATCTCCAGCATCACGCGCTTGGCCCGTTCGGCAATTTCTCGCCCCACGGGTGTCAATTCAGGCAGGCTTGACCCGCGATCAATCAAAATCGCGCCCAACCGCTCCTCCAGCGTTCGTAACTGATGACTAAGCGTTGGTTGCGAAATGTTGCACAACTGCGCTGCACGGCCAAAGTGTCGCAACTCGGCAACAGCAAGGAAATACTCGAGTTGTCGTAATGTTGGCACAAGGCCTCCGATAGATTTTATCTATCCTTTTGTGCCCAATCTTTCGATTAGACGCAAGGGCGGTTGCTTGTCATGAAAGACTCGCAAGGGAACAGAAAGGATGCCCCCCAGCAATGGCCCAGTTCCAGCAGTCCGGTCTAGTCACCCCGATGAAGTGCCGAACAGACGCTGGACTGACCGCCCTTTCCCCCTTGTCCGGAGACGGTGCGCAGCCAATCCGCGCCGTCTCCGCGCAGATTTTTGAAGACCAGTTTTCGAACATGCCGCGTGGTCGACTGACCCAACCCCCGGCGCGCGGCGTGCCACAGACCGGATGCCTGAACAGCGATGGCTCCCATGCCACTGCCGGCACCTGTGGACTACTGGCAGTGCGCGCCAAACACCCTGGCGGCGCGCACTGCCAGACCAATTACCAAGAGTGGCTGACTCCCGCCTGAAAGGCACCAAGACCATGTTCGCCCTGCTCACCGCCGCTGTTCTGTCGCTGGCTCCGCACACGCTGGAGGCCCACCACGATTATCGCCTGGCCACCAGCAATGGCCCGCAGGCGAACCGCGTTGAAAAGGACTGCCGCGCCACCGAAGGCATGGTCGTTTGCGCCAATCGCGCCAAGGCGCACCTGCGCTGGCGCATTACCAGCGATGATCTTGATGGGCAGGATAGCGCCAAAGGCCACCATGTCACCGCCTTGCGCACCCAGCACTTGCGTTGCGCCAATCCGGTGGAAGATGGCCTGCGCTGCATAAAGCCTACCCCCGCCCGAAGCTTCACACTGGGCAATTAGGGTCAGGCCCCACGCTCCAGCGCAGCGATGATGTGCTGGGCCAGCAAATGTGCCGTGCCTGATAACCCCGGCGCTTCAATCAGCGCAATTTCTGTATCATACAGTGGCGGCAGGCTGGCCCCTTCCGGCCCCGCATCGCCGCCCACCGCCATCAATCCCGGTGGCACCATTTCCAGCGGCAGCACGGTGATCCCCAGCCCCGCCCGCACGGCGGAAAGGCTGCCTGCAAGGCTGGTCGAGGTATAAGCGATGCGCCATGGCCGCCCGATGGCATCCAGCGCCTCGGTCGCGCGTTTGCGATAGACGCATGGTTCGGGCGATACGACCAGCGGCAGGCGCACCCGGTCGGCCACCGCCTGCCGGTCACGCGCCACCCACACGAGCGGTTCGCGCCACACCCGCACCCCGTCCTGCCGCTCTTGCGCAGGTTGGCGTTTGACCAGCACCAGATCGAAATCACCGGCGTGGAATCGCTCAACCAGGTTCAGCGTCAGATCGCAGGTCACTTCCAGTTCAACCAGCGGGTGCGCTTCGGCAAAGGCGGCCAGCACGGCGGGCAAATGCGCGGTGGCAAAGTCTTCAGGCACTCCGATCCGCACCGATCCGGCAATGTCAGGCTCAAACATCTCGGCCAAAGTCGCATCGTGAAGCCGCAGGATCTGGCGCGCAGGGCCGATCAACCGCTCGCCCTCGAACGTCATCGAAAGGCTGCGCGGTGTGCGCAAAAAAAGCCCCCGCCCCACTTGCTCTTCCAACCGCTTTAACTGCAACGAAATCGCCGATTGGGTGCGCCCCAGCCTTTCGCCCGCGCGGGTAAAGCTGCCCGTATCGGCAATCGTCACAAAACAGCGCAGCAGATCGATATCCAAGTTTCGTAATGCCATAGCGGCGCCTCTATCATTTACAAATGCAATGTTCAATATTTCAGATATTCGTTTCACAAATCTTTGATCGTGCTGCACCTGCTCACTCAACGAAAGGTTCAACACATGGCCCAGACCGCAATTTCCCGAACGCAGACAACAAGCATAACCCGCGCAGATGTTGCGCTTGGCATCATGGGCGCACTGCTTGCCGCCGCTGTCGTCACCGGCAATGTCGCGCTGACAACGCCTGGCGCGGCGCTGGCGGGCCTCAGCTTGCTGGTCACGCTGGTCGTCATCGCCTTTGCCCGCCGCCAGCTGCGCGCCGATCCGCGCCGCGCAACCTTCACCCGCCTTGCCACCGGGCTGGCGCTGGGCACTTTGCTCATGGCCTTTGCCTCTGACGCGCTGCTGTTGGCTGCGGGCTGGATCGTAACCGGACGCATGATGGCAGGCCTGATCGGCCATGTTGGTGGTTGGGACGAAGCGAAAGACGCCGCCCGCCGCGCCACCATCGCCTTTACCATCAGCGATCTGGCACTCACCGGCGCGGTCATCACGCTCGCGTTCATCGCCGGATCAACCAGCATCGTCGCAATCACCGCAGCGATCCCCGCGATGGCCGCTTCAATCACGCTCACCGCCGCGCTGCTGTTCGTGCTGGCCGCGATGGCCCGCTGCGCCACGCCGCCGTTTTCGGGCTGGCTGGTCGGCTCGCTCGCCGCACCAACGCCCGTCTCGGCGCTGATGCACGCAGGCTTCGTCAACGCCGGTGGCTTCTTGCTGGTACGCTTTGCCCCTGTCCTCGAAGCCTCGCCGATTGCCGGTTACACGCTGTTTGCCGCAGGCGTCATCGCCGCACTGGTAGGCAGCGCGATCATGCTGGTGCGCAGCGATGTGAAGGGCGCATTGGCCGCCTCCACCGTGGCGCAAATGGGCTTCATGCTGCTTACCATCGCGCTGGGCGCTTATGTCGCCGCGCTGTGGCACATGGTGGCGCATGGGCTGTTCAAGGCTTGGTTGTTTCTCGGCTCATCAGGCACGATTTCCACTGCACCGGTAGGCCCCAGAGGCCTTGCACGGCCGATGCCTGCGGTCATTGCGCTGGCAGTGCTGATCGTCATGGGCCTTGCACTCAATGCCGCCATCGCACCAGCCCTGCTCCCGCTGGGCCTCGCCCTTGCCGCCCTGCTCGGTGCGCTAACAGTCGCCGCCCGTAATGTCGGCCGCAGCGTCGACAATATCGCCCTGCTTGCGATTCCGCTGCTGCTGATCGCACTTAACGCCGCTGCGCTAACGGCATTGGGCACCGTCCAGGCCAATGCCGCTGCCCCGCTCCTGCCACCACTCGCCCAGTTTGCGCTGCTCTCGCTGTTCCTCGGCCTGTGGGTCGCCCAGCAGCGCGTGGGTGCGGGCGAGCGGCCCTTGCACCCTGCCATCATCGCCCGCCTTCTCAATGTCGGCACGCCCACCCCATCTTCTGGCCGGAAGGACTAACCCGATGCACGCAATAACCGGAACGCTCGCTGCCAATATCTCTGGCCATCCCGCTACCATCGTCAATCACAGCGAAACCCGCGCCGAACTGGCCGCACTGATCGATATTGCAGCCAACACCGTCGCCCCGCTCTGGCCGCTCGACAGCGCAATTGCAGTCAACCCGCTCTCTGGCTTTGAAGACCTGCCGTTTGAACAGGCGATCGGCGAAGCGGCTGCGCTGTTTGGCGCACGCGGATCGCTATCTTTGGCGCAATGGCGCGCGCTGATGGCCGAAGGCCGGATTGATTACGTTGCTTTGCGTAAAACCATCGTCGCAACGCTCGGCGGCTTGGATAGAGCGTTTGCCTCGCTCGGCCCCGATCTTAATGCCTATGATCTGCTGCTGGCGCGGTTGAACGATCTGCCGGTAGACGATGCCGCCCCTGCCCGCCGCCAGCTTGCCCCCGGTATTGCCGTGCTCACCCGCTGGATCGCCGCCTTTTTTGATCGCAAGGCCGCGCTCCCGCTCTATGGGCGTGAAAGTGGGCTATATGCTTGCGTGACCGAAAGCCTGCGCCACGATCCTGCGCTGCTGCGGTTAACAGACACCGCCGGCAAAGCGCTCATCCACAAGGCCCCTGCTGATCCACTCGAACTCATCGGCATCGCCATGCGGCGCGCCGAAATCGCGCAGGAAAACCGCATCACTTGGCTGCGCAGCCTTGTTGCCACCCTGCCCGGTTGGGCGGGCCACTTGCGCTGGCGCAATGAACACGGCGGCACCACGGCTACCGCAGGTGCGCCTGCCACGATGACAGAGCTGATCGCGCTGATCGCAATGGTGCAAAGCGCCACCAATCCCGCCCTCAATTCCACAGGCCCCGCGCCAGCACCAAAACTTGGCCACCTCACCGAGATCACGCTGCTCGGCCACTTCGGCCTGCCCGCCACGGCCCCTGATGAATGGAACGATGAAGCCCGCGCCCTGTTCAAAAAGATCGCGTGGATGGATGAAACCGCGCTCGGCCTGATTTTCCAGCAGGCCGCCGAGGCCAGCTACCTCGCCACAATTGCGCCTAAGCTCGAAAAAGCCTCGCAATGGCGCGAATTGAACCTTGAGCGTCCACAAGCGCAACTGGTGTTCTGCATTGATGTGCGGTCTGAACCGATACGCCGCGCGCTTGAGAGCCAAGGCCGCTTTGCAACGCTGGGCTATGCCGGGTTCTTCGGCCTGCCCATTGCGATCAACCCCGCTTGCGCTGCGCCCACCCGCAACCAGTTGCCGGTGCTCCTCTCGCCCTCGCATATCGTGCCCGAACGGGCGGTTCCGGGGCGTGAGGCACAAGCCACGGCCATGCTATCGCGCCATGCTGCGCTGGACGATGCACAGGCCATGCTCGATGCCACCAAGGGCGGAGCCACCGGCTTTGCCACGGCAGAGGCGACAGGGCCGCTGGCCGCCATCGCCATGCTCGCCCGCACGCTTGCCCCGCGCCTGACAGATCAGGTGCGGCGTGCCGTGGTGGGGGAACGCGGGAATGCCCTCACGCCCATCGCCTGCAACGATCACGATCCGGCCTTTAGCCTTGATCAAAAGATCGCCTATGCCAAGGGCCTGTTCGCGCTGACGGGCTTAACCGGTAAAACCGCGCGTCTCGTCGCGCTGGTCGGCCACGGCGGCTGCACCACCAACAATGCCTTTGCCGCCAGCCTTGATTGCGGCGCATGCGGTGGCAACCCCGGCGGCCCGAACGCGCGTCTGATGGCAGCGATCCTGAACGATGCGCAAGTGCGCCAAGGCCTTGCCGCACAAGGTATTGCCCTGCCGCAGGACACGTGGTTCATCGCCGCCCAGCACGATACCACGCAGGATATCGTCAGCGTGTTTGACCGCCAGCTCGTCCCCGCCAGCCACTTGTCTGATCTAGAACAGCTTGAACGCGCGCTGACCCGCGCCGGAGCCGTGACGCGCGATGAACGCGCCAAAGCTTTGGGGCGCGGCGCGGATGATCTGCTGACAGGGGCTGCCCATTGGGGCGAAGTGCGGCCCGAATGGGGCCTTTCGGGCAATGCCGCCTTCATCATCGCCCCGCGCACGATGACCAAGGCCATCAATCTTGGTGGCAGCGCTTTCCTGCATAGCTATGATTGGCAGCAGGACGATGATGGCAGCGCGCTGACCGCAATCATGACCGCGCCGATGGTGGTGGGCCAATGGATCAACAACCAGTACTTGTTCTCCACCATCGATAACGAAGCCTATGGCGCGGGCGACAAGACCACGCAAAACGTCGTCGGCGGGTTTGGCGTGGTTCAGGGTAGCGGCGGTGATCTGTGCACGGGCCTGCCCCGTCAATCGCTGTTCCGCGATGATGGCGTGCCCTACCACACCCCGCGCCGCCTCTCGGTGATTGTAGCTGCCCCGCTGCAACGCGTGCAAGACATTGTGCTAGAACACGATTCTGTCGGCAGACTGGTGGAAAATGGCTGGATCAACCTCGTCGTGATCGATCCGTGGAAGCACAAAGCCCATAGCTGGGTGCGCGGCGGTTGGGTGGCGCAGCAGATGTAATCTGCGGTTGCAGCAAAAAGTCCAGGCCCACCCCCGTCCCCTCCCGTAAACGGGAGGGGAGGAAGAACGGGAAAGCCCTCCCGTTTACGGGAGGGCCGCGAGACTTAACGAGCCGAAGGCGAGGTTGGTCGCAGCGGGGTGGGCAATGGCACAGCGCAGCCAACCATACCCCACTCAAGCCAGCGGCAACAACCCCGTCAGCACCATACGCACCAGATCGGCCTGCCCCGCAGCGCCGGTCTTGCCATAAATCCGTTTCGAATAATTGCGCGTCGTCTCCACCGTCAGGCCAAGCTCCAGCCCCGCCTCGACCAGTGGCTCCCCGCACGATAGCGCTTGCGCCAGCGCAGCCTCACGCGATGAAAGGCCGTACACGGCTTGCAACACTTGTGCGCCAACGCTGGCGTCCTCGCGCCGATCCGTGCGCACCACGCCGATTACTTGGGGCCGCGCGGCCGCTTCGGGCAAGGGCAGATCGGCGCGGCGCAGCAGCAGATCGATGCCGCGCCGCGCATCAATCCGCACCACATGCACCGCCGCATCGCCGTGGCGCGCCAGCGCTGCACAAGCCTGCTCCACCGCGCGCGCCGCATCGGGCAGCAAGGCCAGCCTGCGCCCTGCCGCTTGTCCCGGCTCGGGCGTGAACGCCAGCAACGTCTCGGCATGGGGATCAGCTGCCATCACCCGCCCGCTGCCATCCAGCGCAATTTGCCCCACGCCTAACCGGCCCAGCGCCGATTGCGCCAGCGCCGCCTGCAACCGCTGCGCATTCAACGCCACCAAAGTGCGCAAGGCTGATGCCAGATGCGGCGCTATCGCCGATAGAGTCGCCACCGCAGCCGCTGAAAAATCCTCACGCAGCCGCACCAGCACCAGCCAGGCATCCGCCGCCCCGCCCGCACTAACCCGTAGCCAGCGCGCATAACGGATGCCCATGTCCTCCAGCGCCGCGCGCTGCACCGCCAATTGCGCCGGATCATCATAATCCAGCATTTCATCCAGCGAGTAGACCCGCTCGGGCCGCAACTGGCCAAAAGGATGAAGCCGCAAAGCGTGCAGCCGGGCAAAGTCCAGACGCGGTTCTTGCGCCGCGCGCGGAGCCATCACATGGATCACCGCCGATTCCTGATCGGGCGCCGCATTGGCAAATTGCACCACCATAAACGCCCGCCGTGCCCCTGCCCGCGCCACCAGATTGCGCATGAACAGCCCGAACGGCGGTTCTTCCTGAATTCCCTCGATCAGGGGCAGGAAAAGCTCACGTTGATCAGCCGAAGTCGAAGCCATCGCCCACGCTCCCATGTGGGAGCGCGTGGGTCAAGTGGAAGCTGGCCTAAGGTCCTTCGACAAGCTCAGGACGAGCGGGAGGAGGGAAGAATGGCGCAAGTTCTGCCCTCCCGTTCACGGGAGGGCCGCGAGACTTAGAGAGCCGAAGGCGAACTTAGTCGCAGCGGGGTGGGCATGCGCTGCTCATCCAGCAGGCAAAGCCGCAATCTCGGCCAGCACCACCGCTGCATGTTCGGTCCGGCAGATCAGCAGATCGGGCATGTACGTTTCGGCCTGGTTATAGACCAGCGGCGATCCATCGATGCGCGAACAGTGCAGCCCGTGCGCGAGTGCGACCGCCACCGGCGCGCAGGAATCCCATTCGTACTGGCCGCCTGAATGCAGATAAATATCGGCATCGCCGAGAATCACCGCCATCGCCTTGGCCCCTGCACTGCCCATTGGCACCAGTTCTGCGCCCAACTTTTCAGCAATCGCCACCGCCTCGCGCGCGGGGCGCGTGCGGCTGACGACCATGCGCAAGGTTGCAGGCGCAGGCGGCACGATCTGCGGTTGATCGGTGCGCAAGACCACACCGGCCCCCGGCAGCGCGACCGCGCCAATGCTGGCCACGCCATCAATCGCCAGCCCCACGTGGACCGCCCAATCGGCGCGCGATTCGCCATATTCGCGCGTGCCGTCCACCGGATCGACAATCCACGTGCGGGCAAAGTTCAACCGGTCAAAGTTGTCCTTCTCCTCTTCCGAAAGCAGCCCGTCATCCGGGCGCTGTTCGCGCAAGGCATGGACAAGGAATTCGTTGGCCGCAGCATCGCCCGCTTTGCCCAGCGCCTTTGCCCCGAACACGCCGCTTTCGCGCACGGTCAGTAGCAATCGTCCTGCATAATCAGCAAGATGTGCGGCAAGTTCGGCATCAGTCATCAAGGCATCCTCATCAGCGCGTGCGCACCTGTGCACACCTGGTCCGATCGGCAAAGCTCCCAAACAGGAGCAAAGATCATCCGCCGCGCGAAACCGGAATCAGCGCGCCCGAAATATTGCGCGCCGCACCGCTCGCCAGAAACACAATCACTTGGGCCAAAGACGCGGGCTGCACCCATGCCGAGAAATCCGCATCGGGCATATCGGCGCGGTTGGTGGGGGTATCGATGATGCTCGGCAGCACGGCATTAACGGTGCAATCGGTGCCCGCCAGTTCCGCCGCAAGGCTCTCGGTCAGCTTGTGTACCGCCGCCTTGGATGCAGCATAAGCGCCCATGCCAGCCCCTGCCACCAGCGCCGAACCTGCACCAATGTTGACGATGGCCGCGCCCGCCGTAGTGCTGAGCACGGGCATTGCGGCGCGCGTCATATTGGCACATGTCATGGCATTCATGGCGAACATGCGCGCCCATGTGTCTGGCCCGCCATCGGCCAGCGGTTCCCACACAAACCCGCCCGCCACATTCACCAGCACATCAATGCCGCCTTGCGCCGCACCCACTTGCGCCACGACATTGGCCGCCGCCACCGCATCGGTCAGATCAACCCCGCCGATATCAATGCCGCCGGGGTTTTCGTCTGCTGCGCTTGGCGCAAAGTCCACTCGCGCCACACGGTCACCATTATCGCGGAATGCCTGCGCCACGGCACGGCCCAGCACCCCGAATCCCCCGGTCACGATGATTGAACGCAATGCCACTCTCCTGAAGTTTGAATTTGGACCAACCGTGCGGGATCAGGCCCGCAGCGTCAACCGCGCTTGCCCAACGTGCAAAATTACGCAGGGATGATATTGGGGCGCTGATATGAATTGCTGGCGCTGTTTAATCGATTGAATGTTATCAGCTAATGTTTGCGCACTATACCTTCAAAAAGGCGCATCATGGCCGAAACCAATTCAATAGTCAGCCAGATCGGCGATCTTGCTTCGGCAGGTGAGCGCATGATCGAGCGTCTCCGCCGCAAGGCCTTCCTTCCCGAAAGCCGCGCAATTGCTCGGCTGCTCGACAAATCGCATCCGTATGGCCGAAGACGATGGCCGCCGCCTTGGCTATTCGATGGAAGACATGTTGCGCATGCGCGAAGTGCTGGGCGCCTCGCCTGCCCGCGCAGCAGGCGATGTGCCCGCAATCATCGCGGTGCAGAATTTCAAGGGCGGCGTCGGCAAATCCACAGTTACTACGCACCTGGCGCACTATTTCGGCGTGCCGGGGTATCGCTTGCTGGTGGTCGATTGCGATAGCCAGGCGACGACGACAACGCTGTTCGGCTTCAACCCGCATTTTAACATCACCCGCGATGAAACGCTTTATCCCTATCTTTCCATCGACCCGACACAGACCGATCTGCTCTATGCGGTCAAGCGTACGCCATGGCCCAATGTCGATCTGATCCCGTCGAATCTTGAATTGTTCGATGTGGAATATGAACTGGCGGCATCGGGCGCGGATGGATACGGCCCGCGATTACGATATCGTGATCCTCGAACCGCCGCCCGCTTTGGGCACGATCAGCCTTCCGGTGATGCAAACGGCCAATGCGCTGCTGGTGCCGCTGGCGGCCACAACGCCCGACTTCTGCTCCACCGTCCAATTCCTATCGATGATGGACCAGGTGATTGCCCAGTTGATCGAGGCAGGCATTGCGGTCGATTACACCTTCGTCCGCCTGATCTGCTCCAAATTCGATGGCGGCGATCCCAGCCATGAAATGGTGCGCACGATCATGGAGCAGACCTTCGGCCCTGCCCTGTTGCCCGTGCCAATCCTTGAAAGCGCAGAGATCAGCCATGCAGCGCTGCGCATGATGACGATTTACGAACTGGACAAGGCCATTGGCACTCCGCGCACGCACAAACGCTGCAAGGCCAACCTTGATGAGGCGCTCGGCCAGATCGAACAACTGGTCCGCGCCGGATGGGGCCGCGTGGCGCCTGCCAGCGAAGTTGATGTAATCCATGCGTGAACTTGATGCTTTCTTACAGAGATGCGTTCATCATATGTTCTGCACTTTCCGATTCGGGGTGAGCCATGGCGCGTAAGCAATCTGATTATCTCGCCGCCCCCAAGCAGGACGATCAACCGGTCAAGGCGGCGCGGATCTATGAAGGCGCTTTTGGCTGCCCGGCGGTGACGGTGCAATCATCAAACCGTCAGGGCGTTACTCTGCGGCTCCACGCGGGCGCTGGTGTGGACAGCAAACGGATATTGGAAATCATCCGTGATGCCCTGGTTGATCTGGAGGAATCGGGACAAGGGCTTCAGCGCTGATGGCGATGCGCGCACACATCCAGTGTCTTGAGCCCGGAGGTTTCCCCGGGGAAACTTCTGTTGGCCAAGGATCTCGTGCGCACCGCAACTCTCCGGCAGCGCCCCTGCCCCACCCGCCCTTCACGCGCCTATTTCGACATTACCGGCGGGCGCGAACGCTGGCTGTATAAAGTGGCACGCAAGCATGCAGGCTGTAAGGGCGAGGAGGGCTTTGCCATTTCCACGCCGGTCCTGTTCGAGAAATCAGGCGCAGAGGGTGAATACCGCCGGTTCAAGTTTGAAACCCCGAAGCGGGCCGAGAAGAACGCACTCCCCGGCTACGGCTTGGCGGTAGAGACCGGGAAGGGTGCAGAACCCTTGCTGCGAATGCCGTGCGTGGATGGCAAGGACGGCGCGCAGACCATTCCGCAGCAAAGTCCCGATACACAGAATTCCGATTCATTAGGCACCGAAGGCAAACGGTCTTTGGCTGCGGATCAGGATTTGTTTCAGCGCGGTACGGCCCACACCAGTCGGACCCGCAAAAATGTTTCCCCGGGGAAACATCAGCCCGAGCTGATCAACGCCAGCGGCCTGGTCCGCAAATCCATCGCAAGCTTGAGCGATTCTGCGACCCGCGGTTTCATGACCGATGAGACAATCGAGCACTTGCGCCAGACCTGCCCGGGTTGGGATCTTCATACACTCCATGCCGGATTTGAGACATAGGTTAATGCCGATAGCGCGCGGCTACCCGCCAATTGGCAAAAAGCCTTCATCGGTTGGGTTCGCCGCCATCACGAAAAGCACGGCCAATGCGCCTCTGAATGAGAGCGTCGATACATCAGGAACAACATTTACGCAGGCGTCGACCTTTCAGGAACACATCATGCCGCTAAATGACCGGTAATCTGCTGAGTCGCAGCAGATCTGTCCGGCTTTAACTGTTCTAACTCTTTATAAACCCATCTAACCTTTACCGAAGCCTATATCGGCTTTGGATTATCGGATGAAAAACTTCGGCAGGCGTGGCACGAGTTTGGCACATGGGGAAGCAACCCGAAACCAAAGGCGCACTTTATAACTAAAGTTTAGTGCTTTTCATCACAACTTACGGCCGCGTCATGCCTTATATAGCATCATGAAAACAATATTGATGGACCTTCAAAAACAGTTCAGCAATAATGATCAAGAATCGGTATAGAAGTTACGTCCTCAGGGGTCACAATGAAGCATCTTTTGGTTTCTCTCACCGCCGCATCATTGATTTCAGCCCCTGCGGTTGCTGCACCCAAGCAAGCCAAGCCCTCCAACGCCGAAAAGCTGCAACGCAAGGCTGTCGCTGATGTGCCACGCTGCGACCGCAAGTTGGGCACCATTTCGATCATGGATGGAGATGATCCTACAGGATGGGCGCAGTTCAGCCTGGCACCCCCGCAAAAACTGCTCAAGGTAATCGTACAGCGCTCTGGTTGCTTCAATCTGGTTGATCGGGGGAGCGGCCTGAATGCCGCACGGCTTGAGCGCGAAATTGGTGCGGGCTTGGGTCTTCAACGCAAATCCAACGTCGGCCAGAACCAGATCAAGGCCGCCGATTATGTGCTTGTCGCCGAAGTACAGGCTTCAAACGGTAATGCTCAAGGCAGCGGGGCCGTCGGTGCCATCGGCGGCATTCTGGGCGGTCCGTTTGGCGGATTGCTTGGTGGCATCCGCAGCCGCAAGCTTGAAGCCAATACCGTGCTATCGGTCACCAACGTCCGCACTACTGAAACCATCGCCACAGTGGATGGCTATGCGGCCAAAAACGATATCGGCATTGGCGGCGGCGGTGTGTTTTTCGCAGGGATCGGTGCAGGGGCCGTGGGTGGCGGTTATGATAGCACCGATATCGGTCGCATTGTCACGCTGGCATTCATTGATGCCTACACCAAGCTCGTTACCGAACTGGGCGGCGTACAGGCAGGCAGTGCCGGCACCGCCGAGGCATCACCCACCAAAAGCTTCACTGCCATCGGGCCAAGCGCGATGCGCAAGACAGCAGCCGCAGGCGGCGCTGTGATCCGCACGCTGCCTGTGGGTTCCATCGTCTATCCCACTGGCAACAAGCAGGGTTTGTGGTGGGAAGTTGCCGATGAAAATGACAATGTGGGTTGGGTATTGAATACGAAATTGCAACCGGCAAACTAAGTAGCGCCAATAGGTTAAGCTTTCTATACAAACAGAAGGGGAGCGAAACTGTTGCGCAACGGAGCGGTAATTGGCACTTGGTTCAGGGAACTATTCTTTGGACAGGAGTGATACTGATGACTGACCCTAAAGCCATGATTCAAACCATGATCGCGCTTGCCTCGGCTTCGTTTGGCCTTGTGGCAGCACTGGCGTGGAACGAGGCGATCAAGGCGACTTTGGCCCTGCTGGGCATGGGCGATGATCTGGCCGGGCTCTACAGTTATGCCATTATTGCCACTGTTCTGGCGATTGTAGTGCTGCGGCTATTGGGCCGGATCGCGGCGAAGATCGGCGGCGATGCAGCTTTCGTGCGCGAGGCTGAGGGCTGATACCGCTTCGGAGCGTGACAAGCGGCTTGCACAAGTCTATATTCGGACCGAATTAAGACCGGAGCCGGACCCATGGGCCTTGAAACGCGTATCAAACCGATCAGCTATCTCAAGGCCAACAGCGCCGAGGTGATCCGCGAATTGAACGAGGGCGCGCCGCCTTTGATCATCACCCAGAACGGTGAGGCAAAGGCGGTGTTGCAAGATGCCGCCAGCTATTACCAGATGCAGGAAACCCTTGCGCTGCTGAAGATTCTGGCAATGACGCGGGATAATATTGCGGCAGGGAAGGTACAGCCTATCGAGGGCCTTGCTGATCGCATTCGCGCTAAGGCGGTGAAGCGGACAGGCAAATGATCGCCAGCGCTACTGTCATTATTGATGACGAAGCCGCAGATGAACTGTATGAAATTTATGTAGCACGATTGGATCAGCACGGACCAGATGGCCATGATGGAGCCGAGGCTTTGCTGGATGGCCTTATGGCGACAATCGAAAGCTTGACCATGTTTCCCGAACGCGGCCCGATCCCGCCCGAACTCGAAGCGCTGGGCGAACGCCATTGGCGGCAGATTTCACACGCGCCCTATCGCATTATCTATCTGCTAGAGGGCGATGCCGTCACCATCGCTCTGGTCGCCGATAGCCGCCGCGATTTTGGCAGCCTGTTGCACAAGCGCCTGTTGAACGCGGGCTAATTCAGGCGATGCCGTGTTCACGCAGCAGACCGGGGATGCGCGATTTCAACTGGAAAAAGCCCTTGGTGCAGTGCGGCCATGCAAGCCGGTCCCAGTCGCGCTGGTGTTCTGCCAGTGGGATGCCCTGCGCAGCAAGGGCAGTGGCCAATTGCGCCAAGGCGCTGGCGACAGGCCCTGTAGGCGCAAAGCCTGTGACGATTTGCGTGCAGCCGTAAGCGCGGGTGAACTCTACCAGGTCGTCTGCATTCTCCCGCGCAGGGCACTGCCAATGCGCCGATGCACGGGCCAGCGCGTCTGACAGCGCCATATCGTCTGCGGCGGACCGCGCAAGGTCGGGCAGTGTGGCCACCGCGCGGATGTCCATCGCTGGAAGCACCGTCTCCAGCGCGCAATCCTCGAGCGTGATCAGCACAAGCGTCGGTTTCGCGGGATCGGGCTGCTGTGGCGTGCGCAAGGGGATACGCGGGGTCAGGGGCGTGTCCTGCGGGATGCGCGCCTCCTGCGACAGACCCTGTGCCTGCAATGCGCCGCCGGTCATCGTGGCGATGCGGTCTGCATCGGCGAGATAGGCTTTGCCCGCCGTGTGCAGACCGGCCACCCAGCGCCAGCTCAGCGTGTTTGAGGCAGGGTCGGCATCGATCAGGCGGTCATAGGTCCAGGCCGCGCCCGATTGCCACGGCAGGCCCAGCGTGAAGGTCCAGATCGAGGCGACCTGCATCCGCGCCCAATTGTGGAGGTAGCCCGTTTCGGCCAACTCGCGCGCCCAGTGATCGAACGCGGCGATGCCGGTGCGGCCTTCGATGGCGGCGGTGATGGCGCGGGCGATGGCGGGATTGGCCTGCTGCGATGCGGCTTGTTCCTGCGCTTGCGCCCACACCCCGGGGCGCGCTTCCAGCCAGCCCTTCCAATACGTGCGCCAGAATACTTCGGCGATAAACTTCTCTGCGCGATCAAAGGGATGTGCGGAAAGCACCGCGCGCACAACTTCGTCCTCGCCAATCACGCGGCGGCGCAGCGCGGCGGACAGGCGCGAGACGTCACTGTGTGCGCCATCGGTGGCCACGAAATTGCGCCGCGCGGCATAAGCGCTGCCTGCTTGTGGCACGAAGGCCTCCAGACGGGCGAGGGCTGCGCTGCGGGTAAGGGGAAAATCGGTCATCACCGCCGCATTACGCGGGCAGGGCGCGGGCGACGACGTGGCAGCATGGCCATGTTGTGTTGCAGGCAGGTTGAGGGCAAAAGCCGTGCGATGTTCAAACCTTTCGCCAATTTGCCGCGCCCGGTGGTGGTGCTGGGCCTTTCGGGATGGTTGCCGCAAGCGATTTGCCTTTGGCTGGTGGCAGGCGGCGGACCGCTGGGATGGAGCGCGCTGGCGGCGGGGTGCTTTTATGCCGCGCTGATCCTGTCGTTCCTTGGCGGGATGTGGTGGATGACCGCGCTATTGCGCGGCGCGCGCCATGCCGAGATTTATGTCGTGGCGGTGCTGCCCAGCCTGATCGGGCTGGCCGCGCTTGTGCCTTGGACGCTGGGCTGGAACTGGCCGGGGCCTGCGCTGGTACTGCTGGGGCTGTTGCTGCTCGCCAGTCCGCTGGTGGACAAGTGGCTGGCGCGGATGATGGAATTGCCCGCCGGGTGGCTGGCCTTGCGCATGGCGATGGCGGGCGGCTTGGGGGCCTTGACGCTGGCGCTGGCCTGGGCCGAACAGGGGTTGGCGGGGCGGTAGATTTCCTGCAACAGGTGTGAGCGTTGCGGGTCTTGGAATAGTTTCACGCAGAGACGCAGAGAAGAAGGGGAGGCGCAGAGATGTGGCGCGTAGCCGGAGGCCGCTTTCCTTCTGTAAGCGTGCGTAAGAAGAGCGGCTGCGCCGCAACAGCCCTCCCCCGCGTCTCCTTTCTTCTCTGCGTCTCAGCGTGAAACAATCTTCAGCTATGCAGATAGACCGCGCGTTCATGGCTGAACGCCTTGAAGCCGAAGTAGCCGTGGTAGCTGCCGCTGCCTGAATGGTTCACCCCGCCAAACGGCAGGTTGTTTTCCAGATAGTGCGAGAACACACCGTTGACGGTGACGCCGCCCGACGAGGTTTCGTTCAAAACTCGCGCCACATTGGCCTCGTCAGGGCTGTAAACATAGAGCGCCAGCGGCTTGTCGCGTGACTGGATATAGCCGATGGCCTGATCGAGCGTTTCGTAAGTCATCACCGGGATCACCGGCGCGAAGATTTCCTCTTGCAGGATCTTCATTTGCGGGGTGACGTCGGTGAGCATCGTGGGGTGGATCGTCAGATCATCGGCTTCGAGCATGCCACCTGCGGCCACGGTTGCGCCCTGTGCCACCGCATCATCGAACAGCGCCTTGACCCGCGCGAAATTGGCGGGGTTGACGATCTGCGCGATGGAATCCTTCTTGATTGCGCCGTCTTCATAAAGATTGGCCGCAACATTGGCCTGGAACCCTTCGACCAGCGCTGCCTGGTCTTCGGCGCGCACGAAGACATAGTCCGGGCTGATGCAGGCCTGCCCGCCGTTGAACTGTTTGGCTGCGGCCAATTGCGCCGCAATCTTGCCGATGTCTGCGCCCTGATCGACGATGACCGGCGATTTACCGCCGAGTTCCAGCGTGACACTGGCGAGGTGCTTGGCGGCGGCAGCCATCACGATTTTGCCGACGCGGGTGCTGCCGGTGAAGAAGATGTGATTGAACGGCAGTTCGAGCAGCGCGCTGGCGACGCTGACATCGCCTTGCAATACCGCCACTTCGCTTTCATCAAAGGCATCGGCGATGATCGCTGCGGCCACTTTTGCGGTGGCTGGGCACAGATCGGTCAGCTTCACCATGCAGCAATTGCCCGCAGCAACCGCGGCAGCCACAGGGCCGAGCGCGAGGCCGAGCGGGAAGTTCCACGGGCCAAGGATAAGGCACACGCCGCGCGCTTCATAGATGATCCGCGCCTTGTCAGCCGGGTTCATCGACGTAGCAACTTCGGTCGGCGTCATCCACGCATCGAGATTATCGATATTGCGCTGGATATTGCCGGTGACGTTGAGCACTTCGGTGACGCGGATTTCGCCCACCGGTTTGCGCGTGTCTTCCAGAACGGCGGCGATGATCGCATCGGTGTGCGCTTCGACGGCGGCTTTCAGCTTGGCCAGCTTGGCCTTGCGCTGATCGGCGCCGGTGGCCTTTACCTTCCACTGGTTGGCCTGTTGCAGGGCGAAAATGCGGGCGATGTCTGCGGAAAGATCGGCTGCTGTTGGCTGGGTCTGGGTCATGGGAATGCTCGGCCTTGAACGGTTGGTATGGATTGACCCTGCCAACCGCACCGGTGCGAGGCAACGTCTGCCGCGCATGCTTGCCAGTCTGTGAAACGTTAGGCAACCGAACTTTTATCCATAAAGGCCGACGAACACGCCCCATGCCGCCAACGGGCCGATGCCCACTATGATCGCGGTATAGCCGATCAGATTGCGCAACATCACAGGCCGCTCTGCCTCTGGCGAATTGGCCACGATCAACGCGCCATTGGTGGAAAAGGGCGATGTATCGACAATGGTATTGGCTATGCAGATGGCCGAGACGACCGCGATGGGCGACAGGCCCGATCCCGCCAGCAAGGGCACCGCCAGCGGGATCACCACGCCCAGAAGCGCGGTGGAACTGGCAAAGGCCGAGACGATACCGGCAAGATAGCACAGCGCCAGAACGCCCAACTCCGCCGAGCCCATCGTGGCGATCATCGTGGCGGCGGCATCCATCGTGCCCAGTTTTTCCATCAGGCTGACATAGATCACGATGCCCGAAATCAGCAGGATGGTAGACCAATCGACGTGCTTCAACGCCCCGTCCTGCGTGCGCGGTGCGACGATGGACAGCGCAACAATCACCAGCAGCGCCATGAAGCCGATGTCGATCTTGAACACCAGCGCCCCTGCGGCCAGCGCGGCAAGGCCCGCCAAAGTCCAAGCGCCGTCCCGGTCCAGCGGGGCAGGAGCGGGAGAGGGTGCGGCATCGGGTGGCAAGTGGAGATGCGCCACTTGCGCGCGGCGGGCATAGACCGCCCAGATCATCAATGCGATCGCCGTGTTGAACACAGCACTGGCCAGAAACAGGAACATCGGATCGGGCGCAATCGCGCTGCGTTCCAGCACCTTGTTGGCAATGCCGCCATAGATCGAAACGGGCGAGAACGATCCGGCCTGCGCGCCATGCACCGCCATCAGCCCCATCATCAGCGCCGAAAAACCGTGCGCGCGGGCAAACCGTAGCGCGATGGGGGCCACAATTGCCACGGCGGCGGGGCCAACCGCACCCAGCGCCGTCAGCACACCCGCCACCAGAAACACCAGCGCGGGCAAAAACGCGGTATGCGTGCCCAGGGCGTAGGCCGTGCGCGCCACCAGCCAGTCAATCGCGCCATTCCTGCTGGCGATCCCGAACAGATAGGTGATACCCAGCAGCGTCAGGAACAGGTCTGCCGGAAAGCCCGCCAATACGTCCTTCACGCCCATCCCCGCGCCGAACACGCCAAGCCCCAACGCGGCGGCAAAGCCGATCAGCCCCATGTTCACTGGCAACCGGATGGCTGCGGCAAAAATCGCGATCAGGATCACGATGGACGCGATGATCATGGGTGGGGTTCCTCTCTGTGACTCATTTTTATTTACCCGCAACCCGTTCGTGTCGAGCGTAGTCGAGACACTGGCGGAAGGCGCTTGATCAGGCCCACCCCCGACCCCTCCCGTAAACGGGAGGGGGGAAAGAACATCTACGTTGACCCCCTTCCCGTTTACGGGAGGGGTCGGGGGTGGGCACTTCTTTAATCCCTGAACAAACCGCCATGCGCCTCACGCAGTACATTCTTCTGCACTTTGCCCATCGTGTTGCGCGGCAATTCATCGACGAAAATTACCGCGCGCGGCGCCTTGAACCGCGCCAGACGGTCTTTCAAAGCCACTGCAATAGCGTCCTGATCCAGCGCGGCATCGGTGGATTTGACGACGGCGACCACGGCCTCGCCCAGATCAGTGTGGGGCACGCCGATCACCGCGCTTTCGGCGATGCCGGGGATTTCATCCAGCGCAGCCTCGACTTCGGCGGGATAGATGTTGAACCCGCCTGCGATGATCACATCCTTGGCGCGGCCCACGATGTGGACATAGCCTTCCTCGTCAATCCGCCCCATATCGCCGGTGATGAAAAAGCCGTCGGCGCGGAATTCCTGCGCGGTCTTTTCGGGCATTTGCCAATAGCCCATGAACACGTTCGGCCCGCGCACCTCGATGCCGCCGATCTCGCCCTGCGGCAGGATCGTGCCCGTTGCCTGATCGGCGATACGCAGCGCCACGCCGGGCAGGGGAAAGCCGACGCTGCCGGGTTTGCGCGCGGCGTCATAGGGGTTGGACGTGTTCATGTTGGTTTCGGTCATGCCATAGCGTTCAAGGATGGCCTGGCCGGTGAGCGCGCTGAATTCCTTGTGCGTTTCGGCAGAAAGCGGGGCCGATCCGGATATGAACAGGCGCATACCCGAGGCCAGTTCGCGGGTGAAACCGGGATGGGCGAGCAGCCGCGTATAGAACGTCGGCACGCCCATCAGCACGCTGGCCTGGCCCATCAGGCGGACCAGCGCATCGGCATCGAATTTGGGCAGGAAGATCATCGCCGAGCCTGCCGCGATTGTCACATTGGTGGCGACGAACAGCCCGTGCGTGTGGAAGATCGGCAGGGCGTGGAGCAGGCGGTCATCTGTGGTAAAGCGCCAGTGATCGACCAGCGTCAGCGCGTTGGAAGCAAGGTTGGCGTGAGATAGCATCGCGCCTTTGCTGCGCCCGGTCGTGCCCGAGGTGTAAAGGATCGCGGCGAGTGTATCGGGGGTAAGGGGCGCGCGCTCGAAGGTCTCGGGTTGATCGGCGGCGGCTGCAACAAGCATGCCGCCAGTGCCTTCGCTATCGAGCGTGAGCAGTGCGGGCACGCCGATTTCGGCGCAGAGGGCCGCAAGCGGCGCTTCGTCTTCTGCGCGGCACAGCAGCAGGGAAGGCTGCGCATCGCCGAGGAAATAGCGCAATTCGCCCGTGGTATAGCCGGTGTTGAGCGGAAGATAGACTGCCCCTGCCTGCAAGGCGGCGAGCCAGGTCAGCAGCGCGGTTTGCGATTTTTCCACCTGGATAGCGATGCAGTCCCCCGGCTGCACGCCTTGGGCGCGAAAGGCATTGGCCAACTGGGCCGAACGGCGCAGCGCGGCTTCGTACGTCAGCACCGCGCCATCGGCGGCGATCAGGAACGGGGCCTGCGGGGTCGCGCCGCACTGGCTGAGGAACAGCGAGAACATGTCTGGATTTGGCGTAGCGACCACTGGACACCTGCAATGAGAGAATGTCAGCGGTGCCTAAGTGCGGTGTCCTGTCCGCGCAAGATCAGAACAGGGCGTCGTCGAACAAATCGTCATCATACACAGCGGTAGCAATGTTGCGCTGGCTGATCGCGCAAGGTTCCATGCCGGGCAGGAGGTGGCGGTTGTGCACTTCGCGTTCGCACGCCATCGTATAGGCCGCTTTCAGGCGTTCCATTACGGTCCAAGCAGGGCTTGCCGGATCGTCCGCCGGTGCGGCATCATGGGCAAGCAGGCCCAGATCGGCGATCACGTTTTCAAGCGATGCGACGACGCGGATGCTGTCTTCCAGACCGCTCACCGCATCGGTAATCCGGCCTTTGATATCGGCTGCGCTGACATTGACGCGGCCCATGCCGCTGGCCGTGTGGGACGAGGCCGAGCGCAGGGAAGCGAGCGCACCCGATAGCGCTTCGCTGACGCTGGCGGGTTCGGTTGAGGCGAGCTTGGCAACCGCTTGGCTGCGCGCCATCAGGGCTTCGGTGGCGGCGACCAGTTCGTTGGTCCACACATCGATCAGGCCGGAATTCGATTTGATTTCGCGCGCGATAACCGAAACGGGGCGGTTGATTTCGGGCAAGTGGCGGCAGCGCAAATTGGCGTTGACCGACATATAGCCCACTTCGCGGCCCAGATCCTGCACGCGCATCACGCCTGCCGCGATGGTTTCCATCGCATCGGTGACCGATTGCAAGGTGCCTGCCGCGTCCTCGTCGGCCGCGCGCATATGTTCTGTAAGATCAACGGTTTCGACCACGGCGGCTTCCATCTGGCCGATGAAACTGCCGCTATCGGCCACGGCATCATCGCTACGTGCGAGATCAAGCAGGCGATAGGCCTCGGGCACGAGTTTGCGCAAAGTGTCCAGCAATTGCCCGGCATCGTGGGCGAAATCTTCGCGGATTGCGGCAAGCTGTGCGATGCACAGGCGCGCAATATGCGCGATGGCGGCAGCATTTGCGCCATCGGCCGAGGCGGGCGCGAGGTCATCAAGCAGGCGGCAGCCCAGTACGACATGTTCGATCCGCTGGCGCGCGCTATCGCCAATCTGGATGGAGCCCAATGCCGCACCGATCATCTGGCGAATTTGCGCAGCGATGCGGCCTGCTTCGGCGGCAACTGCGGCAAGGCGTTGCTGGTGATCTTCCACACTGTGTGCCGCGCCGATCAGGCGATCAGGCACAGCGGGGATCACTTTGGCGCATTCGCTGGCCAACTGGCGATCGGCGCTGTTCACGCGCACAAGGCCGCGCAGCAGCCGGTCAATTTCAGAGGCAAGGGCTGCCACTTCCTTGCGGCCATCGCCCAGTTGCGCGCGCATTTCATCGGCAAAACCGACGAAATCCGAATATCCTGCCGCAGCGATTTTGACATTGATCGTATAAATTTCGAGCACATGGATCACACGATCAAGATCATTGCCCAGCGTTGCCAAAGCTTTGAGCCGGGTGCGCAGATCTTCAAGACTGCCGCCGCGCCCCGCCTGCCGGTCTGGCGTGGCAGCAAGCCGCTCTGCGCCCGCCATCAGATCGACAATCGCTTTTCCGCCCTCTGTGGGGCCAAAGGCCTGTTCCACATCGGCAAGCCCGGTCACCACACTATCGACCGTGCTGATCACAGCGGCAAGCGTTGCGCCCACGGGCAGGAAGCGCGCATCAAGATCGGCGGCGATGCGGTGCATGACCTCGGTCGCCGCAGCAACAAGGCCTGCGGTGGCTGTTGGCCTAGCCAGATCCGGGTCCATGCGCATAGGGTACCGCGCTCCTAACGCATGGTGGCGCGCAAGATTTCGCGCGCGATGGATTCAAGGGGAACGGCTTTTTCAACGCCGCCACGGGTGATGGCTTCTTTGGGCATGCCGAAGACGACCGATGTCGCTTCATCTTGCGCAAAAGTGCGCGCGCCGGCCTGGCGCATTTCGAGCATACCGGTGGCACCATCATCGCCCATCCCGGTCATGATCACGCCCACCGCGTTGGCTCCGGCAAAGCGCGCGGCAGAGCGGAACAGCACATCGACCGAGGGGCGGTGGCGCGAAACCAGCGGGCCATCGCGCACTTCGACAAGATAGCGCGCACCTGCGCGCTTGAGCATGGTGTGGCGGCCGCCCGGCGCGATCAGCACATGGCCGCGCATCACGGTATCGCCGTCTTCTGCCTCTTTGACGCTCACCTCGCACAGCCCGTCGAGGCGATTGGCAAAGGCCTTGGTGAAGTTGGCGGGCATGTGCTGCACGATCACGATGCCCGGAGAATTGGCGGGAAGCGCCTGCAACACTTCGCGCAAAGCCTCGGTGCCGCCGGTGGACGCGCCAAGGCAGGCGACCATTTCGGTGGTACGGCTCATCGCAGTGCCGCGCGGCGCGGCGAGCACGGCATCGGCGGTAAGCTTTGCGGCGGGCGCGGGAGTGTTATGACGGGACAAGCGCGAAAGGCGAGCGGTGGCGGCAGCTTTGACCACGTCGCAAATATGGCGGCGCTGTTCGACAAGGTGATCGGTCACGCCCAACTTGGGTTTGAGGATCACGTCAACCGCGCCCGCTTCCAACGCTTGGAGCAAGGTCTCAGAGCCTTCCTCGGTCAAAGATGAGCACATCACCACCGGCAGGGGGTGCTGGCTCATCAATTTGCGCAGGAACGTGATGCCGTCCATGCGCGGCATTTCCACATCCAGCGTGATCACATCAGGCACTTGTTCCTGAATAATACGCGCGGCGGCAAACGGGTCTTGCGCTGCGCCGATCACCTCGATGCCGGGATCTTCGGAAAGGACCGCCGTCATAGTCTGGCGCACGCTGGCGCTATCATCGACGATCAGGACGCGGACGCGTTTGTTAAGCAATGCCATCGCTATTTCCTGAAGACCGTGGTGGCAACCGTGGTGAGCGAAAGATTAAGGCCCGTGATCGATTCCGAATGGCCCAGCACCAGAAAGCCGCCGGGACGCAGCACATCGCACAGACGGCGGACGACTTGCGCCTGCACATCCTTCTCGAAATAGATCAGCACGTTGCGGCAGAAGATCAGGTCCATCTCGCCGCCCACGCCATAGTGTTCATCCATCAGGTTCATGCGCCCGAACGAAAGTTTGCGGCGCAATGCGGGCACGATACGCGCTTCGGCGCGGGCTGGATCAAGCGCGCGCTGGACATAGCGGGTGCGCAATGTTGGTGGCACCGGCTCCAGCGCGGCCAGCGGGTAAACGCCGCGCTGCGCCTCGGCTAAAACATTGGTATCAATGTCAGTTGCCAGCACTTCGTAATCAAAGCCACGGGTGCCTTGCGCGAAATCATCCAGCACCATCGCCATCGAATAGGCTTCCATGCCGGTTGAGGATGCCGCGCTCCAGCAGCGGGCACGGTTGACTCCGTTGGCCACAAAGGCGGGCAGGATCAGGTTGCGCATCGCATCAAAGTGGCCGGGTTCGCGGAAGAAATCGGTCTTGTTGGTGGTGATCGCATTGATCAGCCGCAACGTTTCCTCATCGCCCGCCTGCCCATCCAGCACGAGGTTGCAGTATTCATCCACGCTTGCCACGCCCGATTGGCGCAAGCAGCGCATAAGCCGCCCTTCAACAAGCGTGCGCTTGGATGGTGGCATCTTGATCCCGGTTTGCGCCTGAACAAAGGCGGCAAGCCGTTTGAAGTTACGTTCGCTGATCCGGGTGGTCTCATCCAAGAACTGATGCGCTGCTCGCGACAAACTCTCTCTCCAGTATTAGCCTATCAGGCAGCTTCGCGCACAACATCAGCCAGCAGCATGGTATCATCAGTGGTGAGCACGCGGGCGATATCGACGAGAACGACGAAGCCGTTTTCATCGCGGACCACGCCTTCGATGTAATCAGATTGCCAACGCACGCCGATGTCAGGCGATTGCTCGATCGAAGCGCGCGGGAAGGTGCTGACGTTAAGCGCTTTGTCGATCAGCAAGCCGATGGTCAGCCCACGTCCGTTTTGCGGCACTTCAAGGATCAGGATGCGCGTCATCTCGGTTGGCTCTGCCGAGGGCAGGCCAAAGCGGATGCGCAGATCGATCACCGGGATGCCCTGACCGCGCACATCGATAAGGCCCATGAAGTGATCCGGCCCGTTCGGAATGCGAAACGGAGCGATATAATCGATCACTTCGCGCACCATCGGCACGGGCACGGCGAAGACTTCCTGCCCGATGCCGAAGGTGACGGCCTGAACGTCGGCGGTGTTGGCTGAGTCAGTCATGGCTAAACGTCCTTCGGTGCTTCTTTGGCGGCTGCAAATGGACTCGCTGCGCAGCATGAGGGGCTCACGAAACGTACTCACCCATGATCCGGGCGATATCGGGCACGATCACAAAGCGATCACCCTTGCGGCCGATCCCTTCGATCAATTCGGGGCGCCAGCGGGTGCCGATGGCGGGGGCCTGTTCCACTTGGCCGCCATCCAGTTCGCAAACATCGTTGACCTTGTCGGCCAGGATGGCGATGGTTTCGCGGGTTTCATGGATCAGTTCCTCAATCACGATCACGCGGGTATCTTCATTGTGCTTGGCGCTATCGAGCGAGAAGGCGATGCGCAGATCGGTGAGCGGAGCCACTGTGCCGCGCACATTGATCAGCGCGTTGACGAATGCGGGCGCGCCCGGAACGTGGGTTACGTGCGGCACCTCAAGGATTTCGCGGACGCAATCGGCACGGATCGCAAAGGCCTCGCTGCCGATGTCGAAGGTCAACATGCGGCCTTCGATGGCCTTGGCGGTGCGGAAAGATGTGGCGTTCATGCGGCTTCTCCCACGGCGCGGGTGGCAGACTGGCGTTGTGCCGAGGCCAGCAGATTGCCGACATCAAGGATCAGCGCGACCGTGCCATCGCCAAGGATCGTCGCGCCCGAGAACGTGCCGAGACCGGCATGGAAGCGCGACAGCGGCTTGATCACGGTTTGCGCATTGCCGATGATCTGGTCGATCACCAGCCCGACGCGGGTATCGCCTGCGCCTACGATCACGATCTTCTGGTGCAGTTCGGCGGGCCAATCGGTGGCAAAAGCTTCGCGCATCCGCAGGAACGGGATCAGTTCGCCGCGCACATCAAGGAAGCTGCGCGATTTGCCGCCGGCAGCTTCGCTGGCGGGCAGTTCGAGGCATTCCTCGACCGCCGACAGCGGGATCGCATAGCAACCGCTGCCCACGCGCACGAGCATGCATTCGACAATCGCCAGCGTGAGCGGCAGGTGCAGCATGATGCGCGTGCCTTGCCCTTCGACCGAGGTCATGCGGATCGTGCCGCGCAGGCCTTCGATGGTCTTTTTGACCACATCCATGCCCACGCCGCGCCCCGAAAGGTTGGTCACTTGCGCGGCGGTGGAAAAGCCGGGGTGAAAGATAAGCTGGAGCACATCCTGATCGGCCAGCACCGCATCGGGCGCTATAAGCCCTTGCGCTTCTGCCTTGGCGCGCACGGCATCACGATTGATACCGCGCCCGTCATCGGCCACGGTTATAATCACCTCGCCGCCGGTTTGCGTGGCGGTGATCATGATCTGGCCGGTGCCCGCTTTGCCATTGGCGATGCGCTGTTCTGCGGTTTCAAGCCCGTGATCGCACGAATTGCGGATCAGGTGAACCATCGGATCAGCAAGGCGTTCAATCACCGTCTTATCAACTTCGGTGGTTTCACCTTCCGTTGAAAACTCGATTGATTTGCCGGTTTCCTGCGCCAGATCGTGGACCAAACGGCGGAACCGTCCGAACAGTCCGCCCACTTGCATCATGCGCAAAACCATCGTGGTATCGCGCAACTCGCTCGACAGGCGTTCGATATCTTCAGACACCGCGCGCAGGGCGATCTCGTTGATCGTGCCGCCTTGCGCCGCAATCTGGGCAAGGCGGCTTTGCGCGATGACCAGTTCGCCCACGCGGTTCATCAGTTCATCAAGCCGTTCGGCAGGCACGCGCACGCTTTCGGCTGCGGGGGCGCTGGGTGTGCGGGCTTGGCTTGGGGCAGCGGTGCCAGTTTCGGCAACCGCGATGATTTCGGACGCGGCACTGGCCGGTTCAAGCTCTTCCAGCGTCAGCTCCATGTCGTCCATCACGAACATGAACACGTCTTCGATATCATCGCGCGTGACCGATGCGGGCAGGAGCATGGTCCACCCGATGTGGCATTCGCCGGGCACGAGCTGATCGAGCGGCGGCAGGCGCGAAAGATCGGCGCATACCTTCGTTGCGCCCAGTTCGCGTAGTTCGCCCAGCAGGTTCAGCGGGTTGTTGCCATTGGCCATTGCCGAGGGGGCAAGGCGGAAGGTGAGGCGGGTGGCGTCTTCGATAACGTTTGCAGCGTCAGCGGCGGGGGCTGTTGTGGCCGCGCCATCATCGGCCACGGCGGCTTGCAGCGCGGCAAGGATCGCGGCTTGCGCGGCTTCATCAGGGGCGATCGTTTCATCGAGCAGCGCGCGCATCTGGTCTCGCGCGGAAAGGATCACGCCCACCAGCGCCGCTGTTGCGCGGGCCTGCCCTTTGCGCACACGGTCAAACGCGGTTTCGCAATGATGGGTGAAGCTGGCCAGCGCATCGAAGCCGAACATCGAGCCCGAGCCCTTGAGCGTATGCAGCCCCCGGAACACCGCATCAACCAGCGCACGATTGCCAAGGTCCTGGCCCAGATCGAGCAGATCGTTCTCGATCTGGTCGAGCAGCTCGAACGCCTCGACGCGAAACGCGGCAACAGGATCGCTACCGCTCATCGGCCCAATACTTTGCGCGCGACGCGCACCAATTGGTCGGGCTCGAACGGTTTAACTAGCCAACCGGTGGCACCAGCGGCTTTGGCCTGCTGTTTTATGCCATCATCGGATTCGGTGGTGAGGAATACGATAGGCACACTCGCATTGGACGAGGACCGGCGGATTTCGCGGATCATCGTCAGCCCGTCCATATTGGGCATGTTCAGATCGGTGACGATCATATCGAACGCGGCGGCATTGGATTTGCTCAGCCCCTCTACGCCGTCACCGGCCTCGGTCACGCTATAGCCAGCGCCCGACAAGGCGATGCGGACCGCCATGCGCAAGCTGGGTGAATCATCGACGGCAAGAATGGAGGCGGTCATTGTGCGTCCTCTTCGTGGCACCAGAAAGCAAGGGTATCGGGTGAGCGTTGCGCCAGCAGGCCTGCGGCATCGAGCAGATGGCGCAAGGGCGCAGGCGCGGGTGTGGCCAGACGCAACGATTTACCATTTTGGGCGGCGTGGAGCCTTGCCGACTCAATCAGTTGCAAAAAGCCAAGATCGGCAGACTCAATCCCGTCGACGCTGACGACCACATCGTCGTGCAGGCCAAATGACTGTAAAATTTCGGTTTGTAGCTCTGGAAGCAGCGCCATCTGGCTGCGTCCGGTACAATTGATGGTGGCAGACATCCATGAAGGCTCCGTGATCAGAGCCTCACTGCTAACCTGTAGAGATATAAGGGCGGTTCAGTAAGGTATAAGGGGATTCGCTTGTTGCCAGTACGTGTTTGGCGTTACGCCAAAATTGGCTATGTTTCTGCTTCAACCACTTCGGCTATTTCGAAAACGAAGCTTTTCCAGCCCCGGGTGCGGGCCGCTTCATCAGCAGGCGCCCGTTTGCGCCGCGCTTCGGCAAATGAACGGGTATGGCCCCAGAACACTTCGGTCTTGCCATTGTGCAGTTCGGCCACGATCCGCCAGTAATGGGTGAAGGTGTCGGTGGTGGGGCCGATGGTCTTGACGTAACCGTCGGGCATTGTCGCAGTCAGGAACCGGCGCTTCTTTTTCATCGAAACGGTTCATCGCGCAACTGGTGCCGTGGCGCAACCTGCGTGGCCTAATCGTCCAGCGCGGTGAAAGTGAAGTTGCGGAACTTGGTCTCGCCCGGCCCTACGGCATAAAGGCCGGGGCGCAGCATCAGGAAGCCGCCGCGCACATTGTGGTGATAGCCCGATACTTCCATGCCGCGATCAAACTTGACCCAGGTTTGGCCATGATCGCCCGAGGTGTAATAGCTGACAATGTGGCGGCGATTAACCACGCGCATCCGCAGCTTTGCGCCGTGTGGGTTGGCCGGGCGGCCACGTTCGATGCCATACTGGTGGGTGACGAAACGCGCCGCGTCAAAGCCGAGCCCGGCGTAGAGTTTGTCATCATAGAACAGCACGAGGCCTGCGGTGGCGCCGGGGCTGAGTTCGATGTCGCATTCGAACTGGTAGGAGGTATCGCCCGCAATCAGCAGCAGCGGCGATCCGCTGGAAGGGGCAAGGCCTTTGCCTTTGAGATACAAGGTGTTGCCAGCCACCCGCACGCGCGCGGCCTCATCGGCAGCGGGGCGGAAGAACGACCATTTGGTGCCGAGTTGCAGCGTGGCGAAAGTGTCTGTCAGCGCCATGCCGTGGGGCAAGGCGGTGCCGCCTGCGGGTTTGCGGATCGGGGCCGAGAGATCGCCGCCGGTCATGTGGAACCAGCCATCGCGGGTCCACTTCACCGGATCAAGGAGGCACTGGCGGCCCAGTGTCCAGAAACCGTTTTCGAAGCCGTGGTAGAAGCTCCACCACGAACCGTCAGGTGCCTCAACCAGACTGGCGTGGCCGCGCGACCACCATGCTTCACCGATGTCGGTCGTGCGCACCAGCGGATTGCCGGGGTGCTGCTGCCACGGGCCGTGGATCGACCGGGAGCGCGCGGCGATGACCATGTGGCCGGTGGGCGGGCCTGCGGTGCCGCCGACTGCAGTGATCATATAGAACCACTGGCCAATGCGGTGGATTTTGGGGCCTTCGGGCGAAAAGCCTTCGACATCCCATTCCGCCGGATAACGCCACGGATCATAGACATGCTCCACCGCGCCGATGGTGCGCAGGCCATCGTCGGAAAGGCGCACGCGGTCTCCGCCCGAGAGGAACAGCCAGCGGGTGCCGTCTTCGCCGACGGTGTGGCAGGGGTCGATGTGGGTATGGATGCCGAGCGGTATGGGATCGGTCCAGGGGCCATCGATGTGATCGGCGGTGATGACGAAAATATCGTTTTGGGGCAATGCTTTGACGGGGATGTAGAGGAAGTAGCGGCCATTGTGCTTTTCAAGGCTGACCGCCCAGACTGAGCCGATGTTTTGGTGCAGCGCGGGCTTGCGCGGTTGCCAGTTTACCAGATCGCGCGAATGCCAGATCAGCAGGCCGGGGTAGCTCTCGAAGCTTGAAAAGGTGAGATAATAATCTGCGCCGTCTTTGAGGATCGCGGGATCGGGCCGGTCCCCCGACAGCACGGGATTGCGAAAAGTGCCATTTCCAAGGTCGGCAATGCGCTGATTATCCAGCCCGCGTTTGGTGGCGAAAAGTGGCGCAGATGTGGCGAATGTGGGCGTAGACAGCCCCACGCCCAGCAGCGCGGCGGTTTTCAGCGCATCGCGCCGGTCCATCGTCATAGTGCAAGGCCGGTGGTGCGTGCCCATGCGCGCCAAAGCTCGGGCCAGACCTCGACCGGCTTGCCGATGGCCTTGCGCAAACCGAAGCCGTGGCCGCCGAATTCGAACAAGTGGGTTTCGGCGCGTACGTTTTGCGCCTTGAGCGCGGCGCGCAGGAGCAGGGTGTTGTTGACGGGCACGGCGTCGTCATCCTCGGCGTGGACGAGGAAGAACGGCGGGGCGTTTGCGGGCACTTGGACGTGCGGGGAATGGGCGGCTTCCAAGGCGGGCGTAGCCTGTTTGCCAACGAGCAGCGCGCGCGAACCGGCGTGGGCATCGGGCGCGGTCATCGAGATGACCGGATAGATCGGCGCGGCGGAGTGGGGCTTGGCGGACAATGCGTCTGCGGCATCAACCGGCGCGTAAGTGGTCGCATCGAAGCGTGTGGCGAGATCGGCGCAGAGGTGGCCGCCTGCTGAAAAGCCCATGGCGCAGACGCGTTCGGGATCAACCGCATAATCGCGCGCGCGGTGGCGGATCAGGCGGATTGCGCGCTGCGCATCGGACAGCGCAACGTCCGGCCCTGCCGCCCAGCCCTCACCGGGCAGGCGATAGAACAGGACGAAGGCGGTGAACCCGCGCGCCGCCAGCCAGCGGCCCATTTCATAGCCCTCTTTATCGACCACGACCCAGCGATAGCCGCCGCCCGGCGTGATCAGGACGGCTGCGCCATTGGGCCGGTCAGGCCGGAACACGGCCATGCGCGGGGCGGTGATGCCGAATACCGCACGGTCGGTCACAAGCCGGTCAGTCGAGCGTTCAAGGACGGTTTCGATCAAGGCTTTGGCCAAGGCTTCTGAGGGCATGCCGGGGGCACCGTTTGGCCATAGATCTATGGTTTCGGCAGGTTGTGGAAGGCCGCGGGGGATGGGGCTGCCTGCCAGATGTGGCGGCAGCGTTTGCGCTGTGGCTTTGGCGGAGATGAGCGTGGCAATGGTGGATGCTGCCATGAAGGATCGACGATCGATGGTCATGGCGGCTCCTTGGGGGTTTGGGTTTTGGTGGAACGCGAGCGTTGGAGTGCCCACCCCGCTGCGACTAACCTCGCCTTCGGCGCGCTAAGTCTCGCGGCCCTCCCGCAGGCGGTAGGGCAAAGGGAGCCGATACCTCCCCCCTCCCGCTTGCGGGAGGGGTTGGGGGT
>NZ_LJHY01000024.1 GCF_001295795.1 Novosphingobium sp. AAP83
GAGACCCACCACCAACTGCGCGAGTACCTCGCCAACTTTATCGCAGCCTACAACTTCGCCAAGCGGCTCAAGACCCTCAAAGCCCTCACGCCCTAAGAATACATCTGCAGATGCTGGACAAAAGAACCCCACCGGTTCACATCAAACACGCACCATCAATCTCCGCGACCAGACATGCAAGCGACCTGGTAGCATGCGAGGGTCAGTTCGAGACCATCCGTCAAAGCCTGTGCGACACGATCTCCAGGAAAACGTCCTCAGCCATCCGCAAACACTACGTGCTACTCGAAAGTCGGCATAATGGCGGTGGTTTTGAACATGCCTACGCCTGACACATCCACGGTGGAACGAGACCAAGCTGCATGATGAACTGCGTGACTGGTCACGGGCATACGTGACCTATCACGCGACTGAGGGGCAAGCACGGAAAAGTCGGTTTCCGATCATGCTGGATCGTGGCCGCGCGAGCTGAAGTAGTTGGCACATTCGTCGTGCCTGAAGATGTCGACGTGCATTCCGATGAAGTTCCACAGGCCAGCGACGGTTCGTTCACCTGCCTTGCGGAGAATGGCCTTGATCACGACGTCGCCGGGCCGAAGCTCCGGTATGAGCACGATGCGCTTATAATCAATTACGAACGCAACCATCAATCATTCGCAAGGACGGCAATCGCGTCAATTTCGATCAAATAGCCATAATGCAATTCCGGGACCGGGACTACGGTGCGTGCGGGCCGAACATCGGGCAGCATTTCGGCATAGACTGCGTTGAAGCGTGGCCAGTTCTCTACACCGACGATGTATGCGGTCACCCGGGCCAGTCGCTCGGGCGTAGCACCGGCAGCGGTCAGGATCGCCAGCATGTTGCCGATCGCTTGCCGGGCCTGCGCTTCAAATCCGTCATCAGGCAACGGCGCGCCGTCTGGCCGGATCGGCAACTGACCCGAGATGAACACTTGGCCGCCGGCGGTCATCGCTTGGGAATAATGCCCGGCCGGGCGCGGTGCGTCGTCGGTCAGAACGGGTGTCAGGGTAACATTGTTGGTCATTACCAGCCTCCAAACCGTGGCCAGGCGGCCTCAACCTCTGTGCTCAGGCTCCGCACGACATGATAAGCCGAATGCTGCGCCCCAGTGGAGCAGGCATGGTTCGGCAATATCCGCACTCGGTCGCCAATCGCGAGATCGGGCAGTGTGCCATTGCTACCAGGGCGAACGGTTATGATGCCGTGTTCCTGATTGGCATCACCAAGGATCAGGTCGGGATAGGGCGTGCCGTGGATGTCGCAAACCACCCCATAGCCTTGGCTCACCGCCTGCTTCGATGTGCCGCGATCCTGCGACATCGCCATCCAGCCCGCGTCAATCAGGATCCAGCCTTTTTCGTGCTGATGGCCGATTACCGTCGCCAGAACCGAAAGCGCGATATCGTCGATCTGGCAGATACCGACGCCTGCCATGACAAGGTCGAAAAACACGAACACACCTGCGCGCACTTCGGTGACGCCGGTAAGATCGGTCGCATTATGCGCGGTGGGAGTGGAGCCGATGCTGACGACCGGACACGGCAAACCTGCCCCCCGCAGAATGGTCGCCGCATCGACGACGCTGCGGCGTTCTTCCTCAGCGCATTGCTGCAGGGCTTCGGTCCCACGCGCGGTGTAGCTTCCGCCCGCATGGGTCAGCACACCGCGCAGTTCCCCGCCTTGCTGAAGCGCTTGCCCAATGGCGACAAGCTGCGCCGCATCGGTGGGCAGCACGCCGGCGCGGTGGCCGTCGCAGTCGATCTCGATCATGGCCGGAATAGCAGTGCCAGCTTCGCGTGAGGCAGCGGCGACTGCTTCGGCTTGTTCAACGGTATCGAGCAGGACCACAAGATCAACGCCTTGACTGCGCAGCGCGAGAACGTGCGGCAGTTTTGCCGGAGCAATGCCCACCGCATAAATCAGATCACGCACACCCGACACTGCAAACCGTTCGGCTTCCTTGAGCGTCGAAACGGTTGCTGGCCCTTGCGGTGAATCCATCACCCTGCGCGCGACTTCAACCGACTTGCCTGTCTTCAGGTGCGGACGCAGACCGACGCCCAGGTCAGCAAGCCGCCCTCGCAGCCGCGCAACGTTGCGCTCCATGCGATCGGCATCGAGCACAAGACACGGCGTATCAAGTTCGTCCAAAGTCATTAAGTGTCCCTTATCAAATCAGCTTGCCTCCAAGCCTCAGTAGCCAACGATGGCCTTGGTCTCGAGAAATTCTTCCAATCCATGGACGCCATATTCGCGCCCATTGCCGGATTGCTTGTAGCCGCCAAACGCGGCGTGTCCGCTCCATGCAGGATAATTGATATGGACCTGCCCCGAACGAATCCGCCCGGCCACACGGCGTGCGCGTTCCCGATCGGCTGACTGAAGGTGCGCGCCAAGGCCGTAAATCGTGCTGTTTGCGATGGCGATCGCGTCTTCCTCATCCCGGTAAGGCATGATCGCCAACACCGGGCCGAATATCTCTTCCTGCGCGATCCGCATGTCCGGCGTCACGCTGGAGAAGATCGTCGGCTGAGCAAATAATCCGTGATTGATACCCGGTGGCGGGCCTAACCCGCCGCAGATCAGCCGGGCGCCTTCGTCAATTCCTACGGCGATCATCTGCTGGACGCGCGCATATTGCGCGGCGTTGGCTATCGGTCCCATGACGGTCGCTTCAGAACGCGGATCGCCAAGCGTGATCGTCGCCGCCGCGGCAATCGCGAGGGCTTCCACTTCTGCCAGGCGATCAGCGGGCACGAGCATCCGGGTTGGCGCGCTGCATGATTGGCCCACGTTACGCATTCCTGCCAATATGCCCTTGGCCACGCCGCCTACAAAATCGGCGTCATCAAGAAACAGATTAGGCGACTTACCTCCAAGTTCTTGCACAACGCGCTTTACAGTAACGGCGGCCGCCTGCGCCACGAGAACACCGGCGCGGGTCGAGCCGGTGATCGAGATCATGTCGATGTCGCGATGGGCCGCAATGGCCGCACCGACCACCTCACCTGTACCGCCCACCATGTTGTAAACACCGGCAGGCACGCCAGCATCATGCATCACTTGCGCAAACAGCAGCGCGCTATAGGGCGAAAGCTCGCTGGGCTTCAGCACGATTGTGCATCCCGCTGCCAAGGCTGGGGCCACTTTCGCAGTGAGCTGATAAAGCGGCCAATTCCAAGGTGTTATCAGACCGCAAACGCCAATCGGTTCTTTCATGGTGGCGACGTCGCCATCGCGCTTGAAGAAAGCGTACTTCTGCAGCACTTCCATCTGCACACGGACATGGGCAATGGCGAACGGCACTTGCGATGCGCGCGCAAAACTGATGGCCACACCCATTTCGGTGACCATCGCCTGCGCGAAGAGTTCGGCACGCTCTTCCAGCAGTGCCGCAATCCGGCCGAGCAGGGCAACGCGCTCTTCGACAGAACTGGCTGAAAAGCTGGAAAATGCGCGCCTTGCTGCGGCCACAGCCATATCCACATCGGCAGCGGAACCTGCCGAAACATATCCGGTCACGTCCTCGGAGAAAGGATCGTAGACCGCAATCTGGGGCGCATTGCTGCGATCTTGCCACTGGCCATCGATATAAAATCGAGCGTTGTTATTCTCTGCCATTGCCAGCCTCTCAGCATTCCGACCATCAATTAAGCGCAAAGGACAAGGCAGATGCATCTGAATTTTACCTCGCAGGCGTTGATGCTGCCGTAGCCCCGGATCAGAAATCAGATTGTGCCATCACACCGCTCTTTCGACGCAAACCCGACATCAGATTGCAGCGATCTGCAGTTTGGAGCCATCGACCAGCCGCGACAGGCGAAACGGCGTCGGATCAACACATGGTGCATCGTTGCGGAGCAGTTGGGCCGCCAGATACCCGATGCCGGGCCCCATGCCGAACCCATGGCCCGAGCAGCCCGCAGCCAAAACCAGGCCTTCGACCTGATCCACTTTCGAGATGACCGGAACCGCATCGGGCGAGCAATCAACCAGCGAGCCCCACATGCTGGCAACCTCGACATTCGCCAATTGCGGAAACGCCGCCCGAACGTTTTCCAGTATCTTGCTGACCAGCCACTGCTGCGGTGCCGGATCAAGTATACGGTTCTGTTCGAAGATCCGGTCGTTGTTGGTCAACAGCGCGGGCAACGATTCCGGTCCGGACGCAAATGAGCGGCCAACCGCGAACCTGACGTTCTTGAGGCGGCGCGCGAACTGCGGCAGGAATTCCCGGGCATAGCGCAGTCCTTGCGGGGTAATGTCGATCGTGGCCTTGCCGCTGATCGCAAGCGTGTAGCTGCCGTCAAGGCGGCGGGTCATCGCAAAATCGGGCGAATAAAGACAGGAACCCAGATCGAAGGTGGGCTTAGTGCGGATGGCTGTCTGGCGCACTCCGGCTTGCGGGAAACTGATGCCGTGTGGGCGAAGGAAGCGCGAGGCCCAGGCGCCAGCGCCGCAGAGCACGGCATCTGCCTTTATCAGACCCTGTTCGGTATGCACGCCGACTATCCGGCCATTGGAAATGTCCAAGCTGCGCGCGGCGCATTCCTGATGGATCGTGGCACCAAGCGCCTGCGCGCCGGCCGCAAGAGCAGGTGCTGCAAGCGAAGGCTCGGCCTTGCCATCGCCAACCGAATGCACGCCGCCGATCCATGTCCGCCCTGCTTGGGGAATGTACTGAGCGATCTCAGCGCCGGTCAGCATCCGGGTCGGAACACCGGCTTCCCTGCCGACCGGGCTCCACGCTTCCCATTGGGCGAGAGCCTCCGGTTTGTCAGTCGCGTAGAACTGGCCGCAACGGCGAAAGCCGAGATCCCGCCCGATATCGGAGGCCAGGCTGTCCCATAAGTTCATCGCAACAGACGAGAGCGGCAATTCACGCAGATCGCGGTTCTGCTGGCGGCACCATCCCCAATTCCGGCTGGACTGCTCGCAACCGATATAGCCCTTTTCGACCAGGGCCACCGAAACGCCCTGCTTCGCCAGAAAATATGCTGCCGATGACCCTACTATGCCGCCGCCCACGATGACGACGTCGACAGCGCTTGGCAGACGTTCATTGCTTGCGATCCGCTCAACCTCAGGTGACATGAGAAACCTTGCTCCAAACAGCCACAGCCAAATCTGACCAGAACATGATGACACCAATCATTCGAAAGAATGTGTCGAAGCTAGCGCAGTTTTGGTTGATTCTGGCGTTACCAGCCAAACTGGGGAACCGTTGACGCCAATCTAATGGCAAATTGTGAGCCTGCCTCAGCTTGGTTCGAGAGCGATTATCCAGTCGATGAGCGAGCAGAGATCCTGCGCGATGGCTGCCGATATGGGACAGATCAGAGCATAGTCCGTTCCATCGGCATCAAAGCCGCACGATGCTTCAAGACGCGTTTCGTTTAACGCGATGGCTTTCGGCGAAAGCGCAACGCCCGGCCTTCCCAACGCTGGCTCGACCATCAGGAAGTGATGATCGATAAGCGCGAGGGTACGCGGACGAGGCGCATCCCGGCGCTGGTCGAGCCAGGCCGCCCACGCATGCGGGCGTATGCGCGAGCCAAGCGCGACATAATCACCAACTGCGAAGCGGGGCCGCATCGACGTAAGCCAGCGGATCGCCAGCGAAGGCGCACGACAGGACAATCGGTGCGCGACTGGATGCCCCCTGATCTCGCGCAGCGCATTTTCGATTTCCTGCAGGGCACGGCTGCTGGCACCCGCCAGCTTTGCCCGTGAGGAGTGATGCGGATGCCCCGCCCCGCTGGCACGATCAGCGCGAATCCCAAGGCGCTGGCAAGCTTTGCCACGCGCCGGCTAACCGGCACCCTAGCGTTTCAGGCCCTGATCCAGACGGTGTGCGCAGCGCTAACCCAGCCAGTGCCTCGCCAGCGCGACGTGCAGGCGGATGCCGGTTTCTATCACGCTGTCGTTGAAATCATACCGGGGGTTATGCAGCGGCGAGGGATGGTCCGGCGTCCCCTGCCCCAACCAGATGTAGGCGCCGGGGCGCTTTTGGAGCATGAACGAGAAGTCTTCCGATGTCGGTGCAGGTTCGGGCGCAAGTTCGGCGGTTGCGACTGTAGCGGCGACTTCCAGTGCGTCGGCGGCGGCCTGCGGATCGTTGATCGTGGCAGGATAATAGCGATCGTAGACAAGTGCCCCCTGCACTTCGAACGACGCTTCGATACCCTTGATCATCGCGCGGATGCGATCTTCTATACGGTCCTGCACGGCAGGATCGAACGTACGGACCGTACCGCCGACCATGACCTCTGCCGGGATCACATTGTGCGCGTGGCCGCCGTGAATCTCGGTCACCGACACAACTGCTGCGGCATAAGGCGGCACGTCACGGGCAACGATGGTGTTGAGTTGCTGCACCAGTGATGCGGCGGCAAGGATTGCGTCGGGGCTGTCCTGCGGGATAGCTGCGTGGCCGCCCTTGCCGGTGAGCGTGATGCGGAACTTGTCTGCCGCCCCCATGATCGCACCCGGGCGCGTGCTGATCGTACCCGCTGGAAGGCCCAGCCAGTTGTGCAAGGCATAGACCCGGTCGCAAGGGAAACGGTCGAACAACCCTTCCTCGATCATCACGCGCGCACCACCTTGCCCTTCTTCGGCGGGCTGGAAGATGAAGTTCACGGTCCCTGCAAAGTCCGGGTCGGCGGCCAGCACACGCGCGGCGCCCAGCAACATGGCGACATGGCCATCGTGGCCGCAGCCGTGGAATGTGCCGGGAGTCCTGCTGGCCCATGGTAGGTTGGTTGCTTCGTGGATCGGCAGCGCGTCCATGTCGGCACGCAGACCCACGCTGCCGACGCCTTCGCGCTTGCCCTTGAGAACGCCAACGAGGCCGGTGGTGCCGATGCCTTCATGCACGTCGATGCCAAGCTTGCGCAGTTCATCGGCGATACGCGCGGCGGTGCGGTGTTCACGGAAACCGAGTTCAGGGTGGGCGTGAATATCACGGCGCAGGGCAAAAAGCTCTGGCAGGATGTCGGCAATCTCGGTCATGTCTATTGCGAGGCCTTAACCCTTGGTTTGCCCGAATAGGTTCTGAATCGGGAAGTGATGCTTGATGAATGGCGATTTTATCACGACGTAGCTGAAGTACTTTTCAATGCCGTAATCACTTTCGAGCATGCTTTCGATGATCGACTGGTAATGTGAAACGCCGCGTGCAACGAACTTTAGGAGGTAGTCATAGCCGCCCGAGACGACGTGGCATTCGACGATTTCATCAATCTTGACGATGCGGCTTTCGAAGCGACTGAAATCGCCCTGCCGGTGTTCACTCAACGTCACTTCGGTGAAGACCGTGAGTATCTCACCCAGCTTGTTAAAGTTGATGTGCGCGCCGTAGCCGCTGATATACCCTGCCTTTTCAAGCCGCTTGACCCGCGTGAGGCACGGGCTCGGTGACAGGCCGACCGCGTCCGCAAGCTCTACGTTGGTAATCCGCCCCTCCTGCTGGAGTTTGGCGAGAATCTTCAGGTCAATCCTGTCGAGCTTGGGTCCGGGCAGCATGACTTCGACCTCCCCGTTCAGACAACCAGCTCACGAATGTCGGGCTGTTCGAGCAACTTGTCGAGCGAACTTTCGACGCGTTCGAAGATCATATCCATCTCATCAAGCGTACAACACAGTGCAGGCGCAAAGCCGAGCACTGCATTGGCAAAGCAGCGCACGATCACGCCGTTAGCGTAGGTCAGCTTGGCCAGGCGCCCGCCAATGTCGAGCGATGACTCGAAGATTGCCTTGCTCGCTTTGTCCGGCGTGAGTTCAATTGCGCCGAGCATCCCGCGATAGCGCACGTCGCCAACCAGCGGATGCTCCCGGATACGCTCCATGTGCTGCGCGAAGCGTTCGCCGGTCTTGACGCCGTTCTCCAGCAAACCGCCTTCGCGGTAAAGACGCAGGACTTCGAGTGCGACGGCGGCAGCGACGGGGTGGCCCGAATACGTCTGACCATGCCCGATGGGCAGCGCGGCAGGCGCGGCATCGGCGATGGTCTGATAGACGTGATCAGCCATGAACATTGCGCCCATCGGGATATACCCGGCGGTCAGTCCCTTTGCTGTCGTCATGAAATCAGGCGAAACGTCTTCGTCGAGGCAGGCAAACAATGGCCCGGTGCGACCAAAGCCGGTGATGACTTCGTCCACCAGCATCAGGATGCCGAGCCGAGTGCAGGCCTCGCGCAACGCCTTCAGCCAGCCGCGAGGAGGAACGATCACCCCGCCCGACCCTTGGATAGGCTCGCAACAAAAGGCAGCTACGTTGTCCGCGCCCAGTTCCGCAACCTTGGCTTCAAGTGCGGCGACTGTCGAGGCGATCACCGCCGCGTCGTCGTGACCCTGAGGATGGCGGTATTGGTAAGGGGACGCAATGTGATGCTGCCAAGGACGCGGCAGATCGAAATTGCGGTGGAAGTTGCCCAGCGCAGTCAGGCCCGCCCCAAGGCTGCTGGAGCCGTGGTAGCCCCATTCAAGCGCGATGAAGTGCTTCTTGTCGGGCTTTCCGCGCGCGTTCCAGTAATGGACGATGTAGCGGATGGCGCTGTCGACCGCGTCCGACCCACCCTGCGTGAAGAACACGTGGTCGAGGCCGTCGGGCGCAGCGGCGGTCAGTTCGCCGGCAAGGCGAATGGCCGGCTCGCTGGCGAAATGAAAATAGCCCGTCGCGTAAGGCAGTTTGCGCATTTGCTCGGCAGCGACTTCCGCGATGGAATCCTGCCCGTACCCCACGTTGACACACCACAGCCCGGCGAAGGCATCGAGCAAGCGGTTGCCATCTGCGTCGGTCAGCCACATGCCCTTGCCCGATTCGAGAACGAGGGCACCGTGCTGTTCATGCCCGCGGAACGAGGTGACCGAATGGATCAGGTGATCACGGTCGATATCGATCAGGGAACGGTTGGTTGGGCTGGTCATCTTGTATCCGTCCATTGGGTAACAATGGAGCGAGCGTAAGCCCGCTGCAAGAGCGGGTTTGCCCGAATCCAACGAGAAATGGGCCAATCGGGCCTTTTCGTTACAGAGGGCGCGGCATAAAATGCCGCGCCCTCCATTACTGCTATAGTCTGAGGAAGTCGCCCGCAGCAAAAACGGGCGAGCCTTCAGAAGTACCTCAACCAGGTCAGGTCCTTGCGGCGACGCTTGAGACGCGCGTACCAGACTGTAGGCAGGTAAAGCGGTACGATCATTGCTACGAACCAGAGCAGAATCCAGTTGTAGTTGTCGAACATGTAGGCATTGCCGTTGTTAGGGCCCCAGATCGCCAGCGCGCTGTGATAGAGGATGCGCAAGACAGTCAGGTGCAACAGATAGAAGAACATCGGCGCACCACCGAAGATTGCCAGCGCAGCGACAAGGCGCGAGGCGTTGATCCGCTCAAACAGCACGAGCAACAACGCTCCTCCGCCCAGGGTTGGCAACAGGAACAGCAGGGACGGCGGATACTTGGTCAGCGAGATGAAGCTGATGACGGTACGGACCGGATCGCCCTCGACCACGAACCACGGCTTGTCACCATAGACGTTCAGCAGGCGCAACGCGATGAATGCACCGATCATGCCGAAGCCGAGCAGAAGCAAATTCCGCTGCCGAACCTCTGGCAACACTTCTCCGCGGAACCATGCGCCAACGCCGAACCCGAGGGAAATCACTCCGATCCACGGCAGGATCGGATAAGTCGTCTTGGCGACGAGGCCGAACGGCAAAGCGAAGACATCGCGCTGGTGCAGCATGGCCCACAACGGAAACAGCGCATTTTCAGCAGTCAGGCGGATCGGATCAAGCAGATTGTGGAAACAGACAAGCACGAGGCCCAGCGTGATAAGCGCAGCGCGTGGCAGACGCATGAGCGCTGCCAAGATGATCATGCAGATACCGATGGCCCAAATGACCTGCAGCCATAACGTGGGCTGCGGCACGATCCCCCAATAGAGCGGAGAGAGATAGACGAGTTCGATCGCCATCAACAAGAAACCACGTTTCAGCAGGTAGGAAGTGGTCTCCTCGACTGTGTGGTTTACGCTGAACAGGTAAACGCCAAGACCGGTGAGCGCGACGAAGATCGGCGCGCAAAAGCTTACGGCAAAGCGCGCAAAACCGATTGCCGGAAGGATCGTGACGGCATTGATCGGGTCGGTCACTGGGTAATTGACGAACCACGTCTCACGCAGATGATCAAGCAGCATCAGCACCATCACAAAGCCGCGAAGAGCATCGATGTTCGCCAGTCTGACGCTTGCGACAGCTCCCGTCCTGGGAGGTGCGAGGCCGCCGATCGCTCCGGGTGGCGCTGTTATGCTGCTAGCCATGATACTGCCTGTTACCTCTTTGAGTTACAAGTCACGATGTTGAACGCAATTCAAGGCCAACGCATCTCAAGATCAAGGCCAAACTGATAGATTGTATCAAAGATCATCGCGCTGATGGCCGAATGTGCCGCCCGGCCTTATCTCCGGATTTTGCAGCCCAACAGCACGACGTTGTTCACCCCTGTGGCAGGAACAGGTCCTTGTAAAAGCCGGTCGTTCGAACCGTGACGGTCACGGGCGTCTCGCCCTTGTTGCGGAAATACCAGCCATGGGTGCCATCAAAGGGCGCGGTGAAGTTGCCTTTACCGCCTGTCATCACCTTCTCCTCCCAATAACTGGTGAATTCGCCCTCGGCAGCGTTGAGCTTCTCGCCGTGCATGTCGGCCTTGACCGGCCCGCCCTGGCTGGACCAATCGAAGACATAACTGTCACCGGCTTTCATGTGGGCCTTCACTTCCTGACCGCTGTGCGGGGCAAGCGTCAGCGTCATCTCGTCATTGCGCAAATCGCCGTTGCGCACGATCGTTGTTTTGTTGGGCATAGCCATGCTGGCTAATGCTGCGTTCTGCGAAGTAGCGGGCAGGGCAACTTCCGCCTTGCGCACGCCCATGCCGTCGATACCAGTCAACCTGCCAACCCCAGTGGGGTCGATGCCATATTCTGCCGGCAGGACGCACAGGACGACGATGGCCGCAGCCGCAAGGAGCGCGCCGCCGGTCGCTTTGCCAAGCGTTCCGGGCGAAACTTGAATCCAGCCTGCCGGATTGGCAACGTTGGTCTGGGTCATGGTGCTTACCTTGTCAGGCTTGAGTAAAATAGCCGGCGAGCTGATAGCTAACGAGGACGAAGCCTGCGCACATCAGCGCAGCGTTGGCGGTGATGGCGCTGCGCCGGAAACTGCTGGTCGAGCGCCACAGGTTCATCGCGATGAGGATCGCGCCAAGGGCTGTAAACTGACCCAATTCCACGCCGATATTGAAGCTGATCAGGTTGGGCAACAGCCCGTCCTGCGACAGCGTCAGATCCTGCAGCTTGGTAGCAAGGCCGAAACCATGGAAAAATCCGAAGATCAGCACCGCCGCCTTGGGGTTGGGAGCGCGACCGAACAGCGTGCGAAATCCGTCGAGATTGTCGAACGCCTTGTAAACCACCGAAAGTCCGATGATCGCATCGACGATGTACGGATTTGCGCGGACATCGAGCAGGACGCCCAGCAGCAAAGTGGTGCTGTGGCCGATGGCAAACAGCGTCACGTAAGTGCCGACGTCTTTCAACCGGTAAAGAAAGAAGATGACCCCGACCAGGAACAGCAAGTGATCATATCCCGTGACCATGTGTTTGGCGCCAAGATACATGTAGGGGCCGATTGCCATCCCCGATGCGCCTTCGATAAAGGCGCGGTCGTCCTCACCTACCCCATGGGCATGAATAACCGACTTGAGTGCAATCAGGATGAACAGTGCGAGAGCCCACCTAGCCCATCGCAGCACTCCTTTCGGAAGCAGGGGGGCTGAGGCGTGGGCCATCAGTGGATCACTTCATCATGAAGGAAGTAAGGGTCTTCGCGCCGGTGCCCTTGTTGGACAAGGCAACCACCACCTTCGCGCCGGCTGGAACTTTCAGACCGGGTGCTGTCATCTTGTTGCCAGCCATCGCGACCAGAGGAGTTTCCTTCTTTGCGCCGCCGGCAGTCACGATCAGCTTGCCGGTGAAGCCGATAGCTGCAAGCGGCTCGTCTTCCTCGGTGATGTAGATATCGACGTTCTTGCGCGCGCGAACAAGTTCGATCACAGTCTCGCCCGTCATAGTTACGAGACCGCCATGCAGTGGCTTCATCGATCCATGTGCGCTGGCGGCAAGCGGCAGCGCTACGATTGACATGCCAACAATTGCGGCAGTGATGCGTTTCATATTCATTTCAGCTTCTCCGGTCCGGGTCACTTATTCCGGCAAGTGAGGCAACACGAACGTGAGCGAAGAACGGTATTCCATCTGCTTGTACTTCGCGGGATTGTCGGACTTGCCGACGTAGATGCCAACAAGGACGTTCAAGCCCTGATTGCGGACCGGCAAAGTGACATAACCATCGGTGTCGGTCTTAAGCGGCTTCTGGTCCGGGTCGTTGACGTAATCCTGCAGGATATCGACACCAGCCATCGGCTTGCCTTCATAAAAGGCACGAATCTTGATCGGCGCGCCCATCGCCACCGGCAAGGCATCGCCGACCGGCAGAAGCTGCAACTTGTGGCTTGGGATCAGCGGAATGGGCTTGCTTGGCATCTGATTGATGTGGACCGCATACTTGAAGTTATGCTCGCTGACAGTGGCATCCTTGATCTCGTCCGCACCCTTGTTGTGCCAGGTGCCCGCAGCGTCCTTGGACCATATTCCGTAGTCCATGGTCGCTGCGACAACCGCCAGAGGCTCGTCGCTGTCGACCACGGGGATTGCGCCAGCCACGCGCAACGTCGCCGTTACCGGAAGGCTATCTGCATCTAAGCCCGTGACCGACGTGATAAGCGGCACCCGCTTTACCGCATCCAGATCGTCCGCACCTACGCCGTAAACAAGCGCCAGTTGCTTGGCACGCTGGGCGAACCAGATTGCGTGGGCTTCAGCGGTCGACGCGGCAAATGCAGTCGCGACGGTCACCGCCGCGATTGATGCGGAAATATAAGGGAAAATCCTGCGCATGGCTGCGGCCTCCGGATTGATCGGCCGGAGCGTTCCGGCATCACAAGACTATGACTCGTGAGCGGCATTTTCGCTCGAATGACCGGCTTTACCGATATGATCATCCGGATAGCACTGAATTCACGGCAGAACCGGTTACGATGCCAGTCTGCGCGGAACCCGCTGGGATCGCGAGAGCCACCCGCCCTTGCCTCGATCCTCCGCTATCGATCAGCCCAATGCCTCGGTGATGGCCTTGCCGCAGGCCTCGGTGCTAGCGGCGCCCTTTAGGTCGCGGGTGCGAGCACTCGGGGTCGCAAGTACCTGCTCGACCGCGCGCATGATCGCCGCCGCCGCTTCTTTTTCGCCAAGATGTTCGAGCATCATCGCTGCCGACCAGATCTGGCCGACAGGATTGGCGATGTTTTGTCCGGCAATATCGGGTGCAGACCCATGGACCGGTTCGAACAGTGAAGGATGCGTGCCCTCGGGGTTGATGTTAGCCGATGGGGCAACGCCGATCGTACCTGTGCAAGCCGGGCCAAGATCCGACAGAATATCGCCGAACAGGTTGGAACCCACAACGACATCGAAGCGATCCGGATTGAGCACAAATTGCGCGGTCAGGATGTCGATGTGGTACTTGTCATGACGGACATCGGGGTATTGCGCGCCCATGGCTTCCACGCGCTGGTCCCAATATGGCATGGTGATGGCTATGCCATTTGACTTGGTCGCGCTAGTGAGGTGCCTGCGTGGGCGCTTTTGGGCCAGATCGAAGGCATAGCGCAGCACGCGATCCACACCGATGCGGGTCATCACCGTTTCCTGAATGACGATTTCGCGCTCGGTGCCGGGGAACATGATCCCGCCCACAGCAGAATATTCGCCCTCGGTGTTTTCGCGCACCACCCAGAAGTCGATATCACCAGGCTCGCGCCCCGCCAGCGGGCATGGCACCCCGGGCATCAGTCGGACCGGGCGCAGGTTAACGTACTGGTCATACTCGCGGCGGAACTGTAGGAGCGAGCCCCACAACGAGATGTGATCGGGCACGATATCGGGCCAGCCCACCGCGCCGAAGAAGATCGCATCGGGGTGGCCAATCTCTTCTTTCCAGTTGTCCGGCATCATCTTGCCATGCCGCGCATAGTAATCGCAGTTGGCAAAATCATGCCACTTCTGCTCGATCTCGAAGCCGTACAGTGCGGCAGCTTTTTCCAGCACGCGCATACCTTCGGGCATGACTTCCTTGCCGATGCCATCACCGGGGATAACCGCGACGGTATGCTTGCGGGTATTGCTGCTCATATGGTCCCCCCAGAGGAAGCTTGGAAAGTTCAAAACGTCAGATTCATAGCTTAAGGCCACCGATGTGGAACGTCTTGGTTTCAAGGTATTCCTCAATGCCGAGCGTGCCGCCTTCTCGCCCCAGGCCAGACTGCTTGATCCCGCCGAACGGAGCCACATCCATCGCGATGCTGCCGGTGTTGAGCGCGACCATGCCGGCTTCGAGTGCTTCGGCCACGCGGAAGGCGCGATCGAGGCCGGAGGTGTAAAAATAGCTGGCAAGCCCGTAATCGGTGTCATTGGCCAGCGTGATCGCCTCGTCCTCGGTTTCAAACCGGAAAAGCGGGGCAATGGGTCCGAAGGTCTCTTCCACGGCAAGCCGCATATCCGCATTGGCCTCGCCGATGACGAGCGGACGCGCAAAATTGCCACCCTCGCGGCCAGTGCCGGAGAACAGCACCTTGCCGCCCTTGGACAGCGCGTCCTCGACATGCGCCGATACCTTGTCGATCGCGGCGCGATTGATGAGAGGCCCGGTGGTCGTCCCCGAATCCATGCCATCCCCGACATTCAATGCCGAGACTGCTGCGCCGAGACGGGAGGCAAATTCGTCATAGATTGGCGCGTGAACAAGAATGCGATTGGCACACACACAGGTCTGTCCGGCGTTGCGGAACTTGCTGGCCATCGTCGCCTTGACCGCAAGGTCGAGGTCCGCGTCGTCGAACACGATCAGCGGCGCATTGCCGCCCAATTCGAGCGACAACCGCTTGATCGTGTCCGCGCTCTGCCGCATCAGCAGCGCGCCGACGCGGGTCGAGCCGGTGAACGAGAGCTTGCGTATCAACGGGCTGCTGGTGATGGCTGCACCGATCTCGGTCGGCATGCCAGTCAGCAGATTGATCGTGCCTTTGGGAAACCCTGCGCGAACGGCCAGTTCGATCAACGCAAGCGCGGTGAACGGCGTCAGGTCAGAAGGCTTGATAACAACCGGGCAACCCGCAGCAAGCGCAGGCGCGCACTTGCGAGTGATCATCGCTGCGGGAAAATTCCATGGCGTGATCGCTGCGGCTACGCCGACCGGCTCGGTCATCACGATGATCCGCCGGTCACGTTCGGGCGAGGGAATGTTTCGGCCGCCGACACGGCGCGCTTCTTCGGCAAACCACTTGATGAAGCTAGCTGCATAGCGGATCTCACCTTGCGCTTCGGGAAAGGGCTTACCTTGTTCGGCGGTCATGATCCGGGCGAGATCGTCTACATTGGCGTGCACCAGCGCATGCCATGTGTCCAACAGCGCGGCCCGCTCGCCCGCTGTCCGGCGGCGCCAATCGGGCCATGATTTGTGCGCAGCAGCAATTGCCGCTTCGGTTTCGGCAGTGCCGCATTCTGGCACGGTGCCGATGATTTCACCGGTAGCAGGATTGGTAACGTCGAGGCCAGGAAGCCCGCTTACGATCCATTCGCCGTCAACGAAGGCAGCTTGCCGCAACAGGGTAGGGTCATTGAGCGTGATCATGTTTCAACCTAAAGCTTGTGCGGCAAGACCAAAGAGGGCGACATGATCGCCGGGAATGGGTGCTTGGCCACGCACCATCCGTGTGACGCGGTCCACTTCCGGCAGGCCGACCTCATTCAACCAAGGGCCAAGCCCGGTGGCTTCGGGCACGTCGATGCGGCAGAAACTGCCTGCCTGCGTGCCGAGCCAGTGCGCGATCAGGGCCTTTGCGCCCGTGGCATCCGGTGCCACGACCGGACCAATCACCCAACCACGCCCGAACCGCCGCATGACAGCAAAGCCGGTTTGCTGGTGCTCATGACACAAAACAACCGTGCTGCCCTCAGCGGTCAGGGCTTCAAGCAGGACCTTGCGATCCATGCCGGTAGCCGAAGAATAGAGCGCATCGAGCGCTTGGGCATCCGCAGCGCCCATCGGCCGCACGCGCTCGCCCTGCCGTAGTTCGACAAGCGGTTGAACCGGGGCGAGTGCATGATGCTGGCACACCGTGCCAATTTCAACGAAACCGAACTCGGCATAGAGTGATCGGCTTTCATCAGGGGCATTGAGCATGATGGTTACCCCATCCAGCCGCTCGATCGTCGCACCGGCTAACCGGCGGCGAATGCCCAGATCCTTGTGCGCAACCGCCACTATGCCGATACCAAGCGTCGCGAACGCCTCACCGAAGCGCCAGAACATCATCGTACCGGCAATCTTGCCATCAAACTCGGCCACCAGCCCGCTCCCGATCGACAGGAACATGTGCAGATCCGCCTCGCGGTGGGGCCATAGCTGTTCAAAGCAAAGGTCCGCGACAGCGTGGATGTCGTCAGCCGTCATGTCTCGCAGCACGATCTGCGTTGCGTCCTGAAGGTGCATCCGTTGTTCCCGCGCTCGAGGCGTTGTTTAGCGGGCAACGCCCGCCCTAATCATTTCCGTATTACGCGGCAATCTTCAAAACAAGGTGCCGGTTTTTCAAACCTTTTAGAACAATATCGCGAAAACTCGCTATGACTTGAGGCTCAGAATTCCGAAACGTCGATCTCAGCACCACTGTCAAAGCGCGAAAGACGATAGGGACGCGGATCGACGATCGGCTCATGTCCCGACGCGATATCGGCAACAAGATGAGCAGCGCCGGGGCCGATGCCGAAACCATGACCGCTGAAGCCTGCCGCAAGGATCAGGCCCGGAACGGCAGGTATCTCGCCAATCACGGGCACCCCATCTGGCGTACTGTCTACAAAGCCGGCCCAACTGCCAACCACCGGCGCCGTCGCAATATCAGGGATCAACCTCGAGACGAGTTTCACGGTAAGACGTATGGTCTTGGTGTCGGCGACGGGATCGAGGATACGGCGCGCCTCCATCGGCGTTGGCCGGTCAAGCCGCCAGTTCGACAACGACTCATGCCCGGCACGCAAGCCCTGTAGCCCGCCGGGCGACACTTTGCTCCAGCGCTGCTTGAACATCGGGATGAACTGCTTTTGAAAGCGCAAGAACTGTAGGGTAGGGTCGATCTTGGCCCGACCGCTGTACGCCAAGGTATGGCACCCGTCTCCACGCCGCGTGATCGCTAGGGAATCGCCGTAAAACGCGTCTGGCAGGCTCAGCCTCCCGGTGCCGACAGCCAGAATCGATTGGCGAACTGTGGCCTGCGGAAACCGCACCCCCAACTGGCGCATGAACGATGAGGCCCAAGCACCGCCTGCGTGGATCACGAGCTTTGTGCGGATCGTTCCGCGCTCTGTTACCACCCCGCTCACCGCGCCGCCGGTCGTCTCAATCCCGCGGGCTGCGCAAGACTGGTGGACGGTGCTGCCCAGCGCCATCAAAGCGCGCGCCACGGCTGGCACCGCAAGTCCCGGATCGGCAATGCCGTCCATCTGGGAATGGACCCCGCCCTTCCACACCTTGCCGGTAAACTTCCCGTGATCGGTGGCTTCCTGGCTATTGAGCATACGCGTTTTCACGCCGATCGATCGGGCATATTCGCCCCAGCGCGCCCAGGTATCGATTTCGGACTGATCATTGCTGACGTAGAACAGGCCACAACGGCGGAAGCCAGTTTCTTCGCCACTTTCAAGCCCGAATTGCTCCCACAGGTCCAGCGCCTTGGTCGCCAGCGGCAACTCGCGCTCGTCGCGGTTTTGCTGACGGCACCAACCCCAATTTCGGCTCGATTGCTCGCCGCCGACCACGCCCTTTTCAAGCAGAGCTACCTTCAGCCCACGCTGGGCCAGATAATAGGCAGTGAAGCTTCCAATGATCCCGCCACCAATGATGACAGCATCGGCTTCCACCGGCAGGTCAGGCGTGGAATTGATGAATCTCAGAGGCGCGGGCATGGTGAATGTCTCCGGTGGAAGCTGACGTCATGCGGAGCCAAGGGTGCCTTGATCCCAGACCGGGCAGCAAAGCCCCGCGTCCGACGAGTTCGAGTAAGTGGCCCTTCCATCAGCCGAGCGACTGGTTGGACAAGGCGAACAGGACAGCGCCCGGCAGCGGCTCCGGAGGCTTGCCCAGCGACATCGAGATCACCTGGTCCGTCTGAGGGAGACCAATTTCGGCGAGCCACGGCGAGAGCCCGCTTTCGCCAGTAACGTCGATCCGGACAAAACCGCCCTCATAGGCGGACGCAAGCGTAGCAATGATCGCACGCGCGTCTGCCTGATCACGCGCAATGACTGGACCGATCACCACTCCACGCCCCCACCGGCGCACGCAGCCATAGCCGGTAACGTCTCCGTCACGCTCGACCACGACCGTGTCGGCCACGCCGAACAGGGCGTTCAACAAATTCTTTCGGTCCATGCCCGAAGCGCGCTGGTCAAGGTTGTGCAAGGCGTGCGCATCGTCCGGGCAAACTGGGCGCACACGCACTGTCCGATCGATGGCTGGAACTTTGGCGAGCACGGCCTGATGTTGCGACATCACGCCGTAGGGCTCAAAACCAAGGCGGGTATAAAGCGGCCTTCCTTCCTGCGTCGAGTTGAGGATCATGCGCCGTCCGGCGGCAGCGGCCAGCATCGCCGCCATAAGCCGGCCGCCGATGCCCTGCCTTTGCGCATCGGTTGAAACGATGATCATTCCTGCCGAGGCAAAGTCTTTGCCATAGGGCCACCACAGCGCCGTTCCGACGAGCTTGTCGCCTGCTTCCACCCCAAAGCCGTGCCCCAGATCGAGCGCAAACTTCCAGTCTTCGGCGCGATAGGGCCAGTTGATGACTTGCGATAGTGCGAGCGCCTGTTCGAGATGAGCAGATGTCAGCGAGATCACGCCCTCGCTGGCAGCTTGCGCCTGTGAAACGGACATTGCCCCTTTACTCCTCACATCCATTACCAAGCTATCGTCGAATGTAGCAAGCCGAGGGCTTGTGACGCGCTAGTTCGCCAGCCATGGCCCCATCATAGAAGTTTATGCGGAGTTCGGATGGCAATTTCTTCCGAATGCCCGCCAGACACATGGCAGTCGTGCGGCACTTGTCTCTCGATGCGATAGATTCTGCCGGACCAGTATGGCCGCAAAATATCCGTCAGGTAAGGGGCCGCTGCGTAGCGAAAACCTTCTTGACGTATTCCTCGCTGAGCCACTCGCAGCCATCGCCACGAATGAACATGCACACGTCTCCGGTCGAGAAGGTGACGCTGTCCTTCTGGTCGCTGAAGGTAACCTTGCCGGCCATCAGCAGCATCAGTTCGACTTGCCGGTAGGGGATCTGGCGCCGGTGATAGGGCGTGGAATCCCACGTTCCACAGCAGAATTCCTTATTGGCTGAAACGTAATCGGAAAAGCCACGGCACGTCGGCACTTCGCCAAGCAGGTTTTCCAGCGCTGGCGGATTCGAAGGATTGAGCTGCGCGTTCTTGTCAATCATCAGCGGCACCGTGGTGTTGCCCGGCCGATGTGTCGGGGCTGCATAGACAACTGCCAGCATATCATCCGAAGCGCGCCAGATGAAGGTCGTGCCAAACGGGATCGAGGCGCTGTCATCAGGGCCGAGTACAAGCACGCCATGATCGCTTTCGATCTCGAGCTTGCCTGCAAGGACCAGAACGAACTCGTCGGTCGGCAGGGATGCAACCCGCCCCTCTCCACGCAGGGCGAACGAGGCCACTTCTGCCGCTTCGTCAGCGAATGCCGGACACGCCCGACCGGCAAACCAATCGCCAGCCGCTGCCGTATCGGCCGCATAAGCACGCATATCGACGACGGCCGAAACCTTCTGCTGCAGAGCCACGCTCACAGTGCCAACTGCGTTTCGGTAGTGGGGAGTGCATTATGTAGTGTCATTGAAAGCCCTTCGTCGTGGAATCGTCGCCAATTGGATCTAGCTACCAGTAAGTTCGGACTCGGTCCTGTGACAAAGCACCGTATTGCCCGCCGTCATCGCGCGATGTGGTGGCGGTGTGACATCGCACCTGCCTGCAACCGCGACCGGGCAGCGCGGCACAAAGCGGCACAAAGCGGCACTTTCGTGCATATGCGCGAACCGGGCGCTGGCCTGCGGTCCCACGCTGGAGAGCCAGTCCGTCCTGAGTTCAGGCACAGAAGAAATAAGCAGGTCGGTATAAGGGTGAAATGGCGGTGCGGCATAACTGTCCCGCAGCCCACTTTCCACCCGCGTACCTTTGTAAAGCACCACGATCTCATCGCAGAGCGCCTTCACTGTCGCGATGTCGTGGCTGATAAACAGGTAAGCCACGCCAAGATCGCGGCGCAGTTCGGCCAAAAGTTCAAGAATGGCCTCACGCACTACGGTGTCGAGCGCCGAGGTTACTTCATCGCAGAGGATCACATCCGGATTGGCGGCAAGCGCCCTTGCCAGATTCACGCGCTGTTTCTGTCCGCCCGACAGCTCGTCGCATCTGCGATCTGCAATCCCTGCAGGAAGGCGGATCAGGTCGAGCAATTCTGCGATCCGCTGCCTGGCCTGGTGGCTGCTCGACCCGTGATAGAAGCGCAATACCCGACCCAGAATTTCGCCGACGCTGTGTGCCGGGTTGAGCGCAATATCCGCATTCTGGAACACGATCTGGATGCGGCGCAGTTGCTCGCGCGTGCGTCGGTTCAGCGAGGCCGCGAGTGGCTCTCCGTCCAGCGACACGGTCCCTGCAGTTGGCGCAAGCAGGCCCGCCACCACGCGCGCAACGGTCGACTTGCCCGATCCCGATTCGCCGATCACCCCGACAGCCGCACCCCTGCCGATATGCAGGCTCACGTCGGTCAGGACAGGATGCGCCGCACAGCCATTACGATCTATTGCGCCATAGCCTGCATGAATGCCCTCGATCGAAAGCAACGGCGCGGCGCCCACAGCAGTCGGCGCAACAGTCGGAACGGCAGCCTTGATCACAGGCTGCGCTGCCGCCAGCAATGTCTGGGTGTAATCGTCCGACGGTGTTTCGAGCACGGCCTTCACGGAATTCTGTTCACGAACCTTGCCGCGATTGAGGACAAGGATCTGGTCCGCCATCTGCGCAACGACAGCCAGATCGTGCGACACATAGACGCCCGTTGCGCCCTGCTCGCGCACAACCTTGCGAAATGCCTGCAGCACCTCAACTTGCGTGGTCACGTCTAGTGCGGTGGTCGGCTCATCGAAGATTACAAGGTCGGGTCGGGTGATCAATGCCATCGCCGCCATCAGGCGCTGCAACTGTCCGCCCGAAAGTTCGTGCGGGTAACGGCTACCGATCGTTTCAGGGTTGGGCAACGCCAACGCTTCGAACAACGCCATGGAGTGTTTGCGCGCTTCTGCCGCCGATGCGGTACCATGGATCAGCGCTGGTTCGATCACCTGTTCGATGACTCTGCGCGATGGATTGAACGCCGCCGCTGCGCTTTGCGCCACATAAGTGATGCGGTTGCCGCGCTGGGCCGCAAGGGTTGCTTGCCCCGCCCCGCCAAACGAGGCCTTGCCCACCGTGATTGCGCCGCTGATCTTCGCGCCACTGCGGGCATAGCCCAACAGCGACAGCGCGATCGTGGTCTTGCCCGATCCGGATTCACCGATCAGCGCCATGACTTCGCCACGCTGGATCGTGAACGAAACGTCGTCAACGATACGCAAGGGTGAGCCATCGGGCGCGCGGACGGTGACGCTAAGATTGCGGACAGCAACATGCGGTGCCGGGTTCATCGCGCCTTCCCCTGCGTTGCTGCATCGATCAGCAGGTTCACGCCCACCGTCAGACTGGCGATCGCTACAGCCGGTGCAATGATCGCCAACGCGCCTTCGGCAAGCCCGGACGTGTTCTCGCGGACCAATGAACCCAGATCGGCGTCCGGCGGCTGGAGACCAAGGCCAAGAAAGCTCAGGCCCGACAGCAGCAGCACGATGAACACGAAACGCAGACCGATATCAGCACACAACGGCCGTATCATGTTCGGCAAAACTTCAACTAACGCAAGATGCAGCCGCCCCTCACCCCGCGCGCGCGCCACTTCCACGTAATCGAGCCGCGCCAAGCCGACAGCTAGCGAACGCGCGATACGGAAGTTACCGGGCACGTAAGTGATCGCGATGATAACGGTGAGCAGTATCAGCGAAGAGCCGAACGCTGCGACAAGCACCAGTGCAAATATCTTGCTCGGGATCGAGATCAGCGTGTCCATCGCACGCGACAGCAGTTCGTCGACCCAATGCGGTCCGACTGCCGCCATCAACGCAAACCCGGTGCCAATGCTCGCAGCAATGGCGACAGCGACTGCCGAAAGTCCGACGGTGAAGCGCGCGCCCGAAAGCAGGCGACTGAGCACGTCGCGACCGAGGTAGTCGCTCCCCAGCCAAAACTCGCTGCTGGATTCTGAAAAGACTTCCTGATTGGAGAAGGACCCGGGTGGATACGGGGCAATGAATGGCCCAATGGCAGCGATAACGATCCAGAAAATCACGAGCACGAGGCCGATTTTTCCCGATAACGGCAGCCGTGCAACGGCGCGGAAGAGGCGGGTACTGCTCATCCCTGCCGCAGTCTCGGATTGGCCAGGATCGCTACGGTATCGGCGATCAGCACCAGAAACAGGTACGTCGCGCAAAACAGCATAGCGCAGGCCTGCAACAGAGGCATGTCGCGCGAGGTGACGGCATTGACCATAAGGCTGGCAAGCCCGGGATAGCTGAAGATCGTCTCCACGATGATCGCGCCTCCAAACAGGTAGGACAGGCTGAGCGCCATGGCATTCACAATCGGGCCGACCGCATTGGGCAGAACATGGCGGAAGATCAGCCTGGGCTGCGACACGCCCTTAAGAACAGCCATCTCGACATAGGGCCGATCAAGTTCGGCGATGATTGCGGCCCGGATCATCCGGCCGAGTTGTGCGATAACGCCAACGCCCAGCACCATGACCGGCATCGCGTATGCGCGCAGAAATTCGACGAGGGTAGGGTCTTGTGGGACGATCGTAATCGAAGGCAGCCAGAGCAGCTTTACCGAGAAAACCAGCACCGCAATCGTGGCGACGAGGAACTCTGGCAAGGCAACCATTGCCAAAGTCATGATGTTCAGCGCCCGGTCAGCTGCATGCCCCCGTGTCACAGCCGACCAAATCCCGACAAGAAACGCAATCGGGACTGCAAAAAGTGTGGTCAGTCCAGCGAGAACCAGAGTGTTCGGCAGCCGCTCCGATATTATGTCGGCTACGGGCATGTTCGCTACGAGAGATTTGCCGGGGTCACCAATTACAATGCCGCGCAGCCACCCGAAGTAGCGCACCAGCGCGGGGCGATCGAGGCCCATTTCGCTCCGCAGTGCTGCGATCTGTTCAGGCGTAGCGCCTTGACCCAGGAGTTCCTGTGCGGCGTCACCGGGCAAAAGGCCACTGATCGTAAAGATGACGGCTGATACGAGCCCGAGCGTGACAAATGCCAGCCCGATCCTTTTTGCAACGAGTTGCAACGGACCGCGCCAGCGTGAAGCGGGAGAGGCAGCACTCATGCGTCCCACCAGACGTGTTCGCCAAAGGTGTAGCCCATGAAGCCCCCGAGCGGGATTGGAAAAAGTCCGCGCAGACGGCGATCATACCCGTCGAGCAAGCTGATGAACACCGGTACGCCAACCCCGCCCTGGTTGTGAACCAGCCATTGCATGTCGCCGTAGATCGCTTTGCGGCGAGCAGGATCGGTGGCTTGGCGCGCTTCGATCAGCATTTTGTCGAATTGCGGATTGTTCCATCCTGATTCATTCGACGTGGCCTTGGATTCAAAGAACAGGCTGAACATCATGTCCGCAGTGGGCCGCGGGTTGACGTTGCCGAAAGTCAGCGGATGCTTCATCCAGTGGGTCGACCAGTAGCCGTCGCTTGGCACGCGATTGACCGCAAATTTGAGCCCGATCTGCGCCGCATGCTCCTGCAGGACCGACCCCATATCGACGGAACCGTTTGCCGCCGGAGAGACATAGACCGGCAATCGCGTGCCCAGCAACCCGGCGCGCCTGAGAAGGAACTTGGCGCGATCGGGATCGAAATGGCGCTGGGGAATGTCGGGATTGAAATGAGGGTCGAGCGGAGAGATCGGCTGATCGTTGCCGATAGTAGCAAAGCCGCGAAACAGAGCGCGCTTGATCAGTTCGCGGTCCATCAGATACTTCATCGCCAACACGAAATCCGGGTTTCCGGTCACTGGATGGTCGCGGCGCATAACGAAGTCGGTGAACAGGCCCGACTTGGTTTCCATAATCGCGTGCCCGGACGAAGCACGAACCCGCTTTACAGACCCTGGACTGACCGCGTTGACCATCTGGACGTCGCCCGAAAGCAGCGCGTTGACGCGGGACAGTTCGTCGGGGATGGCGATGACCTCGATCTCGTCGAGGTAGGGCTTACCCGGCTTCCAGTAATTTGGATTGCGCCGAACGACGGTGCGAATACCCGGCGAGAACGAGCGCAGGATATATGGCCCCGTACCATTCGCGACGCTGAAATCACGGCGTCCATTTTCAACGATCAGGAATTGCGGAGATGCAAGAATGACCGGAAGATCGGGGTTTGGCCCGGTCAGCTTCAGCTCAAGTTCCAATTTGCCGGTGGCACGCGCGGTCTTGAACTGTTCGGCAATCGCCTTGACTTTCGATCCCACGGCAGGATCGAGATGGCGCATCAGCGAATAGACCACATCGTCAGCGCCCAGAGTCTTGCCGTTGTGGAAGTGGACGCCGGAACGCAACTTGATTGTCCAGAGGATATTGTCCCGGGTTTCCATCGACACCGCAAGGCCCGGCTGGCCTCGCACTTTGGAATCGTACTGGGTCAATCCGCTGTAAAGCAGATAGTGCCGCAGATAATCGGTCGACAGATTACCCTTTGCCGGGTCAAGCGTATCGGCGGTGGACGAAGCCACGCTTGCCACGCGGATGCGTCCACCAATGCGGGGCTGGCCGATCAGCCTGTTAGCAGGCGCCAGCGCCAGGCCCGATGCCAACCCGCCCAGCAAACCACGGCGTGACAGGGCGGAGGAAACTACGTCGACCATTGCCATATCCCCTTTCCTTGCGTGCTATTCCCTGCGGTATTTGACCGGCATTGAACGAATTGTAACATCACTTTCCGCGCTACTGTGCCGATTGCTGGTGCAGGGCGGCACGGCACGGCATCGCCTTACCGCTACTCGGCATTTTCTGCGGCGGCCAGGAACAAACCGATCCCGCCGCACCACGATCAGAGCCCGACCACTGACGGCAGCGCGCCGATGTGCGGAATTTCCACGTCGCGGTAGTTCCCGTTCGATGGTTCATGCCCGCGACCGACGAAAACCCGGCAGCCAAAGCCAAGGTCTGTCGCAGTGTTCTGATCGTAACGGAAACTTGATGACACGTGCATGCCCACCTCCGGCCCCATGCCGAGCTGATCGAACATGTATTCAAATGCTTGCATGCGTGGCTTATATGCTTGCGCGCTTTCGGCAGTGTATACGCGGTGGAAGGTCGCCCCCAATAAGCCAACATTCGACATAATCTGGCTATTCATCGCGTTCGAAAGGATCACCAGAGGGATTTTGTCGCAGATTTTCGACAGGCCGCCGGGCACATCCTCATGCGGACCCCATGTCGGCACGGCTTGATAAACCGCGTTTGCTTCGTCCTCACGGAACTCTACGCCCCATTTTTTCGAGCAACGCTCAAGCGAATTGGCGATGACATCCCGGTAAGGCTGCCACGGTCCCATCACTTCATCGAAGCGGTATGCGGTCCAATCCTTGCAGAAATTCGGCAAGTTTTCGGCGTTAAGACGGTCGGCATAGAATTCCGTCGCCATCTCGGTCATGCGAAAACGGGTCAGCGTGCCGTAGCAATCGAAGCTGATGAACTTGGGGGTGAAGACGGCGGTGCTCATGAGGCGCATTGATCCCTGTCTGTCACTTCCGGCGGGCCGGATAGCTTCTGGCAACAGGCTTAAGATGACCGCTTTTACAGCAAAACTTGCAACCGTTCGCCTACGTCCAACCCTGTCCAAAGCACTTTTTTTGCGCGCATACCGGCACGAAATGCCGCGCCTCAATAGCCCTTGATCCGGTCAACTTCACCCAACAGCGGTTCGCCTGTCAGCACGCGCAGAACGTTGTCCGCCAGGACCTCGCCCGCTGAGCCGTGGCGAGTCTCAGCCGCGACATGGGGCGTCAGGAAGATCGCGGGGTGACTGTAGAATTGATGGCCTTCTGGTAGCGGCTCGGGATCAGTCACATCAAGCATGGCGGCACGCAATTGCCCCGAATCAAGCGCGCAAATCAAGTCGCCTGCAATCAGATGACCGCCGCGCCCAGCGTTCACGATAGCACTCCCGGGCGGCATCTTGTCAAATGTCTTGCGACAAAGGATGCCGCGCGTCTCCAGCGTCAGCGGAAGCAAACATACGAAAATGTCGGCCTGCGTCAGGAATTCGTCAAAGCCTGCCAATCCTGCAAAGCAGGTGATACCATCGATATGATGTTCGCTCCGGCTCCAGCCCGATAGGGCAAAGCCCAGCGGCTTCAAAATTTCGAGCGCCGCCTTGCCCAGCTCGCCAAGCCCCATGATGCCCACGCGCGTTTCAAATGCCAGACGTGTATGCCGATACGTCCAGCATCCAGCACGCTGCTCCGCGATGAAAAACGGCAGGTCACGGTGCAGCGCCAGACAAGCCATGGCCACATATTCTGCCATGCCGGTAATGATACCCTGCTCGACCATCCGCACCACGCGTACTTGCGGAGGGAGCGCCGCCAGCGGCAACTGGTCGATTCCCGCGCCAACGCTGAACAGCACCTCCAGATTGGGGAACTGTGCGACAAAGTCCGCAGGCGCATTCCACGCGGCAAGATACCGCACTTGCGCCGGATCGACCGGATCATGCCCCCAGCGCAAGAATGGCAGTTGTGGCACGCGAGCCTCGAATATCCCTTTCCATACGAGGCCTCGCGCCTCCAACCCGTGATACAGCATGGTCATTATCGCAGTGTCCTTTGACGCCACCACATCAACGGGCCGGACACGCCCAGCCCGATCAGCACGAGCGCTTCGACAAGCAGCACAAGTTGGCCGAGCAGGCCGAACTCATCGCCCGAGTGATAAGGCAAGACAGTCATCCATAAGGCCGAATTGTCCTGTGCCGATTTCGCTGTAATGAGTCGCGACGCTGTCAGATCGACCTTCACTACGTGCACGGCCAGCGAATTGCGCTCTGGTGCAAGCAGGTTCACGTCCATGCGCGCATCGGCAGAAAAGCGAAGGTCCCGGACTTTAGCGCCGGGAAACTGAGCTTGTGCCAACACCAGACCTGCAGCGACGTTTGCCGCGATCGGACGAACCGGCTCCACCTCAGAAACCGGTTTCGGCAGTGCTGATACGAGCGCGGGGAGAAGATCGGCACCTGCCAACAAAACGCCCGTCAGCGCGCTGCAAGCAAGCAGCAGCGCAGTTACGACGCCGAAACTGCGGTGCCAGTGCCGCAGCCTGATCCGCGATGGCATGCGAGAATTGACGACGAGCGATTTGCCCCAGCGCCCCTTGCCCGGCCACCAGAAAGCAAGGCCCGTTCCCGCCATCAGCAACAGCACGAGGCCGTTCAGCGCGACGATGACAAGACCTGTCGTCCCAGCCATGAGCCGGTAATGGAGTTGTAGCGCTGCCTCGATCGGAAAGCTCGCCAAGCCGCCCTCACGCACGATCCGTGCGGATACGGGATCAATCATGGCGAAGCTGCGCATGCGATCGGCATCGACGAACTGAGCAAGTGCCATCCGTCCGTGCTGGGCAGGCGGTTGCAGGCGCTCTACGCGCTTGCCGGTTGCTGCGGCCGCCGCGTAAAGTCGGTCTATTCCAAGCGCCGGCCCGTTCGAGGTAGTGACCTCCAGCAGACGGCCAAGCGGCTCACGAAACAGCAGAACGCTGCCGGTCAGCGTCTGGAGCACCAGAAGCGGTGCAAATAGCAGCGCCATCCATCTGTGCCATTTCAGAAAGCTTTGGCGTCGCATTGTGCCTCGTCAGATAAGTTGGGCTGCCGGAGCGGTGACCCCGACAGCCCAATTCCGTTATCAGAACGAGAACGTTGCCCGCACGTTGAAAGCGCGCGGCGGGCCAGGTGCGACCCACAGCCGCGCGTACGACGCGGTATAGAACTGCTTGTCGAACAGATTGGTCACGTCAGCAGTGACCTTGATGTTATCAGCCGGCTCATAGCTCGCCATCAGGCGAGTAATGACATAGCCGGGCAGTTCGAACGTCGAGCCGGTTTCGCCAAGACGCTTGCCTACGTAGTTGATACCTCCGCCCAGCGTGAAACGCCGGTCGCCTATCATGAATCCCTTGCTGGCAATCAGGTTGGCTGCATGTTCGGGGATGTTGATCAAGCGATCACCGGGATTGATGGTCAGGCCAAAGTCTCTGTCCCCTGCCCGCGTTGTCCAGTTTGCATCCAGATAGGCATAAGTGGCGATGACCATGATGTCGCCGGGCAGATTGGCGTTGAAATCCAGTTCGATCCCGCGTGACCGTGCAGCACCACCGGCAATAGAGAACCCTGCATTGGCCGGATTCGGATCGGCGGTCAGGATGTTGTTCTTGGTCATCGTAAATGCTGCGATCGAACCGCTGATCGGACCACCGGGCTCGCCCAACCGCAGGCCCACCTCGTAGGATTTGCTCAATTCTGCCGGGAAAGGATTGCTGGCAGCATCCACGCCGCTGTTCGGCCGGTAGCCTTCGCCGTAACCACCAAAGATCGAAAGATCGTCGTTGATTTCATAAAGAATCCCACCGGTTGGGCTGAACTGCTTCTGGTTGACAAGGATGGTACGGTTGTTGGCACGGTTCAACACGGTCTGCTTGAAGTTGTCATAGCGGCCACCAAGGCGCAGTTTCAGCCGGTCGGTCAGGTCGATCTGATCCTGAAAGTAAATGCCCCACGCCTTTTGCGTTTCAAAGGTGTTGGTCAGCGGTGTTGCCCCCAGCGCCAATGTCTGGCCGTAGACCGGGTTGAAGATATTGACAGCATAATTTGCTGCCGTGATCGGCGTGCCTGCCGTATAGTTTACCGGGCGGCCGCGAAGCTGCAGAAGATCAATCCGGAATCGGTCCCAATCGGCCCCCACCAGCACATGGTGGGCAATTCCACCGGTGTTGAACTTACCCGAAATTTCGCCACGGACCACAAGGTTGTCGGTGCTGTAGTCACGCGAACGGCGCTGACGAGCAAGGAAGTTGCCCGTTGAGGTCAGAGTCTGGCGGCGGTTGGAGCCGATTGGATCCAACTCTGGCTCACTTGAAATGCCTTTGAATTCCGTTTCGCGATAGCTGACACCAGCAAGGAAAAACCAGCTGCCGCCAAGCTTCTGCTGAAGCTGTACTTGATGGCCAAGCACGTTGACGTTCATGCGCCCATCGCCGGGTTCGCCAAAGAAGGTTGACCGGTCAACAACGCCAAGCCGCCCGTTTACCGCAATTGTGCCGCGATCAAACGGAACGCGATTATCCATGAACTCGAGTTCATAGGAAATACTGGTGTCCGTGGACGGCGTGAACACGATAGAGGGGTTAGCCGTGTAAAGTGTCTGGCTCACGGTGTCGCGGAAACTGTCTCCATCCTGCGCTGCTCCGTTCAAACGGATCGCCACGGTATCGCTTAATGAAAGGTTATAGTCGGCTTCTACGCGGAACGTGTTCCAGCTGCCGCCTTGCACCGCAAAGCTGCCGAAAGTCTCACCGACCTTGGCCTTCTTCGTGATGATGCTGATCGTGCCACCCGGTTCACCCCGGCCAAACACGGCGCCATTGGGGCCTTTGAGGATTTCGATCTTTTCGATGTTGGACGCATCGCGCGGGCCGCCATAACCGCGACCGGCATTGAAACCGTTGACCAGCACGCCGCCGGCAAAGTTCTCGTCCCCGGCAAAGCCGCGAATGGCAAAACCATCGAACAAGCCGCCAAAGTTGTTCTGCCGCGATACACCACTGGAAAGATCAAGCGCAGTATCGAGCCGAGTAATGTTAAGGTTTTGCAAGGTCTTGGCGTCGATGACTTGCACGCTCTGCGGAATTGCCGAAAGCGGCACATCGCCACGATACTGCTGCCGCTGGCCGATAACGACGAGCGATTCTGCAGGCTCAGCCTGATCTTCGGCAGGCGCTGACTGCGCCCGTGCCGACATCGGCATCGCTCCCATCGCTACGCCAACTGCCAGTGCGACCTTAACTGCGGAAATAGATTTCATCGGAACTTCACCCCTCATTAGTGATGCGCACTCTCTCACCCCGCTTGCCACACGTGTGTTTGGCTGGCTGACTGAGCGTTTCCATTTTTCCTGCGAATTATTGTTATTCGCCGAGAGTATGCTCTTGCAAACGAATCTTGCGTCGAAGCGGCGAGCGTGGACGGATGATTATTGTGAAATTGTCGTGACAGCGTCCTTTTTGTGCCGTTCGACGTAAAAGCCCCCTCTCAGAACCGGCGACGATCTACCCAGCACCTCGCTCCGCCGATCAGCAGCGAACACCCGGCCATATCTGCTTTCCCAACACACACGCACATGATTCTAAGGAATTTGGGCTTTGCGCATTTCTAAGGAGCTCCAGCAGAATGTAAGCGTCGCACCGCTTCTTCCTGTATAGAGCAGTGCATGATTACGCAGCCCCTACCAGAATTCAGTACATCCTGCTGAAAGCCCGCCGCATTCCGCAAACCCTCTTCAAGCCCCGCACTATACAGACGGATATCAAAATTGGAGAGCTGTGCGTATGAGCAACTTTCGTCCAAAGTACGTGACATTTGATTGTCATGGCACGCTAATCAATTTCAAGATGGCCGATGCGGCAAAGGATCTCTTTGCGCATCTTATGACCGATCTACAGATGGCTGAATTCATCAAGCACTTTCAGGCCTATCGCCTTGACGAAGTGCTGCAAGACTGGAAGCCCTACGCCGAAGTGGTGCACAACGCGCTCGAGCGCACGTGCAAGCGCAACAATGTCGCTTTCAGGCCTGAGCAGGCCGAAGACATCTACAACCGTGTGCCGACATGGGGTCCGCACTCAGACGTGCCCGAAGGACTCGCCAAGCTGGCAAAGCACATTCCCCTGGTCATTCTTACCAATTCGATGGTTGCGCAGATCCCTGCCAACGTCGCAAAGCTTGGCGCGCCGTTCCACGCCGTGCTGACGGCAGAAGAAGCCGGCGCATACAAGCCGCACCTCAAGGCGTTCGAATACATGCTCGATACATTGGGTTGCGGCCCGGACGACATCACGCACGTCTCGTCATCGTTCCGGCACGATCTCATGTCGGCCTACGACATCGGCATCAAGAGCAAGGTCTGGGTAAACCGGGGCCATGAGCCCGCCAACCCGTTTTATGAATACACCGAAATTCCCGATATAACCCGGCTGCCCGGTGTGTTTGGACTCTGACGACAGGATCTTCGAGATGCAGGCGTACGCAAGTCTTCCATCGGAGATGGAGGCGGATGGACGGGCGTATTACCAGACCTCTGCCGATCGTCTGGCGATTTTGCCGGACGCATCCGAACCCGCGCTGTCGGCGTTGCTGCTACAGCAACATTATGGCCAGCCCGGCACACTGACCGCCCTGTCGTCCGAAGTCGAACAGACGTTCGATGCGCAGCTGGACGACGGTCGGCGTTTCATCCTCAAAACATCGTCGAGACCAGAGGCGCTGGAAAGCTTCCGCTTCCAGTCTGCCGTGCTGGACGGACTGACAGGCGTCGATGCCGTCCTGACACCCGACGCGATCCCTACCGTATCAGGCGGGTTGATGTTCGAACAGGATGGCGTCGTTGGCTACCTCCAGACTCGCATGAAGGGCGTCCCGCTCCATCAGGTACCGTGCACCCCTGCGCTGATGCGGGACATCGGCGCGGCGCTTGCGCGTATCAGCCTTGCCATGATGCGCATCGCCCCCCCGGCAGCGCGGCGCCCGATGCTATGGAACGTGGCGTGCTGGCCCTGGCTGGTCGAACTGGAACGCTATCTTTCCCAAGGCGACACAGCGCGGTTCGCACACGCCGCCATGGACGATTACGTGCGCCGCATCGCACCGCAGGCTGCAGACCTCAGCTGGCAGATCACCCACAACGATCCCAGCCCATTCAATATGATCGACACAGGAGCCGGCATCGGGTTCATCGATTTCGGCGACGGCGGCTGGAACCCCCGCATCCAAGACCTTGCCATCGCGGCAGGGCATTTCGTGCTGGATCCGGACTCGCCGCTGGGTGGCGCCGAATATGTCATTGCCGGCTATGCCTCGGTTGCACCACTGTCCGATCTTGAAGCATCGCTTTTGCTTGGGCTCATCCGCGCGCGCCAGAGCGCGCTCGTTCTGATCAACAACTGGCGCGCTCACCTCTTTCCCGACGCCGCACCGTACATCATGAAGAACGTGGCCCGCGCCGAACAGGGACTGGCAATTCTGGCAATGCTCGACCATCCGGCAGGCGAAGCGGCGGTTCGAGCGGCAGCTGGCCTCTATCCCTCCTGAGCACCTGAATATCTTCCGCCTTAGACAACAACTGCAGCAGACAGGCAGCACTTCATGCCCATAGATCTCATGCCCAATCGCTTCCGTCCAGGTGAGGTTGAACTTCCCAAGCGCGAAGCCGATCTGATTGCGCGACGCGACGCGGTTCTTGGGGCCTCCTACCGGCTGCAGTATCGCAAGCCCGTCCACTTCGTTCGCGGGCAAGGCATGTGGCTTTATGATCCCGATGACCGGCCTTATCTGGATTTCTACAACAACGTACCGTCGCTCGGCCACTGTCATCCCGAAGTCAACGCGGCCATGATGGAGCAGGCCGCCCGGATCAGCGCCAACACGCGCTATCTTGAGCCCCGGCTGGTCGAATATGCCGAAAAGCTGATTGGTACGTTTCCCGCCGAACTCGACCGCGTGGTTTTCACATGCACCGGCAGTGAATCCAACGACCTTGCCTTGCGCATCGCCCGTCTGGTGAGTGGCGGCGAAGGTGTGATTGTCACCTCCTATGCCTATCACGGAACAAGTGCAGCAGCCGCCGCAGTCTCGCCCAATCTGGGCGCTGCGGTGAACCTCAGCCCGAATGTGCGCATCGTCGAACTTCCTGGACCTGCCGGCATTCCTGACGATCAGGCAGCAGACTTCTTCGAGGCGCAGGTCCGCCTTGCCATCATCGACCTGCAAAGTCGCGGCATCGGCGTTGCCGCGCTGCTATTCGACAGCATATTCTCAAGCGACGGCGTGTGGATTGATCCTCCGGGCTTCATTGCCGGAGCGGTGGAAGCCGTACGCGAAGCTGGCGGCCTGATCATCTCGGACGAGGTCCAGCCCGGTTTCGGCCGCACCGGTGCGCATATGTGGGGTTTCGAATGTCACGGCATTGTTCCTGATCTGGTTACTCTGGGCAAGCCAATGGGCAATGGCTTTCCGATCGGAGCCGTCATTGGCCGCCAGCGTCCGATGGAGCAGTTCGGCCAGACTGCGCGCTATTCCAACACCTTTGCCGGAAACACGGTCGGCATTGCCACCGCCGACGCCGTGCTGACGATCCTGCAGCGTGACCGCATACTCGACAGCGTAGTGACAGTCAGCGACCACCTCAAGCGCGGGCTTGAGCGCGTTGCCGCGCAAGTTCCCGGTATCCGGGGCATCCGCAACGCCGGATTGTTCTTCGGTGTCGACATCGGCCTGGAACACAGTCTGCCAACTGAACGTCGGGCGATGGCGCTCGATCTAGTGAACGCAATGCGCGACGATGGCGTGCTGATCAGCACGACGGCTGCCAACGAAGACGCGCTCAAAATTCGGCCGCCGCTGGTCTGCCAAGACGAACATGTCGACAAGTTCCTGACAGTATTCCGGACCGCTCTGGGTAAGATAGCATCCGGATACAGCAGTTAGCAGGATTGAGCCTTGGCAGCGCTGCCAACACAGCGTCACTGACCGGTCGAGGTGCCGCAATCACCTTCTCATCGGGCATGGCACAGCTTTTCGCCTCGGCCAGCAAATGGAACTCGTAAGGTTTGCCCTCCGCATTGGGGAACAGTGACCAGTCCTTCATCCTCACGTGATAAATCGGCTGCATTGCTCGAACGGCTGACAAGCAGCCTTGCGCTCACCATAATGCGCGCACTTAAGCCGAGACTCAATCACGTCGAGAGAACGGTTTTTCGCCCTGCGGCAACTGAGCGAGATCGCCAAAGGGTCTAGCACTACGATAAGCCCGCAACCCAGGCAGGTTACGCGCAGGCCTTATACCCGCCGTTACTGCTGCCGATGTGAACAATTGACGTTGATCGAGTGCTACCGGGAGTAGAACGCCGCATCATAGGGCGAAGCGGACATTCCCAATCGACGTGTCAAACGGCAGGTCCTGTCAGAAGCCGACATCCAGAGTTTGTCCGCCTAGCATCGCAGCGCGGCAAAAAGTGGGCCGGGAATTGAACGGCAAGTGCAGGCGGCGAAACATAACGCCCGACGATATCGTGAAGCTTCGCGGCGAAGGCCGGATCGTTCGACAACTTGAAGTTGCGCCAGCAATGCGGAATATGACCATGCGCCTCGTCCACGTTGGCTTTGCGCGGCACCTTACCCGTCGAAGACATGATGGCAGAGGCCCCAAGACCGTCGCTGCTGAGCAAAACGATACGAGCACACCAAACATGCTTTTGCGGGCTCAAAGGCGCCGCCACAATGCCGCGCGCGATTTCGAGACTTCCCGGCAGCAACGCGGACCATCAGTTTACCTGCGATCGGTGCGGAACTCCTCCCTTGCTTCGCGATCTCTACCGGTTGATTTCCGCGGATGACCAGTGGATGTGGACAATCCGCCATTGTCCCTCAACGCGCCTCAGCAACATCGTCTCGACCGAGCGGCTGTTGATCGCGCGGTTGCGGTAAGTACCGGTAACGATTTCAACGCTCATCACCCAAGCGGCATCCCCGTCCTCACCGTGTGATCGGCTGATAAGTGAACGGGGCACTGCGGCACTGAAGGCCGCATCGGCCTCAAGATGATGTTCAGCATACTCGGCGCGGCTGCTTTCGACGCCCCCTGACTCAAAGATCATCACATCCTCGGTGAGAAGCGCGAGCGCGGCTTGTGTGTCGCCACTGGCGAGCGCCGCGTGGAACGCGATTACGGTGCCGACCGGTGTCGTTGTGTCAATGTGCGCGGGATGTCCGGATTGCTCGGATTGCGCTGTTGTTTGAGTCATGTCGCGCGAGCTGGGATGCGCCGCCGTGAGAAACATCCCCATGGCAGCGAAGCCGATCAGTCGAGCCGCGCGCGCACTTGCTTGGCTCAAACACTTATCCATCAGGATCGTATATCTCCCCCAAAACTCGCTATCGCTAGACAATCATGGGCGACATCATGCCCAGCACCGCGACCAGAACTATGACGCTGATTGCCAACGCAAACTCACCAGCCAAACTGCGGCGCACCGTCAAAAGCGTTATTGCGGTGTCAGCTATTGCATCATTCTCGGCCAATGCATGGCGTCGACTGACTTGGGCATTATGTGCGCCAAAGGCCAGCATACAGCCAACCAAAATCACTTTTGCAGCAAGCAGGAAGCCATAAGAGGTCGGCAGAACCGGAATACTGTTTTCCAGGCCAAAGATCAGCTGCGCATTGATCAAGCCGGTAAATCCGACGACGGCGACAAGACCCACGCCCAGCGGAGCGAAACGGTGCATAGCAGCGAGCAGAAGCGGAGGCGGGACGTTGCCCGACAGGCGATGAACAGAGACGGTCAGATGCAAGAACCATCCGATCGCGCCGAGCCACAGACCCGCTGCTATCAGATGGGCGCCATTATTGACCCGGTGGAGAATGCCGAGCGCACCCTCGGTTGCTGCAGCATGACCGCTCCATCCGAGCGTAATTAGCGCTCCGGCGAAACAAGCAGTAGCGATCGGGAAACCTATGGCGGTCGGGTGTCGAACGAGCAGCGCACACAATCCGATGACAAGTAAAGCTGCTCGCACGAGGAAAGCTTTGCCAATATCGGTGCCAACGATCATTGCTTCAGCCATCGGCCAATCAAGCGCCGTCAATGGCACACCCATCATTGCCGCGATTGAGGTCAGCATCAACGTGAGTGAAAACACGGGTGCCGCAAACGCTGCCATGACCAGCATGTGACCGTCCCGACCGTGGAGCAACCAGCTCTGGCCACGCAACCCGACCAGGCGAAATGCCGTCGAGCCGAACAACCCGAGCAGCAACGCATAATGCGTAAACCGCAGGACCTGTTCGGTTAGCACATCCATTTCCGTATCAGCCTATGATGAAGCTGACTTTACCAGTCATACGATGGCCATCAGCCCCCGCGGCCTGCCAGCGCACCTCATAGGTTCCTTTAGCCAGCGGCTTTTTCAGGTTGAGCGACATGGTCTTGTTGCCGTTAGACCAGGCAGTGGTGAAGTTTCGGATGGCCATTTCGCCGTGATTTGCCATGCCCGGCATCGCGGTCATGACGATGCTTGCCGCCGCGGTCGGCGGCAGCAGTGCTTCATTGAACGTAAGCGTGACCACGCGCGCGCTGCCAACAGTCGTTCCCTGCGCCGGTGTCGAAGCGACGACCTTTGTGTGGGCAAGCGCGGCGGCCGGGAGAACGATGGGCGCTGACACCATAGCGAGGGCCGCAAAAACGGATGAAAATTTCATGTGAATGTCCTTTCAATTCAAAACCAGAAACGGATGCCTGCAACAAGGCTGGTGACGGAAGGGTCTTGACCGCCCGCGCGAGCGAAATCGGCACCATTGCCAATCCGCCATGACTGTTCAATGCCGATATAAGGCGCAAATTCGCGGATGATCTCATAGCGTAGCCGGACGCCAACCTCGATCTGGTCGATACCTGCACCGATACCGAGAAGCGGCACGTCTTGCGCAGCGAGGTTTACTTCTGCGCGCGGCTGAAGGATCAGGCGCTGGGTTATGCGTTGGTCCACTTCGCCTTCGATCCGTGCGGTGACATCGCCCCGGTGCGAGACGAACAGCGCGGCATCAACCTCGAACATGTAAGGGGCAAGGCCCTGCACGCCGACCACTGCATGGGTGGTATCCGGCCCGCCTATGTCCTGGCGCACCCCGACCTGGAAATCCCAAAATGGTGCAAACGCCTTGGCGTAGAGTGCCTGTACCTCTGCATCGTCGGGCGCCGAGCCGAATTCACCTTCGCCCTCACTCTTGAACCAAAGTCGCTCGGTGGGACCCCCGTAATAGCCCTGAATATCCCATAGATAAGCGTCTGGCCCCTCACGTATTTGTGCCTCAATCCGGTCCCCCTGAAACCAGAACACCGGAAAGTCGCCATGGGTGCGCTGGAGATCCTGGCGTGAGGTGCGCATCGCTTCAGCTCCCCAGATCGCATCCGCAGCACGCGGTGGGCCGCTTCCGGCCTCGGGCGGAGGCGGCGTTTCCATATCCGGCCCGGGAGACGTTGGTGCAGCTTCGCCCAGCCCTTCGTGATTCATTCCGCTATGATCCATGTCATCCTTCGGTGCCATGGTTTTCGCCGGCTCCGCAGGCATGTCATGACCCGCATGCGGATCAACGGGCGTGGGTGTCGGCATATCCGCCATTTCATGCCCGGCATGCGGGTCAGCCGGCGCTGTCGCTGGTGGCGACGTGGGCATCCTGTGACCGGCGTGCGGATCCGAGGCACTTGATGCTGGCGCAGCTGGCAGCTTTGGGTCCGGGGTCGGCATTGTCATCGCGTGCCCCTGATTTTGGGCATGCACCGGCACTGCGATCAGGGCCGTACCGATCAGCACAGCCGATAGAACTGGGCGCATGCTCACGCTCCAATCTCCGGTCCAACCACAGTGACAGTCTGCATCATGCCGCCGTGCATGTGATACATAAGATGGCAGTGAAATGCCCAGTCGCCCGCTTCATTCGCAGTCAAATCGAACTGTGCGCTCGCGCCGGGCTGGACAATCACGACATTCTTGCGAGGCTGATATGCAGCGCTCTCGCCGTTGACCAGCTCGAAGAACATGCCGTGGAGGTGGATAGGGTGCGCCATCATAGTGTTGTTGACCAGCTTCACGCGCACGCGCTCGTTCCACGCAAAGCGGATCGGCACGTCGCTGACAGCGGAATACATGCGTCCGTCGAAAGACCACATGTAGCGTTCCATATTGCCGGTGAGATGCAGCTCCAGCAGCCGTGAAGGCTCGCGCGTGTCGCGGTTGCGCTCGTGCGCGGTAAGCATCCGGTAATTGAGCACGCGGTGCGGCACATCGCGCAAGCCGAGGCCGGGATCGCCCATTTTATCGACCGGTGCCATCGACACCATATCAATTCCGGGACCGACCGCGACATCAGGTGGCAGGAGCGCAGTGTCGCGCATCTTCATGCCGTCCATGCTCATCTCGCCCGCTGCCATGCCCGCCACTGCGCTTCCCGAGGCCTCGGCAGGTGCAGGCGGAGCACCATGGCCCATCTGCGCGTGATCCTTAGCGCCCATTTCTGCTCCTGCCGCGTCCCCGACAAAAGCGCCGGAATGGTCCATCGCGCTGTGGTCCATGCCGCCGGATCCGTGATCCATCCCCATATCGCCCATCGTAAGCAGCGGCGGATCGCGCAGCGCAGGAACGCTTGCCCGTTCGCCGGGACTGGTGGTCAGCATCGCCAGCGCCATTCCCGAGCGGTCCATCGATTCGCCGACGATCGCATAGGCCGCGGCATCGCCCGGCTCGACGATAACATCATAGATCTCGGCCGTGCCGATCTGGAACTCGTCAACTTCAACAGGCCGCACATTCTGTCCGTCCGCCGCGATGATTGTCATCGGCAGCCCGGGAATGCGAACGTTGAAGAAGCTCTGCGCCGAGCCATTAATGATGCGCAGCCGGACGCGTTCACCCGGCTTGAACAGATATTCCAAGCCCTCTGTCGGTCCGCGCCCGTTGGCAAGAAACGTGTATGTCTTCCCGCCAATATCCATGATATCAGTCGGCATCATCCGCATCTGTGCCCACATCCGGCGTTCTTCTGCAGTCATTGGGTAGTCATCGGTCCAAGTGTTTTGCTGGCGGTTGAAATAGCCTTCGCCGGTGCGCAGCCGCTGCATGATGAAATGCGGGTCGAGCACCGTGAAGTCGCTAAGCAGCAAAATGTAATCGCGGTCATATTCGACCGGTTCGGCACCCGCCGGATCGATGATCAGGGGGCCATAATGCCCAGATTGCTCCTGCAATCCCGAATGACTGTGATACCAATAGGTGCCTGCCTGTCGGACGGGGAATTCATAAGTGAAAGTCTGGCCTGGACGAATCCCGGGAAAACTTATGCCCGGGACCCCGTCCATCTGGAACGGCAACAAAAGGCCGTGCCAGTGGATCGACGTGTCCTCACCGAGGTTGTTGGTCACATTGAAGCGGACATTCTGCCCCTCGCGCAGGCGAATAAGAGGGCCAGGAACACTTCCATTTACCGCGATGCCGGGACCGCGGCGGCCTTCAATAATGCGATGACCGCTCCCCACGGCAAGGTCGATCACGTCGCCGCTCACTTCGCCAAAGCCAGCAGGAATACGCGGCCCGCCTTTCCCGTGGGTTCCGCCGCGGTGCACGCTATGTCCTTGTGCCCAAGCCGGCGTAGCGGCGAAAGCAGATGCCGCGCCAAGTGCGGCGATAAGGTGACGTCGAGTGAAATGAGGACTGTTCATACACCTCTATACGCGCGGGCTCGAATTATCCCTCATGGTGCCCGTTAGTTTTTGACGCGCTTGGCAGAGCCGTGTCTCGACCGCCTTAACGCTGATGCCCGGCTGTCGCGCTGGCGACCCGCATGGCGCGAATGATCTGGGCGCTTCTTCTCAAAGGCGGCATTTACCAAGCACCGGCGAACATGGCGAAGGCATAGAAAAACAAGAGATTCCAGCGTCTCGCCGCGGGTAGGTACTGGCAAGGTGCCAATGCGTGATGAACCCAAGGAGCCAAACCTCGATACCGATCAGACCGTCTGACTCACTGCACCTTCGAGCGCGCAAAAGCGATTAGGCGATTGGCATTGCGGATTTCATCGTGGCCAGCAGTTTAGGACCGCGTCAACAGGCTGGACATATGACTGCATTGTCCAACGGTCATTTACGCAGAATGTACGTTGTTAACCGGGCCGTTCCACATATGAGTCAGAGCCAATTCTCGGTGATGATTTCTGGACATCCCGGGTCAGTTCTCTGTGCTACTCAACAACAACAGCAAATCGAGCCATCCTTTTGCGTTCTCAAGATCGGGAATGGCGGCCGGTTCTGAGTAAGACGAACTTTGCGACCCATGATATGGCCGCAAGTGCGGCATCTCAAACGAATTGCAGGCGCAGGGTCCCACCCGCCGAGGCAAGGGCTATCTCGGACCCTTTCCCTATAAGACTTGAGCTTGCTGCTGCAGCAGTCTCCTCAATCAATGCTGCAGGACGTCAGCCCTGACAATCCCTGTAGTCATTGAACGCCGGGACGACAGCAAATATCGCGCCTATGCGCCCGCGTCAGCTACTTTCGCAGAGGTCCGCTCCACGGGAATGATGAAGCTTCAGGTTCCTGCCAAAGCCAAAAACATCCCCGCGAGTGCCGCGCTCATAAGATTGCTGAGCGCGCCTGCGACCAGCGCGCGCATGCCCAGTTTGGCGATCACCGGGCGCTGGTTGGGGGCAAGGCCGCCCGTAACCGCCATCTGGATCGCGATCGAGCTGAAGTTGGCAAAGCCGCACAGCGCGAAGGTGACTATGGCGACGGTGTGTGCCGACAGTGCGGTGTCTTTGCCCAGTTCAATGAACGCAACGAATTCGTTGAGCACAATCTTGGAGCCGAACAGCCCGCCTGCCTGCATTGCTTCGCCCCAGCCGTCAGCACCCAGCAGCAGGAAAACGGGCGCAAAGACATAGCCCAGAACCATCTGGAACGAGAGTTCCGGCAGACCTAACCAGCCGCCCACCCAGCCCAGAATGCCATTGGCCAGCGCCACCAGCGCGACAAACGCCAGCACCATCGCACCCACCGCGACAGCCAGTTTCACGCCGGTTTGCGCCCCTTGGCTGGCGGCCATGATGATGTTGGCGGGGCGCTCCTCCTCGTCCGAGGCAAGGCCGGGTTTCACATGCGGATTGGGCAATGCCTCATTGCCGACTGCCGCAGGTGTTGGCGGTTCATCAGGCATCATCAGCTTGGCCATCAGGATGCCGCCCGGAGCCGACATGAAAGCAGCAGCCACCAGATAATCGATGCGGATGCCCATGCTGGCATAAGCGGCGAGAATCGTGCCCGCCACGCCCGCCATGCCCACGGTCATCACGCAGAACAATTGCGAGGGATTGAGCGCGGCAAGATAGGGCCGGATCACCAGCGGCGATTCGCTTTGCCCCACAAAGATATTGCTGGCAGCGCAGAGCGATTCGACTTTGCTGATGCCGGTCAGCTTTTCCAGCCCGCCGCCGATCCAGCGGATCACCAGTTGCATTACGCCCAGATAATAGAGGATCGAAATCAGCGCAGCGAAGAACACGATCACCGGCAGAGCGGATATCGCAAAGCTCGTTCCGCCGATGGCCGGATCGGCCAAAGGCCCGAACAGGAACGAAACGCCTGCCCGCGCAAAACCGAGCAAGCCTTCCACTCCGCTGGCCGCACCTTGCAACAGGCGGTTGCCAAACGGCACATAGAGCACCAGCGCAGCAAAGCCTGCTTGCAACGCGAATGCTGCGGCCACAACGCGCAAGCGAATGGCGCGGCGGTTGGTCGACATGGCAAACGCGAGTGCAAGGATGAGCAGCATCCCGAGCAGACTGTAAACGACACGCATCGGGTGTGAGGCTCCGCAACACAATTGGTTTCAGCCGAACCTAATAGCGAATTGGCGCAAGCTGAAAAGCGCGCTATCGGCGTTTGATGCACGATAACGCCGCCACAGCGCCCGCAATCCCCCGTTCTTTGTTCCTCCTTGCCTTATTCTACGGCGGAATGGTCACTTTGGGCGGAGTGTTGGGTGCCAAACAAGTCGCCCTCGGCCCGTTGGCGGTAGAGGCCGGAATTTTCCCGTTCCTGACACTTGTAGGCATTTCCAGTGGCGTTGCCGAACTGCACGGCAAAGATGTTGCAGACAGGCTGGTGCGTTATGGCTTCCTGCCGCTTGCTTTCGCCATTTTCCTGACACTTTTCGTGCTGACACTGCCGACTGATCCGGGAATGTACGAACCCGCCAAGGCAGCATTCCCGATCGTGTTGGGACAGTCATGGCGCATGATGCTGGCAGGAATATTGGCTTATGGGGTTTCTGTCACGCTGAATGTCTGGATCTTCAACCGGTTGCGTGGCGCCGTTGGGCGGTTTCTATCGGTGCGCGGCTTTGTGGCGGCGGCACTTTCGCAGATCGTCGATACACTGATCTTCATTTCGATATCGTTTTATGGCGTGCGCCCCATCATGGCCTTGATGGCTGGGCAAATGCTTGCAAAAGTCGTGCTCTCGGCGGTGCTGATACCCATGATAATCGCGCTTGTGCTGTGGATCGGGCGCAGGCTGGATTCCGCAGACTGATCGCCCCCATCCCCGTTCGTGTCGAGCGAAGTAGAGACACAGCGCCCAAGTGTCTTGACTTCGCTCGACATGAACGGATTTTGGAGACTGGTGGGTGCGCACAGCCAATATTGGATTTCGCGCACTTTGCGCGTAAAGGCGCGGCCATGACTCAGAACCACGATCCTGTGATGCTCGCCAAGGCAGAAACGCTCACCGAAGCGTTGCCCTATATCCAGCGTTATGCGGGCAAGACTTTTGTCGTCAAATACGGCGGCCATGCGATGGGTGATCCCGAAGCCGCGCGCGATTTTGCCGAAGACGTCGTGCTGTTGCAGGCGGTGGGGATCAATCCTGTGGTCGTCCATGGCGGCGGCCCGCAAATCGGTGCAATGCTCAAGCAATTGGGCGTGGTATCAAGCTTCGTCGATGGCTTGCGCGTGACCGACAAAGCCACCGCAGAAGTTGCCGAGATGGTTCTTTCGGGCAAGATCAACAAGGAACTGGTTGGCTGGATCGCAGCGGCAGGCGGCAAGGCCGTGGGCATTTCGGGCAAAGATGCAGGGCTTGTTACGGCCACCAAAGTGGAACGCACAACCAAAGACCCCGGCAGCAATATCGAAACCGCAATTGATCTGGGCTTTGTGGGCGAACCTTCAGAGATTGATCCGGCAATCATCTACACGGTCAGCGCAGCAGGCTTTATCCCGGTGATCGCGCCGATTGGCGTGGGCAAGGATGGCCACACCTATAACATCAACGCCGATACGATGGCCGGCGCAATTGCCGCAGCGCTGGGCGCCTCGCGCTTGTTCCTGCTGACCGATGTTCCCGGCGTGCTGGACAAGGACAAGAACCTGATGACCGATCTGCGCCCGGCCGATATCGCGCGGCTGGCGGCAGATGGAACGATCAGCGGCGGGATGATCCCCAAGCTGGAAACATGCGTTCACGCGGTTGAAGCCGGATGTGAAGCCGCAGTTGTGCTGGATGGCCGCGTACCCCACGCGATGCTGCTCGAAATCTTTACCGCCCGTGGCGCGGGCACTTTAATTCGCGCCTGAACCGATCCGCACCTAAGTATTCGGTCGTAACACTGCTCGTTGCACCCGTAGGGGCTCTTGTGGCTGAGGGTGTGGGTCGGCTAGAAGCCGGAGCCGCCTGCTTGAAGGATTAAGCGCCATGTTTTTGTACACGCTGATTTCAATGATCAATTACCTCGTGAACATTCTGGTGACCGTGGTGATCGTGCAGTTTGTGCTCGGCCTGTTGATCTCGTTCAACGTCGTGAACATGCACAATCAGGCGGTTTCGGCGATCTGGAAGGCATTGAACGCCATTCTGGAGCCGATGCTGCGCCCGATCCGCAGGCTGCTGCCCGATACCGGTGGCATCGATTTCTCGCCAATGGTGCTGATTATCGGCCTGAACCTGCTGATGATTCTGCTCGGCGGCGTTGCCGCTTCCACCGCTGGCGCTTGAGCCCCCTTTTTTTCGAAACAGGACATTCTGATGACCGCTGCGGTAATCGACGGGAAGGCATTTGCCGAAGGACTGCGCGCCCGCGTGGGCACTTTGGCGGTGGCGTTTGAAGCCAAAGCCGGGCGTAAAGCGGGCCTTGCGGTGGTTCTGGTGGGCGAAGACCCCGCAAGCCAGGTCTATGTCCGCTCCAAAGGCAAAAGCACGCTCGAAGCTGGCATGAACAGCTTTGAACACAAGCTTCCTGCCGATACCTCCGAGGCCGATTTGCTCGCTGTGGTCGAACAGCTCAACGCCGATCCTGCGGTCGACGGAATCCTCGTCCAGCTTCCCCTGCCCGCCCACATGGACGAGCAGAAAGTGATCGCCACGATTGCGCCTGACAAGGACGTTGATGGCTTTCACGTTATCAACGCAGGCCGTCTTGCCGTCGGCCAGACAGGCTTTGTGCCGTGCACGCCGCTCGGCTGCCTGATGCTGCTCAAAGACCGGCTGGGCGATCTTTCGGGGCTGGACGCAGTTGTGATCGGCCGTTCCAACATCGTGGGCAAGCCGATGGCGCAATTGCTGATTGCGCAAAGCTGCACCGTTACCGTTGCGCATAGCCGCACCAAGGATTTGGCCGATGTGGTTCGCCGCGCAGATATAGTCGTGGCTGCCGTGGGCCGTCCCGCGATGGTCAAGGGCGATTGGATCAAGCCGGGCGCGGTCGTGATCGATGTGGGCATCAACCGCGTTGCTGGTGCGGTGGAGGGCAAAACCAAGCTGGTGGGCGATGTGGATTATGCCTCTGCCGTCGCGGTTGCCTCGGCGATTACACCCGTTCCTGGCGGCGTGGGGCCGATGACCATTGCGGTGCTGCTGCGCAACGCGCTGGTCGCGGCCTACCGCAACGCCGGGCTGGAGCTTGCCGCCGACGCTGTTTGAGGGTTGGGCGCAAAGCCCTCCCCGCTGCGACTAACTCCGCCTGCGGCTCGTCAAGTTTCGCTCCCCTTGTATCTGGACGTGGTCGGTTGATTGCGTTGTACTCGGCTGATCGCCCGTTTGGGTGGCCACCCAACCCGGGCGCTGCGCTGCTGCCGCCCGTCACCCCTCAGGTAACAACCGTACGGGAGCTTGGGACCAGCACCGCTTGTCACGCTCGACCAAATAGCCGGCTGGTGTCTCAACCGTACGGACAAGGCAGGTTACCGTGATTGAAACGATTTGCGGAGTGGATGTTAGCAAGGCCTGGCTTGATGGCTAGATCGAGGTTGGCGGATTGCCGGTTCGCCAATGATGAGGCGGGAATTGCGGCTTTGGCAGACTGGGCGGGTTGCCATGGTGCAGGGCTGGTGGTGATGGAAGCCAGCGGCGGAGTCGAGCAGGATGCCTTCCCTGCGCTGTGGCAGGCAGGCATGCCCTGCGCCCTGAACAACCCCAAAGCCGTGCGGCGCTTTGCCGAGGCGATGGGGCGGTTGGAGAAGACCG
>NZ_LJHY01000025.1 GCF_001295795.1 Novosphingobium sp. AAP83
GGCACCCTCCCCAGCACCGCCAAAGCGGTTGCCATCACGGTGACCAACGTCAACGATGACGCCTCAGTATCTATCGCTGCTATCTCTGCCAGCAAGGCAGAAGGTCAAAACGGGATTACCAAATACACCTTCGCGGTGACCCGGACGGGCGACAACAGCACCGCGCAAACTGTAAAATGGGCTGTAACGGGTTCCGGAGCTAATTCGGCTTCGGCAGCCGATTTCATTGGTGCCGTGCTGCCCACTGGCACGATAAGTTTCGCCGTTGGCGAGAGCCACAAGACCATCTCCATTAATGTTGCGGGCGACACCTCTGTCGAGAATGATGAGGGCTTCAAGGTCACGCTGAGCCATGCCAGCAAAGGTTTGGAACTGGGCACTGCCTCTGCCATGGGCACCATTCTTAATGATGACATCGCTGTTGCTGCCGGAACGAAGGGCAATGACAAGCTAACTGGCACATCCGCTGACGATACGCTTAATGGGTTGGCTGGTAATGATCTATTGGATGGCGGCTCGGGCAACGACCTTCTAGACGGTGGGGCCGGGGCTGATACCATGATAGGTGGTACGGGCGACGATCTTTACATCGTGGACAATGTCAGGGACCGGGTCATTGAAAGCGCCAACGCTGGAAATGACACAATCCGGACAACCCTGTTGGCCTACACTCTTTCCCAACATGTTGAAAACTTAACATTTACCGGCACCAAAGGGTTTTCGGGAACAGGCAATAACCTGAACAACGCGATCACCGGTGGCTCTGGCAATGATGTGTTACGCGGGGCAGGTGGTGACGACGTGCTCACCGGCGGTTCTGGAGCGGATCGGCTGTTCGGGGACGATGGCAATGACCGCTTAATCGGCGGAGATGGTAACGATATTCTCAACGGCGGTGCCGGAGCCGATTTACTAATCGGCGATGGCGGAAGTGATATCTATCAATTCAATGCGGCTATCTCTGAAATCGGTATCAATGCCGGAGCCCGCGATATCATAAGCGACTTCACCAGAGGTCAGGATCGTATCGACCTTACGCTCATCGACGCCAATACAGTCTTGCGTGGTAATCAGGCATTCAGCTTTATCGGTAGCGCCAATTTCACTGCACCCGGGCAATTGCGCTATGCCAACGGGCTCCTCCAAGGGAATGTGAATAAAGATCTCGCCGCTGATTTCGTAATCGAGTTGCAAAACGGGCCTGCAAGCTTGCAGGCGGTTGACATTTTGCTCTGAACTATCGGCCGGGGGGCACAGCAAAAGCCTTGCCTCCCGGCCACTTCCCGCTGATCTGATCTGCCTAATGAGGCCAAGCTACTTTGATGTCCTTCGAAAGAACTTTCGAAGAATTTATGCCAATGATTCAACGCTGATTTCGGACCAGATGAAGCTGAACGTTAAGGCATGCGAGCGGCAGACGGCGTAAAGAAACATGCCGTCGTAAAGGGGCTGTCATCCCTAGAAGCTCGGCGCTTTTTTCAGCGGAACAGATAGTCACACCCAACGATCATTTTTCAATCAAAGACACTCAGTCGGATTAGTTGTCGACCCTATCCGGAACGAGCGAAAGTTTTTTGGGTCCTGAGAGCGATGAGTTGCCTGTCAAGCATACAATACTGCTTTGACACTATCGGCGTTCAAAGAATGCACACGCTGCACGGTCCCCGCGTACAGAAATAGCATGGCGCTCGGATATGAACGCCATGCCATCAAGGTGACGATGCAGCGGTAGGCGGCTGCACGGTTGGGGCTTATGTTATGGTTTAGAAAATGCGTTCCTCGTCACCGCCGTCAGGCACCTTGCCGTGACGCAGAGCTGCGAATGTGCCCGCGTAGTTTGCAAGCGTCTGCATCGACCCAGATGCTATGACCTCGCCAATCGCCTTTGCCGCTGCGCCAACGGGCAAACCGATTGTATGATCGTGACTGATGCATTCCGCGTCGAACACGCGGTTTGCAGTGGTGATGCCCCAGCACAACGCGCCAACGTTATGATACGCTAAAAGAGTTTCGCTGAGCTGATCACGATAATAACGCGTGTGACGATGGCCGGGAACGCAGAAATCGTCCATGGTCATGCGATCACCGATTGGGCTTGGCCACGGCCAACGCACTGGCGAACCGATGAAGCGCATGTCGTCAGGCGTGGCCTTGGTGCTCATGGTCAACTCCTTGGCCGTGAACGATGGCAGCGTATAGACCGAGTTAAATGCAAGCATGCGGAACGGGCTGCTGGTATCATAGCTGATGCGCAGGTTGGGGTTGATGTGGGTATTGATGGCGCGCTGCAATGCAGTCAGCAGAACTGCCGTATCCAGTTCGCAAGTGCCGAGCACATGGATCCAGTTCTTGCCGTCGAGCTGCCCCTCGTCGGCCATGATCAGGATGCGGCGGCACACCTCATTGAAATTGTTGCGCAATACGCCGCCAAACGCCCAGCCTTCAAAATCAAAAGTCTTAACGTGATCGTACCACGTGTCGGCCTCTGCCTGATTGTTGCCCTGAAGGACGTTAAGGAAACGAGTGTGCGGGTTCTTGCGATTTGCCGCGAAAAACTTGAGGTGATCTAGCGTTTCCGTCAGACATTCCGCCGTGCTCTTGAAGCGGTACTGCGCGGGGTTCTTTATCACCGGAAACGTTGGCACATCCAGCGTCATTGCAACATCGGCCGTCGTTTCAAGCCAACGCAAAATGCGCAAACGATCACGCATGCCGTCGATATGAGAGCGGCCAGTGGCAATTTGATAGCCGCCGCTGTCACCAATTATAAGCGTACCCGAACGATCACGCTCGGTAATGATGCAGGGTTTACGTTGATTCAACGCTTGCCCCGCCGAGGTCATGGCGTGGCTTAGGCGCATCAAGGGATTTGCAGAGTCAAGGAAGTTCAGGTCGCTTGCAGCAATGCCCTTGGGCAATGCGCGGGACCACTGCCCTTCATGAACCGCTGTGGCAAAACCCGGCGAAATCGACGGGACATAGATTGCCTGATCACGAGGGGTGGGGTCATCGACAATGTGATTGGGAACCTTGGGATAGGGCATAGCTTCGCCGATATGGAAAATCGCGTCCATTGAATTTCTCCAGATATTGAGTTGCTCAAGATGTAGGGGGTGGGTGACGCGCGCTTAGCCGCGCGCCACCCGGCAAGTGCTTACTTACTGACCTTAATGTACTTCATGCATTTGTCTTTGAGACCATCGAGCTCGTGGATGGCAGGCAGATAGACGGCGTAGTCACCCACCTCGTCATCCCACGTAACTGCCAGTAGACCAGTAGGGTCGGCGCTCATCGAGCAGCAATCGACGTCGAGTTCGATCAGCTTTGTAAACAGGTCGACGATGTCACGCGGGCGCATTTGCAGTGAGACGGAACCGTTGAGCTTGTCATCGACCACGAAATTCTTGTGGCCGAAAGCTTCGTGACCAACCGTAAACGTGCTGCCGTCGAATGAGAGGGTCAGCTGCTTTTTGACCTTCGAATCATCTTTTTTCGTGCGCTTCCATTGGCAGAGGTATTCGCTGAAGATCGCGCGCAGATGTTCCTGTTTCAACGTGATCGTCGAGGCGGGATCGTAACTATCTTTCACGGAGACAGGACGATTTGCCTCGGTGAACAGCGACTGCCACTCGAAGATCAAAGTTTTTGCATTGTCGCCCAGCTTAGTCGTTGCCTCCCACACAACCGGCGCGCTTCCAATGTCCTCCATTGCTTGCAAATCGAGAAACACACGCTTTGTTGGATCACGCAGTTGCTTGCCCAATTCCAGGCCTGCATCTGCCTTGAGCATCAGCGCCTGCCCCTGTTGCACAGAGCCAATTGTTACGCCCGTCTTGGGATAGGCATGAATAACAGCAGATGCTTCCGTATAGCGCGCCGAGATGGATAGATCAGTGCGCCCCGCCTGCCCGACGAGACAGAAGCTGCGCGCGACCTTGAACTTCTTGCCCGTACCGGCGGTGTCATTGATATTGCTGTCGCGACCCTCGCGCACCAATTCGCCAAGGCTGAACGCACGTGCAACGAAATCGACCATCGGCGAAGGCTTGCCGATGACGGTGCTGTCGATTTTGAGCAGCATGTCATCGGCCTCGTTGTCGTTCAATGCCAGCTCACCGCAAACAGTGACCTGATCGCCATTAGGACGACCGACGAGGAATACGTAGCCATCCTTCTCAAACTTTGCCTTGAAGGCTAGCTGACCTGTATCCGCCAGGGCAACGGCTTCCTTGATCTTGGTGAGCTTGGCTTCACGCACATTGTCGTCGTTTGCAGCTTCGGAGTTACGCACCTTGTCGATTGCTGCGTCGAACCCGCCCGCATCGGTCAAAAGCGCAACGATTGTGCCAACCGAAATGTCGCAACCCAGCTCGTTCTTGTGCTGCTCAATATACTCCAGCACCTTTGCATAGCGCGAGACATGTGATGCGTCCGAAGGCTTCTTGAAGCCGAAGACGAATTTTACGATGCGCGTGAAATTGCTTGAACCATCACGAGCCTCGAATTTGACCTGCTTGAGTGCAGCCCATTGCGCTGCCGTCAATTTGCCATCGGCGATTAGATTCTCCTTTTCTGTCGCCGAGGGATTTTCGTTCATCGTGTTTTTCGCGTATTGCTTGGCACGGTTACGGCGGGTTTCCACAGCCGTATTGTGAGCGTCAATCAGCGAGTTGCAGTTTTTGATTTGTTCCATGAGCCACGTGCGCATGTAGGTTTCAGCGTGCAGTGACTCGCCATGATACCAAACGAGGTACGCATTTGCGGCGGACTTCATCGCGCTGGACTTGTAATTGGCATATTCAGTTTGAGCAGCAACGATCAGGCCATTGAGTTGGTCAACAGTCGGTGGCTGGGGCGGCAAGATGTTTTCAGCAGTGTTCATTATTGGTACTCCTCTGCAGAGCACACCTTTGTGGTATGCACCAAGCAGGCATCTGCTGGCGGGAGTTCATCTATTTTACTTCACGCAGCGAATCATCAAAGCACACCCTCGGTCAAAGGGCGCTGACGCTTGACCGACATTGAATTTCTGGAAGGAAGCCTATGAGCCAGATGAGTGCGATGGAGCGGGCTGAACGCCATCGTCTCGGGCTTCCTGACGACGTAGCGTTGCCCGAGCAGCACCAGCCGCAGGCTGTCGGGCCGCTCCCCATTGGCAAAGCGGACCCGCGTGGACCATTCGGCAACAAGGCACTGGGGCCCGATCACGAACCATATACGGGCAATGTCTATTTCTACTGGTTCGCATACATGCGTGAACTACCTAAATACATTTCTGCGTTGAATCATATAGATAAATTTAAGTCGCGCCGGATCATTTGCGAATTTGATATCAAGGAGGAGGATGATTTCACTTCCTGGTGGGACCGGAAAGGTGAGGATCTATTTTACGACCTTTACGAGGATGAATCACACGCAATCGAGGTAGGTCATGACACGAAGAAACGCGCCCTTGGCGATGGCCTGCTAGTTTATTTGCCCATAGACGGCAACATTGCGGACATGCTCAATGAGGTTGAGGACATGTTCACGCAAAAGAGACGTTCGCTCCAAAGCAGATACCCCGAGCTTTCTCGCAAATATGCACTGCACCAAGGGCGCTACACGGTATCAAGCCTGCATAACAAACTTGAAATTTATCGTGCCGTAATGGCTCATGCCGAGGCCTTGCGGGCGAGAGAAATCCGCCTCTACGACATCTTTTTCAAGATTGCAGACAGGCTGATTATCAGTCGAGGGTTGCGCAACGTCTCGCATGAAGCCGCAAGCCGGAACATGAGCGAGAGTTTCGATCAGGCTTGCCGCCTGCTCTACCACGTTGGCGAAGGACGGTTTCCCGATTACTCCTTGCCGCCTCAGCGGTACGACCCCCGCGACGAAGCCGCGTAAAGCGTCGAATCCCCTCGTGCCAGCGGTTTCAGCGCGTTCGTTATAGCAGCGCATAAGCCCCAGCTGCATTTGCACGGGGCTCGTCGGGCAGTTTCGGCACATTCACATCTTGAGTGTCTCAAGTTGCGCGACTGATTGCGCCGCACAGCGCCGCCACGTTTAACCGGTTTCAGCCTGCCAACTGGCCGCAGCAGCCATGGTGAGCGCCTGAAGGTGAGTGACGTATTCATCCGCGGTAAGGCGAATCTCAGAACGCAGGGGTGAATTTGAACCTTTCACCCTGTCAGCAGGTATGCCCATGGAGATCGCAGTGTGGGGTAGGCAATAGGCTTGGCATAGGAAGAGTTGTGCACGTGATTGGTAATACGCTGTGAGCATGACGCGGCCTCGGGGCCACAACCTTACGCGAAAGTCGGCGGTGTGCTTGGCCGTGGAATAGGCTTTAAGCCCGGTACTCGGGTTACAGAACGCTTCCAACGCGCGTGTCGCATCCACCGCAGCCGCATTGGGCAAGAGCCTGTAGTAAATATCCAATTCCATGATCGTCCGCCATCGTTTGGGTAGATGCTATTCCAAGGCTGTACCGTTGACCAGCAGATATCTCTTTTCACATCAGACAAAAAATCTGGAGAATTCAGGTAGACATAACAATGCCTTGGCAGCATCGATGCTTCGTGAACAGATGGAGAACGATATGTCATTTCTTGCAAAATTGAACCTCAAGACCGTGCAGCGCATCAACCACACAGACCCAGTGATTGCGCGGCGCGAAAAGCTGTTGGCAGGCATCGCTGAACAGCATTTTGCTCTCGATGCCATGCTCTGTGGCGGGCACTACGTAACGGAAGTAACCCGTTGGCGGAAAAATGAGGCTGGTGAGCGGGTGCAGGTGGACATCAAAAAGCGCGTTCGCCCGTGGTTCTTTCAGCAGGACAACGGCTGGTATGTGCAATGCCGCTATGGCGCTCGGGTGCTCACCATCAATGGCAAGAGCAACGCGGTATTCGTGGCCAAGCTGGACGAAGTCGCCAAGGTGCTTGAGGCCTTCAAGGCTGCCACAGAAAGTGGCGAACTCGATGGTGCTGTGGTGGCCGCTATGAGTAAGGCATCTAAGGCCTGAGCGGCGTAGCCACTCTGCCCTTGTCTAGGGACTCAAAAAGTTTCACATTTTGAGTAAGGTCTGTGCAACTTCGAGTTCGGACGAACTTGCACAGGCACTATTTGAGGTGCCGAAGTTTCACATAAGCTCCTGTTAAAATGAGGAAAAATTTGGGTTTTGAACTACTGCGACTGAGTGGTACGCCTTGTTGCACACCGTGTAAGGTCAAAAAATATTTTCATTGAAAAAACACTGAAAATTCAACACGTTAGATTTTAGGTATTTACACAAATGTTACACACTGGAATTTATGCCGAGTAAGCCATTGATTTATAAGAGAAAATAATTGCTAAATTATGAAATGGGAGTAGGCGCAGCCCCTTGACCAAGCTGCTTGGCCAAGGCATTTTTGCGGCATGACCATTCACGTCAACATCGGCGAGGCGAAAACGCGGCTGTCAGAGCTTTTGGCAGCCGCCGCGCGTGGGGAAGAAGTGATTGTTAACAAGGCGGGCGTTCCGTTCGCGACACTTGTTCCCACCCCTGAAGCGATGGCGATGGCACGCGATTCGCGCGCGGCAAAACGGCGCGCTGCGTTTGGCTGTCTTGCGGAAAAGTACAAGGACCATCCGCCGGAGGCTTTTGATGTGCCCTTATCGATGACGAACGAGGACTACCAAGCCCGGATAGCCCGCAAGCTTAAGTGATCTTGGCGACATGCGGCTTCTGATCGATACCCACATTCTCGTCTGGATCGTGATGAATGATCGCAGGCTTACGGGCGCACAGCGCACGGCGCTTGCAGATCCCGAGAATGACATCGTGCTCAGCGCCGTGAATGCATATGAACTTGCACATCTCCAAAAGACTCGCCGCATTCCCATTGATGAGTCAGTCGAAACGCTACGCGAGCTTGTAGGCTTCGAACTTGCTGATTTGCCGTCCGACGTTTGGCGCTATGTTGAAGTGTTGCCTGACATACACCGTGATCCGCTAGACCGCTTGCTAATCGCTCATGCGCTTTCAACCGCCATGACGGTTATCACCGCAGATGAAATCATCCGTCGCTATCCAGTGCCTTTTCTCTAAACCGCCATGAACTTCCCCGCAGCGCGGTCCTTGCGCACTTTCAGCCCGTCAAACACCTGCCCGCTCATCGCGATCCATACGCCGGGGGCGGCGACTTGCGCGGTGGCAAACGCCATGCCGAGGTTGAACGGGGCGTCGGTCTCGGCAAAGCGCGCGGGCGAAATCGCGCCGGTCAGCACGATGGTCTTGCCTGCAATGTCGGCCAAGGTCTTGGCGGTGTCGGTCATCGTATCGGTGCCATGCGTGATCACCACACGGGTTTCGGGCGCTTCACGTACGGCAGCGGCGATCAGATCGCGGTCAGCGTCGATCAGTTCGAGGCTGTCCTTGCGCATCAGTTCCATCACCCTGACCGGCAGGGCGACGCGCGCTTGTTCCAATACCGCCGGAATGCCGCTTTCGACGATCTGGTATTCGCTCAGCGCGTCGAAATAGGCCTTGTCGATAGTGCCGCCGGTGGTCAGCACAAGGATGGGTTGTTGTTGCATGGCAGGGCTTTAGCGGGGCCACCCGCACACAGCAACGGCGGCAGGGCAAATGACCCTGCCGCCGCACTTTATACCACTTCTCAGAAGCGGTCGGCGTTCATCACTTTGGTCCAAGCCGCCACGAAATCGGCGGTGAACTTTGCCTTGGCGTCGTCCGAGGCATAGACTTCGGCCACAGCGCGCAGTTCCGAATTGGAACCGAACACCAGATCGACCGGGGTGGCTGTCCACTTGGCCGCACCGCTGGTGCGATCCTTGCCTTCATAGACCGCCGGATTGGCCGCAGACTTTGCCCAAACCGTGTCCATCGACAGCAGGTTGGTGAAGAAGTCATTGGTCAACGTGCCAGGACGGCTGGTGAACACGCCTGCGGATGATCCGCCAGCGTTGGCACCCAGCACGCGCATACCGCCCAGCAGCACAGTGGTTTCAGGCACCGTCAGGCCGAGCATGTCGGCCTTGTCCACCAAGGCTTCGACCGGACCCTTATAGTCGTCTCCGGCAAAGTAATTGCGGAAGCCATCCGCCTTGGGTTGCAGGTAATTGAACGATGTGACGTCGGTTTGCGCCTGTGTGGCATCGACGCGGCCCGGTGCAAACGGAACGCTCACGTCTTGGCCTGCCGCCTTTGCTGCCTGTTCGATCGCCGCATTGCCGCCAAGCACGATCAGATCGGCAAGGCTGACTTTCTTGCCGCCGGTCGCGCCCTTGTTGAACGCGGTGCGGATCGCTTCCAGCTTTGCGGTCACTTTGGCAACTTCTGCCGGATCATTGACCGCCCAGTCCTTTTGCGGAGCCAGACGCAGACGTGCGCCGTTGGCACCGCCGCGCATATCGGTGGAGCGGAAGCTGGAGGCCGATGCCCATGCGGTGCGGACCAGTTCCGCTGTGGTCAGGCCAGACGAAAGGATGCTGCTTTTCAGTTGCACCACATCATCATTGCCGATCGCGGCATAGTCCGCCTTAGGCAGCGGGTCCTGCCACGTCATGGTCACGGTCGGCACGTCCTTGCCAATGTAGCGCGCTTGCGGCCCCATATCGCGGTGAGTCAGTTTGAACCACGCGCGGGCAAAGGCATCGGCGAAGGCTTGCGGATTCTTCTGCCAACCTTGCGTGATCTTGCGGAAACCGGGGTCTTCGCGCATCGCGATGTCGGTGGTGAACATGATCGGCGCGTGGCGCACATCGGGGCGATGCGCATCAGGCACCAGCGTTGCCGCCGCAGGGTCCTTCGGAATCCACTGTGTCGCGCCGGCCGGGCTTTTGGTCTTCACCCATTCAAAGCCATAGAGGTTATCGAGATATTGCGTGGTGAAGGCGATGGGATTGGCCGACCATGCCCCTTCAAGACCGCTGGTGACGGTGTCTTCAGCATTGCCCTTGCCGCACTTGTTGGCCCAGCCAAGGCCTTGCTGTTCGATCTTTGCGGTGCCGGGATCAGCCGCAACGCATTCCTCAGGCTTGTGCGCGCCATGCGCCTTGCCGAAGGTGTGGCCACCCGCGATCAAGGCTGCGGATTCCTCGTCGCTCATCGCCATCGCGCTGAATGCACGGCGGATGTCATTGGCGGCTGCCAGTGGATCGGGCACGCCGTTCGGGCCTTCGGGGTTCACATAGATCAAGCCCATCTGCGTTGCAGCCAGCGGCCCCTTCAGATTGCCTTTGGCATCACGGCGCTTGTCTTCAAGCAGCTTGGTTTCAGGGCCCCAGAATACCAGATCAGGCTGCCAGGCATCAATGCGGCCTCCTGCAAAGCCCAATGTCTTGAAGCCCATGTCTTCCATGGCGACATTGCTCGAAAGCACCATCAGATCGCCCCATGAAAGCTTGCGGCCATACTTCTGCTTGATCGGCCAGACGAGGCGGCGGGCCTTGTCCAAGTTGACGTTATCGGGCCAGGAATTGAGCGGTTCGAAGCGCAGTTCACCGCCATCGGAACCGCCGCGCCCGTCACCGGTGCGATAGGTGCCTGCGCTGTGCCATGCCATGCGGACAAAGAACGGGCCGTAATGGCCATAGTCGGCTGGCCACCACGCTTGCGATGTCTTCAGCACTTTGCGGATATCGGCCTTCACAGCCTCCAGATCGAGCGAGGCGAATTCTTTGGCGTAGTCGAAGTCCGGCCCATAAGGATTGGCCTTCGCCTCGTTCTGGCGCAGCGCGGTCAGATCAACGCTTTTGGGCCACCACTCTTTGGCTGCGGGGCTTTCGGTGGCGGTATCGGCATGGGCCGAGCCTGCAACGGCCAGCGGCGAGGCCGCCGCCATCAGCGCAATCAAAGCGATCCTGCGGATTGTCATTTCATCTCTCCTCTTGTTCTCACCCAATCTCGATCAGGCACAACAATTGGGTAGATCACAGGTTCAGCGCTGCCCAACGGGTTTAACCCATCACAGTAATCGACAAAAGCGTTCAATATGCCAAAATTGCGTAATATTTCCGATAGAGCGGCGCAACTTTTGGGCGAATGAAGCGGGCAAACGCTGTCCTCTCGGACGGCGGACGGGCAAAAGCGAGGGCTCGTCGCCGCAATACACAGACTGAAATGTGCAATATCAGCTCTCATATTTACTTTTGTGCAGAGTATTAGAGCGCCTTGCTACAATCACGGTGACCCAGATTGGTTGAAAAGCGCTCTAAGCATACGAAGCCGTAAAAGGACGCGCTGACATGGGTATCCGCGCGAACCGGTGCCCGATGATGCTGCAAATCGCCTCGCGCGGACGGTCGGCATGATTGTGGGCAATGCGGTTACGACACCGCCGAGCGAGGCTGCTGGATGCTCAAGATTGGCGGCAAGGTACGCTATCGCGGGGATCGAACGCCGTTGCCCATGATTGCCCTTCCGGTCTTCGGATACAAGTCGGACATCAGCATCGACCGGTGCTTCGGCTTCATCCGGGAGATGACGGTCACCTCGGCTTTAGCCGCCGATGGGCGTCTTCTCCGGCAGGTCGTCAGCACGGACAACGCCGGCTCCGAAGTCTGGGCAGACAGCGCCTATCGCTCAAAGCGCAACGAGAAGTGGTTGTCTGATCGTATGCTCACGTCCCGAATTCACCGGCGCAAACCCAAGGCTAAGCCCGTGCCGAAGCGAAACTCGCCCTTTGCAACTTGGCCTACAACTTCAACAGGCTGATCTTCCACGAACGCCGCCAAAGCATGGGATGACCCTGCCTGAAACCCGCGCAAAACGAGTGGAAGCGACCGAAACGACCCCGGAACGGATCAACAACACGCCTGTAAACGACGGGGAGCATCAGAATTACCCGGTTTTTGCGAGTGTCCAGCTTTATTATAAGGCGCAAAAAATCGATTGCGAAAAATCAAAAATAAGCCAACCACCCGAAGAATAATTTCGAATATTTAACAAATTCTCATTTTGTCCCTATGTTGGTGGATAATGGAAACTCCACCTATCATTAAATCTGCTGGCCTGGATATTTCAAAACAATGGCCCATTACCATAGTGATGGGCCATTGTTTCGCGTTTCAATTAATATTTTACGTGCTTCTCAATCCTCGCCTCGTCGAATAACTCTTGTTGGCCCGGCATAAGGGCGCCGACGTGGACCTTGCCACGAGGTATATCAATCACGAGCGCAACGTGTCCTGTCCGGCCAGGTATCATCCAGTGAACCAGGTACAAGCCAGGGCGGACCTTTTGGGCGCGGTAAGGTAAAGCGCGAACTGGGTTATTTGACTCGCCGAGAAGCTGAAAACTCAATCGGTCATCATAAAAGCGGATACGGTAGCGGCGACCCGTGGGGTATTGATATTCGAATTGATGACCGTCGAGTTCCTGAGTCGAGTTCTCCCCGATCTCATCCGGCCGGGATCCGGGCGCAATTTGATTGGGGACGGTGTTTATTTCCGGCTTGCCGGTGACCATGCCACGATTCGGTTCAGTGACCAAATTATCGTTCGGTATTGTGGCGCATGAAACTGTGGGAAAAGCAACGCATATGGACAATGCCATTAATACGGATCTATTTATGCGCATCTTCAATCTCCTCTTGTCTTTTATTTATTATGTTTCAATATAAGCTTCGCTATTTTTCAACTAATATCTGGTCGAAAAATATCATATATTGGACGTTAAATAAAACTATTTTTCTTTGACACGCAGGCCGAGTAGTTCAGCCGCATTAAGCCCCAAAATCTTCTTGCGGTAACCTTCGCCTAGCCGTGCATGAAAGCCAACCGGGTCCGGCTCCGCCATATCGAATGGATAGTCGCTCCCCATACAAAGCCGGTCGGCGCCATATGCGTGTATCAAGTTATCGAGTTGGTCCTGATCGAACACCAGTGTATCGAACCATATCCTGCGCAAGTAGCTCGATGGCACATGAAGGCATCCGGCGCTGCAATCGCTTCGGTTGCGCCAGCCATGATCCATTCTGCCCCAGTAGCCGGGCAAGTAGCCCCCACCGTGAGCGACGCAGATACGGAGGCCTGGGAAGTTATCAAGCACACCCCCAAAAATTAAGTGGCCGATCGCCAACGTGGACTCGAGTGGATTACCGATAATGTTATTGAAGTAATAGCGCTTCATTCGTTCGCCATGACTAAATCCGATGGGGTGCAAGAAAACAAGGACGCCCAATTTTTCTGCTTCCGCCCAAAAAGGTCTAAAAATCGGATCGTCAAGATCTATTCCATTGACATTGGTGCTGATTTCAATTCCCCGAAAATCCAGGGTGTTGATGCACCGCCGCATCTCCGTGATTGCAAATTCCACATTTTGCATTGGCACCGTGCCCATGCCGACTAGGCGATCCGGGTGTGTGGCGACAGCCTCCGCAACGGTTTCGTTGATTAGCCTTGCTGCATCTCGACCAATTTCAGCGTCGAGATGATAATAATACTGTCCGGGGTTGGGTGACAGAGCCTGCACGTCCACGCCGAGTCGATCCATATCCGCAAGGCGCTGCTCTACGGCGCATAGTTTCGGAGCGATTGCAGCAAACTGGCGGCCATTCACAGCATCGGTTTCTGGCGTCGAGAAATTCGCTATGTCAGGTGGCGGTCCAGCGTTCTCCGATCCGACTATCCGAATAGCGCCGGGGACGCCGAGATGGGCGTGAATATCGACGACAAGGGTCTGACCGCTTACGCGAACAGGTCTTGCGCGTTGATTGCCGCAGAGGGTTATGGTCGAACTCATGACATCCTTTTGGTGATCGCTCGGCAGGCCACTGAAATCGCCCCCTTGTCTAGTTACCATCGCTGACGAGCGTGCCGCCATCCACTATGAGATTATGTCCTGAGACAAAGCCAGCTCCTGGGGACGCCAGGAACAGAGCCGCTGCTGCAACCTCCCAAGGCTCGCCAACCCGGCGCAGCGGCGTACTCTGCAGCCTCTTTTGCGACGCTTCGGGATCTGTCAGGATGCCCGATGCCCACGCCGTTGCGATCAACCCGGGAGAAATGACATTTGCCGTAACACCATACGGTCCCCATTCCACCGCAAGGTTCCGGGCAAGTTGTGCTAGCGCTGCCTTAGTCAAACCGTAGAGGCCGACTGACTTGTTGCCACGCAGACCAGCGATGGAAGAGGTCAGGACGATCCGTCCCTGTCGACGTTCCGCCATCTGTGGCGCAACGAGCCCCGTAAGGCGGAGTGGGTGCTGGAGGTTGACTGCAAATGTCTGGTCGTAGGCGTCGTCGTCGGCTTCGCCCATTGGACCGAAATGAGGGCAAACGCCAGCATTACAAATAAGCACATCAATCGGCCCTAGCGCTGCATTTGTATGCGAGACTAAGGTCTCGAGCTCCGCCGGAGACCGCACATCACAGGCCACACCAATAACCTTGGGCCCGTGGCGGGCGAGGCGTTCGGCTACCGCATCACATTCGCCGGCCTCGTCGCTAGACACGATAACATTGGCGCCGGCATCGACGAACGCCTCTGCCATTGCAAGACCGATCCCGCGCGTCGCACCAGTGATTAGGACCGATTTGCCCTCCATCCCGAAATAGCGCTTCAAATTTTCCGACATCAGTGTGTCTCCGAAAGACCATCCAGCACGCGCGACATAAAGCGCTCGACCTTGCTATCGTGAACAAATCCTACGCGCTCTGTCGCAGGAGTGAACGGTGGCGGAGGCGTTCGAGCCCTATTTCCTTGGATGCTTCGGGCGTGCTTCGCACCAGTGCGGGATAATAATCGAGCGACCGCCGCTGTTGTGTCGCCTGACTATCTTGCGAAAAAGGGATTTCATGAATTTTCCTAAACATAAGCTTTCGGCGGCGGCGGCTCCGGACCATAGCAAACTGAAAAGCAAAGAGGTGCAAATGACGCGTAGGATGTCGTTTTAGACACTTGCACCGATATCGCGACGACAATTCCACTTCACCCAGTCATGCAGTGGCTATTGCCTTATGCATTGAAACTAATGAGAAGCCTTTGGGGAAATCCGCAATTAGAAAAATGACCTATCTTACATAACCCTGATGCGAATTTCATCAGGCCAAGGATGCAATTTGACGCATCAATCATAATTCTATTTTCCTGACTCTCATTTGCCAATCAGTTTGATTGCGAAGCGCCACCTCAATATCAATCAACCCCAAGGAACTCACCTTGGCTGCTGTTGCAAATTTTTTACACGACGCCTGCAAATGCGAGCAACTGTTTTTACCAATTAAAGACTATTGGTTTTTCCTATGCTCGGTGAGGTGCCAAAAGGAAAATGGTCATCGGACTCTGACCGGAAAGAAGGCGCCCGCCGAGAAGTCGGAGCAGTCATAGGGGTGGAAAGACTCCAGCACGGAAGCGACGAAGAGAAGCTCGCGGTCCTAGACGAGGCGACGCAAGCTGACGCCCGCAAACAAGCTTTGGGAGGAAGGCGGGACAAGATCTCTCCTAATACCTTGAGGACTTTGGCGATGGAGGGCACCAAACGTCAAGATCCAAGGCATTACCCTGGGCCGAACCACGAGGCCTCTATTCCCGCCTGCTGGAAGCTACAGGAATGCTGCAGCCACAAATAGATCGTTCGGTTCGCACAGTGAACGACAGGAGTGAACACCATAGTCGGTTAGGATGCTCACTCCTATGTCATTTAAATGAGTTGGCTTTCTAGGGAGATGAAATTGGAACAGCCCAAACTACTTGTCCACGACCACAAAGATATGGTCGGCGTCGTCGTGGTCGAAGATTTGGTCGCGGACAACGATGTCCTTGCGGTCATTACCGAAGACAATTCCAGCATTCGGATTGATGTGCTGCAGGCTGTACCTATCGGCCACAAGATCGCGCTGCGTGACATCGCGGATGGCGAAACCATTATCAAATATGGTCAGGACATCGGCAAGGCGGTGGCCGCAATTCGCAAGGGCGAGCACGTCCATACACACAATGTCAAAACGAAGCGGTGGTGATCATGAGTCAAGATTATACAGACCTCGAATTTCAGGGCTGGCGGCGTGAGAACGGCCGCATGGGTGTGCGCAATCATGTCATCATCCTGCCTCTCGATGACCTTTCCAACGCGGCTTGCGAGGCCGTCGCCAACAACATCAAGGGCACCATGGCCATACCGCACGCCTATGGACGCCTTCAGTTCGGCGAAGATCTCGAGCTGCACTTCCGCACCCTGATCGGCACCGGCAGCAATCCCAATGTCGCGGCGGTGGTTGTCATCGGCATCGAGGATCAGTGGACCAAACGCGTCGTTGATGGGATCGCTGCTACTGGCAAACCGGTGACGGGTTTTGGCATCGAGGGCACTGGCGACATCATGACGATTGCAAAGGCTTCCCGTGTTGCCAAGGACTATGTCCAGTGGGCAAGCGAGCTGCCGCGCGAGACGGCCAAGCTCAGTGAACTGTGGATTTCCGCCAAATGCGGCGAGTCCGACACGACCACCGGTCTGGCCTCCTGCCCGACCGTAGGAAATCTCTATGACAAGCTGATACCGCTCGGCCTCTATGGTTGCTTCGGCGAAACCTCGGAGATCACCGGAGCGGAGCACCTTGCTAGGGAGCGAGCGATCTCTCCCGAAGTAGGGGAAAAGTGGTATAAGATGTGGCAGTCGTACCAGGACGATGTCATCATGGCCCACAAGACTGACGACCTGTCAGACTCTCAGCCGACAAAAGGTAACATTGCGGGCGGCCTCACAACGATCGAGGAGAAGGCACTCGGCAATCTTGAAAAGATCGGCAAGAAATGCCGTTATCTCGATGCGCTCGAGCCTGCGGAAGCTCCCAGCAAAGGGGCGGGTCTCTATTTTATGGACACCTCGTCCGCTGCGGCAGAATGCGTGACGCTGATGGCAGCTGCTGGGTATGTGCTGCACCTATTTCCCACGGGGCAGGGGAACATCATTGGCAACCCTATCGTCCCGGTGATTAAGATTACCGGTAATCCGCGGACCGTTCGTACCATGGCTGAGCACGTCGATATTGATGTATCTGGCGTACTGCGCCGCGATCTCACGCTTCCCGAGGCGGGGGATAAGCTCATCGAGCTATGCGTCCGGACCGCTAACGGTCGCTTCACAGCGGCAGAAGCGCTAGGCCATCGCGAGTTCGTGATGACCAAGCTCTACCGTAGCGCTTAGTCGTCTGGATAAGCGCATGCAGCGATTCCAATTAAATGACCTGCGCGAACGTGCGGCGTCGGCGCTTATCAGCGCCGGCGCTTCACCGGCAAACGCTGCGAGCGTCGCGATGGCACTTGTAGCAGCCGAGGCGATGGGACAAACTGGCCATGGGCTAGTCCGATTGCATGCCTACGGTGCCCAGGTTCGCGCAGGCAAAGTTGACGGCGCAGCCGTTCCTACCGCGACAAGGACCCGGTCAGGCTCTGCCGTCATTGATGCCGCCAACGGTTTTGCCTATCCTGCTCTGGATCTGGCGGTAAAACTGTTGCCCGAGCTCGCGAAGGATGCAGGTATTGGAGCGGTCGCAATCACCCGTTCTCATCATTGCGGCGCCGCTGGACTTCCGGTGCGGGCACTGGCGGAACAAGGGTTAATCGCGCTGATGTTCGCCAATACGCCAGCGGCCATGGCACCGTGGGGCGGTAGCCGTCCAATGTTCGGCACCAACCCAATCGCGTTCGCATGCCCGCATGCCAGCGGAGTCCCGCTAGTCATCGACCTATCGCTATCAAAGGTTGCACGAGGGAAGATCGTAGCTGCGCAGAACGAAGGTCGCTCCATCCCATCAGACTGGGCGTTCGACGCGGCTGGACGGCCGACAACCAACCCCAGGGATGCTCTGGGTGGGACAATGGCACCCGCAGGAGAGGCTAAGGGAGCAGTGCTCGCGTTGATGGTCGAGATTCTTGCTGCGGGTCTCTGTAACGCGAATTTCGGCGTCAAAGCATCATCGTTCTTAGATGCGGAAGGCCCGCCACCGGGGACAGGCCAACTCCTTCTTGCCATTGACCCCTTCGCGTTCGGCGGAACAGCCGCCCTCTCTCATATTGCGGATTTTCTTAACATGATGAGTGAGATGGATGGAGTGAGGATACCAGGCCAGAGCCGCGCCGAAGCCCTATGCAGGGCAGAGGCCGACGGTCTGGATTTGTCCGATTCTGCGGTGGCGAACCTTCAATGCATGTAACGTTGCCGCTACTCAGCGATGACGGGGTTTACAAGTTCGCCAAGCGACGTGGCGGAGATCGAAACGACATCGCCCGGCTTCAAGAAAACAGGCGGCTTCCGGCCCGCTCCGACACCGCCAGGCGTGCCGGTGGTCATGATATCGCCAGGTTTGAAAGCAGTGCAGCTGGAATAATATTCGATCAATTCGGGCAAATCCCAGATCAGTTCGCCCAACATCGCGTCCTGAAACACCTCACCGTTCAGGCGGCTAACCAACCGCACATCACGATAATCCGCAATTTCGTCCACAGTGACGATGTGGGGCCCCATTGGTGCGAACGTTGGGAAGCTTTTGAACATAGAATTGAGCCCGCGCAACTGGTTCGCACCGATCTTGTTTTCGGGATCAATCATCTTGAGGACCCAGTCCCGCGCCGACACATCGTTCACGATCGTGTAACCCATGATATAGTCCATCGCTTCATGCCGACTGACACGATAGCAGGGCCGACCGAAAACAACGGAAAATTCGCCCTCGAAATCCACGTGGTCCGGCGCAGCTCGCGGAATACAGATCGCTTCGTCCGGGCCAATGATGCTCGACTGCGCCTTGAGAAAGCCAACCGGTGGGTGAGCAGGCTTCTCCCGCGGCGCATCGGCATTCCAGTCTCGGGCATGGCTGTGATAGGCTTGACCATGGGCAAAGAAAACAGCTGGCTTTGGCGAAGGCGCAAGAAGTTTAACCGAGGGCCGAGCTTTCAACGCTCCGCTCTCACGCAACCGCTGCCGCTGGCCATCGCTGCCCTGTTCAATCGATTCCACAAGTCTGCGCGCTACTTCCAATCCTTCACCACCAACCAATACACGCATATCAGTATGAATTGGGCCGACCTCGGCGAGCGTCTGCTGGGCCAACCCAAAGTCGAGCACCTCGTCCGCAATGAGCGCGCCAGTTACGCCGTTGTCCCGCGCGATGGTGACCAATTTCATGCTGTTCCGCCCCACTTTTCTTGCTGCGCCGCGGCACCTATAGCCTTGCATTGCACAGGAAAACAGCGAGGAGCAATCGTGTCTGGTTCTGTCGGGCGCGCTGTGAACCGAAAAAAATGCGACCCTTTTGAAGCCACCGATGGGCGAATTGCTGCCACGCTCCGTAAACGACGCCGATTAGGCGACCAAACAAGGGCAACGAGATGATCAAGGAAATTAGAGCGCTGTCCCGCGGGATAGATGTGCTTCGTGCCCTCAATCAAAAGCACGTCTCGTCGGTTGTCGATCTAGCCGCAGCGACCGGGCTTTCCCGTGCGACAGTTCATAGGATGATCCAGACTTTAGTGGAATCCGGGATCGCCCGCCGAATCCCCCGATCGGGTTTAGTTTCCCTGACAGCAGCGGCGACCGAACTCGGATCGGGTTACAATGATGTTACCCGAGCAATTGAACTTATTGAGCCGCTGACGGAAACGTTGACCAATGAGGTGCACTGGCCAATTGATATACACGAAATTTCTAATGGCGCGAGCATTGTCAGGGGATCTACGACTGCCGTTTCTCCCATGTGCCCTTTCCAGACCGATCCAGGAACCTGCCTGCCCATATTGGGTTCAGCAGGTGGAAGAGCAATTGTCGCAACGCTGAGCGACGCAGACCGAGAACTGGTAATTTCTGAGGCGACCCGCCGATGGGAATGCGACGCTCGGATAGCCGCAACTCCTGGAGCGATCGACGGAATGATCACTAATATGCGAAACCGCGGATACGCATTTCGTGTCGGCGGATACGAGCCTCAAACTTTCTCGATCGCGCTTCCAGTCAGACAAAATGGAAAGCCAATAATAGCAGTAAGTATGATTTTTTTCCGGCGCGCCCTTACAGTCGACCAAGCGGCGCAGAGATATCTTTCCATGCTCAAGGAAATGATTGAGAGCGTCGAAAGCGAACTAGCCACATTGAACCGCCCCGGGAATGACGGAGGCCGTTTGGTTTAAGCTAGTGGTTCGATTGTGACATTTGCATCCCTGTGGGGATGGGTTGGAGAAAATGTCAGAATCGAACAACTAAATCCTTGCTGATACAAGATTTTTCCGGCGGGTGGATGCGCGATATTCTTCAGGAGACGACATGACCACGTTCGATCGCCGGCACTTTATTTCAGGAGCAGGTCTGTCGTTGCTGGCTGGCCCCGCACTGGGTGCAGCCAAATCGGTCACTTTGCCCTTTGGCAATGGCGCGCGGCCACTGGTGAAAATGCCGCAGAAGCGTCCGATGATCTTGCTGACATCACGCCCACCACAGCTGGAAACGCCGTTCGAAGTGTTCAACGAAGGGCTGATTACGCCCAACGATGCGTTCTTTGTGCGCTATCACTTGTCCGGTTTGCCGACCGTAATCGATCCGGCCAATTTTCGCTTATCGATTGGCGGGCACGTGGAAAAGCCGCTGGAGCTTTCGCTCGCCAAACTCAAGCGCGATTTTCCCGTGACCGAGATCGTCGCGGTCAACCAATGTTCGGGCAACAGCCGTGGCTTTGTGAATCCGCGCGTCGGCGGAGGGCAGCTTGGCAACGGGGCGATGGGCAATGCGCGTTGGCGCGGCGTTCCGCTGCGCGCACTGCTCGACAAGGCGGGCGTGCGTGAAGGCGCGCGTCAGGTGACTTTCAACGGGCTCGACAATCCGGCGCTGGATACCATCCCCGATTTCGTCAAAGCGCTCGACCTCGATCATGCGCGCGATGGCGAAGTGATGGTGGCCTTTGCGATGAACGGGGCGGACCTGCCGTTCCTGAATGGCTATCCGCTGCGGCTGGTCGTGCCCGGCCACTTCGGCACCTATTGGGTAAAGCACCTCAACGAAATCAACGTCGTGGATGCCCAGTTCGATGGCTATTGGATGAAGACGGCCTACCGCATTCCCGACAATGACTGCAATTGCCTGGTCCCCGGCCAAAAGCCTGACAAAACCAAACCCATTGGCCGTTTCAACGTCCGCTCGTTCATCACCAGCCACACAGATGGCGCCAAAGTGGCGGCAGGGCGCTTGACCGAATTGCGTGGCATCGCATTCAGCGGCGGATCGAACATTGCCCGGTTGGCGGTGTCTATCGATGGCGGACAGAACTGGCTGGATGCGCAATTGGGAGAGGATGCCGGGCGCTATTCCTTCCGCGAATGGCGTCTGGGCGTAACCCTGCCCAAAGGCGTACATGCGATCAAAGTTCGCGCCTATACCCACGATGGCGAGACACAGCCCCTTGAAGCCCGCTGGCAACCCGCAGGTTACATGCACAATGCTGTGGAAACGACGCATCTGGAGGCAGCATAATGCGCAAAGCATCCATCGCATTGATCGCGTCTGCCGCGCTGCTTTCAACAGCATTGGCCGCAAAGCCTGTGACGTTTGCGCTTCCGGAAGAAAGTGTGCCAGTTGATCTGGCCGACGCCGAAGGTGAGCCAGTGGTCAATGCCTGCTCCACCTGCCATTCGCTGGAATACATCACCACCCAGCCACGCGGCAAAGGCGCGCAGTTCTGGAAGGATTCGGTGGCCAAGATGGTCAATGTCTACAAAGCGCCACTTGAGCCTGCCGATGCAGATGCGATTGCATCTGCGCTTGCCCGCAAATTTGGCTAAGTGCCAAATCGATAAAAGCGGCGGGAAGCGATTGTGCTCCCCCCTTTGTCATTTGCAGATCAGGCCCGAGATCAGCGATCAATCACTGCACCATCAGACGGCACGCCCAGAGCACCGCCACCAAACGGACCGTTGTTTTCGGCACAGATCCGTTCGGAGTGTTCGACCTGCAATGGCTTGAGGTGGTGCGGTTTGTCTGGACAGGATGCTAAGCTAATCCTGACCTGATGGAATGGCATGTGAATGAAAACGACGAGAAAGCGCTACAGCGCCGATTTCAATGCCAAGGTGGCGCGTGAGGCAATCCGGGGCGATCTGACACTCGCAGAGCCGGCCGCCAAGCATGGCGTGCACCGGGCAATGTTGCCAGGGTTGTCAGCGAGAGCGAGGTGGAAAAGCTGCACGCCATGATCGGGCAACTGGAGGTGCAGCGGGATTATTTGGCTGTCTGGTCGCGGAGATTGCCGCTGTCGTGCTGGTGCTCCCGTGTAAAACTTGGCCCATAGCGCATCCTTCCATTCCTGCATGGATAATGCACCATCAATCCCCGGGACCAAACTTCAACCGCTGGTTCAGCCCGCCTTCGCAATCTTCACGAGCAGCGCCTCAACCTGCACTTGCGCGCCCGCCACGGCGTTCAATTCTGCAACCGTTCCATCAAAGGGCGCGGTCAGTGCGTGTTCCATCTTCATCGCTTCCAGCACCAGCAGCTTCTGGCCCTTGGTCACCGCCTGGCCTGCCGTCACATCGACCGAGATCACTTTACCCGGCATGGGCGAGAGGATCGCGCCATCCGATGCCGCGCCTGCGCCGCCGCCATCGGTGCGGGCAAAGCGCAGCACAAACTGTTCGCCGCCTTCATTGATGGTGGTTTCACGCAAGGCAGGCGACTGGTCCACCGCCGGTTCATCGCCCAAAACTGCCGCGAACTGACGCCCGAACTGGTCCGCCAGCAAGACCGCGCGGCGGGGAGCCGCGTTGAGCCGTAGCCCTGATTGGCGCGACCATGGCGCATCGCCCGGCGTTCCGGCAAGCCGCAACGCGGCCCGCCCCAGCCCTTCTGCCGAAGGTTCGGGCCGCGTGGCCAGCACTTCCAGATTGCGTTCGATCAGCCCGGTATCAACCACGCCTGCGCCAAAGGCGTCCTGCCCCAGCAAACGCCACAAGAAACCGCTATTCGAAATCAGCGGCCCGACAATGCCTTGGGCCAAGGTATCGCGCAGGCCCGCAATCGCCTCGTCACGCGTTTCGCGGTGCACGATCACTTTGGCGATCATCGGATCATAAAACGTCGATATCTCTGCGCCCGGCTCCACGCCGGTATCGATCCGCGCGTTGTCTTGCGGGAAGTGGAACTCGCTAACCCGCCCGATGCTTGGCAAAAAGCCCTTGGTCGCATCTTCGGCATAGAGCCGCGCTTCCATCGCCCAACCGTTAATCGAAAGCTCGTCCTGCCGCTTGGGCAAAGGCTCGCCGCTCGCCACGCGCAATTGCCATTCGACCAGATCGACGCCGGTGATTTCCTCGGTGACGGGGTGTTCCACCTGCAACCGCGTATTCATTTCCATGAACCAGATGCGATCAGCGCGCAGGCCTTCGCTGCCATCGGCGATGAATTCGATCGTGCCTGCGCCTTCATAATCGACCGCCTGGGCCGCGCGCACCGCCGCGCCGCACACCGCCTC
>NZ_LJHY01000026.1 GCF_001295795.1 Novosphingobium sp. AAP83
TCCATTGAATCAATCAATCGTTCCCACCGCAAGTGATTTAATAGGTCCTGAGCCTAAATCCCAATTTCTCTTTTTACTATAAGTCACGGGGACCGCTTATGGAAAAAAAGAAAGGTACAACTCACGTTGTGCACGGCGGTGACAAAACCAGCAATTGGAACGCCGGTATTGTGCTGAGCGTGGCGGAGTAAAAACCGGCCAATGGTAAGGTTGCTCATTAGAGGGCGGCCAGTCGCCGCCGCGCTGCCAATGTGGCGGAGCAAAACCAAGCCATACCCAACGAAAACAGACACTGCAAAATGGCCAAAAGCAAAGGACCTGATCGGCTTCCTGTGCTTTGCATCTGTCACAACGTCAGTAGCCTAATTTTACTCCGCCACACTGGCGGTTTTTGCTCCGCCGCTGACAAAGAGTCATACCTCGGCTTCGTCAATCTCGTCGCGGCCCTACAGTGGATACCCATTGTCCGCGAGACTTAGCGAACCCGCTCTGCCACGGCGCAGGTCGCTATTCGCTTATCATGGAATCTTTTATTACCGGTGTTCTCAGAACTGACAGTACATCATGGTGACGCTCGAGCAAATAGATTCTGGTGCAGCGTGAAGGCTCTGGAAAGCCTCCTATCTTTGAGCTATGTGGCCGCAAAATTGTTAAATCGGATCCCACATGAACTTGGTAGCAGTCTCGCTTCAGAGTGCCGGACGCGTTGCGTTCCGCCTCGCCCTCCCGTCGACAGGAGCCCTGACATGAGCGAGCCCAACGCCGTCGAGCCGGGCCAGATGATGCTCGCCTCTCCGGGGCTCGCTGCTTGGCTTGCCGAGGCGCGGTGTAGCTTGGCGCTCACCACCTACCAGGCCGGACGGTTGGTCTTCCTCGGCCTCAAGTCCGATGGCGGCCTGCGTGGACATGAACGTCTGATCGAGCAATGCCAGGGCCTCTGGACTGATGGCGACACCCTGTTGGCCAGTGGCAAGTCCATACTTTGGCGTTTTGTCAACGACCTGCCGCCTGGCGTGGGCACCGTCCAGGGCGCCGAACGCCGCTTCGTCCCGCGGGAGGCGCGCGTCACCGGCCGCATCGACATGCATGATATCGGCATGGGCGTTATGGACGGCATGGCCTCGCCGGGGCCGATCTTCGTTAATACGCTGTATTCCTGCCTAGCGACGATCAGCGACACGGCAAGCTTCCGTCCACTCTGGCGTCCGCCCTTCATCAGCGCGCTAATGCCTGAGGATCGTTGCCACCTGAACGGGTTGGCAATGGATGGCGAACGCCCCGCCTTCGTGACCGCCATCAGCAGAAGCGATGTGGCTGATGGCTGGCGCGAACGCCGGACGGATGGCGGCGTGGTGCTGGATGTCGCGAGTGGGGAAGTAGTCGCCAGCGGCCTGTCCATGCCGCATTCGCCCCGGCTGCGCGATGGGCGGCTCTGGGTGCTCAATTCCGGCCGTGGAGAGCTTGGCGTTGTGGACCCGGCCGATGGCCGCTTCACGCCGGTCTGCTTCTGCCCGGGCTATGCGCGCGGGTTATCTTTTATCGGGCGCTGGGCGGTGGTCGGGCTGTCACGCCCACGCGGCAACCACACCTTCGAGGGCCTGCCGCTGGACGCGCTGCTGACCGGCAAGGACGCGGCACCGCGCTGCGGGCTGCTTGTGGTGGACACCGAAACTGGTCAGGTCGCGGAATGGCTGCGCTTCGAGCACACCATCGGCGAACTCTATGACGTCGCCGTACTGCCCGGCGTGCGTCAGGCGGAGGCGATCGGCTTCATGGGCGAGGAAATCGAGCGGGCCATTAGCATTGAGCCAGAAGCCCAGCCCTGAGCGTGCCAAGGGGTGGGTGACCCGGGCATGCCATGCGCCTAGGTGGCTATAAGTCCGTGTTCGCTTTGTGGCGGCAACGCTGAGCTTAAGCTCGCCGGGACCGCTGGATGGACAATGTCTTCATCGAGCGGTTGTGGCGATCGCTCAAGTTCGAGTGCGTCTACTTGAACGACTTCGAAACCGGTTCCACATTGCGCGAATGTGTGGGCCGCTGGTTCGATTATTACAACAACCATCGCCCACATTTGACCCTCGCGGGCCGAACCCCGACTGAGGCACACAAGAGATTCGGAGTTTCATATCAGGTGGGGCATGCCCCTGCCGTTGCAAGCGCCGCATCATCTGCCGACTCCCATGCCACGGGCAATCCAGAAACACCGTGTCGATCACCTGCATCAACGCAAGCGTCGCCTCGCTCTCGGGCACTGGCGTGTAATACCAACTCGACCTGCTGATCGAAAAAAGGCGACATTGCGCCACGATCAAAAGGTTTGGATGCGAAAATTCGACCAGTGCCTGCCTCCGCTCTGTAGTCATCGTCCGGAGGCCTTCGCTAAAAAATCCCGTTCCACCAGCAATTGGCCGATCTTGGCGTAGAGCTTCTTGACTTCGGTTTTCGCTGGTGAACCCGGAGCGCTTCGTCAATCGCCCGCCACAGCCAGCGCTCGAACCAATCGCAGTCTGGATAAATCCGCCGAGTCGCAACCGCGTTTTGCAAGTCTAATCTCTCAAACTGGCCGCCTGATATTCGTTGACATGTTTTGGACCAGATCATACACAAATCATAAAGATATCAGGTCGCCGGTCGTATAAATCTGGCTGATTAAATCAATAGTCAAGGAAGTCGTCTATGCCGCTCACTGGTTTTAGCCCAACTGTAAGCTTTGCTCAGACCCTGATTCGGAAGTTTTTCAATTCCAGCAATATCTTGCGGTTCTGCGTGT
>NZ_LJHY01000027.1 GCF_001295795.1 Novosphingobium sp. AAP83
CCCCCCCCCCCAGCCGTATCACACGAAGTAATCGGCGTTCTGGCCACCCATCAGCACGGTAGCGTAATTGCGGGCAAAGCCGACCGGATTGTTGGCCACATGCGCGCGTGACATGCGGACATCGCGCCACAGATCCTGAAACGCGCTGTCGCTATAGACCGAGCGCCCGCCAGCCACATCCATCAACAGGTCCATCGCTTCAATGCAGCGATCCGCCACAAGGCTGGCCTGATAGCGGTAGCGGACACGATCTTCGATTGAAGGCTTCCACTGCGCCGCTTCCATCGCCTTGAAATTGCTAACCATGACAGTCAGGCATTCTTCCGCAAGGTTTGATGCGCGCGCAATCCGGTCCAGCACGTCGGGATCCGTCGCGCTTTTGCTCATATCAGTAGAGGACAGGCCGACGCGATCCTTGAAAAGCGTCAGCGCATGGCGCACCGCACCAATGGCGCTGGTGTTGACCACGCGAATAAACACTTGCGCCCATGGCAGGTCATAGGCCGCGCTTGTCTGGTGGTGAACAGAGTTGAAACCATCCATCTGCTTGTGCGTGCGATGCTCGGGCACAAACACGGGTTGATCAATCACGATGTCATTCGATCCAGTGCCCTGAAGGCCCATCGTGTGCCAGGTATCCTCGATCCGGTAATCGCTGGCGGGAACCAAAAAGGTGCGATAACCATCGCCGGGGATCACGCCGCCCAGCAACACCCAGTTGCAATGCAGGCACCCGCTTGACCAACCCCAGCGCCCCGACAGCATGAAACCGCCGTCTGCCGCTTCGGCTTTGGCCCCGACCGGGTTGTAAGAGCTGGAGATCATCGCATCCGGGCCATCGGCAAAGACTTCGTCCTGCGTCTGCGGAGCCATCAGCGCGATCTGGTAATTGTGGACCGCCACGATGCCCAGCGCCCAGGCCGTGCTCATATCGCGTTCGGCAATGGCAATCTGGTCGACGAAGAAATCCTGCGGGGTTCCTTCCCGCCCGCCATGGCTCGCTGGTGTAAAGTGGCGGAAGAACCCGTCCTCGCGCAGCGCCGACACCACCGCATCGGATATGCGGCGGGCTTTGCGGCCTTCTGATCCATGCGCCGCGACGAGATCCAGTGTCTTGCCCGAGATCGCCATGCCTTCAACTCCCCAAGAATACATGCGTAGCTTAAAAAGCCATTGTTTACGCATAAATTGATTCTGTTGGCAAATAGTCGATAATTTGCCAGTTTAACACTCGAAAAATCACCTGTTTGCCCAAAAAGGCAATTGCCACACACTGCTGTTCAACGCGCTCTCCGGCCAAAATGCCTTGAACATTGCGGCAAGGCACCCTGTGTAGCCTGAGTGGCCAAAAACACGCAAAATCTGACATTATCAAAAGAGATATGGGTTTTTAATTGACGATTTGCGTATCCGATGCAATCTTTAATTACGAATGCGGCGCGCCATATGGGCCTCGCGATTCGGTTTGGAGGGGGTTCGAAAAATGGCCAGCGCAGTTGCTATGCCGCGTGCAGATGCGCTCCGTTCAGCAAGTGAACTCGTGGCCCTCGCCCGCGCCATGATCCCGACCTTGCAAAAACGCGCACACCAATGCGTTGCCGATCGCGATGTGCCCGCCGCTTCGATTGCTGAAATGCACGAAGCGGGCTTTTTCCGTATCCTCCAGCCAAAGCGCTGGGGCGGCTACGAAATGCACCCGAACGTCTTTTACGATGTGCAAAAAGCCCTCGCCGAAGGCTGCATGTCCACCGGCTGGATGTATGGCGTGGTCGGTTGCCACCCCTATGAAATCGCACTTTTCCATGAACAAGCGCAAGCCGAAGTCTGGGGCGATGACACCGCCACGCTGGTTTCGTCATCCTATCAGCCGGTCGGCAAAGTAACCACGGTTGAGGGCGGCTTCCGCCTGTCGGGTCGCTGGGGCTTTTCCACCGGCTCGGTTCATTGCCAATGGGTCGTGCTGGGCGCACTGGTTCCGCCTGCAATCGCAGGTGGCGCTCCAGAAATGCGGGCCTTCCTGCTGCCGCGTTCCGATTATGTGATCGATACAGATTGCTGGCACGTGTTCGGCTTGCAGGGCACCGGCAGCCACGATGTTATCGTTGATGATGTGTTCGTACCCGAACACCGCACACACCGTTCGGTCGATGGTTTCCTTTGCACCAATCCCGGGCAGGAAACCAACACCGGTCCGCTTTACACCCTGCCTTGGGCACAAGTGTTCATGCGATCGGTCTCGACCGCTGCATTTGGTGGCGCACGTGCTGCGATCAATGCTGCGCGGGAAATCGGTGCTTCGCGCGTTTCGACCAACACCGGCAAAGCATCCAAGGACGATCCCTTCTTGATGGCCGCTATCGCCCGCGCCCACGCCGAAGTCACTGAAATGGAAACAACCCTGCGCGTAACCTTCGAAGACCTGATGGATATTGCCGAGCTTGGGCAACCGATCCCGATGGAAAAGCGCACGCTTTATGCCTACAACTCGGCCAGTGTGGTGCGCCGCATGGCCGATCTGGTCGATGATATGGTCAAGCTTCTGGGCGGCCGTGCGATCTACAATTCCAGCCCGATCCTGCAACCGTGGCTTGATCTGCATGCCGGTCGCGCCCACGTTGCCAACGATCCGGCCAATCGCACCGGCGATGTGGTTGGCGCGATGAGCGGGCAAGCGCCGGGCTTTACTTTTCTTTGACCGGAGCCGCATTCATGGCCGAAATTACCACAACCACCCACCGCGTTTCGGGCGGCTATGACATAGTCATAGCGCAGGCGGGTGATCCATCTGCGCCTGCCGTGGTGTTCATCCACGGCAGCGGTCCGGGTGCATCGGGCGCCTCAAACTTCCGCTCGAACATCGCGGCATTCGTTGATGCCGGTTACCGCGTTCTCCTGCCTGATCTGATCGGCTATGGCGGATCATCAAAGCCTGAGGGCGTTGATTACACGCTGCAATTGTTCACCGACACACTTTATGAAGCGTTGCTTGGCCTTGGCGTCACTTCGGCCAGCCTCGTCGGCAATTCGCTGGGCGGCGGCATTGCCCTGCAAATGACGCTTGATCACCCCTGCTTCACCCGAAATCTGGTGCTGATGGCACCAGGCTGCGTGGCAGAGCGCGAAAGCTATTTCGTCATGCCCGGCATTGCCAAGATGATGTCAAACTTCGGCAGCCCCGATTTCAATCTGGCGGAACAGAAGCGCCTTGTCAGCAATCTGGTCCACCCAGATTTTGCCCCTAACATCCCAGATGCTCTGGTGGCAGAGCGCTTTGAAGTGGCGCGCACCCAGCCCAAGGATGTACTGATGCGCATGCGCACGCCCGATCTTTCGCCACGCCTGCCCGAAATCACCCAGCCCATCTTCGTGCTATGGGGCCTGAACGACGAGTTCTGCCCCGAAGCACACGCACGCCGCTTCCTTGATCACTGCCCCGATGTCCGTGCGATCACTTTTGCCCGCACCGGCCACTGGGTGCAGGTGGAACGCGCCGCTGAATTCAACGCTTATGCTGTCGAGTTTCTCAATGCCCGCCGATAAGATCAAAACCTATGGAGCGGCGCTTTATGATGCCCTGCGCCAGCGTAAAACCATTGCCCCGCTGATCGATCAGGACCCGTCGCTCACACTCGACGATGCCTATGCCATCAACCTTGATTTCCTGTCGCGCCGGGTGGCCGATGGGGAACGGGTCGTCGGCAAGAAAATAGGCGTCACCAGCAAGGCCGTGCAGGATATGCTGGGCGTGCACCAGCCGGACTTCGGCTTCCTGACCGACTGGATGCATGTCGAAGGCGACATCGATATTGACGCCAAGGCCCTGATCGCTCCGCGCGCCGAGGCTGAAATCGCGTTCATCCTAAAACGCAGCCTCAATGGCCCCGGCATAACCGCTGCCGATGTTCTGGCCGCCACCGAAAGCGTCGCGCCCTGCTTTGAAATCGTTGATAGCCGGATCGACGACTGGAAGATCAAAATCATAGATACCGTCTCGGACAACGCAAGCTGCGGCGTCTATGTGATAGGCACGGAGCGACTTGCCCCCACAGGGCTTGATCTGCCCAATCTGCACGTTGCCGTGACCAAGAATGGCGAGCTGCTGTCAGAAGGTTATGGCCATGCCGTGCAAGGTGATCCGGCACAGGCGGTGGCGTGGCTGGCCAACACCCTTGGCGCTTATGGCGTCACGCTGGATGCAGGTGATGTGATCCTGTCGGGTAGCCTGGTCCCCCTCGCCCCGGCGATCAAAGGCGACCGTTTCGAAATGACCTTGAGCAATGCAGATGGCCCTCTGGGCACCTGCGTTGCGAACTTCGTGTAAGGACCACTCAATGGCACGCGTAAAGGCCGCAATCATCGGTTCGGGCAATATCGGCACCGATCTGATGATGAAGATGATCAAATATCCGCAGAACATGGAACTGGCCATTGTCGTGGGCATCGACGAAAACTCCGAAGGCCTCGCCATGGCGCGCAAACACGGCATCGCCACCACCCACGAAGGCCTTGAAGGTCTGCTCAAGCACCCGCTGTACAAGGACATCGGCATCGCATTCGATGCTACCAGCGCCTATGCCCACAAGGCCCATGACGAAGCCTTGCGCGCCGATGGCATTCAGGTGGTCGATCTAACGCCTGCCGCCATCGGCCCCTTCATCGTGCCGCCAGTCAACATGGAAGCCAACCTTGGCGCGTCGAACGTCAACATGGTCACCTGCGGCGGACAAGCCACGATTCCGATGGTTGCTGCGGTCAGCCGCGTTGGCAAAGTGCACTATGCTGAAATCGTGGCGTCCGTGTCCTCGCGCTCTGCCGGCCCCGGCACGCGCGCCAATATCGATGAATTCACCCGCACCACCGCCCGCGCCATCGAGGAAGTGGGCGGCGCAACGCGTGGCAAGGCGATCATCATCCTCAACCCCGCCGAACCGCCGATGATCATGCGCGATACAGTGTTTACGCTTTCGGAAGGCGCGGATGAAGATGAAATCCGCCAGTCCGTCAAGGACATGGTGGCCGAAGTGCAAAAGTATGTTCCGGGCTATCGCCTGAAACAGGAAGTCCAGTTCGAACGCTATGGCGATAACAACAAGCTGAAGATTCCCGGCCAGGGCGAATTCTCCGGCGTCAAATCGATGATCATGCTCGAAGTCGAAGGCGCGGGCGATTATCTGCCCAGCTATTCGGGCAATCTCGACATCATGACCGCCGCCGCCAAAGCCACGGGCGAATTGCTCGCAGCGCGCCGCATGGCCGCAGCGGCCGCTTGAAGGAGACCCGGACAATGACCTCAACCTTCAACGTGGAAGCGGGCGACAAGCTCTATATCCAGGACGTCACCCTGCGCGATGGCATGCACGCCATCCGCCACATGTATGGCATCGATCAGGTCAAGGCGATTGCCAGCGCCATCGACAAAGCGGGCGTGGACGCCATCGAAGTGGCGCATGGCGATGGCCTTTCGGGCGCCAGCTTCAACTATGGCTTTGGCGCACACACCGATTGGGAATGGCTTGAAGCCGTGGCAGAGGTGCTGACCACTTGTGTGCTCACCACGCTCATCCTGCCCGGCGTCGGCACGGTCGAGGAACTCAAGCGCGCTTATGATATCGGTGTGCGCTCGGTCCGCGTCGCCACGCACTGCACCGAAGCAGACGTGTCAAGGCAGCACATCGGCATCGCCCGCGATCTCGGCATGGACGTCTCGGGCTTCCTGATGATGAGCCATATGATCGAGCCTGAACTGTTAGCCAAGCAGGCCCTGCTAATGGAAAGCTACGGCGCGCAATGCATCTATGTCACCGACAGCGGCGGCGCGCTCGATATGGACGGCGTGCGCGCACGGTTTGAAGCTTATGACCGCGTGTTGAAGCCCGAAACGCAGCGCGGCATGCATGCCCACCACAACCTTTCGCTGGGCGTTGCCAACTCGATTGTCGCGGCACAGTGCGGCGCGGTGCGTATTGATGCCAGCCTTACCGGCATGGGCGCGGGCGCAGGCAATGCGCCGCTCGAAGTGTTCGTCGCTGCCGCTGACCGCAAGGGCTGGAACCACGGCTGCGATGTGATGATGCTGATGGACGCCGCCGAAGACATCGTGCGCCCGATGCAGGACCGCCCCGTGCGGGTCGACCGTGAAACGCTCGCCCTTGGCTATGCCGGGGTTTACTCCAGTTTCCTGCGTCACGCCGAAAAGGCCGCCGAGACATACGGTATCGACACGCGCACGATCCTTGTCGAATTGGGCCGCCGCAAGATGGTGGGCGGTCAGGAAGATATGATCGTCGATGTCGCGCTTGATATCATCAAACAACGCGGGGGCTGATACCCTCGCAAACACCAGCGCAAAAAAAAACGGACAAAAGTCCACGCGCCATACCGGGAGAGAAGCACATGATCCTGAAAGACAAGGTCGTCATCGTGACAGGCGCAGGCCCCGGCATGGGGCAAGCCGCCTGTCGCGGTGCAGCGCGTGAAGGCGCAAAAGTCGTCATCACCGCGCGTTCGAAGCAAGCTATCGAAGAAGTGGCGCAGGAAATCGTCGCCGCAGGAGGCGAAGCCATCGCCGTGCCGCTCGACGTGACTGACATGGACCAGTGCAAGGCCGCCGCACAGGCCGCTGTCAGCAAATGGGGTCGCATCGACGGCCTGATCAACTCGGCTTATTATCACCCTGATTGGGGGCCGCTGATCGAACATGATGTCGAACAGGTACTACAGGCATTCAACGTGGGCGCAGCAGGCGCTTTGCGCATGGCGATGGCCATCTACCCGACAATGAAAGCACAAGGCTCAGGCTCCATCGTCAACATCTCTACCCTGTGCACACGCAAGCCGATGCCGGGTGAAGGTGGCTATGGCATGGCCAAGGGCGCGCTCAATCACATGACCCGGCATCTCGCAGTCGAATTCGGTGGCACCGGCATACGCGTCAACACCGCGCTGATGGGCTGGATGATGGGCGCACCACTGGAAGGCTTTATTCAGGGCCTTGGCGAAGGTGCCGATGCCTTCCGCACCCAGCGTGCCAGCGAAATCCCGGTGGGCCATATCCCGCGTGATGCCGATTGCGCCAAAGCGGTCTACTTTCTGCTTTCGGACTATGCCTCGGAAATCACCGGCGCAATGCTCGATGTCAACGGCGGCGATTGGGTCGCAGCATAAGGGAGCCTGCCATGCTGCTCGACTGGATGAACAGCCACCCTTCGCTCGCCGATGATCCGGTATCAGGACTTGATCCTGATGCCATCACCGTCAGCGATACGGTAGAAATCGCCGCCCCTGCCCGCATGGTATGGGCGGTGTTGACCGATATGGCGCACTATAACGAATGGAACCCGTTTTGCGTCAAAGCCGAATCCACGCTGGAGATGGGTGCGGCGGTGCACATGAAACTAATGAACTATGCCGTACCCGGCAGTATTGTGCCCAATTGCGAATTCATCTGCGCGAATGAACCCGAACGCCTGCTGTCATGGGCGATGATCCACAGTGAAGAATGGCCCTACCCTGCCCGTCGCGATCAGGTGATCGAACCGACAGGTCCCGAAAGCTGCCGCTACTTCAGCACCGATGCCTTCCTCGGCATCAATGGTATCCACGTGTTCCGCTTTGCCGGACCATGGGTAAAACGCGCATTCGATGACACCGGCCGCGCGTTAAAGGCACGCGCCGAAGCACTCTATGCCAACGAACAGAAAGCCTGATTCGCCATGCCGTTCACCCTGCAACAATTGTCCGACATCGAGGAAATCAAGATCCTCAAGCACCGCTATTTCCGGGGCATCGATACCGGAGATCAAGCGCTTCTGGCCGATATATTCGTCGAAAATGTCGCCTGCACCTATAACGGCGGCACCTATAAAGTGTCGCTCAAAGGCCGCGCGGCAATGCTCGAATTCCTCGCCAACTCGTTCCATTCGGGCGCAGCGGCAATGCATATCGGGATCATGCCTGAAGTGGCGATCACCGGCGACAATACCGCCACCGGCATTTGGTACCTGCAAGACGTGTTCATCGATCTCGAAAAGGATGACCACACTTTCGGCACCGCAATCTATACCGACACTTATCGCCGCGAAGGCGGGGTCTGGCGGATTGAAAGCACCTATTATGATCGCGTGATAGAAGTCCTTACCAAGTTCAGCCAAACCGGCGGCCATCTATCGGTCCAGCGCCTTGCCACCACGGGCCGCAAACCTGATGAGCGTACCGATATAAGCCACCTTATCCAATGGGATACCTGATCTAAGCCCAGCCGTAATTGACGGGGTCCTGCTCAACAGACGAATTACATATTGCGTGTTGACCTGTTTGGTCCTGACCCTAAGACAACCGGCTTGCATAAGGTTCATATTACAGCGAATAGAGCGACATATCCGCGCTATGTGCTCCAAAAGGCGGTCTTGCGCCGATGCAGCGTGCGTAAATGCGCCACATAGGCAGCATGATCCCGCCTATCGCCAAAATCCTCGATGCGTTTCGCCAGATGCTCGCACGTCTTTAAATGGCGGGCGGCATGGCCATAGCGCTTGGTCCGAGAGTGGATCAACGAATAGTCGATCATCGCCCGCAGCATCAGGGTCGCGGGAAGGGGATGGCGCAGTTCCAGCACCTCGGCTCCGGAGGTCAGCAACTCATAGCAATTGCCATCAAGTTCGCCTTGGCGCGCCATAACCAGGTTTGCAGCAAGATCATGAGCAGGCCAGTTGATGAGGAACGCTAGGGCCTGATGGAAATCTGCCGATTGGCTGACATGGGCCAGCGCCCGAGTTTCTGCCTCTTCGTCATCAAAATCGGGTAGCCTTTTGATATGTGCGCGTAAGTATTCGGCATTCAACGTACGCTCGAATGTAGCCCAGCGCTCGGCTTGTGCGTCCTCGCCGCGTCCCACTGCATCGAGCGTATCGATCCACACCCGTTGCCAAGCGGGCCAATGCCCGCCTTTGCGAAAATCGGGCGCGGCCAGTGCGAGCGCTGCCATGGCATCGTCAGCCCGCCCCACCGCCAACATGCGTTCGGCAATCCGTGCAGCAATTGCGGGGTTGGAGCGCTCTTGCGCTGAAAAAAGGACCGCATAGCCATCGACATCGCCCAATGCATCGGCGATTTCAGTCAGAGCGGATTGGACCATCCGGGTATGATGGTGAACTGCAAAATCATCTTCATACAAAGGCCCATTCAATCCATGCCCGATCATCCGCCGTTCGGCATTTTTGGAGCGCGCCGGCGGTTGCGCAGCCAGCTTTTCGAATTTGGCCTTCAGCAGTTCCAACCCATCGCGGCCTAGTGGTTTGGCCAGCATCGCAATCAGTCCATCGAACTGGCCATAATCATTGGCGACAACTCCCTCGAACACCCGGTCCGCCAGCGCCGAAGATGCAAGTCCTGCTCTCTCACCAATCGCGCCAAGGTCGGCTCGCGCAATGGCAATCACGTTGCTGATCGTACCATTTCCGTCATCGCACCGTTCATGAATCGAAGGTGCCATCGCCAGGATCCGCCATAACAGGTCGAATGCCTCAGCCGGTGCAGCGGGCGCAACATACGTCGTAATCGCGATCCGCTGCGTTTCTAGATCGAGCGCTAGCGCCTTGATCTTGCGCCAATCGACAAACGAACGCGCCTTGGCAATTGTCACAAGCCGCTTGCGTATTTCTGCCGCAACATCCGCTCCACCGCTGCGACTGGCAAGTTCAAGTCGTAGCCTACGCTTCATCGCAGCATCGCCTACAGACAGTTCGAGCACCAGTGCCGCTAGGCGTTCGGCGCCAAGCCCGGCAAGGTTCTTGGCATTCAGTGTCTTTTCGGAAGCCATTACGCTGCCTTTGCAAGCTGCCTAGAAGACGTCAACCGCCTGTCGCCGTGAATTCTTGCAAAATGGAGGTCCTGCTCGCCTTGTCTTTGTCGGCTATTGGCCCAAAGAGGCGATCACGAAGAACGGAGCGAACGTCGTAATCCTGGTGGCTGCCGCCGGAAGCAAACGCCGTCTCGTTTGACGAAGCCCTAGAATGCTGCCGCTCGCCAAAACAAGAGGATCCGTCAGTACACGCGACTCTCGCCTATTTTGTTCTTGCTGATCACCGGTCTGGATCAACGATCTTTGCACTGGTTTTTATGCGAACCCCACTTGGGCTAGAGCCCAGCATGGACTTCACAAATTTGTTGAAATGCTGTGCATCGGGAACGCCGCACCGTTCTGCAACTCGCCAGATTGGCAAGTCAGTCGACTCCAGCAGAAATCGGGCGTGTTCGGCCCGGCGTTGCAGCAGGCGATGCAAAGCTGTTATGCCAAACCTCTGCCGAAACACTCTGTTGAGGTGCACCTGTGATCGTCCTGCCGCCGCCGCAATCTCTTTGAGGCCTATTGGTCGGTCGAAGTGATTGTCGATGAACTGGGCAGCAGCGGCAGCTGCATCATTTCGCGGCAAAGGGTTTGATTGCCGGGCCGCCGAAAGCAGAAGGTCCTGCGCTCCGATGCGGGCAGCGTGGAAGCCGATATCGTCGCTGGCAGTGGCGAACTGCCAACTGACATGGGCAAACTTTTCACGCAGGTGGGCACAGCCAGCCAGATGCAAAGAAATCGGAGCTGACGGCCCACCACACTGATCAATCTGAAAGTGGATGCACCAATGTCGCCCCGGCTTTGGGAGATTATACATAGTGGGCATTCCGGCCGGACTGAGTGTCAGATCGCCGGGCGCGATCGTAATGTGTTCTCCGGCCAAGCGCATTTCAGCGGCGTAACCATGCAGGTGCAATGCATGGGTGTTCCCTTGATGGACGGTTGAGAAATCCCGGTCAGTCAACAGAAACTGTCCAGCCACCTTGATCGTCGCCAAATTTTCCAGCGGCAATTTCCAATCCGGCATATTCTATTTTCTACCACAAAAAGCCGTTTGCACCAATTGCGCAATCGAGTTGAAGTGGACAGTTTCATGGAAATTCCGAGGAAGCGCAACCGCCATGCTTAATGCTGAACAGAAGCTTTTCTACCAAGACAACGGCTATATCCTTGTGCCCGCCATGCTCGACAAGTCCGAAGCTGCAAGCTTGCGGGCCGAAATGCACGCGATTGCCCAAAGCGAAGGACACAGCGATGCCACTTGGGACAGCGTGCGCAACACCGGCACGGCAATCACGCATTGCCACGATGTCCATTTCCGCTCGGCGCTGGTCACCCGCTTGCTGTCTGACCCGCGCCTGACCAGCGTCGCGCAAGACCTGATCGGGCCAAATGTGCAGCTTCATCACAACAAGATGTTCATCAAACCGCCCGCGAAAGGATCACCCTTTCCGATGCATCAGGATTACCCCTACTTTCCGCATCGCGATCATTCGATGATTGCCGTGATCCTGCACCTTGACGATGCGCCCGAGGAAAAAGGCTGTTTGTGCGTCTATCCCGGCACCCACAAACTCGGCCCGCTTCCCGCCTTTGGCAAAGACCACCATGTATCGACAACGTCCTACCCCATCGCACAGGCAACGCCGGTTCCGGCCAAGGCGGGCGATGCAGTATTCTTCCACTACCTCACCGTTCACGGATCGGGCCAGAACCGTTCAGACGAAGCCCGCACCACGCTGCTGATCCAGTTGCGCGATCCTGCCGATGTGCCGCTGGACAACCGTCACGCCTCGCGCGGCCAAGGTATGATGCTGGCTGGCATTGACCCGACCGCCGGATCGTTCAAATTTGCGTGGGAAGAACAGCCCTAAACCCGAACTGCGGCAGTGCTGGAAACCGCGCCCGCCGCGCACAGCATCGCACCGATCACGCCTGCATCCTGCGCCCACGCTGGCGGACAAAGATAGCCTGTTTGCGCAGTCGCGCGCGGGCCGTAAACACCCAGTTGGCGTACCATGGACTGCTGGACGGCGCTGGTCAGGCCGGGAGCAAGACCAACGCCGCCGCCTAACACGATCCGCTGGGGTGAAAGCGTCAGCACAAGATTGCTGCAAAGCTGGCCGAGATAGTCGGCAACCAGCGCAAATTCAGCGCTATCGGGCATGAAATGATCGAGAGACGCCCCGAAGCGGGCCATGATAGCAGGGCCTGCAACAAGGCCTTCGGCGCAGTCATCGTGAAAAGCACAAGTGGATGGCGCGCGGTCATGCGCCAGACGATGCAAAGCAATATGCCCCATTTCGGGGTGCAGCAGTGCAGGCAACAGTTCTCCATTGCTCACGATAGCCCCGCCGATGCCCGTGCCGATGGTCAGGTAAACGCCGATATCCACATCGCGCAAGGCCCCCAGACGCTGCTCGGCAATCGCCGCCGCGCCCACATCGGTGACCAATCGTGCAGGCGCTGCAATACCTTGCGCCAAAGCGCCCATCAGGTTGAAACCGCTCCAACCGGGCTTGTTGGTATCAAGCAGGTGGCCAAAATCAGGCGCCTTGGGGTCCACCACAACCGGGCCAAATGCGCCCACGCCAAGCGCATCAATGCGCAAGCTGCTTTGGTTGAAAAACGCACAGGCATCGGCGATGACCGCAGCGGGATCCCGTGTGGGCACCGTGTGACGGCGCAGAATGGTGCCTGCGCAATTACCGATGGCGAGCACCGTTTTGGTGCCGCCAAGCTCAATCCCGCCGATATAGGCCGAATCATGCACGGGCAGTCTCCGCCTGCATCTGCTGCATCACGCGCCGGATCATCGGACGCCCTGCCAAAAGCGCAACAACCGCAACGACATAGAGCGCGGCCATCATCGTGAAACCGGCGGCCAGCCCGGTGTGGACGGCAATGGCTGGCAGGGCAACGGTCGATACGCCAGCCCCCAGAAAGCCCATCATCGTCATCAGACCTGCCGCCGTGGCGCGGGCGGCATCGGGCATGACATCGTGAAGCGCGGCGTAAATACAGCCATCGAACAGTCCTTTGCCAAAGCTGGTAGCAAACAGCAACGCGCCAACGGTGATGACCGATCCCGCCAAAGGGAACGGCAGCAGAAACAGTGCCGCCAAAGCAAGCCCCAGCGCCAGCACCGTAAAGCGCCCCGTTGGGCTTTTGGCCGCAAACCTGTCAGACATCCATCCGCCCACAAGCACCGAACAAAACCCTGCCGTGGTGATCATCACCGGCCCTACCAAAGCACTGTCGGCAAGGTTCAGCCCCAGCACGTCGTGCGCATAAGTGTTGCACCAGTTCAGCACCGCCGAAGAGGCTGCGGTGGCCAGGAAAAACACCCCGCACAACAATAGCGCCGCCGGGTTGGCAAGGATCAGGAGCAGCGGCTCTCCCGCAGGTTTGCCCATGCGCGTCTTGCTGGAGGGCGCATCATCGCGCAACGTGAACAGCAAGATCGCCAGCACAACGATGCCAAGCGCTGCAAATACCACGAACGGCATCGACCACCCGTATTGATCCGCCAACTTGCCCGCTGCCCATGCGCCAAAGCCGCCTCCTGCAAAAACGGCGGTCTGGTGAATGGCCAGCGCGCGGCTGCGGATCGCCGGTTTGTGCCACGCGCCGATCAGCGCTGTCGCTGTCGGGTAATACGTGGACTCTCCCACCGCGACGAGCGTGCGCATGCCCAGCAGCATGGCAAAACCGGTGGCCACCGGCATAAAGCCCGTGGCCGTGCTCCAAAACAGCAATCCGAACAGGATCATGTTGCGCCGGCGCACGCTGTCACCAATGCGCCCGAACAGGAAGGCGCAAACCGCGTAAGTCCAGAAAAACACCGTATCGATCACGCCAAGCTGGATATCGCTGATGGCAAAGGCATCGCGTAGCAAGGGCTTGACCGCGTTGAGAATGGCGCGGTCTGCCGAATTGAGGAACGAGACGAGCCATAGCAAGCCTACCAGCATCCACGGATAGTGGAGCGATGCCGGTTTGGCGAAACGCCCGGTCATGCGCGCGATCACTTGCCGCACCACGCCAGCCAGATCGCGGCTGTCCACGAAAAATCATCCCCGCCCGAACCTTCGCCCGTTTCCGGGCTGAAGCTTTCAAAGAAGCCGGACTTTTCGATCAGTCGCGCAGAATCGGTGCGGATGCGTTCCGCCCAATCGCTCAGGCCTTGTTCTGCAAGACCGATAGCGGCCATATAATTGACAACCAGCCAGATCGGTCCGCGCCAATAACGACGGTGATCATACTCGCGGCTGCCTGCTTCAAGGCTGGGCAACAGATAGTCAGCGTTGGTGGTCAGCCGGGCAAGCGCCTTGATCAGCCTTGCACGTTGCGTTTCGCTCCCGACACCTGCATAAAACGCAAGGAAACTGGCATTAGTCACGAGGCCAGAGCTTTCCTGCGTGGTTGCATCGCGCGAACAATAGGCTCCCGCCTCTTCGTTCCACAGCCAATCGATCCCGGCTTCAGACAGCGCAATCCGGTCGCCGATTTCAGCAGCCACAGCCGCATCACCAATGGCCTCTGCCATGGCCAACAGATCGCGGTTGGCGCGCAGCAGTTCCATCGACATGCCTACGTCGACCATGCGAAACGGCCCATCGTCAGCGATTTTGCGGTGGTCCCAGCCGCAATTCCTGCCGAACTGGAGGATGGCCACATAGCGATCGTATTCGCTTTGCTTCGGGCGCATGGCGGCATCAACATGGCCGGTATCGCGGCGTTGATAAGTTCCAACGCCAGACGTGTCGACCCGCGCAAGCGCATCGTCCCACTCGCTGGAATTGTCCCGCCCGGTTTCCCAATTGTGCGTCACCATCACCAGCCCGTTGCCCAGCGGATCGCGATAGGTGTGAAACCAGCGGTGGCTGCGCAAGCACGCCGCATAAAGCGCGCGCATGCGGGGGTTGGCCGGGTCTGCCCCTTCTTGTTCCCATAGGCCGCGCACAATTGTGGCCAGCACGGGCGGTTGCGTAATGCCTGATGTGGGCGGCGTCTTGCCGGTGCCCCACACGCCGGGGCCGGGGAAATAGCCATCATCGTTCTGGTGGAACACGATATGCGGGATCATGCCATCATCCCACTGGGCTGAAATCAGTGTCTCGATCTCCTGCCAGGCGCGGTCCCGATCAAACGCCGCAAAACCCAGCGCCACGAAAGCGGAATCCCAGTTCCACTGGAATGGGTAAAGCCCATGCGTCGGCACGGTATACCCGCCACGATCATTGCGTTGCAGGATGTCGCGGGCCTGCTGGTCAAGCACTGGATTGCGGCTCACGGTTTCTCTCCCACGGCGATCAGGCGGATATCGTTGACGTTCGTGCGCGTGGGGCCGGTCATGATCAGACCGCCGGTGCTCGCAAACAGGTCATAGCTGCGGTTCGTTGCAAGGGCGGCTTCGCAGGCTTCGGCGGTGGCACGCGATGCGCTGTCAAAATACCCTCCGGCATTGTCCTCGCTGCCGTCAATACCATCGCTGTCACAAGCCAGCGCGGCAATCGGGGCCCCCTCTGGCAAGGCTGCCATCAGTCCGGTGAGGTATTCGAGATTGGGGCCGCCGCGCCCATCGCGATTGCGCACGGTCACTGTCAGTTCGCCGCCCGAAATCAAAAGGCAGCGGCGTCCTGCTGCCGCATGTTCAAGCGCAAGGGCTGCATGACGATGCCCGATAAACGCTGCATTCCCGCCCAGATCATCGCCAATCCGGATCACATCCCAACCCTTTTGCCGGGCACAAGCGGCGGCTGCATCAAGCGCAGTCACGGCATTGGCGATCACGTGGACCGGGTGGGACGGAACGTCCGGCGCGCTGCCAGCCATGACCAGTTCTTTCAACGCTGCATCAAGCGGCCAGCCGCTGCTTTCCAGTATGGAGAGCGCCCGCTGCGGATCAAACAAGCTCGCAAGCGATGGACCCGATGCCACCACCGCCGGATCATCGCCCACCACATCGGAGATGATGAAGCTGTGCATGTCAGCGCCCGCTGCCGCCGCAGCAGCAGCCAGACGGCCTCCCTTGACCTGCGAAAGATGGCTGCGCACGAAGTTGATGTCGGCAATTGGCACGCCGGATTTCACCAGATGATCGTTGATCTGCGCTTTGCGTTCCAGCGTCAGCCCCGGCAAGGGATCAATCAGCAGCGATGATCCGCCACCCGAGATCAGAAACACGACACGATCACCGGCGCGAGCCGTCGCAGCCAGTTCGCGAATGCGCTGTCCTGCGGCAAGGCTGGCCGCGTCGGGCACCGGATGGCTGGCCTCGATCACGGTAATCGCGCCTGTATGGCCACGCGGGCCATGGCCGAACCGTGTCACGACGCAGCCGGTCACTTCGCCCGACAAGTGCTGTGCTGCAACTTCGGCCATGGCAGCAGCCGCTTTGCCGCAGCCCAGCACAATCGTGCGCCCCTGCGGTTCGTCTTTGGGAAGGCAGCCCGCCAATGCGGCGGGAGCGCTAGCCGCTTCAACGCCAGCCGTGAAGATCAACAGCAGTTCATCGCGCAGCAGCATGACAGACCTCTTTTGCGGCAGTGTCCGGTAATGGTGCGCAAAGACTACCGCTGCGGCAAGTCCGCAGCGGTAGCGGAAGGCATCAGAAGTTATACGTCAGACGGCCCGTGATCCGGCGTGGTAGCACCGGGCGGCCCACAAAGAACGCGCCATTGGCGACTTGGTTGGAATCCTGCCGCGGCGATCCTTCGGTAACGGCATCGGTGTTGAACAGATTGAACACGTTGACGCTCACCCGCAGCGAACCGGTTGCCACCGGCACCTTGTAGCCCGCATCAAGGTTTGCAATGTTCCAGCCATCCAGTTCGATCAGGTTGTTCGATGCGGTAAAGTTCGGGCCGGTATAGTTGGTGAACAGCGACAGATCGAACGCGCCATCATCATAATACAGTCCGGCGTTGTAAAGCAGTTCCGGCTGCCGCTCGACCCGCTTGCCGATGTTGGCAGGCGTGGTGTCAAAGGCTGTGAACTTGCTCTTTTGCAGGGTAATGTTGCCGTTGAAACGCAAGTTCTGCACCAGCCGCACGTCGATCGTGCCTTCCGCGCCATACGATTCAGCGCCCACCAGATTGACCCGTTCAATCAGCCCGCCCTGCCCATCGTTGACGAACAGTACCTGCCGACGATTATCAAGTTTGGTATAGAAGCCGGACACCGTCATGGTCAGGCCCGGCTTACTCATCTTGAAGCCCACCTCGGCCTGCTTGATGATCTCGGCAGTGTAGCTTTGCGTGCCGGGGGAAAGGCTGGCATCGGCTGCCGTACCCGCAGGCAACGGACGGAACGCGGCAGAGCGCAGTTCGGGGAAGAAGAACCCGCGCGATGCATTGGCATAAACGCTCATGTCATCGGTCAGCTTGTAAAGCGCACCTGCCGCCAAGGCCCACTCGGTCACGCTCACATCGCCCGTCAGGAAGCCACCATTGCCCCAGATCACGTCACGCAGCGCTGTTGACAGGTTCGGCGTGGCAGCATCAGTCACCGCCGTTGCTGTGCGTTCGCGACTGATCGCCCCACGCATGTGTTCCACACGGAAACCGATGTCGAAGTTGACGCGGTCCCCGATCTTCATCTGATCGGCGATATAACCGGCATAGCGCTCTGCTTCGTGGCGATTGTTTACATAACCAGCACCGGCATTCAGCAAGCCATTGCGCGAAACCACGGTTTGCGCAGACGTGACCGGGTTGGTGATCGTCAGGTTCACAAGGCGTGGCTGATTGTTGAATTCGGCCAGGAATGTGGTGGTCACATTGCGATCACCGGCGCTGGCATTGCCGTAAAACCCGCCCAGCGTGAAAGCGTGATCGACCGAACCGGTTTGCAACTTCTTGGTAAGGTTCACTTCTGCGGTGAAATCATGGACAGGCCGATCGCGGTCGGTAATGCGATTGGCAAACAGCAGGAAATTGGCCGGCACAGCGCCCCCGCCTGCAAAGGTGAATTGCGCATTGGCCAATGTGCCAAGGCTGCGATTGGTCAAAAAGCTTTGCAGCGTTTCAGGCACGTTGATCACGCCATCGCCATCAGACCACAGGCCGAACTTGTGCTTGTAATCGCTGTACTTCACCCGGCCGTTGAGGCCCCAACCGCTATCTCCGAAGTCCTTTTCGAAGGTCAGCCCAAGCATGCCGCCACGGGTCGAAACGCCCTCACCGATGTCAGACGCAAACGCGCCTCCGCCGGGCGTGTTGAAGCCGAGGTTTGCAGCGAAATCGTTTTGCACCGAATTGACGAGGTTTCCGTCATTTCCGGCAAGCCGCGAGCGCGTTGGCCCGTCCAGCGGTATTGGCAGGTAGAACTGGACCCGGTCATTGATATACTGGCCCAGCAGCTTCACATTGCCACTACCATCGGCGAAACGATATTCCAGATTGCCGCGAAACTGTCCGCCCTTGGTGTCCAGATTGGTGCGGATCGGGCCTTTGTCGATGCGGTAAAAGCCCGACATGCCAAAGTAGAAATTGTTGCCAAGCGGTCCGCTGAGCGCCACATCGCCGCGATACCGGTCGCGCTGCGCTACTTCGAGTTGGACCGTGCCTTCAAGCTGGTCGCCGCCTGATTTGCTGATGTAGTTGATCAGGCCCGCAACCGAGCCAGGACCGAACAAGTTGGAAACACCGCCCCGCACGAATTCCAGACGGCTGATGCCCAGATCGTTGCGCGCGTAAACATCATAAGCCGATGAATTGAGGCCGAAAGAGGAAAGCACCGTCACACCGTCATACATCAGCGGCGTGAACTGGTACTGCCCGCCCGATGGCAGGCCGCGAATGAAGATGTTGGCCGCAACTTCGCCGCCACCGCCATCGGCCTTGATCGACGGGATGGTGTTGAGAATGTCGGCCTGACTGGTCACGCCTGTCCGCGCCAAAGCATCTTCGCCAAGCTGGCTAACCGCAAGTGGCGTATCAAGCGCGACGCGCGAACGGCTTGTGCCGGTAACGATAATTTCCGCGTCAGGTGCGCCTTCAGTTTCTGCGGGATCACCAGCCTGCGTGCTTGCTTGTGCATACACGTTTGTTGGGATCAGGGCCGCCAGCGAAATACCAGCCATGGCTGCTGTCAGAACCAGCTTCATCGACACTCTCCTCACCTGATAGCCCTTGATGGGACTTTCGTTGGACTAGCGATTATCACCCACTCGATTCTATTACAACCCATAATGAGTATTATAATGAGTGAAAATGTTGCCAGCGCGCTCCGGTTCTGCGATGGTGCGTGCGATGACAGTGCACGCCCACGAAGACCATTTCCAAAAACCCTCCGAAAGCGAGGCGAATATCCTGAGCTACGTGCTGCGCAATCGCGGCACCACGCAGCCCGAGATCGCGCGCAATTGCGAACTTTCGCAGCAGACCGTTTCACGTCTGGTCAATGAACTGGTCGATCGCGGCGCGCTGGCCCAAGGGGGCCGCAAGGCAAGCGGGCGCAGAGGGCAGCCCAGCGTCACGATCAACATTGCACCCGAATACGCCTATTCGCTCGGCATTGCTTTGATGACCGATGCGATGTCGGTCTTGCTCATGGACTTTGCGGGCAACGTGGTCGATTACGATTACGTCGCAATGCCTGTGATGACGCGCAAAGCGGTGTTCGACCGGTTGGGAGGCGTCAAGCAGCGCTTTCTGGACCGGACGCCCAGTGCGCGCGAACGGCTGACCGGCGTCGGTATCGGCATTTCAGGTTACTGCCTTGATGGCAAGTCGCGCTACAATCCACCCCGCGCGCTTGATGACTGGGCCATGGTGCCGATCGATGAGGTCTTCAGCGATGCCCTCTCGCTGCCCGCTTGGGTCGAAAATGACGCCAATGCCGCCGCCATAGGTGAGAGTTTTCTGGGCGCCGGGCGCGATCACGCAAACTTTGTCTATGTGTTCATGGCTGCGGGTCTGGGTGGCGGGGTGGTCAGCAATCACCGCTTGATGCGCGGAACCCATGGCAATGGCGGAGAAATCGGCCTGATCCTGCCTTGGCGCCTGTTTCAATTGCCCACACTGGAAACGCTGCTCCAATCTATCCGCAAGGCAGGCGTCGATCTGGATGGTATATCGAAAATGGTCTCGGACTTTGACCCCGATTGGCCGGGCGTTGACGAATGGATCGAAAAAAGCCGCGATCCCTTGTCACTTATCGCATCGGCCATCGCCGCCCTGCTCGATCCCGAAGTGATTGTGCTGGGCGGCCGTCTGCCAAAGACTCTGGCACAGAAAATCATTCCCGCCATCGAACTGTTTGACGATGCCCGGCGGCAGGAACCGCGCCCCTTGCCCAAGATCATCATTTCGCAAACGCACGTCGATGCTTGCGCGATTGGGGCCGCCATCATTCCGCTCGAACAAAAGTTCTTCGCAACTATGCTATGAATTCAAATGTCGGTCATGAGATCAGACTGCATAATCCCGCGCACCGGACCTTTTAGCCGTAGCGGCGTAACTGCTTGACACAAGGTGCCCGCTTTCAGGCAATCCGCGGGAAGTTTCAAAGTCGGAAAGTACGGTACAAGACGATCTTACGGCTGAAGGCGGCGACGTATTCAATGATGATAGGGATTGCGTGCAGCCCGCCCGGTACAGGCTATTTTCCTCTGAGGCGCGAGGCATAAAGCCCCATCCGGTTCCGCACAGGTGCTTCATCCCCCACATTGGCAGGCAGGCCCAACGCTGGCAGAGTCTCACGGGCGGCAACACTTCCAGCTGCCGGATCATCGGCAATAGCGGCTAGGATGGCGGCCCGCTGATCGGCGGGCAGGCGTGCTTTCAATTCGGTCGCGACCAGCAGTGGCAGATGGGATTGCAGTGGTTCGCTATCGTAAAGATCGGGCACAGCGGCAATCAGCAGCAGGTTGCGCGCCCGTTGGGTGAGGTCTGGAACCTGAGCGGCGGGCCACTTTGCGATCTGGCGCTGCACTCTGGCCAGCGCACTGGCGGTCGCGGGATCGGGAGCGGTTACCGCAATGGGCGCAATATGCCTGGCAGGTGCCGCAGCAATCGCAAGATCAGCGCGGGGCATACGCGGGCTGGGCCAGTGCCAGACGACTGCGGAAAGACCCAGCCACGCCGAAAACATCAGCAAATAGGGCCAGCCGCGCCGCCACAGCCGGGCCACCAGTAGCGTTACGCCCGCAGTGCCCGCGAGCGCCAACAAAGCTCCACTAGCCGCACGTGTGCCCGACCCTGTAAGCGCCGTTTGAATTGCAACGCTGGCCCATTGCGCGGGCAAAAGGACAAGCAGCCAATCCGGCCACAAGCCTGGCCAAGCCGAGGCTGTTAACAGCATAGTCGCCTCACCGCTGACCACAGATACGGCGATCCACCAGCCCTTAGCGGCTACGGTACGGGCAAACAGGGTGCCCCGCGCGGAAAAGCTGATGCTGGCGATGATAAGCGCCAGTACGGTTGAGAACGGGTTCGGCAGCGGCGGCATGCCCAGCATATGGGCCAACAGTATGAGAACCGCTCCGGCCAGCAGAGCCAATAGGACACCGATCCACAGGCGTCCTGCAGCGGCGGCTCCGATCATGCCAACGCCCATAAGGCCCACTGCCAGTATCGGGCCACCCACCAACGCCAGCGGTGCCGGCGCGGGCACGTCCGCAAGCAGCAGCATCGCCAGGGCCGGTGCCACAACCCCGGCCAGTGCCGCGGCTAACCACGCTAGAGGCGAAAAAGACAGGGGCTGCGCGTGCGACAAGGGCTTCATAAGGCTGACTCTGATCGAAGCGCCAGGCATTGTCGAGCAGGGACAATCAATATCACCCTGTTTGGGCGAGATTGGAGCCCGTTTCCGCAGCACGGGTCGCAGCCTCCGGTGCGCAACGGCCTTATCGGCACATGCCCATGCGAAGGCTTCAGCCCGAACAATACGCAGGCCGAAGCAGAACTGAGGCCCCTTCCTTCACGCACCCCTAACGCCTGCATTGGCTGGAAAATCAGTCGCGGGTACTGCGGCTTTCGCCAAAGTCCTGTGAATTAGCGCCTCGTCGGATCATACCAGATGGCTGAAGTGAACGCCCTCTCCTGAATGGATACGGGCAGATCAGCGGGAACCGCCCGCCCCAGTCGCGCCGAGTCATACGTGGACCAGCGCGGCGTCGGGATTTCCAGAACGCGCACGTAATAGGCCGCCGCTACATCGGGATCGAATGTCGGATCGGTCCAGTTCGAAGCCAGCATCGCCGCACCGATCGTGTTCGTATAAGTCGCCTGTGCAGCGTCAACCGTATTGCCGACCGGTTCCGGCTTGCCGGTTCCCGGCGCTCTCTTGCGCTGGCCACCCAGCGCAACGTCGAACACAGCCTCGTGCGTAACCCCGCGCTTGACCCAGATTTTCACAATCTGGATACGATCAAGGTTCGCACCGTCCGGATCTTTCAGCGCCCACAGCGCAAACGCAGGCGCGCGCCCTAGCGGCAGCCGCCCGAGCGTCCCACCCATCGGCACACCTGCGCGATAAGCCCGCGCGACCCAACCCGAATTGCCGACCGGGATGTTCCACATATCCAACCCGCCAAAGAACCGGACCTGCATACGCGGCCCGGTGGTGGCATAAGTTTCCTTGCGGTGAAGCGCATCAAACACCCCGGCGCGCGTGTTTTCCCCAGCCCAGACCGCCGTCAGCCCCGAAGAACTGAACTTGCGGAAATCCGAACCCGTGGCGCAATACGTGCAGTCCATCCGCAACTGGGCCGTCCCGTCGCGATTGCCCGTGGTACCAAAATAGTTCTTCTCGATCACCGGCGACATCGAAAGATGGCTATCCGTCCCGCCGATCACCCCGAACCGGTAGGGATTGAAACCATCTCCATCCTGCATCGCAAGGCCCGTCTTGAGGGCGTCGCGCACATAGCCACCAGCAAATTTGGTAATTGGCGTCGTGCTGCCGGGGAACGTCTCCATCAGTTCAAAATTGGCGAACTCGTCGTTGGGAGAAAGGCTCGGGTGCGCTTCCGACGTGCCCTTGGTCTGGGTAATCTCGACCACAGGCTCATTGCGTGATCGGGTGGCAACATAGGCTGCCGTCATCTTCTTGCCGAACGAATCCGTCGTGCCAAACATCTCCCCGTTACTGATGTTGGGGTTGTGCGGGATGGCCAGCACATTGCGTCCGGACTGGCGGTTACCTTCAAGGAAATTCCAAAGGTCTTCCGGCCGGTTGCTGTCCATCGATGTGAAAGGCAACGGCCCTGTGTCGCCCCGATAAATCACATTGCGGTGAATTTCTCCGCCATTTTGCGCCCCTGTCCACTCATAGGCGATCAGCGCGGTGAACTTGCCCGGATCATTCTGGCGATTGGCAATGTTGACCGTGCGGGTCCACGTATCAGCCGAAGCCTGATCAGACGCGGCCCGTTCTGGCGTGAAATAATCCTTGTTACCCGCGCGGATTGCCGCGCCCATCGCAAGGAATGCCTGACCCGATACCAGCGGATTTGGGTTAAGCAGGTTGGCTGCAACCGCCACGGTCGACAGCGGGTTGGACGGGTCTGCCGCCTCATTGACCACGCCAACAAACTCCGAATGATCCGTCACCGCCAGAAAATCCAGTGGCCGGTCAAGCTGGTAGACACCCCCCGCCGGATGCGCCAGCGGCGCGCCCTTGGCAAAGTTGAACGCGTCATCGGGCGTTGCTGTCGTGGTGAACACAAAGGCGTCAAATGACCATGCGGTATGGAGATGCAGATCGCCCCACAGCACGCGCGTGGGATCGGCTTCGGCAGGCGGCGTCGGCGATGCGGTCGGCGTCGGAGTACCGCCGCCCGGCAGCACAACAAGGCCATCGGATTTTGATGAATCGTTACAGGCGCTTGTCATCAGCAAAACGCCAAGCAGCGGCACTAAGCCCTTGTTGCGATGGTACATGCTCTTCTCCAAGTACCCGTCGGCCACTGTCGGCCTACCCCCCGGGTCACGTAATAAAATCGGCGGTCAGACCGGGCAGCACGGCCGCCCGTCAGAACGCCATGACTCTTTCAATGGTCCAGAACGCCGCCAATGAACCGATCGCATATGTGCAAACACGATAGGCCCTCTGCCGCAGTTGCGGCCCCAGCGCACGCGTCACACGGCCAATGGCAAGAATCACGATCACAAAGGCAATCTGGCCCAACTCCACGCCTATGTTGAAGCCCAGCAGCGACAACGGAATCTCGTGGGCGGGAAGACCGATGGCCGCTAGCGCTCCGGCAAAGCCGAGCCCGTGCAGCAGCCCAAACACAAAGGCCAGAACCGCCGGCCGCAATCCGGTTGCACCGTCAGGACTGGCCGCAGACCGGACCAATTCCACCGCCAGCATCAGGATCGACAAGGCGATCAAAGCCTCTGCCAGCGCCGACGGAACAGCTATAACGCCCAGCGCAGCCATTGACAGGGTGATGCTGTGGGCAAGCGTGAAAGAGGAAATGCTGAGCAGCACAGCCCGCGACCGCTTCACATAGAGCACCATTCCCAGCACGAACAACAGATGGTCATAACCGGCCAGAATGTGCTCGGTGCCCAGCCCGGCATAAATCCGGATCACATCCAGCGGCCCATTGGCACCGGGCACGGTAAACGCGGGATTGGCCGGACGGACCAACCGCGTTGCCACCTCGCCCGAAGCAAACTGGATGCGGACAAGTCCATCGATCATGGTGTGCGAAAGCCCATCCAGCGTAATCGTGGTTGCGGCCAACCCTTCGGCACAAGTCACCACCATTCGGCTTACGGCAGATGATCCTGCCACCCACGGCAGCCCGCCGCTAACCTTGCACCCCGCTGCGAAGCGTGGCGAAACCGGCGGTGCCATGCCATTGGTAACCGGCACCCTCCAGATCACGTCATAGCGTCCTGCGGCCGTCTCTTTGATATCCAGATAAACCGGCCGAACCTCATGGGCCTCAGCGCGGCCCGCTCCCAGCAGGACCAGCGCCAGCGCCATGATAATGGCCAGAACACCTGAAAGATGCCTCACCGCGCTTGGCCTGCGTTACTCGCGCTCAGTTCAAGCAACGCCTTTTCATCGACTGTAATCTTGTAGCGGCTGCGCAGTTCACGATCTTGCCGCTCGCGGGCAGTCCGGATCGCCTGCGCGCGCCAGCCTGCCTCGACCGAGCGCCTTGCTTCGGCAAAGCTCAATGCCTGGCCCGGCTTGCGCCCGGTCAGCAATACCGCGTGGAAACCATAGCCGGATTCGACCGGGCCTTGCCATTCGCCCACGGGCAACTTGCCAAGTACATCAGCAAACGCTGTGCCAAAGTTGCGCAGCACGTCGGCACGCGACGTCCCCTGATAGCAACGCGGAAATGGAATGGCGATGATACCGGCAGGAATTGCTGCCGGATCACGGATCGCGGCAGGGGAAAGGTTAACGACCGCAACCTTGGCCGCATTCAATCCGGCTGCCCCGTCACCAAAATAGACCTGACAGAACCCGAACGCCGATGGTGCGGTGTAATCACCGGGCGTCTTGTTAAAAAACGCGCGAAGTTCGGCCTCGGTCGGCGTTGTGTCATTGTCCTGCGAACCCGTCAGGAAATCAAACTTCTGGGCCATGCGCCGGCGGACGATGGTATCATCGCGATCAAGGCCAAGCGCCTGCGCTTCACGATAGCGCATTTCCTCGTCCTCATAGACCTTCACCGCCGCGCGAAGCTCGTCAACGCTGGGAGGACGCCCGAACTGCCCCTGCCACACGTTGCGAAGCCATCGAAGTTCAGTAGCCCCTACCTCGATCTCGGTCGGTGCAGCTTGAGGACGGGCGACCAGTCCATAAATCCCGCAGATGGCAGCCCCGATAATGAGGAATTGCACCAGCGGCTGCGCGGTCGACGCGATCAAGTATTTCCGAATGCCAGTCGCTCCCCACCTCTTGTCGACCATTCGTGTGCGGGCTAGTTTGCAGCCTTGCAAGGCCAACTATTTGATAATGCTATAAGTATTACTACCTTATGGCCAGATGATAGAGGAGCAAGACAATGGGAAAAAGCTGGTCTGTCCCGTTAAGCTCCCCTTATCTCATCCGGCTTTTGGCCGCCGCCCGATCCTTGGTGCGGCGCGCTCCACTTGTTCGGCCAGCCGGAACAGCAGCCCTTCCTCGCCATAACGACCAGTGGTCATAATGCCGATGGGCAACCCGTCGGCAGACATGCCCAGCGGGAGTGACATGGCAGGTTGTCCGGTGCCATTGGCATCCCGGCAAACGCGGTGAATGCGCCCACCTCGCGCCCCCATTCGGCCATGCTGCGGCCCGTATTCAGCCCGATCCGGCCCAGCGGCAGCGGCAACGACAATGCCGTGGCCGAGAGCGTCACAAGGTGTCGCCGTGGGCCTGATGGCGGTCCTCTGCCTGATTGAAAGCCACTTTACGTGCCGCAAGTCTTGAGGCAACTGGAACTCTATTTTTTCGCCCAACTGTTGAGCAAGAACAGGAACAAAAGGATATTGCATGGCGCTTACCCCCAACCCGTTAGGCGATCCGGATCAAGTTGACGCCAATGGGACAGCGATTAACGCGCCCGGCTTGCAGCTATTCGTCTTTGCGCTGTTTTTCATTTTTGGTGGCATCACGTCGTTGAACGATGTGATTATCCCCAAACTGAAAGAACTGTTCACGCTTAACTACGCGCAAGCCATGCTGGTGCAGTCGGCATTCTTTGCAGCCTATTTCGCGATTTCGATTCCGGCAGCCGCGCTGGTGAAAAAGCTGGGCTACATGCGCAGCGCGGTAGTCGGCTTGCTGACGATGATGGGCGGCTGCCTGCTGTTTATTCCGGCATCGGCCAGCGCCACATTCTCCGTATTCCTGCTCGCGCTGTTCGTGCTCGCATCGGGGATCACGGTGGTGCAAGTGGTGGCCAATCCGCTGATCTCGCTGCTTGGCCCTGCCAAGACGACCAGCAGCCGGTTGACCTTTGCCCAGGCATTCAATTCGCTTGGCACCACAATCTTCCCCTATGTCGGCTCGATCCTGATCCTTGGCGGGCTGGCGGAAGTTTCGGCAGCGCAATTGTCCGGCGCAGCGCTTGACGCTTATCGCGTCGAGGGAACCCGTGTGGTCGTAATGGCCTATCTTGGCCTTGCCGCAGCGCTGGCCGTGGTCGCCGGCGTGGTATGGTTCAATCGCCACCGCCTGAAGGGCGAACGTCATAGCGAGGGTTCGATCATCCGTAGCTTCGATTTGTTGAAGCAAAAGCGCTTCGGCTTCGGCGCTGCATGCATCTTCCTTTATGTCGGCGCAGAGGTTGCGATTGGCTCGTTCATCGTCAACTATCTGATGCAATCATCGGTGCTTGGCGTTGATGAGCAATCGGCCGGCAAACTGATCCCGCTGTACTGGGGTGGAGCGCTGGTCGGGCGGTTTCTGGGCTCAGGCCTGTTGCGGGTGTTCAGCCCGGGCAAAGTGCTGATGGCCAACGCCACAGGAGCCATCGCCCTGATCATCATTTCGGCCAATTCGGGCGGCGCGGTTGCAGGCTATGCCCTTTTGCTGGTCGGCCTGATGAATTCAATCATGTTCCCCACCATCTTCAGCCTTGCCTGCGAAGGATTGGGGCCGCGCACGGCAGACGGATCGGGTGTGATCTGCGTGGCGATTGTAGGCGGCGCCGTGATCCCGCCACTTACGGGCACGTTGGCTGATCTCTCCGGCAGCCTCGCGATTGCGTTCACCCTGCCCGCGCTGTGCTATGCTGTGATTGCCGCGTTCGGACTATATGCCGCCAAACCGCTGCGTGGTGACGCTCCCGGCTGACGGAGGGCAAACTACTACGATGTGGGCAGGATACTCACGCCACCGGCATCCCGTGCTATCCCAAGACTGCCGGTGGCCTAGCGCGGACTTCAAATCAGGTAATCGCCCAACGCTATTCCGGTAAGATCGGAGCCGGAATAATCGTTCTCGTTGATGATCGCCTGGATACTGAGATTGGCCAGCCCCAGCGCCAACGACGTTGGCGTGAGCATCAGGCTGAAGTTTTCAATGCAAGATGACCGGCATCCCCCGACTCAAGGTTTGAGGATCAATTGCCGCCAAAGGATATAGGGCAGGACGGAGGCATGATCATCGGTCCATGCCGGGCCTTGCGGCGGCATGAGGGGTTGCCAGCGTTTATCTGCGCGCAATGTGCTGAAAGTTGCCGGATCACGCGCCAAAACCACCCATTGCGAAGCCCTTGTCAGCGAGCCCTTGGCTGGCCGGTCAATCAATTGCAGCGCCGATAGCCCGCGTTTTCGGGCAAGGGCCGCAATCGCAGGCTCAAGCCGCATGAACCGGTTGGAGATGTGGATCAGCAGCACACCGTTTTGGGCCAGAGCATTGGTATAAATGCCCAGCGCCTCGTCGGTCAGCAAATGCAGCGGGATGGAATCGGAGGAGAAGGCATCAACCGCCAGAACATCGAAGGTGGCCTTGGGCAGCTTGGCCAGTTCCAGCCGCGCATCGCCAATGATCACTTTGGCATCCGGCGTGCAATCGCGCAGGAAAGTGAAGGTGCCATCGCGCGAATAATCCCAGACGACCGGATCAATTTCAAAGAACGTCCAGACTTGTCCGGGACGGGCGTAGCACGCCAGAGTGCCTCCGCCGAGACCGACAACGCCGACCCTTGCCTTCGCACCAAACATCGCCTCGGTCTTGGCCAGCACCAATCCCGCGCCCGAATTGACACCATAATACGATAGCGGCGTGCGACGCTTGGCAGGATCAAGCGACTGGACGCCGTGAACGGTGGTGCCATGCATCATCGCGCGCGATCGGGTCACCGGATCATCCTGAATGCGATAAATGCCGAAATAACTGCGGCGGGCATCGGAATGAGCTAAGGAGGCGATAGTCTCGACCCCGCCCTGCGCCAATACCAAGCCGCACAGCAGGGTAACGAACAGGGTTCTCCACGCAAGGCAGGCCAGACCGATCAGGACGATCGCTGCCATCAGAGCCAGTTCGAGGCCCGGAGCCCAGCCGGTTGACGGGCCCGCATTGGCCACCGCCAGCAACCAAACGCTTAACAACAGTCCGATCACGGCAAGGCCCAGGGCGTGCAGCCGTGCACGGGCTTGCGCAATGCCAAGGCGCGCGGGCCAATCCACCAGAACCGGCAACGGCACCAGCAAAGCTGCGGCCAGCAGCAGCAGGGGATGCTCCCACGTCCAACTGAATACCAACGGCGCCACGAGCGCGGTGAAGGCCCCGCCCAGCGCGCCGCCAAGCGACATCACGAAATAGAACTTGGTCAGCGCGCTAAAATGCGGGCGAAGGCTGTAAAGGCGGCTGTGCAGTGCGGTGCAGATCGCAAATACCAGCACCAGCGTGAGCAGGAGTAGGAAGATCGAGGCTTGCTGCTTCGAACTCATCATCACACGTGCGCCGACCAGCATGAGCATCGGCGTTGCGCACAAGACCAGCCGCGCCACAGTCTGGCGGCTGGCAAATGCCACGATAAAGCTGAGCAGATAAAGCGCCAGCGGGATCACCCAGAGCAACGGCATCGCCACGATATCGGTTGTCAGATGCGTGGTGGTGGAGAGCATCAGCCCCGAAGGCACCGCCGATAGCACCAGCCAGAGCGCGATTTGCGCGCGTGACACCAGACCGGCCTGCTCCTCCCCGGCGTGCTCACCTGCCGTATCAGCCACTGTAGCAACAACATGGGCGGCAACGCCCCGCCGGGTCCATGCGGCAAGGCACACCAGCGCGATCAGACCGCAAAAGCCGATGGACCACGCCCACACTTGCGCGTGCGTGCTGAACAGCGGTTCAACCAGCAGCGGATAGGCGAGCAAGCCAGCAAAACTGCCAAAGTTCGATATCGAATAGAGCCACCATGGCTCACCCGCTTCGGGATCAGCCACGTACCAGCGCTGCATCAGGGGTGCTTGCGCCGAAACCAGCCCGAACACCGGACCGATGGACACGAGCAGCAACAGCGGAATCGTAACAGCTTCAAGCCCGGAGCGCGTCGGCACCCATTCGCGCAAGGTGATCGGCAGCGTCAGCACCGCCAGCAGCAGCAGCGTGATGTGGATCGCGGCCTGACGTTTCACAGGCTTGTTCGAAAGCCACAGCGCATAGCCATAACCGCCCAGCAGCAGCGTCTGGTATGTCAGCATGGCACTGTTCCAGACACTGGGCGCACCGCCAACCAGCGGCAGCGCCAGTCTGGCAACCATCGGCTGCACAAGGAACAGCAGGAAACTGCCGGTAATGATGGTCGCGAAGAAAACAGCGCGCGCACTCGGGGCAATCATCATTTCTCCAAGATACTGTTCGGAAAGCAGTTTGTGCTTTTGCACAAAGCATCCGATGGGCTCTTGGATCACGGCTTAAGCAAATATGGTTAACCAATCGCAACCATCGCGCCCTACAGCAAGGCCGCTAAGCCAGTTCCAGCCCCATCTGCTGGCCAAGCTCTCTCAGATCGCGCAAGGCACCATCGCCGATCAGAGCAGGTTCTGTGCTGTCCAGCGCCAATTTCCCCTCAATCAGGCGCAATGTGGTGCGTCCGATCAGCGGCACGCATCCGGCCGTTAACCGGCGACACAAGCGGGTGGCCAGACCCAAAACTTGCGCATCGACCAGAGTATTGGCCGGCATGAGCAGCGCAAGATCGTCAACCGGCCCGCCGCGCGAAACGCTGCTTTGCAAGGCCGCCGCAAGGATCGCACGGCCCGATGTCTCAACGCCGATCCAGCGTTTGCGCAGGCCCCACGCGCGCGGGGTTTCGCGGCGCAAATTCGGCTCCACACGGCCAGAGGCGAGGCAGAGCAACACCGCGGCTCGGCCTAACGGCGTGCGGGCCATCGGCACCACATCTTGCATCCAGCGCACTGCCGCATCGCCTTCGTCAGCGGTAATGCCCAGTTGCGTGACGAAATCGGCCACGCCTGCAACCAGCGGGTCTTGCGCTTGTTCATCGGGCGAAAGCGAACCGAACAGCAGCCCTTCGCGCAAGCCCCAAGACGAGAATACGATCCGGCTTGGCATAAGCCTGCGCAAGAGCACGGCAATCAGCGCCGCTGTATCAGGAATGGCGCCCAAGCGGTTGCTGGAAACGCCGTCGATGGGTTTGAGCAATTGCCCCCGCCGTGACAGCAACCGCGCCAAATCTGCCGCCTTGGCTGCATCAAGGGTAAATCCGTGGGTATCCTCAAGCGGCCAGTTCATCCGCACCATGGCCGCACGGGCAAAGGCGCGCATCGATCCGCCAACCAGATAAAGCGTGACGCCCGGCTCTGCTGCCCAATCCGCTTTGGCCAGCATCGCGCCCACTTTGCGCGCAAAAGTCCGATCCCCGCCTGCGCGCATGGCCGCAAGGCGCAATGATCCCAATGGCATACTGATGCCGTGGCTGGTGCCGCCATCGGCCACATCCACCAATTCAAGACTGCCGCCGCCCAGATCGCCAACGATCCCGCGCGCATCGGGAAATGCGCCGATCACGCCCGTGGCGCTGGTCTCCGCCTCTTCAACGCCCGAAAGCAGGCGCGGCGCAAAGCCCAGCGCACGCACGCGATCAAGGAACTTGGCTCCGTTCGTGGCATCGCGCACCGCTGCGGTGGCAACCACATCGACCGTGCCAATCCCGCCAAGGTCAATGATAGCCTTATAGCGCGCAAGCGCTGCCAGAACGTTGGTCATGGCCTTGCCCGAAAGCTTGCCGTCCTCGGCCACGCCTTTGCCCAGTTTGGCCGTGACTTTTTCGTTGAGCATCACAACAGGCGCGCGCGGCGGGCCGCCATAGACGACAAGCCGCACCGTGTTCGAGCCAATGTCGATAACGGCGCGGGCCGATCCCCAGGCAAAAGTCGGATTGTGCGTAAGCGTATGAATCACTCAGCCACGGTGGGCCGCGCCGCGACGAAGCGCAAGCTTGGGTACTTTTCTTCCACTGGAAAGCGCTGCCCCGCGCCCGGATAGCGATGGGTTGGTCATAAAGTAGCGATGCAAGTTGAACGGCTTGTCGCCCTTTTCAAAGCGGGTGTATTCACCATCGCCATGCAATGCCCAGCTTTGTTCAGTGTCCAGCAGGTTTGCCAGCATCACCTGATCAAGGATCTGGTCATGCACCGTGGGGTTGCGCACCGGCACCAGCACTTCCACGCGGCGGCCCATGTTGCGGCTCATCCCGTCAGCTGACGAGATGAACAGCCGCGCGCGCTTGTTTGGCATCCTTGCACCATTGCCAAAGGCCCAGATGCGGCTGTGTTCCAGAAAACGCCCGATGATCGATTTGACCTCGATCGTTTCGGAAAGGCCCGGAACGCCGGGCTTCAGGCAGCAAATTCCGCGCACCACCAGCCGCACTTCCACGCCAGCGCGGCTGGCGACGTAAAGCCGGTCAATCAGATCGGGATCGGTCAACTGGTTCAGCTTGGCCCATATTGTCGCCGGACGGTCCTTGCCCGCAAGCTCAATCTCGCGGTCGATGCATTCATAAAGCTTTTCGCGCAGATTGATCGGCGAGATGGCCAGCAACTCGGTGTGCTTGGGCTCAACATAGCCGGTGACAAAGTTGAACAATTGCCCGGCATCGCGGCCCATGCGCGGATCGGCGGTGAAGAACGACAGATCGGTATAGATGCGCGCGGTGACGGGGTGATAGTTGCCCGTGCCGAAGTGGCAATACGTGCGATAGCCCCCGCCTTCGCGCCGCACCACAAGGCTGATTTTGGCGTGCGTTTTCCAATCGACGAACCCGTAAATCACTTGCACGCCCGCGCGTTCGAGCTGGGCTGCCCACATCAGGTTCTGCTCTTCGTCAAAGCGGGCTTTCAGTTCGACCACCGCCGTCACCGATTTGCCCGCCTCTGCCGCCGCGATCAGCGCTGCGATCACTGCCGATTGCTTGCCCGCGCGATAGAGCGTCTGTTTGATCGCCACCACATCGGGATCGGCCGCGGCCTGCCGCAGGAAATCGATCACCACCTCGAAGCTTTCGTAAGGATGGTGGATCACCAGATCCTTTTCCCGGATGGCCGAGAAGCAATCGCCATCGTGTTCGGCCACGCGTTCAGGGTAGCGTGGATTATAGGGATCGAATTTCAGTTCCTGCCGGTCTTCATCCACCACCGTGGCAAGGCCATTGATCGCCAACAAGCCCTTGCTCTTGATCACCAGCGCATGATCGAGCCGCAATTGATCGCGCAACAGGCGTTCGGCATCGGGATCAAAGTTATCCTGCAATTGCAGCATGATCACTTTGCCGCGACGACGCCGCTGGATGGCGGTGCGGTAATAGCGCACAAGGTCTTCGGCATCTTCTTCGATTTCGATATCGCTATCGCGCAGAAGGCGGAACGTCCCGTGGCCAAGCACGCGGAAGCCGGGGAAGATCAGCGCGGCGTGCCGCCGGACCAGTTCCTCGATGCCGATCCAAGAAGCATTCTCTCCCGGCAGCCGGACAAAGCGCGGCAAAGCGGGCGGGATCAGGATCATCTCGCTGACGTTGGCGCTATCGGCCAGCCGCTGCATCTGGAACAGGATGCCGGTGCCCTGATTGGCGATGAACGGGAAAGGATGCGCCGGATCAATCGCTTGCGGCGTCAGGATCGGGACGACGTGTTCTTCGAAATAGGCACGCAGCCAGTCCGCCTCGGCGCGGGTGAAGGGATCGTTGTCGATCAAGCGGATGCCTGCCGCCGCCAGATCCTTTGCTAGCCCCACCAGCACTTCTTGCTGTGCATCGATCAGGTCTTTGACCGCATCGAGCAAGCCGCCCAATTGCTGCGTCGGCGATTTGCCATCAATCGACAGCTCGTCAATCTGGCGGCGCACTTGGCCTGCAATCCCGGCCACGCGCACCATCATGAATTCATCAAGGTTGCTGCCGCTGATCGAAAGAAATCGCAGACGCTCCAGTAATGGATAGTCAGGATTGACCGCTTCGGCCAATACGCGCCGGTTGAACGAAAGCCAGCTCAATTCACGATTGAAGAATCGCTCCTGAACCGGTGGCAAGCCGCATGATTGCGCGCGTTTGTGATTTGGCTGCATGTTTCCGTCCATTGCGCATTGCGCGTTACACTCCTGTGACATCACTGTGTGATATGATTTCTGTCAACCCTTCGTCATGAATATGACCCTGATTAGTCTCTGAAATTGCACGATATTGCAACAGCGAAGGTCTAGCGGGTCCCCAGCCGGATCAACCGGTTCATGAGGAATCACACCATGCGTATCGTCGCCGTGCTGCTTGCCAGCACCTCGCTTATTGCCGCTCCAGCCTTTGCCGCTGAAGATGTTGCACCCGCTGCCGAAGCTGCTGCTGCCGCAGATAGCGCCGCAGCCGAAATCGTTGTTCTGGGCCAAGGCCAGACCCGCCAGGTTCAGGAACTTTCGACCGCAGAACTCACCATCCATGCCTCGGGCACCAGCCCTTTGAAGGCTATTGAAAAGCTGCCATCGGTCAACTTCCAGTCGGCTGACGCTTTTGGCAACTACGAATGGTCAACGCGCGTCACCATTCGCGGTTTCAACCAGAACCAGCTGGGCTTCAACCTCGATGGCATTCCGCTGGGCGATATGTCCTATGGCAACGCCAATGGTCTGCACATCAGCCGCGCGATCAGCCCTGAAAACATCGGCGTCACCCGCGTGTCGCAGGGCTCGGGCTCCATCTCTGCCCAGTCGACCAGCAATCTTGGCGGCACACTCGAATTCTTCTCTCTCGACCCCAAGGACACGCTCGGCGTTACCGCCAGCGGCTCTTATGGTTCGGCCAACACCTTCCGCGGCTTTGGCCGCGTCGGCCTCGGCACCGAAGATGGCCTGCGCGGCTATGTCTCGGCGCAATACCAGAATGGTGACAAGTGGAAGGGTGATGGCCAGCAGAGCACCCTCATGATCAATGCCAAGGCGATCATGCCGCTGGGCGAAGGCGTCGATCTCGACGGCTATCTCAGCTACTCCGACCGTGCCGAACAGGATTATCACGATCTCAGCCTCGAAATGATAGGCCGCCTCGGCTATGATTGGGACAACTTCGGCCCAGGCCGTTATGTCGAAGCGGTCAGAATAGGCGATATCGGCGCAAACCGGGGTGACACCGGCGTTGCCTCCACCAATCCGGCTGCTGGCACCACGTACCCCTCACCGTTCATCAGTGCCGATGATGCCTATTATGACGCATCGGGCCTGCGCAAGGACACGATCGCCGCGCTCGGCCTGAATATCGATGTGGGCGATACCGGCAAGTTCTCGATCAAGGGCTACTATCACGAAAACGACGGTCAGGGCACATGGGGCACCCCCTATCGCGCCAGCCCGTCGGGCGTGCCAATGTCCATGCGCACGACCGAATATGACATGAAGCGCAAGGGCGTCTTTGCATCCTACGCTGCCACTTATGGCATCAACAACCTGCTGATCGGCGGCTGGTACGAAAAGAACGATTTCATCCATTCGCGCCGGTTCTATGGCTATGAAAGCCGCACCAGCGCAGGCCGCGATCATCGTGATTTCCAGCGCAACCCGTTCTTCACGCAATGGTCTATCGCGTTTGAAACTGACACGATTCAGTACTACGTGTCAGACAATATCGATCTTGGCGATCTGAAGATCAACGTGGGCTGGAAGGGCTTTTCGGTCGATACCAATGCTTTCGCACTGGTCAACATCAGCGGCCTTGCCACCGGTCAGATCAATGTTAAAGACTGGTTCCAGCCTCACGTCGGCCTTAACTACAAGATCGGCAACGGTCTTGAAGCCTTCGCCGGTTTCACGCAGGTGACCCGCGCGTTTCAGGCTGCGGCCGCAGGGAGCAGTCCGTTTTCGACCACACAGGCCGGATTTAACGAGATCCGCGATACGCTCCGGCCCGAAAGCTCGGACACTTATGAAGCTGGCCTGCGCTACAGCACCGGCATCATCAACGCCTCGCTGGCTGGCTACTATGTCAACTTCCGCGATCGTCTGCTCGTGATCCCAACCTCGGTTGGCATCGTCGGTGCAGCCAACGCGCTGCAGAACGTCGGTGCCGTCCGCGCACTCGGCCTCGAGGCCGCGGTTGACGTAAAGCTGCCCGGCGGGTTCGGCGCTTTCGCCTCTTACAGCTACAACGACAGCACCTATCGCGATGATGTTGTGATCACCGCAGGCGGCACCACCACCATCCGCGCCACCAAAGGCAAGACCGTGGTCGATACGCCAAAGCACTTGCTGCGCGGCGAACTGTCCTATGACAGCGACATGTTCTACGGTCGCCTTGGCGTGAACTATATGTCGCAGCGCTTCTTCAACTTCCTGAACGACCGTTCGGTAGGCGCGCGGACACTGGTTGATGCCACTCTCGGCTACCGTCTCGATATCGGCCAGCGGCAGCCGATCGAACTGCAACTCAACGCCGTCAACCTGTTCGACAAGCGCTATGTCGCAACAATCGGGTCGAACGGCTTCAGCTTCAGCGGTGACAACCAGACCCTATTGGCCGGCGCTCCCCGTCAGGTGTTTGCGACCCTTAAGGTCGGCTTCTGATGCAAAGCGGCCTTTCGCCAGCAAAGGCCCTCGTCGCGGGCGTCGCACTGGTTATCAGTGCGGCGCCCGTCGCCGTTTGGGCTCAAGCACCATCATCCGCTCCAGTCCTGCTCATCTCCATCGATGGCCTGCGCCCCGGCGATGTGCTCGAAGCGGAAAAGCGCGGGCTGAAGATCCCGAACCTGCGCCGATTCCTCAAAGACGGTGCCTATGCCACGGGCGTCACCGGCAACCTGCCCACGGTAACTTACCCCAGCCACACAACGCTGATCACTGGCGTAGCCCCTGCCCGCCATGGCATCGTGTCCAACACCACGTTTGATCCCAAGCAGATCAACTATGGTGGCTGGTTCTGGTTTGCCGAAGATATCACCGCCCCCACCTTGTGGGACGCTGCGCGCAAGGCTGGCCTCAGCACCGCAAACGTCCATTGGCCCGTCAGTGTCGGCGTGAAGTCGCTGACCTATAACCTCCCGCAAATCTGGCGCTCTGGCCATGCCGATGACCGCAAGATGCTCAAAGCCATGTCCACCGACGGGCTGTATGACGCGCTGGAGCACGATTGCGGCGCTTATGCCGATGGCATTGACGAAGGCGTTGACGGCGATGAAGTGCGCGCCAAATTTGCGGTGCGCATGATTCAGACGAAGAAACCCGATTTCATGACGGTCTATCTGGCGGGCCTTGACCATGAAGAACATGGCTCAGGCCCCGGATCGGCAGAATCCAACGCGGTGCTCGAACGCCTCGATTCGGTTGTGGGCAACTTGGTCGCCGCAGAAATGGCCGCGCACCCCGATGCCACTGTCGCCGTCGTCAGCGATCACGGTTTTGTTGCCACCGATACCGAAATCAACCTGTTCCGCCCGTTCATCGATGCGGGGCTGATCACGCTGGATGCAGCAGGTAAAGTCGCATCATGGGAAGCCATGCCTTGGCCAACGGGTGGCACTATCGCGGTGGCCTTGGCCCGTCGCGATGATGCAGCGCTGATCGCCAAGGTCGGCACTTTGCTGGCCTCCCTTGCTGCCAATCCGGAAGCCCGTATCGCGCATGTTGCCGATCAGGCGGAAATCGCCAAGCTCGGCGGCAATCCGCAAGCGGCGTTCTTTGTCGATCTGAAGCCCGGCGCGCTTGCCAGCGGATTTGCCGCGGATGCGCCGCTGGCAAAGCCATCGCGCACGAAAGGCATGCACGGCTATTTCCCTAGCCTTCCCGAAATGCGTTCAGCCTTCCTGATCATGGGCAAAGGCGTGGCAAAAGGGCGCAATCTGGGCGAGATCGACATGCGCGCGATTGCACCAACATTGGCCCGCGAACTCGGCACCGGCCTGCCTGATGCTCAACTGCCAGCATTGAATATCAAACCATAACAAACCCTTGCCGTACCGCTCCTGATGTCAGATCCATCGGGTGCGGTGCGGCAACGTGTTGCGAGTTTGTGACTAACTTTAGATTCGATAGCGAATCACCCGCCTGCGGTGCAGCACTTTCCTGACAGGAACCCAATGCACCGAACGATGATCAAACGCGGCCTCTATCGCACCATCGACAGCTACCTTGGTGAATGCGCCAAGGTGCATGAAAGTGCAGGCGACGCTTACCCTTTCCTGCGTCCCGAAATCTATGATGCGCTGGGCTTTTCGCCAGCTTATGGCGAACTTCCGTTTTTTGACCCGGCTTCCCATTCAGACGAAACGCGGCGCAGGTAAATCCGTTAAGCCTCATCTGTGATGGCACGACGCTTGCCTACAGCGCGCCAAGGCTGGCCCAGTTGCTTCTCAAAACGATCCCGAAACGCCCATATCCAGTTAACCCGGTGCTCGGCAATGCCCGGCAGGCTGAGCAGGTCTCCGCCCAACCACGGCACGAGCGGATTGCGCCGCCCATAGGACCAGATTTCCACCCGTTCGCCCGGTTTTTCCGAAAGGCCGCGCGCATGGAAACCAACCGTATCGGCCACCACCAGCGTATTGCCCGCAACCGCCAACCCTTCAGCCGGCGGCAGGCCCATTTCTGCAAGTCCGGCATCATCGACGCGCGGCGATCCACGGGCTGACAATCGGTCAATCGCTGCGGGATCGGCAAGACTGCGCCGGTGTTCCCATGCCAGCCGCTCGGGCGTGAAGCGATGCGATCCGCGCACATAGCAGAACGGGCCTTCATCAGCGGCCACCGGATTGAGGAACAACCACGATTTAAGCGAGGCATGAAAGCTGTCGGCATGGATCGTTTCCTGCGGATCAGAATCAGGCGTGCCGATGCCGCTAACGATGGTCTGGATATAATGCAGCGGCGTGATCCTGAAGCTCGCCACATAATGCAGCAACGCGACAATATCCTTGCGCGCCAACAGCGTCCGGAGCGCCGGAATCGCATTGAGCATTGCAGGATCAACGGCCAACCTGCGGGTGATCGCATCGCCCTGCACCATTTCGCGCGCAGACCCCTCATAGGCCAGAATGGCCGCGCGCAACGCTGGAAATTCGGCTTGCGGCACCACATCGGGAATCGCGACAAAGCCATCGCGTTCGAAATCGGCAAGCCATTCAGGGCGCACATGCCGCGCCAATCGCCGCCTGCGCCAGCGGCACAAAGCATCGGCTACACGCACCCGCCACAAATGCAGGCCGCGCGCATTCAACCTGCGTGAGCCTATCAAAGGGTTGTCGAGAAAGCTTTTATAGCCCGTGAAAAGTTGCAGCACCCAAACCGGCGCCATCATCGCACCTTTGAGCTTCTTGCCCACCCGGCTTGCAATCGCCGCCATCTTCACCAGAACGTCCACATTATGCAGAAGGCCTAGTAAGCCTTTACCAGCGCGTCAATCGCCTGAAGCCGCGCAACCAGTGGTTCGAAATCGTTCAATGGCAATGCGTTAGGCCCGTCCGACAGCGCTTTGTCCGGATCTGGGTGGGTTTCCATGAACACGCCAGAAACCCCGGCGGCAACTGCGGCGCGCGCCAGCAATGGCACATATTCACGCTGGCCGCCGGATCGTTCGCCAAGCCCGCCGGGCTGCTGGACCGAATGGGTGGCGTCAAACACAATCGGGCAGCCGGTCTGCGCCATGATCGCAAGGCTGCGCATATCCGATACCAGTGTGTTGTAACCGAACGAGACGCCGCGCTCGCACAGCATGAAGGAGTCGGGGTCACATCCGGCAGCGACGGCTGCGTTGCGTGCCTTCGCCACCACTTGGGTCATGTCGGCTGGTGCCATGAACTGGCCCTTTTTGATGTTCACAGGCTTGCCCGAAGCAGCCACTGCTGCAATGAAATCGGTCTGCCGCGCAAGGAAAGCCGGGGTCTGAAGCACATCCACCACTTGCGCCACTGCTGTCACTTGTTCAGCTTCATGAACATCTGTCAGGACTGGCAGCCCGGTTTCGGCCCGAACCTTCTCGAGAATACGCAATCCCGCGTCAATTCCCGGCCCCCGGAACGATTTGTCCGAACTACGGTTCGCTTTGTCGAAAGAGCTTTTGAAAATCAGCATGATCCCGAGCTTGTTAGCCGTTTGCGCCAAGCTTTCTGCAATTCGCATCGTATGCTGTTCGTTTTCGATCACACATGGCCCGGCAATTACAAACAATGGCGCGTTCGCAGCAACATTACATCCACAAAGGATCATATTTCATTCCATTTTCGATCTGGATTTCAGATCGCGCTATAGTTATTCTTGATCAGTAGCTTTAGGTGTAATCGTTAATTGCCGGTAAATTTTGTTCGTGGCAATTGGCAGCTATTACGTCGCCGGCAATGGCAAAACGCTTGGCTTGGCACAAGAGCGTAACTATGGGGGAAACGCTATGAGAACCTTGAACACGCACCTTAAAGCTGTCACGCCACGCTACACAGAATCAGCGTTGAAGACGATTGAGACGGAAATTCAAGGCCTTGAGCAACTCAAGGGGGTGTTTCAAGAAGCGTCCTTCCGCCTTTCGCTCGACTCAGCCATTGAAGCGATGGCACGCACCAAGGGGCGCGTGATTGTCAGCGGCATGGGCAAAAGCGGGCATGTCGGCCGTAAAATTGCTGCAACCCTTCGGTCAACCGGAACGCCCGCTCTGTTTCTCCATCCCGGTGAAGCAAGCCACGGTGATCTGGGGGTGATTACCGAAAGTGATGTTGTTTTCGCAATCACTTGGTCTGGTGAGACAAGCGAACTGAACGATATCTTCCATTACTGTCACCGTTTTGGCGTAACTTTGATCGTAGCCACAGCATGGCCGGACAGCACCGCTGCCAAAGCATCCAATATTTGCCTTGCTTTACCGCTTGTCCGCGAAGCTTGCCCTAATGATCTTGCACCCACCTCCTCAACCACGCTGCAATTGGTGCTAGGGGATGTGCTAGCTGTTGCCTTGATCGAAGCGCGCGGCTTCACTTCGTCCGATTTCCGCGTGTTTCATCCCGGCGGCAGGTTGGGCGCGCAATTGCTCACCGTTGAACAGATTATGGGCACCGATTCTGCCATTCCCAAAGTGCGCCGCGAGGCAAGCCTCAGCAGCGCCACCATCGAGATGAGCCGCAAGCGCTACGGCGCAACAGCAGTGGTTGATCAGGGTGACCGGTTGGTGGGCGTGTTCACCGATGGCGATCTGCGCCGCTGCATTGCCGTCCACGATCTGCAAGACAGCATCGGCCTTCACATGTCGGCCAATCCGGTGACCGTCCCCCCCGGCAGCTTGTGCGCTGATGCCTTGCGCATCATGAACGAAAATGCGGTGTCGGTGATCTTTGTCGAAGACGATGGCAGGTTGGTCGGCGTTGTGCATATGCACGACATTGTCAGGACGGGCATTGTCTGAACCGGCTGAAGGACCGCAAACCGGCCCTGATTTGATCCCTGATTTGATCCCTGATTTGATCATAGTACCAGCGCGGTTCGGATCATCGCGCTTACCCGGCAAACCCTTGCTCGAAATTGCCGGTCGCACGCTTCTGGAAAGAGTTGTCGCCATTGCGCGTGTTGCAGCAGAGAGCGCGGGGCAATGCCGCGTGCTGGTCGCCACCGATGATCAGCGGATTGCCGATCATGCCACCGCCATCGGCGCGCAAGTGGCGATGACCTCGGCGGATCTTGATTCCGGAACGATGCGCGCTTTTGCCGCTGCACAGCAGCAATCCTGCCCGCCACGGCGCGTCATCAATCTACAAGGCGATGCACCCTTCATCCCGGCCACCATCGTCTCGGGGCTGATGCAAACCCTGCGTTCCGGCACGGCAGACGTCACCACTCCGGTGTTCAACCTTGATTGGCCAAGGCTGGATCGTCTGCGCGAACACAAACGCACCGCCCCGTTCAGCGGCACCACATGCGTGCGCGATCACCGAGGACGGGCGTTGTGGTTTTCCAAATCGATCCTGCCGGCTATGCGCGATGAAGCCAAACTGCGCAGCCAAGTCATGTCTCCGGTATGGCAGCACCTTGGCCTTTATGGTTATACCATGCCAGCGCTGGAATGGTTCGCAGCGGCAGCCCCCGGCCAGTACGAGCAGCTTGAAGGCCTTGAACAATTGCGTTTTCTGGAACACGGCTGGGCCATAGACACCGTCGAAGTGGACGTTCCTGCCCATGTCTTATCCGGCATTGATACGCCGCAAGACCTTGCCAAGGCTGAAGAAGCGATTACCCGTTTTGGCGATCCTTATCCGGCCTGAGTGGTATCGATGTTCGTTATTGTGCGCCACGGCAACACCTTCACTGCCGGAGAGACCCCTCGCCGGATCGGCGCGCGTACCGATCTGCCACTGACGGATGCAGGCCGCGAGCAGGCGCGCGCATTGGGTGCACACTTCGCCAGGCAAGGCTGGCAATTTGGCAAAGTCCTCGTCTCGCCACTCCTGCGCACTCGCCAAACCGCGCAATTGATCGAGGTGGCACAGACCAACGCAATCCCGGCGGAAACGGCGGACTTTCTGCGCGAGATCGATCACGGACCGGATGAGAACCAGACCGACGACGCCATCATCGCGCGCATCGGCAAACCCGCGCTTGCCGCGTGGGACGAGAACGCCACTCCGCCACCGGACTGGGTGGTTGATGCCGATGAACGCATCGCTGCATGGCAAAAGCTGTTTGCCGCCACTATGGCCGATAATCGGCCCACGCTGCTCGTCACCAGCAATGGTGCAGCGCGGTTCGCCCTGCTGGCCGATCCATCCTTGCGCGCCGCACTTGGTGCTATGGCCACGCTCAAACTGCCAACAGGCGGCTATGGCGTGATCTGCAAAGCATCGGATGGCGCGCTGGATGCACCGGTCTGGGGGCGGAGACCATGATCTCCTTATGCCTGCTGCGCGCGCCACCGTTCCATGGCTGCACAGTCACTCTGTCTGAACCTGCCACGGTTGCTGATCCGCCGCCGCCTGACCTTATGCAACTGCTGCGCGAGGCGCGCGTCGGCGGTAAATTCTGGCTCCCGCCCGCGCAGCTTGCAGCCCCCGCCTCGGCCATATTGCGCCCCCGCGCCGGTGATGCATTGGATGACATGCAGGCATTGATTCCGACCGACGAACAAGCCGGAATGATTTGGAGCGCCAGCGATGGTCCATCCCGCCCAACACGCTGCGGGCAGTGGATCGGTGATGTTGATCCATGGTCCGTGCTGGAGAACGCAGGCCAGCTTATTGCGCACGGCAATGATGAATGGGTAGCCATTGCGCGCCTCTGCGCCGTTCCGGTGCAGGTCCTGTCGGCAGGCCGCTATGGCACGCCTGCGGACACCCCCGCCGACCTTGATAGCAAGGCCCTGCAAGCCATCAGCGCTGCACGCTACACCGATCCCTTCACCGGCCAGCCCGCCACCATCGCGCAAACCATCGCCCTGCTGGCCGAATGGCGGCGGCTGATTGCCAGCAACCGCTCTATCAGCGCCGCATGTGGCATGGCGTGGTGGAAGCGTGACGAAATCCGCCGTTTCCTGTGGGTTCCGGGACAAACGCTTCACATCGTCTCCCGCGCGACCAAGGCCCTCAAAATCGCGCGCCGGGCAGGCGGTGCTGTCGCGATTTGGCCCTCGCGCGTATCGCCCACCCTGCTGGCAGAGGCCGCAAGCCAAGGCACGCCGCTGGTCCGTGTGGAGGATGGCTTTGTGCGCTCGGTCGGGCTTGGCAGCAACCTTGTGCCGCCTTCATCGGTGGTGGTGGACAGGCGCGGCATTCACTTTGATCCATCATCGCCCAGCGATCTCGAACATATCCTCGCAACAAACACCTTCACCCCGGCCTTGATCGACCGCGCCGGTGCTTTGCGCCAGACAATCCTTGCCTCAGGCATCAGCAAGTATTCGGTCGGCACAGGCTCAACGGTTCCGCTGCGCACTCCCGGGCGCCGGATCGTGCTGGTGCCTGCGCAAGTGGAAGACGACATGTCCGTCATCGCCGGCGGCGGTGGGCTGCAATCGAACCTTGAACTGTTGCGCCGTGCCCGCGCGCTGGAACCCGATGCCGAAATCTGGTTCCGCCCCCATCCCGATGTCGATGCCGGACACCGCAAAGGCGCTGTCGCCGATGAAGACGTGCTGCAAATTGCCGACCGGATCGTGCGCGGTGGCGGCATGGCAACCCTGCTGGATGCGGTTGATGCGGTCCACGTCAACACCTCGCTAACCGGCTTTGAAGCGCTCATGCGCGGCCTCGAGGTAACCTGCCACGGCACGCCGTTCTATGCAGGTTGGGGCCTGACCCGCGATCTGGGTACAGTGCCCGACCGGCGCGGGCGCAGGCTGGCGCTGGATGAACTTGTCGCAGGTGTGCTGATTTTATACCCGCGTTATCTCGATCCGGTCAGTGGGCTGCCCTGCCCGCCCGAAGTGCTGATCCAACGCATGTCTGCCGCGCACACACCCAACCGGCTTGGCTGGGTTGAACCTTTGCGCCGTCTGCAAGGGCGGTTTATGGCCCATTGGCGATGACACAGGTAATACTCGACATTTCGCGCCTGATCTCGCGCGTGCGCTATTCCACACCATCGGGTGTGGACCGCGTCGAAATGGCCTATGCGCGCGGGCTTTTGCGGATTTACGGCGATGCCCTGTGTTTTGCTGCGGTCCATCCCACCGGATTGTACGGGCGCATCAGCCGTGCAACTGCGCTGGCCTATCTCGATGAACTGGAACAGCGCTGGGCCAAGGGTGGCGAAAAGCCCAAGCAGCGTTCGGTTATTTCCATCCTGCCATGGATGGCGCGCCTGCTTCCCGAACGCCCCCCGGCAATGGCCAAAGGGCAACGCACGATCTTCCTCCAAGTATCGCCGCACCATCTGACCAATGCGAAGAAAATGGGGCGCATCCTTGCCCGCGAGAATGCTCGCTTCATCTGCATGGTGCATGATCTGATCCCGATAGAATACCCCGAATATGCCCGGCCATCAGGCGCGGCCTTGCACCGCTTGCGGATGCAGACCGTAGCCGATCATGCCGATGCCGTGATCGTCAATTCCGCCGCCACCGGCCGGTCGTTCCAGCCATGGATAGAGCGCAGTGGCCGCACCATCGCGCTGCATGTAGCCTTGCTCGGCACCGAACCACTGGCCGATGTTGCCAGCAACTTGCCCGCAGATGCCCCGCCCTATTTCGTATGCCTTGGCACGATCGAGCCACGCAAAAACCACTTGCTCCTGCTCAACTTGTGGCGGCAATTTGTGCAAAGCCTGCCCGCCGCCCAAGTTCCGGCCCTTGTCATCATCGGCAAACGCGGCTGGGAAAACGAACAAGTGCTCGACATGCTCGACCGCTGTCCTGCGCTGAAACCCCACGTGACAGAACTGAGCGGCTGTTCCGATGCGCAACTGGCCGGGCTGCTGCGCGGCGCACGCGCCTTGTTGATGCCCTCATTTGCCGAAGGTTTCGGAATGCCAGTGGCCGAGGCGCTTGCGGTTGGCGTGCCCGTGATATGCAGCGATATCCCCGCCCATCATGAAGTGGGCGGTGCGGCACCGGATTACCTTGATCCGCTTGACGGTCCCGGATGGGGATCACGCATTCTGGATTACGCTAATAGCGGCCCGGCGCTTCAGGCCCAGCAGCAGCGCCTGCCGCATTGGCATGAACCCGCTTGGGATGAGCATATGGAAATCGTCGCCCAGGCCATTGCCGGGCTGGAACGCGACTAGCGCAATTACCCGCGCGGCTTGACCGACCGGATCAGCGAACCAAACACGCGATCCCAGAACAGCGCCGTAATCGCATAGTTGCCGTGCTGACCGATATGGTGATGGCGCATGTGGTGGCGTTTTAGCATGAAAGCCAGACGCCCTTTCATCGGCCATTGATGGCAGGCGTAATGGGTCATGTCATAAACGACATAGCCGATCATAAAGCCCAGAAACACCCATGTTCCGGGCGCACCCAACAACAGGATGAGAACGCCCCACACCACGCTTGCGATGGGAATGCTGGCAAGCGGCGGCATCAGGTTGCGCAGACCGTCATTCGGATCGGCATGGTGATTGCCGTGCATCAGGAAGACGAACTTTTGCACCAATGGCGCGTTCGATTTCCAATGGAACAGATAACGGTGCATGACATATTCGAACACCGTCCAAACCGCTATGCCCGCCACAATCAGGCCGAGCGCCGCTGCCAAATCTGCGCTACCCCAACCCACCCAGGCAATGGATGGCAAAAGTACACACCAGATCACGGCGAATCCGCGAGGCGAAATCACCGTCAATTGTTCAAGCTGCTCATTTTTGAACAGCCTGATCTGCTGCGAGTGCGGATTACGACGTGACATTACGGCTATTCTCGACAAGACTTGGCCGTTTCTGTCAAGAAGTAAACCAGCCACCACGATGGAAGAACAAGCACAACTGACATCAGGTACAGGCAAACATATCCGCTTTGTAAATCTACCGTTGCTGCACTGCAACACTGCTCCGCCGCTGTTTGCTGCGCCACCTTTCCGATTTTCGTTTGAACGCGTAAGCCTGTGGGGCATGGCGAGAAATTCTAACCAAAATGAACGCATCTCCGGGCCAATCCGCGTACTGATCATCGGTGCGTCGGGCGAACTCGGCGGAGCTTTGGCAAAACTCTATGCCGGGTCTGGCGCGGCCCTGTGCGTGTGGGGCCGCGATGCCGGAAAACTTGCCGCCATTTCGCAGGAATGCCGAATCGCAGGCGCAGCCAGCACTGACGTGCGCATATGCGATTTGCAGGATATCGCCGCAGCCATTGCCGCCATCGCCGTTGACGACGACACTGGCCCTTTTGATCTGGCGATTGTCGCCTCGGGCCTCGGCGATATCAGGGCCGTTGGCGATGCAGTTGAAGATGCCGGGCAGGTTGCGCGGTTGGGGGTGGTAAACTTCGTTGCCCCCGCCGCCATTGCCGCCGAACTTGGCGCAAGGATGGCCCGTAGGGGGCATGGCAAGATCGTCCTGATCGGTTCTGCCGCAGCCTTTCACGCCCTGCCGTTTGCAGCGGCTTACGCCGGGTCCAAAGCGGGCCTTGCGCGCTTTGCCGATGCCTTGCGCATCAATTTGCGCAACCACGGCGTCACCGTCACCCTCGTTTCACCCGGCTTCATCAATACCGCAGCAGCGCGCAAAGTTGATGGCCCCAAGCCCTTGATCCTGACGCCTGCACACGCTGCGCAGATGATCGCCAAAGCCGCCATGCGCGGTCAGCCGCACCTGATAACGCCTTGGCCATTCGCCCTGCTGCGATGGATAGACCGCGCCCTGCCCCGCTTTTTGCGGGACAAGTTGCTCAACGCACTTACCCCGCCTGACCGCTAATCAAGCCTAGCACTGCATGGTGCAATTGTGCAGGCGTCAGATCAACGCGCTGCCCTTCTCCCGGCACAATCTGCCCGCCTGCATCAAACCGCAAGATGACATAGGGCGTATGTCGTGCAGCTCCGGGAACCGAAACACCCGGAATGCTGGGACGGTGATCGCCATAGAACACCAGCGTTGCAGGGCGTCCCAGCGCAGCCAGTCCATCGCGCAGTGTCAACAGCATCGCATCGCTGTTCCGTACCAGCCTCATGTAACCGTCTGTCAGACTACCGGCCGAGGCATGGGGCTCCCAAGGCCCGTGGTTCTCGATCGTAACCGCAAAAACCAGCGTCGGCACTGCGGCTTTGGCGGCAAGATCGAGTATCTCGATCGCCATCGCCTTATCGGTAACATAGCGTCCTTCATCGGGCGCGGGCGGAGCAAAGCGTTCCTCGCCCACCAGCCCTGCAAATCCGCCGGCATGCATGATCTCGTCGCGATTGTAGAACCGCAGGTCATGCGGATGAACGAACAGGCTTCTCCACCCTGCGGCCAACAAACGTGCGGGCAAGGCATAGGAGCCTTCACCCCGCGCGGTCAGGTAAGGGTCAAACCGGCGGAACCCCAATTCCGCCTCGCTCCGTCCAAACAAAACGCCGTATTCGGTACGCATCGTATAGGCACCAAAGCCGTCCACCAGCAGATCACCCCACTGCCACGCCTGTTCCCTTGCCGCCGCCAAACCCGGCAATGACAGTGCAGGATCGCCGAATATCTCGACAGGATCGGCAAACGATTCGCACTGGATCGCAATCGCCAATTCTTGCGGGTGCGGCAATGTCTGTGCCGCCATGACAGGCACCGGATCACGCGTTTCGCGCCAACGGCGACGATAGAGGATCAAGGTCGCGAGCAGGCCATAGCGTGCAACATCGCCCTCCAGATCAGGCTCGCGGGCAAGCCGTTCTATGGCCGGAAGCTTCAACGACAGCCTGATCAGCAGCGCCCCTGCCAATGCAAGCCCAAGTCCTGCCAGATGGGCCTGCCATGACGGTACAAACAACCACCACACCAGCGCAGGCACCACCGGCGCGGCCATCACCAGCAAGGCCTTTTGCGATCGGGTGAGCGCTGAAAGATAGAACTGGGGATGCTTGAAGATCGCCCCGACCAGCGCCAGATCAGAGAATACCAGCGGCTCGCCCAGCATCGCGCGCTTGGCATTCGACACCATCATGAACAGCGCCATCAGCGCCAAAGCGAGCGCCGCAGATGCCGGCACATGGCCGCAAACCGCCAGAATAAAACCGAACACAATGGCAATTACCAAGCTGTGCAGCCACATCCCTGCGGAATTGCGTCCTGGCAGCAACCCGCCTCGCCCTGCCCGAGGACGAACGCAGGCATCAAGCAACAGCGATAGTGCCAACAAAGCCAGACTTATCACAAACGTCGCTGTCACAATGTCTACAAACCACCAATGCGCGCAAGGTGTGCAATACGCCTGTCTCGCCGTTACCAAGCTCCGCCAAAGCTGTCACCGCCAAACCCAAAGTCCATCCAGATCGGGTGATCATTAGCGCAATTACCCGGTGGAAATGTGACATTGTGCATCGACCAGAGCCGATGTTGGCAGTACGGCAATGACATATGACGTCCAACAAGCCCTCGTCTTCGACCGACAATGACGCACTTTCCATGGCGACACTTTCGGACCCGGCCAGACGCAAGCTGCGCGGAAAGCGCAGCGTCCTTCTGCTTCAGGGCTTGATGGGTCCACTGTTCCGCCATTTGGGGCAGGGTCTGCTCAAGGCCGGGCACAGGGTCCACAAAGTCAATTTCAACGGCGGTGATCGCCTGTTCTGGCGGCTTCCCGGAGGAATCGATTATCGCGGCACGCTGAAAGACTGGCCCAAGGCGTTTGAAGGCATCATCGCCGACAAGCAAATCACCGATGTGATTCTCTTCGGCGATTGCCGCGATCATCACATGCTTGCCACCAAAGTGTGCCGCGAATTGCGCATCCCGGTTCACGTATTCGAAGAAGGCTATATCCGGCCGGACTGGGTTACCTTCGAACGCGATGGCGTGAATGGGCATTCCGCCTTGCCGCGCGATCCGCAATGGTATCTCGAAACAGCCGCCGCCTTGCCGCCTGTTCCGCCACACAGCCAGGTGCCATCATCGTTCCGCCGCCGCGCAACGGAAGGGTTGCTGTATAATGTGGCTGACGTACTCACCCGCTGGCATTATTCGAACTGGAACAACCACCGCCCCTGGCATCCCGTGGTCGAAGGCATGGGCTGGTGGCGCAAGCTGCGCCGCAGCAAGGAACGCAACGCCGAAGCTGCCGCGCTGATGGAGCGGCTGGACACAGCGGGCCAACCCTATTTCCTGTTTCCGCTCCAGCTCGATTCCGATGCCCAGATCAGACTGCACTCACCCTTTGCGGGTATTGCCGAAGCGCTGAAAGTTGTCGTCTCGTCGTTTGCGGCCCACGCTCCGGCAGACACCCGGCTTGTGGTGAAAGAGCATCCGCTGGATAACGGGGTTCGCGATTGGCAGCAGATAACCACGGACATGGCCGTGCGCTTTGGTGTGGAAGACCGGATCGATTACTTGCCCAGTGGGGATATTGTGCCAGTGGCACGCCAATCACGCGGCATGGTCACGATCAACAGCACCAGCGGCACATTGGGGCTATCCATGGGCATCCCGACCGTGGCCTTGGGCATTGCCATCTATGATATCGCCGGGGTGTGCTACCAGGGCGGCCTTGATGCATTCTGGCAAGAAATCCCGCCCCCGGATCAGCAGGTCTACGCTGCATTCCGCCGCGTGCTGATTGAACACTGCCTGATCCCGGGCGGATTTTTCTCCAAAACAGCGCTCGATCTGGTTGTCCGGCACGCCATCGCCAGATTTGATGGCAATGGCCTTCCACCGGAATAACGCCCTGCTAAAGCACCAGCCCGTCAAATGCTGATGCCACAAACACCCCGCCAAAGCCGAAGCCGACGATGTCGGCCAAGCCATCGCCATTCACATCGGCGAGTTCGCGGTGGAAGATGTTGTCGCTGCTCCACCCCTGATCACGCCCGAAGTTGGCCAGTTCAAACGAAGCCGCGCTGAATGTGCCGTTGGTCTGGCCATAAGCCACGAAGGTGCCTGCCACGCCGAACCCGACAATATCATCACGCCCGTCGCCATCCACGTCGGCCACATCGCGCGTGAACACGTCCTGTGTGCTCCAGCCCTGATTGGTGCCAAAGTTGCCCAACGCCAGTGTAGCTGCGGCAAAAGTGCCATTGGCCTGTCCCAACGCCACCAGCGTGCCCGCCGCGCCAAAACCGACGATATCCGCGCGGCCATCGCCATTCACATCGCCCACTTCGCGGTGGAACACGTTGTTCGATGACCAGCCCTGACTGATCCCGAAATTGGCCAGCGCAAAAGTCGCCGTGCCAAACGACCCCGTCCCCGTGCCCAGCGCCACAAAAGTCCCCGGCGCCCCAAAGCCGACGATATCGGCAAAGCCATCGCCGTTCACATCGGCCAGAGTCCGCGCCGCGCCATCTTGCGTGGACCAGCCATTGGCCGGATTGAAGTTGCTGGACCCCAGCGTTGCCGCCCCGAAAGTCCCATTGGCCTGCGCCAGCGAAACCAGCACACCTGCAAAGCCGAAGCCGACGATATCGGCACGGCCATCGTTATTCACATCGGCCATCTCGCGGTGGAAAATGTTGTCCGATGACCACCCCTGATTGACGCCAAAGTTGGCCACCGCCGTAACCGGCGTAGCAAACGTACCGCCAGCCTGCCCCAGCGCCACCAGCGTGCCCGCCTGCCCGAAGCCGACAATATCCGCCAGTCCATCCCCGTTCACATCCGCCGCCATGCGCGGGAACCGGTCCTGCGAAGACCACCCGCCCGCGCCCACGGCGAAGTTCGCCACGCGCGGGGTGTTCGAATCATCAAAGCGGCTGATGCGGTAAGGGATGCCCTCGATCTGGATAAATTCCACATTGGTCAACGTATCGGTGCCATCAGCCGACGAACTGACCGTGACCACCCCGCCTGCCCCGATCGAAACTGTAAGCTGCGCGGCGGTAGCACTGTAAACGGCAGTATCCGCGCCAAGACCGCCGTCTATTGTATCATTACCGCTACCACCATTGATCGTATCGTTGCCTGCACCACCAACAATCGTATCATTACCTCTGAACCCGTTAATGGTGTCCGGCCCAAGGCTTCCCAAGATGACATCAGGCTGAGAAGTGAAGTCCGTTCCGTTGAATGTGGAGCCAGTGGCCGTTGATGAGAAGATAAAGTCTGACGCGCTAAGTTGCGACGGCAAGATATTGTTAAAAGTTATGCTTTCTGCATCACCGCCAAACAGCAGCGCCAAACGCGAACCTGTACCAACTTGCGTGATAAATGGCT
>NZ_LJHY01000028.1 GCF_001295795.1 Novosphingobium sp. AAP83
CGCTCCTAGGCAGGAGCCGCAACATGCCACTGGCAACCGCACAATCGCTTGGCTGGCACCTCTCCCGGACGCTGATGACGGTCATCGTCCTCATCGAAACCAATCGGGGCTACTTCGTCATCCCCGCACCCGAGCCAGTGCATGCGATCAGCATCTGGCTTCCTTCCCGGCAGAACCGACCAGTACGGCCTCTGCCGCCCCGTCCACATCATCCAGAGCCTCGCGTAATGTTTTGAGCAACCAGTGCAATCCTGCGTCATTGGCGCGGAGCGGGTGATAGAGCGCCACCTCCCGCATAGGCCCGATTTTCAACGGCAACTCGCACACGACATGGTGTTCGGGTGATGAAAGTGCACGGGCTAGTCGGCGATGAACGACAGCGATGAATGGGGAGCCTATCACGGTTGGGAAAACGGCAGAGAACGTAGGTACGATAACCGCCACAGAAGGGCTGAATCCGGCAGACACGAGCGCCATTTCGGCGAAAGACACCACTTGGCCAGTCAACGAGCGTTCGGCGGCATTGGGGAAACGGACAACCACTTGCCGCAGCGAAAAGAAGCGCTCTAAGTCCAGCATGTCCGAAAGCATCGGGTTGCCTTTCCAGCCTAAGACAACAAAATCCTCTTCGCAAAAAGGCTGACAGATATAGGGCGGCGGAATGAACCCATCGGGTGTCAAGATAAGATCAACTTCGCCACGTCTAAGGGATGATCCTGGACTACCGGCTGGCAAGAAGAACTCGAGCGAAACGTTTGGCGCTGCCTGTACGATTCGGGCCATGGCGTGGGGCATGAGTACCGGGAAAAGATCGTCTGAGGTAACAATAGTAAAACTCCGATGAGACTTAGCAGCATCGAACGTAGAGGTCGCATTCACGAGCGTATCGATATGACCCATCGTATCACGCAGCGGCTCGATTAGACTTTCCGCGAAGGGCGTCAGGAGCATTCTACGCCCTGCTGGCTGAAGAATTGGATCGCCATAATGGTCTCGGAGCCGTGCAAGCGCGCCACTCATCGCGGGCTGGCTAAGGCATAGGCTTCGGGCTGCCTCAGATACGTTCCGTGTCTCTAAAAGAGACTGTAACGCGCAGAGTAAGTTCAGATTTAGCCCTTTGAACCGCATTCCGCATCCTATCGATGTTCTCAATAATTTTTGACACGATGCCCAGCTTTCCTCCGGCTAGGGCTAGTAGGTGCACTACATTCGCCTTCGATTTACGGCTCATTACCGCAGATTATCAACATGCCGTTTGGGCTGCCGCGTTGCTTTGAAAACTCCTCCCAAACACTGTGCGCCGCAATACACATTGGCGGACTATGTTAAAAAGCAGGCGTGAAAGCCGGATCATGCAGCATTCGGATCGATTGGCGTGCAGCTAAGTCCCACGACATTGAGGCATGAAGGGTAGCTGTTTGAACATCGCGATATTTGATCTGAAGTTGATTGCCCTCAGCAGTTGCCGTAGAACCCGCAACGGCAAACAGACGGTCGATGGCTTGCAAAGCAAGGCGACCGGCATAGGCTTGGTTACGGCGGTTCCGAGACTGAATCTCAATTGGAATGGCGTTGTGCCGCGCGAGCGCCGTATCAGTATCTTGTATGTCACGATGGATTAATAGCGAGGCAGCATCCACATCCGCCATCGAAAGTGCAAGTTTGTCTTGGATCGCCTCAGAATCGAGCATTCGGCCGCCACGGATTGGCTGAATTTTCTCCCCGTAGAGTTCGATGAAAGTGCGGATCGCGCCGCGGGCACAGCCGATAGCAACCGATACTAACCCGACTGGCGCGGTCGAACCTTCAAAGAGCGGTGTTGTCCTAGCGAATGCGTCGGAAACGAAAATGTTTCGACCAACCAACGTCTTGCTCCCTGTCGCTTTGAGGCCGGTGGAGTGCCAGTCGTCCAGAATTTCGAGGTCTTTCATTTGGACGACAAAAGTCAGGGGCCGGACTTCGCCAGCTAGCTTGCCGCCCAGTAACGCCCATTGAGCAAAGTCACAGCCGCTTGAATATGGCCAGCGACCAGACAAGCAATATCCGCCGGCTACGCGGATCGCGTCTCCTGTCGGTGCGAATGCGGACGAAGCGACGCTATCGGGCGTCTCATCCCAAATCGCCTTCTGGACTTCGTCGGGATATCCAGCCAGCAACCTTTGATGGGCTGCGAGCACGGCATAAACCCAAGCACTTGAACCACATTCAGCCGCTATCTTTTCGACCACGTCGACGAATAGTGTTTGGCTGTATCCGTAGCCGCCAAACCGGCGCGGTTGCTGAATATGGTGGAGCCCAGCTGCTTTCATTTCGGCGACCGCAACTTTGGGCAGCGAAGTGAGTTTCGCCGTCTCAGGAGCGCGCTCTCGGATGTGTGGAACAAGCGCATCGACGCGACTGAGCAAATCCTCAGTGGTCGGAATCGGCTCCGACGTTTTTACGGCATGGAGGTCCAAATTGTAGGGCATGATTTCACATCTTTCGCAAAGCCTTCGCAAGGTCGACTGAAAACAAAATTTGGGAAAGTTGCTACAGCAACAATGTTCACATGGTGCACCGTGCGAATTCTTCTACTTTGAATCGCGGCTATGGCTGCTTAAATGCGCGATATGATAAGCGCCGAGCTGCCGAACTTTATGCCATTACACCGGCAGGTCAAAGAGATCCTGCTACGGCGCATTGCCAACGGCTGGAAGGGGGCAGGCGAAGCCTTGCCTAGCGAATCCGACCTCGCGGCGGACCTCGAGGTCAGTTTAGGCACCATTCGTGCGGCGCTAGGCTTACTTGCCGCCGACAAAGTCTTGGTCCGACAGCAGGGTAAGGGCACCTATGTTACGCTGCATGATGAGGCTCGCATCCTATTCCAGTTCCAGCGGCTGACGCCGGATGCTCAGGCTCGACAATTTCCGGAAAGCCAGGTTCTCTCCGTTAATACCGAACCGCCCGATGCAGGTGATCAGGCACAACTTGGGCTCGCAGTCGGCGAGCAGGTTGTTAAACTGCGCCGCACACGGTCGCTTGGCGGGCTGACCTGTATAACCGAGCTAATTACCTTACCTGTCGTGCTTTTTCCCAAGATCGAAGCGCAGGACTTGCCTAACAACCTCTATGAATTTTATTCTGTCCACTACGGCGTCCGGATCGCCAAAGCGGTCGAACAGCTGAAGGCGGTCGGTGCGACCGCCAATGATTCTGGGCATCTGGGTGTGCCTGTGGGTACCCCGCTGTTACAGATCGATCGCGTTGCAGTTGATCTGTGTGATCGGCCTGTTGAGCGGCGCATCTCTCGTTGCCTCACCGATGATTATCATTATCTATCAAAACTCGAATAGCTTCATTTGGCGCTCTTAAGCGGACCGTACAGCGACAGAAAAGAAGCAAGGAGAGGTTAGAATGAAGGTATTATCTAACTTGAAAATACTACAGCGCTGCGTTGCAGGCAATCGCTTGGGGATGCCGATCGGACGTTATCTGGCGTGGGGCGCCGCTTTAGCACTGACGATGACCAGTTCTCCTTCCGCAGCGCAAGTGGCCAAGGCCGCTCCTAATGCCCAAACTTCAAAAACACGTGTAATAACATTGGGCACAGGCGCAGGACCATTTCCCCGGGTAAAACGGGCGAAGTCGTCGAACGCCCTTCAAGTTAATGGCAGGACGTTTTTGATCGATGCTGGGGACGGCATGCTCATGCGGATGGCGGCTGCGGGGATCCGTATCGGTGATCCTGAAGCAGTGTTCCTGACCCACATGCACCTGGACCATACGGCAGCGTTGCCGACGCTGCTAGGGCTGCGCGTGATGACTTCGGTCACCAAGCCTATCGACATTTATGGCCCCTATGGCATAACAAGATTAGTGAATGGCTATCTCGATGGCCTTGAAGGGTTCGAGGCATCGCGATCAGCCCCCAGTGGCTTCGATCCGCGCTCGCTCCCACGGGTACACGAATTTTCTGAGTCGGGGCTGCTCTACAGCGATCAGGACGTAAAGGTCTACGCTTCTGAAAACGCTCACTATAATGAATTACTCCCTGGTAGCCGAGCCAAGTCCTTCTCGTTTCGTTTCGAAACGGCGGATCGTACCGTGGTGTTTAGTGGGGACACTGGCCCATCGGATTCGCTTGTGAAGTTTGCGACAGGCGTTGACCTCTTGGTTGTTGAAGTCTCCGACCCCAACTCAGCCAAGGAGCGGCTACTCCGCAACAATCCTGACATGTCACCGGAGGCGGTTGCGGTTGCGATGGATCATATCTTACGCGATCACCTCTCACCTGAACAAGTCGGGCAGCTGGCGTCGGCCGCAAAGGTTAAGGCAGTCGTCCTCAGTCACATTGGTCCTGGCAACGATAACGACCCCGATCCCTTCGCAATGTACGTTGAAGGGGTCCAAAGGTTCTACAGTGGCCCCGTGACCCTTGCGAGTGACCTAGACACCTTTTAGGGGCGGTGAGCATCGGTCCAGTAATTCGGTCCCGAACAAACTTGCGGGTGGGGCGTCAGAGAGTAGCGCAATACTACCTCATCCCGTCCCATCCGCACTCTATATCAATAGAAACAGCGGCTAGGTGGCACGGTGATGCGTCCATCCTTTTGTCTTGATTTCGTGGACGGCCCTTGCGTTAGCTTGAGCGGATCTATCCGGAGTAGGCCCGCCTTGCGTGGGCAGGTAGCGAGCGTTCTTAAGCGCGCACTTGTTTGCGCGGTTACCAGCGCGCGTTGACATCCTCGCGTTGGCTTCGTCGCCCTTCGGGTCTCCCGCCTTGGCAAGCCAACGGACGATGCGTTCATCGAAGCGTTTAAAAGCAAGCTGCGCAGTGAATGCCTGAACGCCCATTGGTTCCTGTCGCGGCAAGATGCTTGCGAAAAGCTGGAGGCTTGGCTTAAACACCACAACGAAGATCAACCGCACAGCGCGATCGGAAATCTCCCCCCAATCACGCTGGCAAGCGCAGCCGATTAAACCAGCCCACTCGGATCTGAATCAGGCGGGAAACTCCAGATCCGAGTGGTCCATGGCTAGGTGGACGAGCAAACATTGGTGAGAATACACCTCTGAATGGTAACAATCAGGAGTGCATGTCAGTCATCGAGTTGATACAAACATATCATATTCTTCCCGCTTTGTTCAGCTCAATAAGCTTATTGCGGTCTTTCAGATCATGATCAGGCACACCGGATTTCAACAACTCTAGCATTTTGTCGGGATCGAAGTTGCCGTCATAGCTATGCAAGCCCCCATCCTTCGCTTGATGATCCCGCTTATAAAGATAACATTCTTCAGTGGTATCAAAGTTGTCCACCATCAACTCGATCTCATTGTAGTCCGGATCGTAATAATAGATCGATGTGGTTAAACCGCGATTCTGGCAGTAGCTAGGGGTTATCCCAGCCTCCTTAATGCGCTGGTAGGCGAACAAAAGCTCTGCGAGGCTTGCATAGCTAAATGCCGCGTGAGTCAGCCCAACCACAGCCGGTCCAATACCTCCTCGCGGATCCCGGCCCAGCGGCTTTGCCTGCAATGACGGCTCTTTCACGATAGCAAACCGATGGTGCTCATTTCCGAATGTTAGAAACTCCATCATTCCTGCAATCCCGTTGACCAAGGTCGCATCGAACACAACTTTGTACCAGTTGAGCATTTGCTCGTAGTTCTCATTTGTCGTTATCGATAAATGGGAGATCCGCCGAGGGGATGGCATTCCCTTAACATCCTCCCACTTATCGTGCCGCACAGGAGACATCCGTTCGGTTAAGCCCTTCGGGAAATTAGCCTCCTTCTTGCCGTCAAAATTTACATGCTGCGTCATCTTTTCACCTCAGTTACCGTAATTAGACAATAACAAGATCGACTCTCTTCACCGTTCTTGCACGGAAGCTCGATACTCACATCACCTCATGATCATTAAACATAGTTGCCTCCCAATCAGTTCCTTATAATTGCGCTTGTTCACAGGTCGAACCACCCGTTTCGCGGCATTGACATTCCAGCCTCGACAGCCCCTTTTGCCGCAAAAGGAGGCCGCGAGTGAGAGAGGGGATGAAGACAAAATGAACAGCGAGAAGGCCGAGAAGGCACTGCCTCCCTCATGGGTCATCGTCGTTGCTTCGATGATCTGCCTAAGCGTCGGTTCAACGCCGGTTACCGTGTTCTCAGCCGGACTTTTGTTAGAGCCCATGACGACCGAGTTTGGGTGGACACATGCTCAGTTTTGGGGGCCGAGATTGTTAGGGACGATCGTCGGCGCAATCGCCGCACCTCTGCTCGGCGCTTGGGCGGACCGAGTTGGCGTCCGCAAACTCCTATTGCCGGGCATTACCTTGTATGCCGCTGCCAACGCTGGCCTGTCATTTATCGACGGATCGCTCGCCATCTATTTTGGCTTAAGCCTGATGGTAGGAGTCGTTTGCTATTTCCAGAGTCCGCCTCTCTACCTCAAGGCGATTTCTATGCGGACTGATAGACATCGCGGCGTCGCAACTTCCATCGCCCTTGCAGGAACGGGCATTGGCGCTGCAGTGCTCATGCCGATCGTTGCACTGCTGATCAGCACTTATGGCTGGCGGTCAGTTCCAGCAGGTCTTTCGATCATAATGGTTGCCGTTGCGCTGCCAACCGTGTTTTTCTTCGTTCGCGACACACCCAAGCTCCGTTCGGCAACATCTCAAGACCCGGTAGTTCACGATGGACTAACACCTGCACAAGCCTTTAGAACCAAGAATTTCTGGCTTATGGTCGGCATGTTCCTTATCGGTGGAGCGGCGATCAACGGCATCTTTAGCAATATGGCATCTTTGCTGCACGAACGCGACATGAGCGCAGCCGTGGCAGCTTCCGTACTGTCCGGCGTGGCTCTTGCCCAAATGGCCGGCCGGTTGGGGGCTGGCGCTTTGCTTGATCGGATCCGAACCCCAAAAGTTGGCATCCTTTGGTTCGCTTTTGCGATGGCTGGCGTCGCTCTTATTGGTCAAGCTAATACTGTAGAGACGGCAGTGGCCGGCGCTATCTTGCTGGGCCTTGGACTAGGGGCGGAACTCGAGCTGGCTGCATATTATACATCTCGCTACTTTGGCCTTGCGAACTTCGGTCGCCTTTATAGCATGCTCTTTTCCGCATTTGTCGTTGGGACAGGACTCGGCCCGGTAATCGTTGGTCATTTGTTTGACGTAACCGGCGGGTTTGGCATTGCAACTATGGCGGCGGTGGGTCTGCTGGGGCTTAATTGCCTACTTGTGTTGCTCCTCGGACCTTATGTCTTCGTCCCTGGAGAAAAAGGCAAAGGACCGGTCAACAACCCGCAGATACCGGCTCGATGACTCACAGTGACTCTTATGCCGATCGTCTCGCTAAATCGCTGTACTCTAATCGCTACAGCGGAGCTTAGATATTATATCAGGATAGGTTGATGTCAGGCGATCCACTAGCGGCATTCCGGATAGAGATGAATCCCGCCGCCCCGTTAGCAGGAACTCCTCTCTGCCGACGGGACGAACTTCCAGACCCAGGGTCCCGTGGCTTCAGTTGGGAGGTTGGGGGCCAGGTGTTCAAGGCCTTTCTGATTCATCTGAAGAGTCAGGTATTCGGCTATGTCGACGCTTGCCCCCACGCGGGCTGGCCGCTCGTCGGAGCCGGACAGCAATACCTCAACAGCGAAGCTTCCGCAGTCATCTGCCGTGTCCACGGCGCTCGCTTCATCCCGGAGAATGGTCACTGGATCAATGTTCCCGATGTTGAGGGCCTGATCACTTGGCCTGTCGAAGTGCGAAGCGATGATATTGTATATGTCGCTTAATCGGGGCCTTTCGGCTCACTCATCCTTGGCGCAAGTGCTGCGATTATCTTGTTGAATACCACCATCCGGCGAGGTCCGTCACGTGCGATTAGGTGTTAGGTGCCTCGAGACGTTCCAGCGCCGACGCCGCGCGACCTCCTGAATTTGCTCAAGTTCGTTATTTCAACCCCTGACCACTTGCTGCCAAAGGGGGAAGAGCCCTCCGCTGCCATGGCTTCCATCCGGACCCGGTCGCCAAAGCGCATGCAGCCCGTTTGTGCCATGCCATCGGCGATCATCTCGATCACACGGATCTCAGATATGCAGCTCGAACCGACTTCCACATAGTTCGGGTTGGATACGGTCCCTGATCCTATAATGGTGCCCCGACAAGATCGCGCGAGAAAGCTGCATGCGCTTTCAGCTCGCTAAATCCGAACAGCATTGCAGCACCATTGGCCCGGCCGACATTCCTTCCGTTCCAGGTGACGTGCAGATCCAGGCCAACCCGGCAGTCCTGCCAAGCCGATCCCAGCTCTTCGGGTGTGACCGCAAATGGCGCCATCGCGCAGGGACCAGTCGTTGATATGGACAACCAGCTTCATGTGCCGGGCTGCATCGGCGGCGCAGGTGCCCATGGGTACGTGATCCACGATAACACCAAACTCGCCTTCAAAGTCGATTCCATACTCGTCGCCGGGCAGGGTCACATCTTCCCATGGCCCGGGGAAGCGGTCTGACATGCCCTGGTACATCAGCGGGCGTTTGGTATCGAGCGGGTCCAGTCTGATGGAGATCTGCATCAGTTCGGCATGGGTGGGAAACACGGAACCGTTGAGCCATTGCCAGGCCCGCGGGATCGGCGCCACAAGGGTGGACTGGTCGAGTGGCAGAGAGGAAATTCGGTTACGGTCCCGGCAGCTTCCACAAAGGCCGTCCAGTCGTCCATGGCCTGCTGCAACGTCGCAGCCGGCGCCATGGCGCAGCTGTCATGCGGAGGGGAAACGAGCAACAACCTGCCGTCCCACGATCCATCGACCACGATCGTGTGTCCGGTAGCGAAAGCGCCCGCATCGCTGGCAAGATAGAGCGCCGTCGCAGCGATTTCCTTTGGCGTCCCGATCCGGCGCAGCGGGGTCAGGCCCATCCTCTTGCCATGTGTATGCGGGTTACCAACGACCGCAGCCGCCCAATCGGTTTCGATCAACGCAGGAGCAATGGCATTGGCCCGCACCCCGCCGGGCCCCCACGCAACGACCAAGTTGCGCGCCATCTGCGACACGGCTGCCTTGGTAATGCCATAGATGCCGGGCTGCGCATTGCCGCGCAGCCCGGCAATGCTCGACGCCAGCATATTCGACCCGCCGCCTGCTGCTGCCAAGCGAGGCGCAATGGCGTTCCAAAGATGCTTCGAGTGCAGCAGTTTGTCGTCAGGCCGAACCTCCCGGTGAGCACACCGATCGGACGGATCCCCAATCTGTTTGCAGCAGGCAGCAAGGGCTGTTCGAGACAGGCATCGAGCGGATCAACCTCTGCGGCTAGAATGATCTCGCAATGCCGCAGAAGATAGTTGTTCGGCGGCGAGGAGCCGGTGCCCGCTGCAAGCGCCATCTTGGCCCCGCAGCAACCAGACCGTCTCCACCTGCAATCCCTTGAAGGGAATTGCATCGCTTCATCACTATCTCCTGCGAATTTACAATCATTGCATAGATTGCCGCTCCATCACATCAGTACCTGAAACGAACTATACCCCCGAATGTGCGCGGTGGCATGAATAGCCCCCCAATGAGACCGGTATTTCCGTTGTAGCCGCCAGCCGCCAGCACCGTTGCCTCATCGGTGATGTTGTTGACATAGCCAACCAAGGACAAACGCTCGTCAGGGAACGTATAGGTCAATGTCAGATCGCCGCGTACTGCTGACGGACGGACGAATTCCTGGATCGTACCCGGCAGCGCTTCGCCGAACGGTGTATTGCCCCAGAACTGGGCATCGCCCTGTGCCACAAGCTTACCATCGAACAGGTCAAAAGTATGGGAATACGAAACATTGCCCGCCCATCTTGGGACGTTGGGCATCCGGCCCCCGTTCAAGTTACCTGCGGACGCGCCAGTTGGCCGACCTTCAAAGTTGAGCGGCAGCCCCAACTGGAACCGCGGCGGTATGACAAAGTCCAGGAATTCGGCTTGCGGAATCACGCTCAGATTGAGGCTGAATTGATCGCGCGGGGTTGGCGCGGCGATGATGGAAAGAGCCCCCCCCACATAACGCAGTCTACCGATACTGATAACTGTCTGGTCGAGGAACGGCGGGTTAGGCGGTGTTGGCGAAGGAACGCGGACATTCACCGCCTGGTTGGTGTAGTCGTAGTGGAAAAATTCGAGATTGACTTGCAAGCGCCGGTCAAAGAACTGATTCTTCATGCCAAACTCGAAAGCCTTGATCGTTTCCGGCGCGAACTCAGGCGAGCTTCCGAACGCGAAACCGCCAGCCTGATACCCGGTTGAATAACTCGCATAGATCAGGTTGTCTTCGGTCACATCAAACGCCAGGCCGAATCTCCCGGTAACGCGGTCCGCCGACAACGTCAGCAGATCAGGCACCACCGCGCCGTTGAGGCCCACGCCATTGGCATCGGTCAAAACACCATTGCGCGCATTGACGCCGAAGATCGAAGTTGTTGTGGCGATGGCCTCTTTATTGTCATGATTGTACCGCACGCCAACAGTGACATGGAGCCGATTGTCCAGCGCTTCGGGTGTCCACGTGGCATCACCGAAAACGGCATAGGAATTGCTCAGCTGAAAGGGCGTATCGATAGTGAGCGTGCACGGGCTGGCAGTATCAAAATTGGCACGTTGGCACTGCGAACCGCCATTGTCTTCGCGGAAATAGAAGAGGCCGGCGACCCATTGGAGCGCTGTTTGCCCATTGGAAGCGAGCCGCAGTTCGACCGAATCCGTCTTGGATCGCGCTCTTGCCGCCGAATAGCCGGGTAAAGTCGCACCGGGCACGGGCGAGCCTTCTGAGATTTGGTCGAACTCGAACCGAGTTTCACGGCGGCCATATTGCGCTGTTGCGGTAGCAAAACCAAGATCATAATCAGCCTGCGCATTGTAACCCCAGACCCGCTGATATTCACGCTGCGGGCCCAAACCGATGGGATCAAGCACGGGATTGAAGCCAAACGGACTGCCAGTGAGCAGTGCGTTGGTGAACGGAGGACGTATTGGGGCGTTAGGGTTGTTCTGCGACCGGTTACGCGCAGCGGCCACGGCGGTACCGGCGCCGCGGAGGCCGACGCGATCACTGACTGAAAGATCGGCGCTGAGGTAAAGCTTGAACGCCGCAGTTGGCGTCCACAGCATTGAAACACGCCCCGATGACTGGTCGGCGTCATCCATTCCGTTTTCATAGAAAGGATCACGTTCGAACAGACGTCCGGCGGCCCTTACGGCCAGCGTGTCGGACAGCGGAACGTTGAGAGCACCTTCAACACGGGTAAGGCCGTAATTGCCGACCTCAACTTCTGCGTAACCGCCCAGATAATCTTTAGGACGGGTCGAGATCAAGTTGATCACACCAGCCGTAGCGTTGCGGCCATAGAGCGTTCCCTGAGGGCCCTTCAGGATTTCAAGGCGGTCGATATCGTAAAAAAGGCCCTGAAGGCCGCGCGTACTGGACAGATATACCCCGTCCAGATGGATAGCTACCGGGCTTTCGTTGGTCGGCCCGCTTGCCGAGGACCGAACGCCGCGGATCCCAATGTTGGAGGTGGCTGCGTTATTTTGAAAGCTGACGTCCGGCGCCAATCTGGCTATCGTCGTGAAATCCTTCACCCCGCGCTCTGCAAGGCTGCCACCATCCAGCACGCTTATAGCAAGTGGTGTGTCCTGAATAGATTCTTCGCGCTTTTGCGCGGTTACAATGATTTCCTCGATGCCACCGGCCCTAGGCTGGTCCTCGTCTGCAGCAGATGCAGCCGCGGATGGCCCAGTCTGTGCATTTGCACCGGTTCCAATGAGCATAGCTGCGACAAGCGCTAAGTTGCTTACAAACACTTTCATTCATCTTCTCCCATTCACTTTTTAAATGCGAATTCTTGTTTTTGCACAATTTTTATGATTATTCTGACAAGTTCGCTAAGTGTATTGTTGAAACGCTGATACGGTCCGACAATCATTTCGATTGTTTTCATCCACCTGGTGAGTGTCAAAAGAATTACTTTGTGTTCAAGCCGAGCCAACGAGCCCAACACCTACCTCAGTACTACCGTTCCCCCTCAAAATGAGTTCTTCGAGGCTGGCCTGTCAACGCCACAAAACGGACGGTTCAACCTGTGAACAGGCGCAAAGTTCTGCCGAAGCATTTATAGGTATCAGGCTGCTCCCAACGCCTCGGATCGCGATTGGCGGCCCCCAGAAAAGTCAGAATCTTCTGTCCGGCTTCGAGCGTTATCCCAGCCAGTTCGACAGGTGTTCCCCGTCAGCAGCTATGAGACAAATGTGCGTTATTGCGTGGGGGTTTTGGTCTCATCGTAGTGACGAAGGAACGAGGATTCGGGGCGTGGCTTAGAGACTACAACGAAGCACGACCGCACAATGCGATCGGCAGCAAAATACCGATATCGCTCATGTTTGGCATCGGCGGCACATAGCCCCGCCCTGATGTCAGCACGCAGGAAAGCCGGCGCCAGACGGTCCGGAAACGGGTGGCAGCTCATTCCCCCGACGCAACAGCCAAGGGATGGGCCAAAACATGGGTCACTTCTTAGTGAGAATTATCGCCCATCTCGGGTCAACTCTCGGTGCCAATCAACACCTTCGCATTGCCGCACCAAAGAATTGCGGTGCTTCCTGGAGACGAAGGCCATTTAAGGCGAGCAATGCATGGCTGGACGACCAACGCCGGTTCTGGCCCACCTGATGGGCAGGCGAGCGTACTTTCAAACGATCACCGCTCTACTTTATCAGCATTTCCGATAATGTTGTATCCGAACTTAGCATTTTGCGGATGTGTCAGTAGCGTGTTTAGTATTTCGCTGAATAACTCGGCGGCGCGCCGCAGCGGGACATCCTGTCGTGCGCTAAAAGCTCTTTGATTGAGATCTCCCGCGCTGAAGTTGCAAAGCAAGACCATGACCGGTCTAAAGGTGTTTTCATTTATGCTGATCGAAGGCGAGGGTCTCGAGAGAGACATCGTTTGCAAAAAGGCCGACAACCTGTCCGTTTGGCGTGAATATGCGCCAGGCCTCACAGTTGCGATCGCCGCGACTCTGGCGGCTGGCTATCTCGCAGATCATTATGCTGTGCCGCTTACCCTCATGGCCCTTCTCATCGGATTATCGCTCAACTTCCTGTCGACTTATAAGCGTCTCGCCTCGGGTTTGATGTTTGCGTCGAGTACGCTGTTACGATTAGGCATTGTCCTTGTCGGCACACGTGTGTCTCTGGCGCAGATCATCGCGCTTGGTCCCGAAGCGCTGATCGCTGTTGTAGCTGTTACGGCAGCGGTTATCTGTTGCAGCATTCTCATTGCAAGGGGCCTAGGTCTGGGGAGCGCTTTTGGGGTGCTTGCTGGCGGATCGGTGGCGATCTGTGGCGCGTCGGCCGCAATGGCATTTGCCAGCCTTCTGGGCGAGCGTCGACTAGGGCAGGCTCAGTTGGCGCTCACACTCATCATCATCTCCGCATGCAGCGCTGCTGCAATGCTAATATACCCCGCCCTTGCGCATCAGATCGGCCTTTCCAACAATCAGGCCGGTTTTATGCTCGGTGCAAGTATTCATGACATCGCGCAGTCGCTTGGGGCAGGATATTCTTTTTCAATAGTGGCAGGACAAGTCTCTGCAATCGTCAAACTCACCAGAGTCGCTATATTGGCACCAGCGATGATAGTAGTGGCACTGTTTTTTCGTACAGACACTGCGTCAGATTCTCAAAAAGCGCGTCCTCCGATACTTCCGTGGTTCATATTGGGCTTTTTAGGGATGGTGGGACTCAATTCTTCAGGGGTGATCCCGACCAGCATTGCGGATGGGGCGCAGCTGCTTGCGAGTGCCTGCCTTGCATGTGCAGTGGCCGCCACAGGCATACGATCGCCGCTGGCCGCATTGCTAAAGACAGGGCCACGCCCAGCGATCACAATCGTCCTAGCTTCGGTTGTCTCTCTGCTCTTGTCGCTCGGAGTGGCCGTCCTTATTGTGCATGATTAAAGCACGTTTCGATCAGGTCCCAGAGCCGTTAACGGCTTTCTCGCCAATCTTCCTGTGTATGGGCTTGGGGGGGGCCTTCTGGATTGGGTTGAAGACGGGGCTGAGCGGCCCAGGCGCAATGATCATCCCGGTTGTCGTTCCTGCCGCCTGTTTGATCATCAGATCATGGGGGGCATGCCCCGCATGATCTGATTGCCCGATCCGCCAATAAGCCTCGACCGGGGTTCACCCGGCCAGGCCCGGGTGCGAACGCGGGACGTTGTAATAAGTGACCTACCGGCCCAAGGCCAGCCCGCAGCTGGGAACCGGTCTCGAAGGCATGGAGGTAGACGCATTCGTACTCCAGGGAGCGCCAGAGCCGGTCGATGAAGACATTGTCCATCCACCGGCCCCCGACCATCCATGCTGATGCGGACCTCGGCCATGTCGATATGGAAGTAGCCAATGGGCTAGAGCGCTTTCCGACCAATCTGGTTCACCGTGACGGAGCCGATTTTGGCCGAGT
>NZ_LJHY01000029.1 GCF_001295795.1 Novosphingobium sp. AAP83
CGCGAAACAAAAGCCGAAATCGCATCATGACACTTGACCCAACAGACAGTCGCTCCGGCAAGCGGGTGGGCCGCGAGACTTAGGTCAAACAGTGGCCTTAGTCGCAGCGGGGTGGGCATGCGTACAAACGCTAACTCTCATCCCCAAACGCCGACAAAAACCCTTCCTCCGCTGCCACCAGCCACACCGGACATTCCAAATCCGCCAGCATCGCCCGCGTCGTCTCACGGTTGGTAACGATGCCCCAAGGCTGCGCCGCACCACCAGCGCCGCGCTCTGCCGCATCCAGCGCCGCGATCAAGGCATTGGGCGCAATCTCGCGCACCGCCAGCCCTTCGCCCGCCATCGCGGTTTCCGCCCAGCCGATCACGCGCACCAGCCGCTCTTTCACCGGCACATCGGCCACCATCGCTGCACGGTGCGCCGCTAAAATCGCCGCCGCTTCCGCATCCGCAGGCACACCATCGCGCTCCAGCACCGGCAAGCTTTGTCCCCAAGCCTCTGGCGGGCACAATCTGTGCGCGGGAACCATCGCTTCGAACGGGCGGCTTTCCAGCGGATAGATCCGGCAAATCCTTGGCCGCGCTTCATAATTGCCGCAGCGCATATCGGGCAGCAGATGCGGGCAAGCCCCCACATGCCGCGCCACCAGCCGCAAATTCACACGGAACGGCACATCACCAATGCTGACGGGAAAACTCGTCGCCATGCGCCATTGCGAGGCCGGATCATCAGGATCACCATCAGCGTTATCGGCTTCTGGCCAAGGCCAACCCTCCGCCAGCAAATCCACCCGGTGCCCCCGCCCCGCCCAGACCCGCGCCTCGGCCACCGACAGCGTCAACCGTAGATCATGGCAACACCGCCCGCACTGCGTACAATCGAAAGTGATTTCCATGGAACGGCGTTAAACGCAGGCAGCAGCGCGGGGACAGCGCAACCAGCCCGATTTCGGACCAATTGCCCCCTCAAACCCTCGGCATCTGCTGGCTGGCGCAATGGAACCCGCCGCCGCCTGCCAGCACGGCATCGCCCATCAGGCCTATCGTCGCGCGATCGGGGAAAAGCTCTGCAATGGCGGCCACGCCATCGGCATCGTGCTGTGATCCGAACACCGGCACGACCACCAGATTGCTGGTGATGACAAAGTTCATATAACTGGCGGGCTGGATCATATCGCCCCATTCGATCCTTCCCGGTGAAGGCACTTCGGCCACCTCGACACCCGCCGCCAGCGCACGCGCCTTGGCATCGGCATAGATCGCGGCGTTGGGATCATCAGGGCCGGTGGCGCGCGGCAGTGCCAGCCGGTTGGGGCCGACAAACCGCGCGAGGTTATCGACATGGCCATCGGTGTGATCGTTGATCAACCCATCGCCCAGCCACAACACGCGGTAATAGCCCAGATCGCGCAGCAGCCGCGCTTCCAGATCGGCGCGCGAGAGGTGCGGGTTGCGATTGGGGTTGAGCAGGCACTGTTCGGTCGTCGCCACCAAGCCGGTACCATCGCCATCCAACGCGCCACCTTCCAGAATCCAGTCCGCTTTTGCGCCCGTTTCAAGCCCCGCAGAGGTAGCCAGATCCGCGCCGATCTCCTGATCGCCGGGCATCAGATACTTCCCGCCCCAGCCATTGAAGCCAAACAACCGCGCCTGCCGGTTGCCCGCCTCATCGAGCACCACGAGCGGCCCGGTATCGCGCAGCCACACATCGCCATAAGTCCGCCGCTCCAGCGTGACCGCTGCGGAAACCAGTGACTTGGCGCGCATTTCGTTGGCAGCATCACGCACCACCAGCCGCACTTGCTGCCCGCTATCGGCCACCGCATTGGCGAAGGCGGCGATCTGCTCTTGCGCCTGATCGATCACGCCCGACCATTCCTCGGCCAAGTGCGGGAAACCCACCCACAGCCAGTCCTGTGGGTGCCATTCGGGCGGCATACGGAAGTGCGCGGTCATCGAACTATGGTCCTTATTTCGCCCCGGCGCGGCTCTTGTCGCGAATGGCGCGGAATTCATCACCCGCGTTCCAGTTCGGCCAGTTAGAGCCATCAGCCAGCGGGCGACCGAGCCGGTAGAAGAGGCCTACGTCCTGCACAATCCCGCGCATGTCCCAGCTATCGGAGTATTCGTCGCTTGGCTGGTGATAACGGTTCACGACATAATCGTCGGCCAAAGCCTTGCCAGCCTCAACCCCGCCTTCAATCAGATCGACGCCGCGCTCCACATAGAACATCGGCACGCCGCGTTTGGCCAAGCTGAAGTGGTCAGAGCGATAGTAATAGCCCTTTTCAGGCGCATCTTCCGGCCCCGTCTTCAGTTGAAGCTCGCCCGCCACTTCGGCCAGAATCGCGGAAAGTTCGGATTTGTCGCCGCCGGTCACCGCCACATCATGCGATGGGCCGCCCGGCGAAAGCGCATCAATGTTCACCCCGCCCACAGTCTTGGCCAGCGGAAACACGGGGTTGCGCGCATAAAATTCCGAACCCAGCAGCCCCGATTCCTCCAGCGTCCAGGCAAGATAGACCTGACTGCGGCGCGCCGGGCCTGCCTTGCGGTTCATATCGGCCAGCGCCGCCAGCGCGGCAATTCCGGTCGCGTTGTCGACCGCGCCGTTGCAGATATCATCGCCCTTGGCATCAGGCTTGCACCGCCCCAAGTGGTCCCAGTGCGCGGAATAGAGCACATATTCATCGGGCGCGGTCGTGCCCGGTTGGATGCCGATCACATTGCGCGATTTTGATCGCGTGATCGCAGTGTTGAACGAAAGTGACGTCTTGAGGCCCAGCGGCACTGGCTTGAAGCCCTTCGTGCCCGCCTCCTTCACCATCGCGCCAAGGTCTTTGCCCGCAGCTTTGAACACCGCTTGCGCTGTGGCCTGCTGGACCCAGCCGTTGAACACGGTCTGGTCCGCACCGTCATTGGGCGTGGCGACAAAATGCTGATCGCCCGACCAGCTCGATTCCACCACATTCCAGCCATAGGCCGCCGGATAGGTATCATGGATGATGATCGCGCCGGTTGCACCCTGCCGTGCAGCTTCTTCGAACTTGTAGATCCAACGGCCATAATAGGTCATCCGCCGTCCCTTGAATGGCCCATCCTCTGTTGCCATCGCATAATCGGGATCATTGATCAGGATAACCGCGGTTTTCCCTTTCATGTCGATCCCGGCATAGTCATTCCAGCCCAGTTCCGGCGCGTTTACGCCATAACCGACAAACACCAGCTCGCTGTCCTTAACCGTGGTTTGCGGCACCACGCGATAGCTGCCTGCGACAAAATCCTTGCCCGATGCAAAGCTCAAAGCCGCGCCTGCCCCGCCGCTGATTACCAGCGGTGAAAAGCCTTGTGCGGTCATCGATACGGTTGGCACATCCTGAAACCACGAAGGCGTGCCGTCTGCCGCCTTGTTCCCCGGCTGCAAACCTGCGGCTTTGAACTGCGCCACGATGGTGTCCAGCGTTGCGGCCTCTTCCGCGCTCGCAGGGCCTCGCCCGGCCAATTCATCGGATGCAAGCGTTTTGATCACCGCGCGCATCATGCCTTCATCCACTGGCGGAACCGGGGCTGCCATGCCGTTGCCTGCCATAGTCGTACTGGCCAACGCAAATGCACAGAACGAAAGCGAAAAAGCCTTGAGAGGATAGCAACGCATACCAAATATTCTCCAGCGCATGGGCGACCATGCCGTTGGCCTGTGTTGTGGCAGACCGCACGTGCCATCGCAATGCGGCTTGAAGCAACGCGCCAATGCGGGCATCGCATGGGGCATGCCTTTCACGACGCCCTTCAAGATGCTTGCAGCATGACCGATTTTGACAATGCCCTTGCCCGCGCCCATGCTCATGCGCCTTTCTTGTCGATGGCATTGGGCCGGTTGCCGCACCTTGAAGCACTGCTTGGCGCAGGCGAAGTGGAGCAGGCGCTGGCCCTCGCCAAGTCCGCAGGTCATGGCATTGACGACACCGCCATTGCCTTGCGCCGGGAACGTCTCGCGCTGGCGCTGGTGCTAGCAATTGGAGACCTGGCGCATGCCTTTCCACTTAACCGCATAATCACCGAATTGTCAGACTTTGCAGACCGTTCGCTTGATAGCGCGATTATCGCCGCCATCCGCCGCCGCACGCCAGACGCCGAACCGGCGGGCTTTTGCGCCATTGCGCTGGGCAAACACGGCGCGCAAGAGCTGAACTACTCTTCGGACATTGATCCGATCCTGCTTTACGATCCCGACACCCTGCCCCGCCGTGATCGCGATGATCCGGCAGAGGCAGCGCAGCGCATTGCCCGTGCGCTGATGGAGATCATGTCGAACGTCACCGCAGAAGGCTATGTCTTCCGGGTCGATCTGCGCCTGCGCCCCGCATCCGAAGTCAGCCCGCTCGCGCTGTCCTTCGATTCGGCGATAACCCATTATGAATCAAGCGCTTTGGCTTGGGAGCGCGCAGCCTATATCCGTGCCCGCGCCGCCTCTGGCGATATCGCGGCTGGGCAATCCTTCCTCGATACGATCCGCCCGTTCGTGTGGCGGCGCAGCCTTGATTTTGGCGCGATTGCCGAGATTGGCCGCCTGACCACACGCATCCGCGACCACTATTCAGCCGGGCAGGCCATCGGCCCCGGCTATGACCTCAAACGCGGGCGCGGCGGCATCCGCGAGGTCGAATTTTTCGCGCAAACCCATCAGCTTATTCACGGGGGCCGCAATCCTACTTTGCGTCTGCGCGGCACACGTGCCTCGCTCGACGCATTGGCAGCAGCGGGCATTATCTCGCACGAAGATGCTCAAATCATGGGCGAAAGCTATGACCGGCTGCGCACGTTGGAGCACCGTTTGCAGATGGTGTCAGATCAGCAGACGCACTCCCTGCCAACCGACCCCGCCGCCCTTGATAGCGTGGCGCGGCTGGAAGGCCTGTCCGATGGCGCCGCATTGGTGCGCGAATTGACGCATATATCCGATGCAGTGGGCCGCCGTTTTGACGCCTTGATAAAGACTTATGCGCCCACCGGTGCGGTTGCGGTGGAGGCGGTAAGCGCGGCGGATGAATTCACCGCGCGGATCGATGCGTGGGAGGGCGGGCAGTACCGCTGCCTACGCTCGGCCGAGGCGCGCGATGCCTTTGCCCGCATCCGTCCGCAATTGCAGCGCGCCCTTGCCGAAGCCCCCGATCCGCCCCGCGCGCTATTGCGCTGGGAACAATTGTTGGCCGGATTGACCAGTGCTATCAATGTGTTCCGCTTGCTCGAAGCGCGTCCCGGCCTGCTCGCGCTGGTCATGCGCATCCTTGCCCATGCCCCGACGCTGGCCGATGAATTGGCCCGCCGGTCTGACTTACTCGATACGCTGATTGATCGCTCAGCCTTCGATCTTCCCGGCAGTGTGGAGGACATCGCCGCCGAACTTTCGCGTGGCGAGGCGGGCGATGATTACCAGCGCCTGCTCGATACCGTGCGTGTACGGGTGGGCGAGATGCGCTTTGCGCTGGGCGTGCAACTGATCGAAGGCGGGCGCGATCCCCTTGAAGTTGCAGGCGCTTTGTCGCGCGTGGCCGAAGCGGCCATCGCGGTTTTGGGGCAGGCCGCGATTGAAGAATTCCGCCAGAGCCATGGCGATGTTCCCGGCAGCCACCTGGCCATTCTCGGCCTTGGCAGACTGGGCGGCGCGGCTCTGACCCATGCCTCGGACCTAGATTTGGTGTTTCTTTTCAGTGGCCTGCATGAGGCTGAATCAGATGGCCGCCGTCCTTTGGGTGCCACCTTGTATTACAACCGCCTAGCCCAACGTGTGATCGCGGCGTTATCGGTGCCAACTGCGGCGGGCGCGCTTTTCGAAGTGGACACGCGGCTGCGGCCATCGGGCGCGCAAGGGCCGATTTCCGTTAGTTTTGACAGCTTTGAGCGCTACCAGCGGGAGGAGGCCTGGACGTGGGAACACATGGCGCTGTGCCGCGCACGGCCGATGTTCGGCACACCCGTTGACCGCGATGCCCTGCGCCAATCCATTCAGGAAGTGCTTGATTTACAATGTGATCCTGAAAAGCTCCGCGCCGAAGTGCTGGATATGCGGGCCACCATGGCCGGGCATAAGCCGCCCAAGGGGCCGCTGGATGTCAAACTGGCGCGCGGCGGGCTGGTCGATATCGAATTCATGGTCCACTTTCTGCAATTGCGCGATCGCATAGCCCGCACACCAGACCTTGGCGAAGCGGTTTTAACGATTGAAAATGCAGCGCTTTTTCCCGCAGGAATCCACGCCGCGCATGACTTGATGACGCGCCTGCTGGTTGTGGTGCGTCTGGTTGCCCCCGATGGCATGTTTCCGCCTGTGGCCAGCCGCGGCATTGTGGCATCTGCTTGCGGGCTGGAGAGTTGGGATTTGTTGCTGGAAGCGGTCTTGGCTGCGCGGCGGCAGGTGGCGCAGGCTTGGCATCAAGTGTTTGATATTGCTTTGGAGATTGAAGGATGAGCGAGCGACTTGGAGTGGGCGATGCGTTTCCGGACATCGCGATGACCGCGCCGGATGGCGGCGTAGTGAAAGTGTCTGATTTTGCGGGCAAAAAGCTGGTGGTGTTCTTCTACCCCAAGGATGACACGCCCGGCTGCACCACCGAAAACAAAGATTTTTCAGCGCTTTATGCAGATTTCTCGGCGGCCGATATTGCGGTGTTGGGCGTGAGCAAGGACCCGCCGAAAAAGCATCTGAAATTCGCCGAAAAACATGGCCTTACCGCGCCTCTGGCAAGCGATGCTGAAGAAGGCGGCGTGTCTGATGCGCTGGGCATCTGGACCGAGAAATCGATGTATGGCCGCACTTATATGGGCATGGAGCGCACAACCTATCTGGTTGATAAAAATGGCAAGATTGCGCAGATCTGGAACAAGGTGAAAGTGAAGGGCCACGCTGACGAGGTTTTGCTCACTGCAAAAGCGCTATAATTTCAAGCAGTTGGATGAAGGTGGCAAAAGTGGGCGATTTGGTGGCGGCATGTGCACAGCTTAGCGCAAGTGCGGGCATGACGGACCGTTCGGTGTCCCTTGCCATCCGTTCCGCCATGCTCACCGCCGATCCCACCGCAAAAGTCATGGCGACGCGCGAGGTTTTTCGCATGTGGCGGGCAGGTTTGTTGGAATTTGCCTTCACCTGCCCCATGCCCGATGTGCCCGCCCGGCCCGATGCGCCGCAACTGTTGCACCCCGGTGCGATGCCCAAGCGCGGCAAAGGATCGGCACATGGCCGGCTCGCGCTGATCCACGCTCTGGCACATATCGAGTTCGTGGCAATCGATCTGGCGCTGGATGCCGCCGGACGGTTTGGCGCAGAGATGGGGCGCCAGTTCGTCGATGATTGGTTGGGCGTTGCGGCAGACGAGGCGATGCATTTTGCCTTGCTTACACGCCGGTTGCGGACATTGGGCTGCTTTTACGGAGCGCTGCCTGCACATGACGGGCTGTGGGATGCTGCGCGCGATACCGCCTATGACGTGGCGGCGCGGCTGGCGATTGTACCGATGGTGCTGGAAGCGCGCGGACTGGACGTGACGCCGGGCGGCATCGAGAAATTCGCCAGGGCGGGTGACGAGCGCACCGCGCGGGTACTCCAACGAATCCTTGACGACGAAATCCGCCATGTGCGGTTCGGCACAATGCACTTCATCGATGTGTGCAAAAAACGTGGCGAATCGCCCCCCGAGGCATGGAAAATGCTGGTTGCGCGCCATTTTCACGGTGCCGTTAAGCCACCGTTCAACGACTCAGCGCGCCATCAAGCCGGTCTATCGCGCGAATTCATGGCAGGGGTTGCCTAGGCGCAACACCTTATCCTACCCCCAATCCACGAGATGGCGGGGGGTTCCGACCAGCTCAAAGATATCCCAAGGCGGCGGGCCATTTTCCCTGTCAGTCGCCACCAAACGGGTTCGCACTGGGGGTCAGCGCGCGCTGGATTGAATGCCACAAGGCATCAACCGGATCGCAGATTAAAAGGTCGTACGGGTCTCAATGTTGTTCAACAGCAAAACCTTCAAGACTGCTCTCGGTGCCTTCGCAGCCGTTGCCTTCCTTTCTTTTGCCGCTCCTGCGCTGGCCAATAGCTCAGCTTCTGCCGATATCGCTGCCCCGCTTCGCGCTGCCGAAGCTGCGAAGGCTGGTGTTTCGGTTGATCGTGGTGACGAAGAATTCCGCCGCCTCTTCGCAAGCTGGCAGCAGCTTGATAACGGCATCCTTCCCGCAGCGAAGGCGACCACAGTGCGCCGCGCTGCTGTTTCGATCCCGTCGCTTGCTCCGGTCGCTGTGTCGTACCTCTCAAGCGGTTATGGCATGCGCAATCACCCCGTTCTGGGCGGACGCCGCGCACACAAGGGCATCGATCTGGCCGCCGCCACCGGCACCCCAATCCGCGCCAGCGCCGATGGTGTTGTCGAAAAGGCCGAATGGTTTGGCGGTTACGGACTGTTCGTACAGCTTGATCATGGCGGCGCAATGGAAACCCGTTATGGCCACATGTCGCGCGTGGCCGTTGCCGAAGGCCAGCAAGTCCGCAAGGGCGATGTGATCGGCTATGTCGGCTCGACCGGCCGCTCGACCGGTCCTCATCTGCATTATGAAGTCCGCGTGGCTGGTGAAGCGGTTAACCCCGTTCCCTACATGCAGACCAATGGCGACAAACTCTATGCCAACGGGACCCCAAGCAAAGGTACCGGCGGCCCCGAATAAGGCTTGACCGCCAATGGTTGCATCTTGGAGAGGATGCTGAAAAGGGCGCCGAAAACGGTGCCCTTTTCTTATAGGGCTTTGAGTGCTGTGCGTGTCCGCCGCCAACGCCTTTGACCGGCTTGGTTGAACCGCCACAGGACGAACCGTAGCGGCGTCACTCTGGCAAATACCGCCTGAAACCTGCCATATCATTGACTTATGCGCCGCCACGCGCCAATGCCGCGCTCGTCTTGTTCTATCGTGGCAGACCAAACACTGGCCCGGACAGGACAGATGCAGAGCAACAACGGGGCCGCGCGAATTGATGCGGTCATCACATGGGTTGACGGGCTGGACCCGCGCCACATGGTAAAACGTCTGCGCCATCAGCCATTGGCACCGCGCAACATTAATGCCATCAACCCGCACCGCTGGGCTTGCAATGACGAGCTGAGCTACTGTCTGCGCTCGATTGCCAATCACGCGCCGTGGATCGGGCAGATATGGATCATCACCGATGCGCAAGTGCCCGATCTTTCGCACCTGCCGGCCGAACTGGTCGAGCGTATTGCGATCGTCGATCACCTTACCCTGTTTGCCGGCCACGAAAGCGTGCTTCCAACATTCAATTCTCTGGCCATCGAAACACTGCTGTGGCGCATTCCGGGGCTGTCTGAACGCTTTGTCTATTTCAACGATGATGTGTTTTTGACAGGGCCGTTGGCCCCCGGCGATCTGTTTTGCGATGATAAGCCGGTTCTGCGCGGCAGTTGGGCAGATAACCGTGCGATCCTGGCTGATCCTGCGAGCCGTGACGACCCGACGCTGCTCAACGCGCTGACACAGATCAATGCGGCGGCGCTTGCCGGTTTTGGGGCAGACCGGCTGTTCCGCGCCGCCCATGTCGTCCATCCACTGCGCCGGTCGGTATTGGCCCGGTTGTATGACCAGCACCGCGCCGCGTTCATGGCCAACATCAGCCATCGCTTCCGCTGCGTTTCACAGTTCCTGCCGCAAAGTTTGCACAACCATGCGTGCATTGCGGCAGACATGGCAGTGCTGCACAGCGCCGCAGATCATCTGCACTTGCGCACCGGCGCAGTGCATGATTACCCGCTACCCCACGTGCGGGCCTATCTTGCCCGCGCAATCCTGCCGCAGTTCAAGTTCTTGTGTGTCAACGATTTGCCCCAAGTCGAAGCCGTCATCCCTGAAACGCGGGACTGGATCGAACGCGCCATCGCCGCCTGAATAGGCTCAATCCCGCGCGAACCAGATGACGTGTTTTGCGCCTTTGCCGTTGCTTCTTGCGCGCACCTCGATTTCTTCAACGTCGAAGCCGACATGCTTCAGGCGGACGGTGAAGTTGGGGTCTTTGGCGGCGGACCAGATGGCGAGGACGCCGCCGGGGCGCAGGGCTGAGCGGGCGGCGCGGAGACCTCTGGTTGAGTAGAGCTGGTTGTTGGCGGCGCGGACAAGGCCGTCGGGGCCGTTATCGACATCAAGCAGAATTGCGTCGTAGCCCGTGCCGCCTACATTGAGGCCGTTGGCGCGGATGACATCGGCGACGTCGGTCATCACCAGACGCACGCGGGTGTCGTCGAGGCAACCGGCGGCGAGGTCTTGCATCGGGCCGCGTGCCCATTCGATGATTTCGGGCACAAGTTCGGCGACAGTGACGTGCGCGTCCTTGGGCAGTTTGGCGAGTGCGGCGCGAAGCGTGAAGCCCATGCCGTAGCCGCCGATCAACACGGCAGGGCGCATGGCGCCTTCGATGCGCGCGAGGCTTTGTTCGGCAAGCGCGATTTCGGAACCGCTGAGGCGGCTGCTCATCAATTCATTGCGATCCAGTACGATCATGAAATCGCGGTCATGGCGGTAGAGGCGGAGCTCTTCGCCGCCGGGCACTTGCGCAGTGCCGATCAATTCGCGCGGGATCACAGGGTACAAGCTCCTTGGTTGGTCGCGCCCGCCTTAGGCGCAAAGCGCGGGCACTACAAATGGCGGTTGCGTTGTTTAAGTGATCGGTTAAACTCGGCGATGAATGGGGCATGCCAAGATGCTGCGTCACCAATGAGAGGATTTTGCCGTGCAACTTCACCCAACCTATCATGCGGCTCGCAATCCATCCCGCGCCGCCGTGATCATGGGGGGCAGCGGCCGGGTGGTGACTTATGCCGCGCTTGATGCGGCATCGAACCGCTTTGCCCACCTGGTGCGCGCGCGCGGGGTGGAGGTTGGCGATACGATCGCGATGTGCCTTGAAAACACCGCAGACCTTTTCACCGTGGCATGGGGCGCGCAGCGCGCGGGGCTGATCTATGTGGCGGTATCGGGGCGGCTGGCCGCACCAGAGATCGCTTATATCCTGCGCGATAGCGGCAGCCGCCTGGTGATCGGATCGGATTATACCGCCGCGCTGCTTGATGAGGTGGGAGCGCTGGTGCCGCATGTTGCGCAATTGCGCTTTGGCGGTGCACTGGAGGCCGAACTGGCGGCTATGCCCGAAACGCCGATAGCCGACGAGCGCGCCGGGACTGACATGCTCTATTCTTCGGGCACGACCGGAACGCCCAAAGGCGTGCGGCTGCCGCTGCCCGAAGATCCGGCGATTGGCGCGGGCAACACGCTGGTCGGGCTGGCGAATCAGGCGTTCGGCATTGGCGGAGATGCGGTCTATCTTTCGCCCGCGCCGCTTTATCACGCCGCGCCGTTGCGCTGGTCGATGACCGTGCACCGGCTGGGCGGAACGGTGGTGGTGATGGAAAAGTTCGATCCCGAACAGGCGCTGGCCCTGATCGAACGGCACAAAGTGACCGATAGCCAGTGGGTGCCAACCCATTTCGTGCGGATGCTGAAGCTGCCCGAAGACGTGCGGGCGCGCTATGACACTTCCAGCCTGAAGTGTGCGATCCACGCCGCCGCGCCTTGTCCGGTGCCGGTCAAGCAGGCGATGATCGACTGGTGGGGGCCAGTCGTGCGCGAGTATTATGCCGGGACCGAAGGCAACGGCTTTACCTATATCTCCAACGATGAATGGCTGAAGCGGCCGGGATCAGTCGGGCGCGCGCTGTTGGGCACAATCCGCATTTGCGATGAGGCGGGTGATGAAGTTCCCGTCGGGATCGAGGGACAGGTGTTCTTTGAGGGCGGCAGTCCCTTCACGTATCACAACGATCCCGACAAGACGCGTGATGCGATGAACAAGCATGGCTGGACCAGCCTTGGCGATGTGGGCCGGGTGGACGAGGACGGGTTCCTGTTCCTGACCGACCGCAAGAGCTTCATGATCATATCGGGCGGGGTGAACATCTATCCGCAAGAGATCGAGAACCTGCTGGTGACGCATCCGCGCGTGGCCGATGTGGCGGTGATCGGCGCGCCCGATGCCGATATGGGCGAGCGTGTGGTGGCGGTGGTGCAGCCGTGCGATATGGCTGACGCCGGGCCGGAACTGGCGGCGGAACTGACCGCTTGGCTGGAGCCGCAACTGGCTCGGTTGAAGCTGCCGCGCCAGATCGACTTTCGCGCAGAGCTGCCGCGCGAGCCGACCGGCAAGCTGTTCAAGCGATTGCTGCGCGACGAATATCGGGCGCGTGATCAGGCCAGCACCGGGGCGCCAGTTGCATAAAAAAAAGGCCGACCCGAAGATCGACCTTTGAAAAGTTTGGGAGAGGATGCCTGAAAGGCGAGTTCTTTTTGGGAGTTTCGGGCGAGTCTCGCAAGTGCGAAGGACAGAATTGCAGTTGCATATCATGCAACTCATTTGAAACCTCTGACCTCCGAGCTCAAAAGGCCCCGCATGCTTGCGGGGCCTTTCGTTTTCGGGTCTTTGCCGGAAGCTTTACAGCTTGCCGGTCAATTCCGGGACGAGTGTGAAGAGATC
>NZ_LJHY01000003.1 GCF_001295795.1 Novosphingobium sp. AAP83
TGGCCCCTTCGTCTAGCGGTTAGGACGCGGCCCTTTCACGGCTGAAACACGGGTTCGATTCCCGTAGGGGTCACCATTCATCCTGCAAACGCAGAATGGTACAAGCAGCGCATGCCATGGGTTTTCCCAATGGCCCCTTCGTCTAGCGGTTAGGACGCGGCCCTTTCACGGCTGAAACACGGGTTCGATTCCCGTAGGGGTCACCAAGCGCTTTTCGCAACTTCTGCACAAGGCTTGTTTTTGACAGCGGCGTACTGCGCTTGCACTTGTCGATACCGCTAGCCTATCTCGACCTTGACGACGCCCGCTGAACCGGTTGGCGATTCGCATATTGCGGGCAAACTAAACGGCGTGATTCAATGACTGGTTTGTCGTTGCCCATTCCCAGCATCGTTGTTGCGCTGTGCGCGGCGGTAGTGATGTATTTTGCAGGTGCCGGGCTCTGGCTTTCACTTTCCATTCTGCTGGTCTGGCTAGCCACACTATGGCTGGCCCGCCCTGAGCCTACCGTCGAAACGCTAGCCCGCGATGATGGCAGCGTTTCGCGGCAAACCATGATAGAACTGGTGGAGCCGTTCGGCCTTCCGGTGCTGATGCTGGATGGGCAGCGCATCGCCGCAGCCAATGCCGCCGCACGCGAAGAACTCGGCACGCACCTTGTTGGACAGGACGCGCGCGTCGCCCTGCGCCATCCCGAAGCGATCCGCTTGCTCGCCAAGCCGGAAGGTCGCGCGCTAGTGCGCGGACTCACCGGCGCTCGCAGCATCTGGCAAGTCAGCCGCGTCCCGATTGATGAACGCTATTCGTTGATCGAAATGGTCAACCGCACAGCCGAAGCCGATATCAGCCGCGCACATACAGACTTTGTTGCCAATGCCAGCCACGAACTGCGCACGCCGCTCGCGTCTATCATCGGGTATGTTGAAACCCTTGCCGATCCTGATGCCAAAGTCGATGAGCCCACCGCTGCCCGTTTCCATGCAACGGTTTTGCGGGAATCGCGACGGTTGCAAAGCCTTGTCGAAGATCTCATGTCTCTCTCGCGGATTGAAGCCGAAAAGCATGAAGTTCCGCGTGACCGCATTGATCTTGGCCAACTGGTAGGCAGCATTGGTAGCGAAGTGGCGATGACATCCGGCGACGAGCGGATAGAAATCGATACCACAGAAGCCGTCGTGGGCGGAGACCGTCAGCAGCTTGACCAGCTCGTCCGTAATCTCATCGACAATGCTTTCAAATATGGCGACCAAACGGCTCCTGTAAAAGTAAAGCTCTCCACCGGCGCAGGCGAAGCGCATTTGACGGTGACGGACAAAGGCGAAGGTATCCATCCCGATCACCTGCCCTATCTCACCCGCCGGTTCTATCGCACCGATCCGGGCCGCAGCCGCACAGCCGGTGGCACCGGACTTGGCCTTGCCATCGTGAAGCATATTGTTGAACGTCACCGTGGAAAACTCGATATCGCCAGCACTCTCGGCGTAGGCACCACTGTTTCGGTCCGCATTCCTCTGGCAGCGCCAATTGTCGCAACGAGCGCTTCACCTGCCGCCGGATCATTGTCATAACGCTGTCACGAAACCGTCGCATTGGCCACAAAGCCAATAGGGATAGGGTCTTAAACATGTTGATGATTCGTAACATTTCGCTCTCCGTCGCTGCGCTTGGCGCGCTTTCGCTTGCCGGTTGCGGATCGCAGGATGGCGGCACGCGCGATCAGGTCCGCGCTGTTGGTTCATCCACTGTTTATCCTTTCGCCAAAGCGGTTGCTGAATCGCTGGCCAAATCCGACGCCTCGCTCAAATCGCCGATTATCGAATCGACCGGCACGGGCGCTGGCATGAAACTGTTTTGTGCAGGGGTCGGCGCACAATCGCCCGACATCGAAAACGCATCGCGCCGTATGAAGAAATCAGAATTCGAAGATTGCCAAAAGAACGGCGTCAAGGAAATCGTCGAAATCCAGGTTGGCCTTGATGGCGTCGCCTTCGCCGAAGCCGAAAACGGCCCCGGAATCGCGCTTACGCCTGAAGACGTTTACAAAGCGCTGGCCAAGAATCCTTACGGCAAGCCGCAAGCTGCCAAGACATGGAAAGACGTCAACCCGTCACTTCCCGCTCTCCCGATTCTGGTTTACGGCCCGCCATCAACTTCGGGCACCCGCGATGCACTCAAGGAACTGATTCTTGCCAAGGGTTGTGACGAGAGCGCCGAAATGAAGGCGCTCAAGGAAACCAACAAAGATTCGCACGAAAAGATATGTACCGAAGTGCGTGATGATGGCGCTTATGTCGATGCGGGCGAAAACGACAATCTGATCGTCCAGAAGATCGAAGCCAATCCCAAAGCTATCGGCATCTTCGGTTTTTCCTATCTTGAGGAAAATACTGGTCGAATCAAAGGCCTGGCCATGAAGGGTGTTGCGCCAACTTACGCCTCGATCTCGGACTTCAGCTATCCCGGTGCGCGCCCGCTCTACATTTATGTGAAGAAGGCTCACCTCAAAGCAATTCCCGGACTTCAGGCATTTGTCACAGAATGGTCAAAGCTTTGGGGCAAGGATGGCGCACTTGCAAAGCTTGGCATGGTCGTCGCACCTGACGATGTGCTTGCCGCAAGCGCAAAGGCTGTTAACGACCTTCCGGTTCTTGACGGTTCGCAGTTGAAGTAAGGGAATTTCGGGGGTTATGTCGTCTGCCATCCTGTTATTGCTCGCCTTTGGGCTGGGCCTGTTTGGTTGGCTGGCGGCACGGTCCCGTGCCTGGGCCTTCCGGCGATCCGCGCCGGGGGTCCGCCTGCATTCATTGCCCAATTTCCATGGCTGGTACGTCGCCCTTTGGGTGGCTGTACCGGCCGTATTGTTTGCAGGCCTGTGGAATGTAATCAGCCCAATGCTGATTACGGCGCAAGTGCTGGCCGATCCGGCTGCTTCCTTGCTCCCCACGTTCGGCTTTGAGCGGCAGACGCTTCTGGCCGAAGCACGTTCGGTCGCCGAAGGGCGCGCTTTCGGCGTGTTCAACGATGATGCGCAAGCTTTGATCGAACCATTCCGCACCGCGATCCAGTTTTATGGTTCGATCGGACTGGTCGTCACGCTGATCGTCGCATTTGCGGGCGGCGCGTTTGCGTTCACCCGGCTCAAGCCCGATTTCACCGCGCGGACGCGGGTAGAACGTGCGGTCATGGCGGCATTGCTTATCGCCTCGCTGGTCGCTGTGCTCACCACAATTGGCATCATCGCCAGCCTCGTTTTTGAAACCGTCCGCTTCTTCGGCATGGTTTCACCGCTCGACTTCCTGTTCGGTACCCATTGGTCGCCCGATCCGATGAGCGGCGGCGCACCTGATGGCAAAGATTATGGCGCGATCCCTTTGTTCTGGGGCACGATCTATATTGGTGCAATCATCGCCATGATCGTCGCAATCCCGCTCGGATTGATGAGCGCGATCTTCCTGACGCAATATGCCAGCAGCGGCGTGCGTAAGGTAATGAAGCCGCTGCTCGAAATTCTCGCTGGCGTGCCCACCGTTGTTTACGGCTATTTCGCCGCGCTTACCGTCGCGCCGATGGTGCGCGATGTGGCACAAGCCATCGGCATATCCAGCGCGTCGACAGAAAGCGCGGTTGCCGCGGGCCTTGTTATGGGCGTGATGATCATCCCGTTCGTGTCCTCGATGGCCGATGATAGCATTGCCGCCGTGCCCCAAGCCATGCGCGATGGCAGTCTGGCGATGGGCGCAACCACCGCAGAAACCATCCGCAAAGTGCTGGTTCCTGCCGCCCTGCCCGGTATCGTCGCAGGTGTCATGCTGGCGATCAGCCGCGCGATTGGCGAGACGATGATCGTCGTCATGGCCGCCGGTGCTTCTGCCAATCTCACAGCCAACCCGTTTGAAAGCATGACCACGGTCACTTTCCAGATCGTCGCCATGCTGACCGGTGAAGGCAGCTTCGATCATCCCGCAACGCTATCGGCGTTTGCGCTGGGCATGGTCCTCTTCCTTGTCACATTGGCCTTGAACTTCATCGCTCTGCGCGTGGTCAAGCGCTACCGCGAAGCTTATGAGTGAGGCCCCGTCGATGAGCGCCGCTTCCGAAACCGATCCTGCTGCTGTGCAGGCCCGCCGTCAGGCTATGATGGCGCGCGGACTTGCGCGCCGTAAAACCGCAGACCGTAACTTCCGCCTGCTCGGCTTCGTCGCCGTTGCCTTCTCGGGCCTGATGCTGCTTTTACTGCTCATCAATATGACGTCTGCCGGCATTGGCGGGTTTCAGCGCAGCGAATTGCGCTTCGAGATCCCCCTCGCTGGCGCCATGCAAATTGATGCCGAGCGTCTGACCCAGCCCGATCCTTTGGGCGGCCTCGAACTGGTCGGCCTGCCCAAAGTTGTCGAAAACGCTGCTGTCAAAGCGTTTGGACCGGATGCCGGAGATATGCTGGCTGAAGGCGCCTGGCGCGAAGTGGCCGACATGCTGATTGAAGACCCTTCGCGGCTGAGCAACACGTTGAAAGTTTCGCTTCCCGCAAGCGACGCTCTGGCATCTGCCCAGCGCGGCGAACGCGATCCAGCGATGCAAGTGGTTGCGCGCAAGCTTGTTTCCGAAGGCAAGCTTGTCCGCGCGTTCGATAAAGGCTTCCTTAGCCGGTCAGACGCCACCAGCCCGCAATCGGTCGGCATCTGGGGTGCGCTTAAAGGATCAATGCTGACGATGTTCGTCACGCTGATCCTCGCTTTCCCCGTTGGCGTGCTATCGGCTCTCTATCTTGAAGAATATGCGCCGAAGAACCGCTGGACCGAAATGATCGAGATCTCGATCAACAATCTGGCGGCGGTTCCATCGATCATCTTCGGTCTGCTCGGCCTTGCCGTATTCCTCGTGATTTTCCCGAACTTGCGCTCTGCCCCGCTGATCGGCGGCATGACGCTGGCGTTGATGACCATGCCGGTCATCGTGATCTCGGGCCGCAATGCGATCAAGGCCGTGCCGCCTTCGATCCGCGATGCCGCGCTGGCGATTGGCGCGAGCAAGGTGCAAGTCGTATTCAATCACGTCCTGCCACTCGCCCTACCCGGTATCCTCACCGGCACGATCATTGGCATGGCCCGCGCGCTTGGCGAAACCGCGCCACTGCTGATGATCGGCATGCGCGCATTCGTCGCCACGGCTCCATCAGGCTTTACCTCGCCGTCAAGCGTGCTGCCGGTGCAAATCTTCCTTTGGTCAGACGAGATCGACCGCGGCTTTGTCGAGCGCACCAGCGCTGCCATTGTCGTCCTGCTCGTCTTCCTGCTCATGATGAACGGTCTTGCGATCTACATGCGCAACCGCTTCGAAAAACGGTGGTAAAATGAACACTGAAGCGACCCAGTCTGTGGTTCACACCGAAGTAAAGGCGGATGATACGCCCTACTTTGACGCGCCTTTGAAGATGAGCGCGAAAAACGTCTCGGTGTTCTATGGCGACAAACGCGCGATTGATGACGTCTCGATCGACATCCCGCAGCGTTATGTCACGGCCTTCATCGGGCCGTCGGGCTGCGGCAAATCGACGTTCCTGCGCTCGCTCAATCGCATGAACGACACCATCGCGAACGCGCGCGTCGAAGGCGAGATCACGCTCGACGGCGCTGATATCTATCGTTCGGGAATGGACGTGGTGCAGTTGCGCGCCCGCGTGGGCATGGTGTTTCAAAAGCCCAACCCGTTCCCCAAATCGATTTACGAAAACATCGCTTATGGGCCGCGCATCCACGGGATCACCGGCTCCAAGACGGAACTCGATGAAATCGTCGAACAGTCCTTGCGCCGTGCGGGCCTGTGGGATGAAGTCAAAGACCGCCTGAATGATAGCGGCACCGCGCTTTCGGGCGGCCAACAGCAGCGCCTGTGCATTGCGCGTGCCATTGCAGTTGATCCCGAAGTCATCCTGATGGACGAGCCATGCTCAGCGCTTGATCCGATTGCAACGGCACGCATCGAGGAACTGATTGACGAGTTGCGCGGGCGTTACGCCATCGTCATCGTCACCCACTCGATGCAGCAGGCAGCGCGTGTTTCACAAAGAACGGCGTTCTTCCATCTCGGAAAGGTTGTGGAATACGGCAAAACTTCCGATATCTTCACCAATCCGCGTGAAGAACGTACCAAGGACTACATCACTGGACGCTACGGTTGAGCGGCAGGGACGAGGATTGAAACGTGGCTGAACATACCGTCAAGGCATTCGACGACGACATCACCCGGCTGCGCGGCCTTGTTGCCGAAATGGGCGGCCTGGCCGAACTTTCGGTGTCCGAGGCTATGGATGCCCTTATTCGTGCAGACCACGAATTGGCCGCGGGCGTCATCGCGCGCGACAAGCGCATCGACCAGCTTGAAGCCGAAGTCGATAAACTCGCCATCCGCGTGCTCGCCTTGCGCGCACCGATGGCTGACGATCTGCGCGAAGTTGTCGCTGCGCTCAAGATTGCAGGCGTGATCGAACGCATCGGTGATTACGCCAAGAACATCGCCAAGCGCGTAGGCATCATCGAAGGCCGTCGCCGATTTGAACCGCTGACGCTGATCCCAGCCATGAACGATCTCGCGGCCGAAATGGTCCACGATGTGTTGACCGCATTTGCCGCGCGCGATCCTGTCGCCGCCACTGAAATCGTTCAGCGCGACGCCAAAGTCGATGCGTTCTACGATTCGATCTTCCGCAACCTGATCTCGTTCATGGTCGAAGATCCCGCGACGATCAGCACAGCGGCACAGCTCCTGTTCGTCGCGCGCAATATCGAACGGATCGGCGATCACGCAACGAACATTGCTGAAATGGTCTATTACGCGGCCACCGGCGCAAAACTGCCAGAGCGTGAAGAGGTTATTCCGCCGGCCTGATGATTGTTTTTCGCTTGCCCGAATTACCATGCAAGAGTTTTGTCATACTGAGGTAACATCCGTCGTGCTTCAGCAAACTGACTGTCATGGAGGTTTGCGTGCCTGCTCCGAAACTGCTTCTGGTTGAAGACGATACGGCCCTTGCCGAGCTGGTTGAATACCGCTTTCGCGGTGAGGGCTACGACGTTCGCACAACCGATGATGGCGATGAAGCCTTGCTGCTCGCCGCTGAAGACGCACCCGATCTTGTCCTGCTGGACTGGATGATCGGCGGCACCAGCGGCATCGAAGTTTGCCGACGCCTGCGCCGCAACAAAGAAACCGCACACGTCCCCATCATCATGCTCACCGCACGATCTGATGAAGATGACCGTATTCGCGGGCTCGAAATCGGCGCGGATGATTATGTGACCAAGCCGTTCTCCCCGCGCGAACTGATCGCCCGGGTAGGCGCTGTCCTGCGCCGTGTGCGTCCTGCACTGGCTGGCGAGACAATCACGGTCGGCGATCTGGCGCTCGATCCCACCGCGCACCGCGTCATGCGGCGCGGCACGCCGATGAAAGTCGGCCCCACCGAGTTCCGCTTGCTGCGCCACTTTATGGAGCATCCGGGCCGGGTATTCTCGCGCGGGCAATTGCTTGATGCGGTATGGGGCAGCGGCAGCGACATCGAGTTACGCACGGTCGATGTACACATCCGCCGACTGCGCCAGGCTGTCGCCATTCCTGGTGCGGCTGATCCTGTCCGGACAGTACGTTCCGCTGGTTATGCGCTCGAAGGCGTCTAACGGTCCATCCGTTTGAGCGCGGTGTTGTATTCCAGCATACCGGGACGTTCACTACACGGCCCGGGCCTTGCCATCACGCAGTAATGCTCTTCGAACAGCGGCTTTTCCCGCGTCATGCAGCCTTTGAAGCGAAAGTCGCTCGGCAATTCGGACAGGTGCTCTGCCGGTGTGATCACCACGTTGTAGCGCTGTGTCGTAACGCGCATCGCTGCTTCTGAACTGATCAACATGACCGGCACCTCACGATTCAGCATCGCGCGGGAGACGAACGGCACATCGCGAATCCGGTATGTCGCAAGGCCACACAGCCCCGGTTGCGCACGAACCGTCCGAAAGGCGCGCAGCGGTGCCTGGCCAACGGTCCAGTTGATGCGGAACGGCTCAACAAGTGCTACTTGCACAGAGGCCACCAGCCATAGCGAAAGGATCATGGCGAGGGCTTTAGTTGATGAAACACATGCGCGGCGGGCCATCCACCATTTCAACAAATCGACCGAACCAATCGCCGCGAGCAGCACCAGCAAGGAGACGCCCAGCAGGATGAAGCGGTACTCCTTGTGCCCGATGGCAGAGTGTACCGCAATCACCGCCAGAGCGGTCAGCAGCAGCATCGGATAGCGCCGATACCCAAAAAATATACATGGAATCAATACAATAGCGATAAATTGCCACTGCCAAGCCAAGACACGCACGTACCAGTCGGGCGTTTCCACCCCGAAGGCCAAGCTGCGGTTTTCCACCACGTTGGCCAGCACATTGCGCACGATCCACAGCAGCGGTGGCTGGCCCATCGCGGCATTGGCCAAAATATCGCACAGCACCGCCAGCGATGCGCCGCCGAGCAGCGCAGGCCATGCCTTGCGGAAATCGCCCCGCCCTGCCCACAGGAACGGAATGGCGAGCGCCGGCCCTAGCGGGAACCGCGCAATGAAACCGAGGCCGAGCAGGAACCCCGCTCCCCACGCCAAGCGCGCAAGACCGCTATCGCGAAAGCGGGTGAGCAGCGCCAAACCCGGCAACACTGCCAGCACCGAAAGAGTATCACTTGATGTGCGCGAGGCGAAATAGGCAAAGTCTATCCACACCGCAGCCACAAAACCGGCTACAATCGCGTGGGTCCGGCTGATGCGCAGCCCCAGCGCCCACCCCGCCCATACCGATCCGAGCGAGGCGAGAGCCATAGCCAGACGCGGCAGAATCAAATGCAACTCACCCGCAGGATCAAGCGCATGGCCAATCCAGACGGGCGGCAAAAGGAGCAGCGGGATCAACCAGCTACGGATGCCAAGCCGGATATCCCACGTCTTGATCCAGTCTCCCGTGATCAGGCCATAGGCAGGTTCGACATACTGCCAGACTTCGTCTGCATGGTGATAGACAGTGAGCAAGGCGATGGGCACGCGCAATGCAAAAGCCAGCACCAGAAGCGCCAGCAAGGCCGGATCAAGCCGCAAGCGTCGAGCCCAATCGCGCACCCCCCGCGCGCCCGTCAGTGACCGATGTAGGTGGTCACGTCGAGATCGGCGACGGTGATCCATTCGTTGAAATAATTGGCATAAAAGAACGCAAACATCGCCGTTGCAAGAATCGTTGTGCGGATCACCAGCTTGCGCGCCGAGAAGTTGGCAGGCGCACTTTCGGCTTGTCCTTCAACTTTGACGGTGCCCATCTCATCGCTGGTGCGCACGCCGAACGGCAAAACAATAAAGCCCGCCATCACCCAGAAAAGGCCATAAATCGCAAGGATCGAAGTCCACTTCATTTGCCTCAGCCTTCACGCAACAAGACTTGGACGACAGGCTTCTTGCCAGACCAGCGCTGCCCACAGCGCCGCACCGCAAGTCGTACTGCTTCTGCTACAGCCGCGCGATCACGCTTGCGATCACCGCGCAGTTTCTTCACCGCGTCGGCGGCTTCAACTTTGGCATCAGCGACAAAGGCTTCCATGTCTTCATCGAGCGGTATGCCCATCGAACCGATATCGATATCGGACACCAATTGGCCATCGCTGCGCACGGCCAAAGCCACGCTGATCAAACCGTTCTCGGAAATCTTGCGGCGCGCGATGATCGCCTCGCCATTGGCGGGTGCGATAATGTCCCCATCAAGGATCAGCCGACCGGCGCGTTCTTCGGACAGCTTCTTCGGCCCATCGGGCGCAAGGCGGATCAGATCGCCATTCTTCTGGACAATCGCCTTGGGAATGCCTTCATCCAACCCCAATTGCGCCTGCTCTGCCATGTGGCGAATTTCGCCATGCACTGGAACCAGAATCTCCGGCCGAATCCAATCGTATAGCGCGACAAGTTCAGGCCGTCCGGGATGGCCTGAGACGTGAATCATCGATTGGCGATCCGTCACAATCCGGATACCCTTATCAGCCAACGAATTTTGAATGCGGCCAATCGCCAGTTCATTACCGGGGATTTGGCGGCTGGAAAACAACACAACATCGCCCTTTTCAAGACGGATCGGATGCTGTTCAGACGCGATCCTTCCCAGCGCTGCACGGGCCTCGCCCTGCCCGCCTGTAGCCAAAACCAGCAATTCACCGCGCGGCACGTCCATCGCATCTTCGATATGAACAAGGTCGGGCAAGTCTTTGAGATAGCCGCACGATTTGGCCACACGGATGATCCGGTCAAGCGAACGCCCGGCCACGCATAGCCGCCGCCCCGTCGCCTCGGCCACTTCGCCCAAAGTCTGAAGGCGCGCCACGTTGGACGCAAAGGTGGTGACGACGACGCGCCGTCCCTTTTGCGCGGCGACGGCTTCCATCAACCCGGCGCGCACTTCACCTTCAGACCCGGAAGCCTTGGGATTGAACACGTTGGTTGAATCGCAAACCAGCGCCAGCACACCCTCATCGCCGATTGCGGTGAGTTCTTCTTCGGTGGCAGGCGTGCCGATGCGCGGCTCGTCGTCGAGTTTCCAATCACCGGTGTGGAAGATATTGCCGTGCGGCGTATCGATCAGCAGCGCGTTGCCCTCGGCAATCGAGTGCGCGAGCGGCACATAACGGATGCCAAACGGGCCAAGCTCGAACCGGTCAAGGTGATCGATGACGTTAAGCTCGACCTCTTTCTCGATGCCTGCCTCAACCAGCTTTTCGTGCACCAGCTTCGCGGTGAACGGTGTGGCATAGAGCGGCACGCCAAGGTCTTGCGCGAAATAGGGCACCGCACCGATGTGATCTTCGTGCGCATGCGTGAGCACGACACCAATCAGATCGTCGAGCCGGTCTTCGATGAATTCAAGATCGGCAAAGACCAGATCGATCCCCGGATAGTGCGGATCGGCAAAGGTCATGCCCAGATCGACCATCAACCATTTGCCATCACAGCAATAAAGGTTGACGTTCATTCCAATTTCGCCCGACCCACCAAGGGCGATAAACAACAATTCCTTGGGTGATTTCACTGCGTAAAGCCTTGGTTGAGCGCGACCCGCTCGGCCAGAATGGCAAGGCCATCCAGCGTCAGGTCGGTATCGACATGATCGAAAATGTCTGTGTGTTCGCCAAATAGCACGGCGAGACCGCCCGTGGCGACAACTTTGGCGGGTCGTCCGATTTCGGCACGCATGCGCGAAATCAGCCCCTCCATCATCGCAACATAGCCCCAGAACACGCCGATGTGCATCTGGTCTTCGGTGTTGCGGCCAATAACGCTCTTGCTGCCCCGTGGCGCTTCAATGGCGATGCGCGGGAGCTTGGCGGCGGCGTTAACGAGCGCATCCAATGACAGGTTGATGCCGGGCGCAATGATGCCGCCCTTATAGGCCCCGTTGAAATCGACCACATCGAACGTGGTTGCCGTGCCGAAATCGACCACGATCAGATCACCAGCATAGCGCGCATGGGCGGCGATCGCATTGACCGCGCGATCCGCCCCCAGCGAACGGGGATCGTCAATGTCAGCTTCAAAGCCCCATTCAACAGGCGGCTGCCCTGCGACAAGCGGTTCGATGCCGAAGTACTTTTGCGAAAGCACCGTCAGGTTGTGCAGCGCACGTGGCACCACAGTTGAAATCAGGATTTGCCGGACCGACTTGTGATCAAACCCTTGCAACTGCATCAATTGCAGCAACCACACGGCGTATTCGTCCGCCGTCCGGCGCGGATCGGTGGCCACGCGCCAGCGCGATTTGATCGCACGGCCCTGAAACAGGGCAAAGACGATATTGGTATTGCCGACGTCAACCGCCAGAAGCATGGGAACCCACCATTTCTATGTCACCTGCGTGGATGGCACGGACAGTGCCATTCGCCAAGCGCAGAAGGGCAACGCCGTCGTCATCAATCCCGCCAAACGCACCCATGATCTCGCATTGGTCGCGATCCTTGACCGAAACAAGGGTCCCTGTGGGCATAGCCCGCGCCAGCCACTGCGTGCGCAATACGGCCCACTCGCCCAGATGCCAGCGGATCAGCGCATCGGCGAAGCGTTCGGCAAGGATTGCGGCAAAATCATCGCGGGGGACGGTCATGCCGAACCCGGCCAGGGATGCCGTTGCCCGCCCCGGCACATCGGGAGCTTGCGCCAGATTAACCCCGATGCCGACAACCACGGCATCGCCCTGCCGTTCGAGCAGGATGCCTGCCAATTTGGCATCGCCAACGAGCAAGTCGTTCGGCCATTTCAGTTTCAAACCGGCAAGGCCGCCCGTCGCCTCAACCACGGCCTCATGGACGGCCACGCCCGCGACAAGCGCCAGCGTTTGCGCCAAGGGATCGGACGTGCGCAAGCGCACCACGGTGGACCCCATGAAATTGCCGAAGCCGTCTGACCAGACGCGGCCTGCCCTGCCCCGTCCCGCGCTCTGGCGGTCAGCGACGAGCCACTGGCCTTCGGAAACCGGCTCACCCCGGCCAAGGCGGGCTAAAAGCTCGCCGTTGGTCGATGGAATATCGGCAATGGTTTCAATCAATGCTGGCGGCGTGTCAGTAAGCGAAGAACAGCGCCGCAGCGGCATTCCCCGCCAGCGTATCAAGGCACTTGGTCAGCAAATAGCCGAGCGGCGAATTGACCAGCAGCGCCAGCACAAGAATGACGGTGTGCGACAATTCGCCTGCGCCCTTCACCTTGTCCACCGCCTCGTCAAAATACATGACCTTGACAACTTTGAGGTAGTAGAACGCGCCGATGACCGAGGCGGCAATGCCGATGGCGGCAAGGACGATCAAATCCGCCTGAACCGCAGCCTGGAACACCACGAACTTGCCCCAGAAGCCGAACAGCGGCGGAATACCGGCAAGGCTGAACATCACCATCGCCAGCGACAGCGCAAGCCATGGCCGGGTTTTGGACAGGCCGCCAAAATCCGAAATCGCTTCGACCGCATCGCCATTTTCATCGCGCAACAGCAGGATAACGACAAAGCCTGCAACCGACATCGCGACATAGATCGCAAGATACACAAGCATGGCCGAGGCTCCTGCCTGCGTTGCCGTAGCAAGGCCGATCAGAATGAAGCCGACGTTGTTGATCGACGAATAGGCCATCAGGCGCTTGATGTTGTTCTGACCAATCGCGCCCAATGCACCGATCACAATCGAGAGCAATGAGGCGAAGATCACGACCTGCTGCCATGCAAACACTTGGTTGCCGAAAGCTTCCAATGTGACGCGCATCATAAGGCCAAGCGCGGCGACCTTTGGCGCGGTCGAGAAGAAGGTGGTGACTGGCGTTGGCGCGCCTTCATAGACGTCAGGCGTCCACATGTGGAACGGTGCGGCGCTGATCTTGAAAGCCAAGCCCGCGAGCACGAAGATCACGCCAAACAATGCGCCGGTCGCCATCTCGCCGGTCATCGCATCGTGAATGCCCGCAAAACTGGTCGTGCCCGTGAAACCGTAAAGCAGGCTCATGCCGAACAGCAGGATGCCCGAAGCGAGCGAGCCCAGCACGAAGTACTTGAGGCCGGCTTCTGCCGAGCGTTCATCGACGCGAAGGAACGATGCCAACACGTAAGAGGCAAGGCTGGTCAATTCGAGGCCGATATAGAGCGTCAGCAAATCAGCGGCTGATACCATCATGCCCATGCCGATGGAGGCGAAAATGATCAGCAGCGGAAATTCGGCCCGCATCGCCTTTACGCGATCAAAGAACGCAGGGGCGACCATCAAGGTGACGCCCGCGCTGGCATAGATCAAAAGCTTGCCATAGGCCGCAAAAGCATCGGCGCGGAACTGGCCGCCGAAGGCTTCGGTCTGCGGCCCCATCGCCGCGCCCCAAAGTGCGGGCGCGGCGATGATGGCGCAGACTGTCAACACGGCAACAGCGGCGATGGAGATGGCGCGCGAGGCCTTGTCACCGGCCCAGGCGGCGACCAGCAGCAGGATCAATCCCGATACCGAAAGCAGCGTTTCAGGGGCGACGAGCGCGAGTGAGCGGGCGAAATCCATCAGTGCGCCCCCCCATGGGCGGATTGTTCTTCAGCAGCGGGCTTTCCGGTTCCGGCCTTCACATCGGCATCGCCATGCGGCTTTGCGTGCGCGAGACGGGCGTCAAGCGTTGCGATATCTTTGCGCATCGGCGCAAGGAAACTTTCAGGATAGACGCCCATCCACAGCACGACAGCGGCCAGCGGCACCATCATCGCCCACTCGCGATTGTCGAGATCGAGCATGGCGGCGGCATCGGCGTTCTTCTGCTCACCATAGGCCACACGGCGGTATAGGTAGAGCATGTAGGCCGCGCCAAGGATGATCCCGGTGGTGCAGACCAACGCCACCCAGCTCGACATTTCATAAATGCCCAGCAGCGACAGGAATTCGCCAACGAAACCACTTGTTCCCGGAAGGCCGATGGAGGCCATCGTGAACAGCAGGAAAAAGATGCAATAGCGCGGCATGTTGATCGCAAGTCCGCCATAGCGACTGATCTCGCGTGTGTGCAGACGATCATAGATCACGCCAACGCAAAGGAACAATGCGCCTGCGACCAAGCCGTGGCTGAGCATCACGATCATCGAGCCTTCGAGGCCCTGTACGTTGAACGCGAACAGGCCGACCGTCACAATCGCCATGTGCGCGACCGAGGAATAGGCGATCAGCTTCTTCATATCGCTCTGCACCAGCGCGATCAGCGAGGTGATCACCACTGCGGCCATCGACATGGCGAAGATCAGCGGCGCGAACTGTGCCGAGGCTTCGGGGAACATCGGCAGCGAGAAGCGGATGAAGCCATAGCCCCCCATCTTGAGTAAGACGCCTGCAAGGATCACCGAACCGCCGGTTGGTGCCTGAACGTGGGCATCGGGCAGCCATGTGTGCACCGGCCACATCGGCATCTTCACCGCAAAGCTCGCGAAAAACGCCAGCCACAGCCACGTTTGCGCACCCGCCGGGAAGTTATAGGCCATCAGCGTCGGGATGTCGGTCGTGCCCGCTTCGTTGACCATCCAGAACATCGCGATCAGCATCAGCACCGAGCCAAGCAGCGTGTAGAGGAAGAACTTGTAGCTGGCGTAGATGCGGTCCGCCCCGCCCCACACGCCGATGATCAGGTACATCGGGATGAGGCCGGCTTCGAACATGATGTAGAACAGAAACAAGTCCTGCGCTGCAAACACGCCGATCATCAGCGTTTCCATCAGCAGGAACGCCGCATAATATTCGCCCTGACGTTTGTCGATCGACAGCCAGCTGGCGCCGATGCACACCGGCATCAGGAACACCGTCAGCGCGATCAGCATCAGCGCGATGCCATCAATGCCCAGCTTCCACGAGAAGCCTGCAAATAGCGAAGCGCTTTCGGTGAACTGCCACTGCGCGCCGCCAATATCGTAATTGGCCCACAACACCATGCCGAGCACGAAATCGACCAGTGTAGCGATCAGGGCAATACTGCGCGCCTGCTCGCGCGGTACAACAAGACACGCCACCGCAGCCACCAAAGGCACGAGCAGCATAGCCGAGAGGATCGGAAAACCCATCATTGTGCGATCACCCAGCTGATCGCGCCGACAAGTCCGACGAGCATGACCAGCGCATAGCTATAGAGATACCCCGACTGGAGCTTGGCGGCGGCGCGGCTGCCCTGGGCAACAACCCAGGCCGCACCGTTCGGACCGAACCGATCAATCACGCCCTGATCGATCACCGTCCAGAACTTGCGGCCCAGCCACATCGCCGGAACGACGAAGATCGCGTGATAGAGTTCGTCGAAGTACCACTTGTTGAGCAGGAACTTGTAGAGGAACCCGAACTGGTCAACGAAGGCTGCCGGGAACCTCGTGTTCTTGATATAGGCATACCAGGCTACAGCCAAGCCGGTGGCCATCACCGCGAACGGTGCCCACTTCACCCACAGCGGCACTTCGTGCATCGCGTGAATGGTGTGTTCGGCAAAGACGAGCGAGCCCTTCCAAAAGTGGCCGGTGCCTTCGCTGACGAAGGAATGATGGAACACAAAGCCAGCCAGAACCGCGCCAACCGACAAAACACCAAGCGGGATCAGCATGTTGAGCGGGCTTTCGTGTGGGTGATAGCCCGCTGTACCGTCGCTGTGTTCATCATGATGCGCGTGTGCTTGGGTCTCATGCCCGTGAGCATGATCGTCATGACCGTGATCATCGTGAACCGCGTGCTGGATATGCTCCGACTGTTCCCAGCGTGGTTTGCCGAAGAACGTCAGGAAGATCAGCCGCCACGAATAGAAGCTGGTCAGAAGCGCCGCAAAGATACCGAGGAAGAAGGCAAAATAGCCCAGTTCCGTGCCCTTGGCATAAGCCGCTTCAAGGATCGCGTCCTTCGAATAGAAGCCTGCAAAACCGAACACATCGACAATGCCGACGCCGGTGATGCCGAGCGTGCCCATCATCATCGCCCAATAGGTCAACGGGATACTTTTGCGCAACCCGCCATAGTACCGCATGTCCTGTTCATGGTGCATCGCGTGGATCACTGACCCTGCGCCGAGGAACAGCAGCGCTTTGAAGAAGGCGTGCGTGAACAGGTGGAACATCGACGCGCCATAAGCGCCAACGCCCGCTGCGAAGAACATATAGCCAAGCTGCGAACAGGTCGAATAGGCGATCACGCGCTTGATGTCGGTCTGCGTCGTGCCAACGGTTGCCGCAAAGATGCAGGTCATCGCGCCGATGAAAGTGACCAGCGCCAACGCGGTCGGGCTGACTTCGAACATCGGCGACAGGCGGCACACCATGAACACGCCTGCGGTGACCATCGTTGCCGCATGGATCAGTGCCGAAACCGGGGTCGGGCCTTCCATCGCGTCTGGCAACCAGGTGTGGAGCCCCAACTGTGCCGATTTGCCCATCGCGCCGATGAACAGCAGGATACACAGCACCGTCATCGTATCGAAACGGCCGCCAAGGAACCCGATGGTCGATCCGGCCATGCCGGGCGCGGCTGCAAGGATTTCGGGGATTGAAACGGTGCCGAACACAAGGAACGTGCCGAAAATGCCCATCATGAAGCCAAGGTCGCCCACGCGGTTGACCACAAAGGCCTTCATCGCGGCGGCATTGGCCGACGGTTTCTTGAACCAGAAACCGATCAGCAGGTACGAGGCAAGGCCCACACCTTCCCAACCGAAGAACATCTGCACGAGGTTGTCCGCCGTCACCAGCATCAACATCGCGAAGGTAAACAGCGAGAGGTAGGCAAAGAAGCGCGGCTGATCGGGCTCCTCGCTCATGTACCCCCATGAGTACAGGTGGACGAGCGCCGAGACGCTGGTGATAACCACCAGCATGACAGCGGTCAGTGTATCGACGCGGAGCGCCCATGCGAAATCGAGATTGCCCGACTTCACCCAGCTTAACACCGGCGTAACGCTAGCCTCGGCATGGCCGCCAAGGAAGCCGATGAAGATCGGCCACGACAGCGCGCACGAGATGAACAGCGCGCCGGTCGTGATGACCTTGGCGGGCACCATGCCCAGTTGCTTGTTGCCAAGCCCTGCGATGATCGCTGCCAGCAGCGGCAGGAAAACTATGATCAGGATGGCGTTCACCGCACACCTCCGTAAATAGGGACAGTCCCTATTTTTGCCGCACTGACGGAATAATAGGGACAGTCCCTATTTATCATTGCCACGATCATCAGCCTTTCATCCGGTTGACATCGTCAACGGCAATCGTGCCGCGACCACGGAAGTAGATGACGAGGATAGCAAGCCCGATGGCCGCTTCACCCGCCGCCACTGTGAGCACGAACATCGCGAAAACCTGACCCACGAGATCGCCAAGGAAGGCGCTGAACGCGACGAAGTTGATGTTCACCGACAGCAGGATCAATTCGATCGCCATCAGGATGATGATCACGTTCTTGCGGTTGAGGAAAATCCCCAACACGCCCAGCACGAACAGGATCGAGCTAACGACGAGATAGTGTTCGATGCCGATCACAGCTGAACTCCCTTGCCCGTTTCAGGCTGCATGTTGATCGTGGCGTCCTGCGGACGGCGTGCGTTCTGCTTGGCGATGATCTGGCCGCGTGTGCCCGAACGCTCACGGTGCGTCAGCACAATCGCGCCGATCATGGCGACCAGCAGAACAAGCCCTGCCGCTTCGAACAGGAACAGATACTTGCTGTAAAGCAGCGCGCCGATAGCCTGAATGTTCGACATATCAGCCGCTTGCGCCGCAGCGCCGCTGGCCTTGCCCAGTTGCACCCCGCCCGCGCCGTGAACGACCAGACCGACGAACAATTCAACGAACAGTACCACCGCCAGCGCAAGGCCGAGCGGGAAGTTCTTGATGAACCCTGCCCGCAGTTCGGCAAAATCGATGTCGAGCATCATCACCACGAACAGGAACAGCACCGCAACCGCGCCGACATAGACGATCACGAGCAGCATCGCGATGAACTCTGCCCCTACCAGCACCATCAGGCCGGCAGCGTTGAAGAACGCGAGGATCAGCCAGAGCACCGAATGCACCGGATTACGCGCAAGGATCGTCACGGCACCACTGAAGATGCACAGCGTGGCGAAGAGATAGAAGGCGATTACCTGGATCATGATCGCGGCCCCCTAGCGATACGGCGCATCGGCTTCAAGGTTCGCGGCCAGTGCCCGCTCCCACTTGTCCCCGTTCGCGAGCAGCTTGGCCTTGTCGTAAAGCAGCTCCTCGCGCGTTTCGGTCGCGTATTCGAAGTTCGGACCCTCGACGATGGCATCGACCGGGCAGGCTTCCTGACAGAAACCGCAGAAGATGCACTTGGTCATGTCGATGTCATAGCGCGTGGTACGGCGGCTGCCGTCTTCACGGGGTTCAGCCTCGATCGTGATCGCCTGCGCCGGACAGACCGCCTCGCACAGCTTGCACGCGATGCAGCGCTCTTCGCCGTTGGGATAACGGCGCAGCGCATGTTCACCACGGAAGCGCGGCGAAAGCGGGTTCTTCTCGAACGGGTAATTGATCGTCGCCTTGGGCTTGAAGAGATACTTCAAGGTCAGCCAATGCGCCTTGAGGAATTCCCAAAGCGTGAAGCTTTTGATGAGTTGCGAGACGCTCATGCGAAGTGTCCGGTTGCCATGAGATAACCGCTGACGAGAACCACGAACAGCAGCGAGGTGGGCAGGAAGATCTTCCAGCCAAGGCGCATCAGCTGGTCATAGCGATAGCGCGGGACGGTCGCCTTTACCCAACTGAAGATGAAGAAGAAGAACAGGATCTTGAGCAGGAGCCACACAAAGCCTGGCACCAGATAGAGCACCGGAATGTCGAGCGGCGGCAGGTATCCGCCCCAGAACAGCACGGCGTTCAGCGCGCACATCAGCAGCACGTTGGCATATTCGCCAAGCCAGTAGAGCGCGAAGGCCATCGACGAATATTCGGTCTGGTAACCGGCAACGAGTTCTGATTCCGCCTCGGTAAGATCGAACGGTGCGCGTGCGGTTTCAGCCATGCCCGAAATCAGGAACATCACCCACATCGGAAACAGCAGCGGGTTCGCGACGAAGCCGTTGATGATCCAGACGTGCGATTGCTGCGCCTTAACGATGTCGTTCAGGTTGAACGTGCCCGCCCACAGCACCACGCAGATCAGGATAAACCCGATCGAGACTTCATAGGAAATCATCTGCGCCGAGGCACGCATGGCCGAGAAGAACGGGTACTTCGAGTTGGACGACCAGCCCGCGATCACCACGCCGTAAACGCCGAGCGACGAAATCGCGAGCACATAGAGCAGGCCGACATTGATATCGGCCAGCACCGCGCCCGAATTGAACGGGATCACCGCCCAGGCCAGCAGCGCGACGGTAAAGGTGATGATCGGCGCGATCAGGAACAGGCCCTTGTTCGCCGCCGTCGGGATAATGGTTTCCTGCAGGAACACCTTCAGACCATCGGCGAAGGATTGTAGCAGACCCAGCGGCCCCACCACGTTCGGCCCCTTGCGCAGCGCCATCGCCGCCCAGATCTTGCGATCGGCATAGATGATCATCGCAACGCCCAGCATCAGCGGGAACGCGATCAGCAGGATGCCGCAGATGGTGGAGAGCCCCCAAGCCCACTCATATGAGAGGCCAAGACCCATGAAGAATTCTGTCATTCCGCGGCCTCCGCAAAGCTTTCACCGTGGAGTAATACTGCCGAGCAGCGCTGCAACGTCGGGCTGGAGCGCGCGATGGCGTTGGTCAGGTAGCGATCCTTGATCGGATAGCCCGCGATCACGCCTTCGGCCTTTGCGCCCGCAGGAGCCGCAGGAAGCGCGCCGTAATCGACCAAGCCTTCGACGCCCAGTGCGGGAACTTCGGCAATCATCGCGGCGCGAAGCTGCTCGAAGCTGTCAAAGCCGACCGAAACGCCCAGCGCATCGGCCATGGCGCGCAGGATCGTCCAGTCCTGCCGCGCATCGCCCGGCGCGAACACGGCCTGTTCGGCATATTGCACGCGGCCTTCGGTATTGACGTAAGTGCCGTCCTTTTCGCTAAACGCAGCGGCAGGCAGGATCACATCGGCAGCATGCGCCGCCTTGTCACCGTGGTGGCCAATGTGGACGATCATCGAGCCTGCAAACCTGGCAAAGTCCACCTCGTCCGCACCCAGCGAGATCACCATCTTGGGCGCAGCAGCAACCAGATCGGCAATGCCTCCCTTTTGCGCATAGCCCAGCATCAGTCCGCCCATGCGGGCAGCGGCCATGTGGACCACGTTGAAGCCGTTCCAGTCATCACGAACCAGATTGAACTTTTCAGCGAAGGCCAGCCCTTCCCCCAGCGCACCCTTGCCCAGCGCAGCACCGCCAAGGATGATCGCAGGTTTCTGCGCCGCGCTGAAGGCATCGCTGACGGCGGCAGGCAGATCGCCCAGCCCCGCCAAATCATCACCGATGAACGTGGCGGCATACGTCGGGTCCCACTGCGGGCCGACGATGAACACTTTGGCGCCCTTCTTCACAGCCTTGCGGATGCGGGTGTTGAGCAGCGGCGCTTCATCGCGGACCATCGAGCCGACGATCAGGATCGCGTCGGCCTCTTCAATCCCGGCAAGCGTGGAGTTGAAGTTTACCGCAGCAAGGTTCGACGCGTCATAAGCCAAACCGGTCTGGCGGCCTTCGAGCAGCGTGGATCCCAAGGCCCCTGCCAGCTTCTTGGCCGCAAACATCGTTTCGCAATCGACCAGATCACCCGCAACAACCGCTACCGACGAGCCGGGATTGATCTTGGCCACAGCATCGAAAGCTTCGGCCCACGTCGCCGCAACCAGCTTGCCGTCACGGCGCAGCCACGGTTTATCAAGGCGGCGACGGGTCAGGCCATCGACCACGTAGCGTGCGCGGTCAGACAGCCATTCCTCGTTCACGTCATCGTTGACGCGCGGCAGAATGCGCATCACTTCGCGGCCACGGCTGTCGAGCCGGATGTTGGAACCCACGGCGTCCGACACGTCGATCGACAGCGTCTTCTTCAATTCCCAAGGACGCGCTTCGAACGCGTAAGGCGCGCTGGTGAGCGCACCGACCGGGCACAAGTCGATCACATTGGCCGACAATTCGTGCGCCGCAGCCTTTTCGAGGTAGGTCGAAATCTGCATCGTTTCGCCGCGATAGAGCGCGCCGATTTCGTCCACGCCCGCCACTTCTTCGCTGAAGCGGACGCAGCGGGTGCAGTGGATGCAGCGCGTCATCGTCGTCTTGATCAGCGGGCCCATGTACTTCTCGGTCACCGCGCGCTTGTGCTCGTGATACCGCGAGGCACCACGCCCATAGGCAACCGACTGGTCCTGAAGATCGCACTCGCCGCCCTGATCGCAGATCGGGCAATCGAGCGGGTGATTGATCAGGAGAAACTCCATCACCCCTTCGCGTGCCTTCTTGACCATTTCGGAATCCGTGCGGATTTCCTGACCTTCGGACGCGGGCAGCGCGCACGACGCCTGCGGCTTTGGCGGCCCCGGCTTCACTTCGACCAGGCACATGCGGCAATTGCCCGCAATGGACAGCCGCTCATGATAGCAGAAGCGCGGAATTTCCTTACCGGCCAGCTCGCAAGCCTGCAGGACAGTAGCGCCTGCGGGGACTTCGAGTTCTACGCCATCGACTTTGACTTTAGGCATTACTCTGCTGCCTCCGACAGTTCTGGCCGCACGTTCTCGGCAATCCGGCGTTCGATCTCTGGGCGGAAGTGCTTGATGAGGCCTTGGATCGGCCATGCGGCGGCGTCACCAAGGGCGCAGATCGTGTGGCCTTCGACCTGCTTGGTCACGTTGTGGAGCATGTCGATTTCGCTGACGTCGGCATCGCCGGTGCGCAGGCGTTCCATCACGCGCCACATCCAGCCGGTGCCTTCGCGGCAGGGCGTGCACTGGCCGCAACTCTCGTGCTTGTAGAAGTATGACAGGCGGGCGATCGCACGGACGATGTCGGTGGACTTGTCCATGACGATCACCGCAGCCGTGCCCAGCCCTGAGCCGACCGCCTTGAGGCCGTCAAAGTCCATCGGCGCGTCCCAGATTTCGGAAGCGGGCACCAGCGGCACCGATGATCCGCCGGGGATCACCGCGAGCAAATTGTCACGCCCGCCGCGAATGCCGCCGCAGTGCTTTTCGATCAGCTCGCTGAACGGAATGCTCATCTCTTCTTCGACCACGCAGGGCCGGTTTACATGGCCGCTGATCTGGAAGAGCTTGGTGCCCTTGTTGTTGTCACGCCCGAAAGACGAGAACCACGAAGCGCCGCGCCGCAGAATCGTCGGCGCGACCGCGATCGATTCCACGTTGTTGACCGTAGTCGGGCAGCCATAAAGGCCTGCGCCTGCCGGGAATGGCGGCTTGAGGCGGGGCTGGCCCTTCTTGCCTTCAAGGCTTTCGATCATCGCGGTTTCTTCGCCGCAGATGTAAGCGCCCGCGCCGCGATGGACGAAGACGTCGAAATCATAGCCCGAACCGCAAGCGTTCTTGCCGATCAAACCAGCGTCATAGGCCTCCTGCACGGCGGCAAACAGCGTCTCGGCTTCGCGGATATATTCACCGCGAATGTAGATGTAAGCGGCGCGTGCGCGCATCGCATAGCCTGCCACCAGCGCGCCTTCGATCAGCTTGTGCGGATCGTGGCGGATGATTTCGCGGTCCTTGCACGAACCAGGCTCGGATTCATCGGCGTTGATCACGAGGAAGCTGGGACGTCCGTCCTTGCTTTCCTTGGGCATGAACGACCATTTCATGCCGGTGGGGAAGCCCGCACCGCCACGCCCGCGCAGGCCCGAAGCCTTGATTTCCTCGATGATCGCGTCTTGCCCTCGCTCCATCAGGGCCTTGGTATTGTCCCAATCGCCGCGCGCTTGCGCAGCTTTCAGGTTCCAGGGCTGGAAGCCATAGACGTTGGTGAAAATGCGGTCTTTATCTTGAAGAGCCATCTTACCACTCCCCTCGATAATCATGATTGGCATCAACCATCGCGGTCAGGTTGCTGAGCGCTCCTGCCGGTTCCACCGTGTGACGGCCCGGCAATTGCGTGCCCGTCTTCGGCTGCTTGCCCGCTGCCAGCTCGTCAAGGATGCGCTCCATGTCGGCGGCGGTCAGGTCTTCGTAGTTGTCATCGTTGATCTGGACCATCGGGGCCGAGGCGCAGTTGCCCATGCACTCGACCTCGGTCAGCGTGAACAGGCCGTCCGCCGTGGTGTGGCCCTTCTTCAGGCCCTTGCCCTTGCAGGCGGCCATGATGTCGTCCGACCCTCGCAGCATGCACGGCGTGGTGCCGCAAACCTGCACGTGGAAGCGGCCAATCGGCGCGATGTTGTACATCGTATAGAACGTCGCCACTTCGACCACGCGGATCACCGGCATGTCGAGGTACTTGGCCACGTATTCCATCACCGGAATCGGCAGCCAGCCTTGCGTGTTCTCTTCAGCGCCCACCTGACGTTGCGCCAGATCGAGCAGCGGCATCACGGCAGAGCGTTGACGCCCTTCAGGATAGCGGCCGACGATGACTTTGGCCTGTTCGGCGTTCGCCGCCGTCCATTCAAAGTTGCCCCAGCGCGCGCGCAGTTCGGGGCTGTCAGGTTCGATGTGACGATCAGCCATTAGCGAATGAACTCCACCCGAGAGCACTTGTCGCCCTCGAAAGAATAGACAGCGATCACGTCAAACGGGTCGACCAGCGCCGAACCATCGGTGGCGGGGCCGCGCGTTACGTGTTCGCGCATCAAAACATAATTGCCGATGGCCTGCGCCTCGACGATCTCGGCATGGTTCTGCGGCCAGCGCGCAAACGCGGCAGCAAGGCCAGAGCGTGTGCCCTCCTTGCCTTCACGCACCACATTCCCGCGATAGTTCGCCTCGCAGGCATCGTCGGTCATGTACGAGACGTAGGTATCCACGTCCTGCGCGTTATAGGCGGCGATCATGGACTTCGCCGTATCGAGGTTGCTCACCGGTCACACTCCCCGAACACCACGTCGATGGCGCCGATGATCGCAGTCACGTCGGGCAGCATGTGGCCAACGCTCATGAAGTCCATCGCCTGAAGGTGCGAGAACGCGGTCGGGCGGATCTTGCAGCGGTAGGGCTTGTTGCTGCCGTCCGACACCAGATAGACGCCGAATTCACCCTTGGGGCTTTCGGTGGCGACATAGACTTCGCCCGCCGGAACGTGGAAGCCTTCGGTGTAGAGCTTGAAGTGATGGATCAGCGCTTCCATCGACTGCTTCATCTCGGCGCGCTTGGGCGGCACAACCTTGCGGTCGGTGCTGGCAATCGGGCCTTCGGGCATTTCAGCGATACACTGCTGGATGATGCGCGCCGATTGGCGCACTTCTTCGACGCGGACCATGAAGCGATCATAGCAATCGCCGCTGGTGCCAACGGGAATGTCAAAGTCCATGCGGTCATAAACGTCGTAAGGCTGGCTCTTGCGCAAGTCCCACGCGATGCCCGAACCACGGATCATCGGGCCGGAGAAGCCCCAACGCACGGCGTCTTCCTTGGAAACGATGCCGATATCGACATTGCGCTGCTTGAAGATGCGGTTGTCGACCACCAAGCTCATCGCGTCGTTGAACAGCGGGTGGAGGCGCGTGTCGATCCAGTCGGCGATGTCGGCCAGCAGTTTGAGCGGCACGTCCTGATGTACGCCGCCGGGGCGGAACCATGCCGCGTGCATGCGCGCGCCCGATGCGCGTTCGAAGAAGTTGAGGCAGTCCTCGCGCACTTCGAACATCCACAGGTTCGGCGTCATCGCGCCGACGTCCATCACATGCGAACCCAAGTTGAGCATGTGGTTGCAGATGCGTGTCAGTTCGGCGAACAGCACGCGCAGGTATTGCGCCCGCAGCGGCACTTCGATGTTCAGCAGCTTTTCAACCGCCAGCACGTAAGAGTGCTCCATCGCGAGCGGCGAGCAATAATCAAGCCGGTCAAAATAGGGCAGCGCCTGAAGATAGGTCTTGTGCTCGATCAGCTTTTCGGTGCCGCGATGTAGCAGGCCGACGTGCGGATCAACGCGCTCGATGATTTCGCCATCAAGCTCCATGACCATGCGCAACACACCGTGCGCCGCAGGGTGCTGCGGGCCGAAGTTGATCGTGTAATTGCTGATGACTTCATCGCCGGTGGTGGGCGATTGTTCGAGTTGCAAGCTCATGGCTTTGCTCCCTCAGCCTTTTCATCGCCCGGCAAGACGTAATCAGCGCCTTCCCACGGGCTCATGAAATCAAACTGCCGCAGGTCTTGCGCAAGCTGCACCGGTTCATAGACAACGCGCTTGTCCTCTTCGGAATAGCGCAGTTCGACATAGCCGGTCAGCGGGAAGTCCTTGCGGAACGGATGGCCTTGGAAGCCATAGTCCGTCAGGATGCGGCGCAGATCGGGGTTGCCGGCAAACAACACGCCGAACATGTCGTAAACTTCACGCTCATACCAACCGGCGTTGGGCCAGAGTGTGGTGACGGTCGGCACCGGCGTTGCCTCGTCGGTCGAGACCTTCACCACAATACGGTGGTTCTTCGTCAGCGAGAGCAGGCAGTAGCACACCTCGAAGCGGTTCACCCGGCTCGGGTAATCGACGCCTGCGATGTCCATCAACTGCTGGTATTCGTGGGTGTCGCGAAGCAAGCGCAGAGCATCTTCGGCGCTTTCACGCGCCACTTCGATAACGATTTCGCCATGCTCTTCCTTGGAAGAGACGACCATATCACCGAGGGCGGCGACAAGCGCATCATGGACGCCCTCGTTAGAGGTCCAGCGCGGTGCGGAGTGGAGAACTGCCATGTGCCCGCCCCTCAACGCTCAAGCGTGCCAGCGCGGCGGATTTTCCGCTGCAACTGCATCACGCCGTAAAGCAACGCTTCGGCAGTCGGAGGGCAGCCGGGGATGTAGATATCCACCGGCACGATCCGGTCACACCCGCGCACGACGCTGTAGCTGTAGTGATAATAGCCGCCGCCGTTGGCGCATGATCCCATCGAGATCACATATTTCGGGTCGGACATCTGGTCATAGACCTTGCGCAGCGCAGGGGCCATCTTGTTGCACAGCGTGCCTGCCACGATCATCACGTCTGATTGGCGCGGAGAGGCGCGCGGGGCAACGCCGAAGCGCTCCATATCGTAACGCGGCATGTTCACGTGGATCATCTCGACCGCGCAGCAGGCAAGGCCGAAGGTCATCCACCACAGCGAACCGGTGCGCGCCCACTGGAACAGCTCTTCGGTGTTCGTGACGAGGAATCCCTTGTCAGACACCTCGGCATTGAGGCTATCGAAGAATGCCTGATCGGGCGCGGTAACCGCACCCTGATTAGCAGTGATGAGCGAAGATGTGGCCATGTTGCTCATTCCCAGTCCAACGCGCCTTTTTTCCAGGCGTAAATGAAGCCGATCACCAGTTCGGCAAGGAACACCATCATCGTGATCCAGCCTGCCCAGCCGGTTTCACCAAGGCTGACGGCCCAAGGGAACAGGAAGGCGGCTTCGAGATCGAAGATGATGAACAGTATTGCGACGAGATAGAACCGCACATCAAACTGGCTGCGCGGGTCTTCGAACGCGGGGAAGCCGCATTCATACTCGCTGTTCTTCTCGGCGTTCGGATTGTGTGTGCCTGTCAGACGGGCAATGCCCATCGGCAGGAACACAAATGCGGACGAAAGCGCCAAGGCGATCCCGAGGAATATCAGGATTGGCAGATACTGTGCCAAATAGCTGGATTGTTCGACCAAAGGGCTGACTCGCCTTGCTAGCAGGTTTCGAGTGCGCCCTAGTCCCGCTACCGCCATCGCGCAAGTGGTGTGCACCGCAATATGAGCGGTTTCCTCCCCCCTTTTCACGCCTGTTGAGCCGTATCGACGGCCTTTCAGCCTCACAGACTCGTATGCACTACTTACTTGAGCTGCATCTTGAGTGTGCGCGCGGTCGCCTTGCCATAAGGCGGCATCAGCCCGGCAAGCCCAGCCACGTTGATTTTCGGCTGGGTATAGACCGCGCGGCCATGGCTGAAGCTGCGGAAACCCTCGATTCCGTGATAGCTGCCCATGCCCGACGGCCCGATTCCGCCGAACGGCAAATCATCCGCCGAGACATGAAAAATAACATCGTTGAGTGACACCCCGCCCGAAATCGTCCGGCCAAGCACAGCTTCGCGTTCGACGGAATCATCGCCGAAGTAATAGAGTCCCAGCGGGCGATCATGGGCGTTGATGTAGTCAATCGCCTGATCAATCCCCTGATAGGTCTTGATCGGCAGGACCGGCCCGAAAATCTCGTCCTGCATCACCTTCATATCGTCAGTCACATGGCGCAGGATCGTCAGCGGCAGCTTGTTGCCGTTTGAACCCTCGAATGTCTCAGCCCCGGGGTTGACGACAATCGCCTCGGCCCCCTTGGCCACGGCATCATCTACCAGCCCCACCAAGCGGTCGCGATGGCGGCGGTTGATCACCGATGTATAGTCATCATTGGCCAGCATCGTCGGGTACATCTTCGCAACGCTTGCCTGCAAAGCGCCGATGGTCTGCATTTCCAGCGCTTGCGGAACGAGCAGGTAATCGGGCGCAAGGCAGATTTGCCCGGCGTTCATCGTCTTGCCCAGTGCAATCCGGTCCGCCGCCATGGCCACGTCAACGCCCTTGCCCAGAACTGTGGGCGATTTTCCGCCCAGTTCGAGCGTTACCGGAACCAGATTGTCCGCAGCGGCATGCAGCACATGCTTGCCGATCGAGGTCGCGCCGGTGAACAGCAGGTGATCAAACGCCAGCGAGCAGAAGTCCTGCCCCGTCTGCGGCCCGCCCAGCACGACGGCCACCTCCTCAGCGCTAAAGGCCTTGGCGAACAGCTCCGCCATCAGTTCCGATGTCCGTTCGGTGAATTCGCTGGGCTTGAGCATCGCACGGTTGCCCGCCGCCAGGGCTTGCGCCAGCGGTCCAAACGTCAAGCCTACGGGGAAGTTCCACGGAGCAACGATGCCGATCACGCCCTTGGGTTCGTAGCGGACCTCGGCCCTGGCCCCCAGCAGCCCCAGCGGGAAGTTCACGTGGCGCTTTTCGGGCTTGGACCACGCTTTCATCCGCTTTTGCGAATAGCGCACAAGGCTGAGCGCAGGCATCACATCGGTCAGCATCGATTGTTCATGGCTGCGGTGGCCGAAATCGGCGCTCATCGCCTTGGCCAGTGCATCGCCGTGATCGAGCAGGATGCGCGCGCAGCGTTCAAGCCGTTCGTGGCGGGTGGACAAAGGTTCGGGCCGCGCGGCCACAAAAGCCGCCTTCTGCCGTTCGAGCAGCGCCATCATCGCATCGCGTGTCGTTTCGTCCATGTGCTTCAGGCTCCCCGGCGAATCAGCTTATCCCAGCCCTTGCAGCAGGAACATCGGCCATGCCGTAGCGGCAAGACAGGTTCCCAAAGGCAGCGCCGTATCCGCAGCGATAGTACGCTTGCTTACAAGCATGACAATAGCTGCAATTATGCCGACGATGCTGGCCCCCAGCATCACTTCCACTACACCCAAAGGCCCCAGCCAGATGCCGATAGCCCCCATCAACGGCGGATCGCCCGATCCCATACCTTCATGCCCGCGCGCCTTCAGATAGAACCGCGCGATCATCCAAAACAGCAGATAACCAAGCGCCCCGCCGGTCAACGCCACCAGCAGCGGATCAAGCGCCTCCACCGCTATCGCCTGTGCGATAACCACCAACACGCCGCTGACTGCCAGCCATCCTACAAGCACACGTGGCAACCACAGATGCCGCAAATCAAGCAAGGCAAGCAGCAGCAATTGCCAGCCAAACAGCATCGCCGCCAATGCCAGAGTTTCGCGCGCCCACAGCACCGAGGCGACGCCAATCAGCGCGCCGCCCACTTCGCACACTATCTGCGCACCGCCGATGGATGCCCCGCAGTCCCGGCATTTACCCCGCTGGATGGCCCATGACAGCACCGGCACCAGTTCGACCACCGTTAGCGCCTTGCCGCACCCGTCACAGGCCGATCTGCCGCCCACTACGGAGCGGCCCGCTGGCAGGCGGACCAGCACCGCGCCCAGAAAGCTGCCGATCACCGCGCCAAACACCGCCGCTCCGGTCAGCAAAGCTCCGGTAGGCAACGCGATGATCATGTACGAATTCATGCGCCTCTCCCTGTCGCGATTTCGGCCTGCCCGATGGCCCTGTCTCTTTTACCTCTACTTACGTCTATTTGCTTTTGCTGCGCTGCACACTACATTGATAGCGACATTCCAGTGCATCACAGCACGCATTTAACAGGGGCCGTCAAGCCATGGCACAATTCTCGTCCTCAGATCCTGTCGTCATTCTCTCTTATGCGCGCACCCCGATGGGCGCGATGCAAGGGTCGTTGGCCGATGTGTCCGCCACCGATCTTGGCGCAACCGCGGTCAAGGCAGCGGTTGAACGTGCGGGAATTTTGCCCGATTCTATCGAACGCATCTATATGGGTTGTGTCCTGCCTGCTGGCCTTGGCCAAGCCCCGGCCCGCCAGGCCGCGATCAAGGCTGGCCTGCCCAAATCGGTCCAGGCCACCACGGTGAACAAAGTCTGTGGTTCGGGAATGCAAACCATCATCATGGGCGCAGAAGCCCTTGCCAGCGGCAGCATCGACATGGTCGTGGCAGGCGGTATGGAAAGCATGACCAACGCGCCATACTTGCTTAAAAAGCACCGTTCGGGCGCGCGCATCGGCCACGATACCGCTTATGACCATATGTTCCTCGATGGTCTTGAAGACGCTTATGAAGCAGGCCGCGCGATGGGTACATTCGCGCAAGATACCGCCAACGCCTATCAGCTGACCCGCGAACAGCAGGATTCATACGCGATTGAATCGCTGCGCCGCGCGCAGGCCGCGGTCGCCGATGGCAGCTTCACCGATGAAATCGCCCCCGTCACGGTCAAAAGCCGCGCGGGCGAAACCGTCGTTGCAACCGATGAAGCCCCCGGCAAGGGCCGCCCCGACAAGATTCCGTCGCTCAAGGCCGCCTTTGCCAAAGATGGCACGATTACTGCCGCCACTTCCTCCTCGATCTCGGACGGTGCAGCCGCTGTGACGCTCACCCGCGCCAGCGTCGCCGCAGCAGCAGGGCTGACACCTGTCGCAAAAATTGTCGCACTTTCAGGCCATGCACAAGAGCCCAAAGATTTTACGACCGCTCCGGTCGGTGCGATCAACAAGGTTCTGGAAAAAGCCGGCTGGTCAATCGCTGACGTCGATCTGTTCGAAGTCAACGAAGCCTTCGCCTGCGTTGCCATGTTTGCCATGCATGATCTGGGCATCGATCACGCCAAGATCAACGTCAATGGCGGCGCAACCGCGCTTGGCCACCCGATCGGCGCTTCGGGCACGCGAATCGTAACCACGCTGATCGCAGCGCTGAAAAAACATGGCCTGAAAAAGGGCGTTGCGAGCCTGTGCATCGGTGGTGGTGAAGCCACTGCGCTCGCCATTGAAATGATCTGATCCGATTAAAGTCCCCGGTCACCCGGCCGGGGACGCCGGTTTAGGGCTTCTGTGCGCCCCAAACATTGTTGGCGCGGATAAAGCCTTTGCGGCCCTCGATATCAAAGGCGCACCAGTCCGCTTCGCATTCACCCAGCTTGCCGATCACGCCGGGCTCCACGCGCCACATCACGCCCCCGCTGCCATCCTTTTTTTCCCGAACATCCGAAACAACGCCGATGACGAATGCGGTGCGTTCACGGCTGAGGAATTGCTGGAGGATCCATCCGCGCGATCCGTCCTTGTCTTCAACCAGACGCCAACCGCCCATCACGCGCAGGACTTTAAGTGGAACGCCCTTGCGCACATATGTCCAGCTTATCCGGTAATCCCGGCCCGGCCCGACACGCATATTCGCCTGGGCCTTGGACGTGGAGACCCAATACGCGTCCTCTGATTTTGCCATCAGCGGCTGGGCTGAACCAAGCACCAGCGCCAAAGCTGCGGCAATGGCGGCAGTATGTCGAAGTGCGAAGTTTACAGTCATTCCACTGCCGTCGCAAAATAATCAGCCAAGGGCAACACCCAAGAACCTGCTATGCCCAACGATCTCCACCATGACAATTCGTGCCAACGCTTGACCAGTTCCCCTGCCAGCGCCTAGCTTGCTTCCACCATGACCAGTTCAGCCGACTATCGCCCCACACGCCGCGTCGAAGGCAGCCCCCGCGTCACAGTAACGCGCAAGCTTTTGCCTGAAACCGAAGCGCGCATGCGTGAATTGTTCGATGTCACGCTCAGCGCTGATGATCGCCCAATGTCGCGCGATGCGCTGATTTCAGCCATGCAAACCGCCCATGTGCTCGTCCCCACGGTCACCGACGTGATCGGCGCCGATCTGATCGCACAAGCAGGTCCGCAACTGGGCCTGATCGCAAATTTCGGCGCAGGCACCGATCATATTGCGCTGGCCGCCGCACGTGCACGCAAGATCATTGTCACCAACACGCCGGGCGTATTCACCGATGATACGGCGGACATGACCATCGCCCTGATCATCTCGGTGGCCCGCCGCCTCAATCATGGTGGGCGGATCTTGCGCGCGGGCAAGTGGGAGGGCTGGGCGCCATCCACCATGCTCGGCCACCGGTTATCGGGCAAAGTCCTTGGCATCATCGGCATGGGCCGTATTGGCCAAGCCGTGGCTTGGCGCGCACGCGCCTTCGGCCTGACCGTGATTTATCACAGTCGTCATCGTCTGCCCCAATCACAAGAAACCATGTTTGGCGCGCAGTTTGAACCCGACCTCGACACGCTGGTTTCGCAATCCGATATTCTCAGCCTGCACTGCCCGGCAAGCCCCGAAACGCAACACATTATCGATGCCCGCCGCATCGCCCTGATGAAGCCCGGCGCTTATCTCGTAAACACTGCACGCGGCCAGTTGGTCGAGGAAGAGGCGCTGATCGCCGCGCTGGTCGAAGGGCGGATTGGCGGCGCGGGGCTGGATGTGTTCGAACACGAACCGCAAGTTGATCCTCGTCTGATCGCACATCACAACGTTGCAATCCTGCCACGCATGGGCAGCGCCACCTTTGAAGGGCGGCAAGCCTCGGGCGATAAAGTGATCGCCAATGTGCGCGTCTGGGCTGATGGCCACCGCCCACCAGATCAGGTGCTAGAAGGCCTCGTCTGAAAGGCCAACCTCCATTTCAAATAACAATCGTTCGCAACCCTGCTTGTGCGCACGTGTAAAATTGCTCTAGAGCCTTGCGTGAGAGGATCTTGTGCGGGGCTGCTCTGCGCGGATGGGGGAGACGTGTTGATGCGAAAAATGTTGGGCGGCGCAATTGGTGCGGCCACAATGCTCATGCCGATGCTGGCATTTGCACAAGTTGATGCGCAAGGCAGCGCTATCAGCGTCGAAGATGTCGCCGATACTGGCGATACCGCATGGATTCTCGTCTCCTCTGCTTTTGTGCTGCTGATGGCCATGCCCGGCCTCACCTTGTTTTACGGTGGCCTCGTTCGCGCCAAAGGCTTTCTGGCCGTGCTGGTGCAAGCAGGCGCGATTGCTGCGGTTGCATCGATCCTGTGGATCATGGTCGGCTATACGCTGGCTTTTGGCGATGTAAGCGGCGGCTGGATCGGTAGCGGCAATGCGTGGATGCTGCTCAATTTGGGCAATGTGCGGGCCAATACCGCAATCCCCGAAAGCGCCTTTGCGCTTTACCAGATGTGCTTTGCGCTGATCACGCCTGCGTTGATGATAGGCGCGTGGGTTGATCGCGCGCGTTTTGGCTGGGTCGTCGGGTTCTGCGCGCTGTGGGGCCTGATCGTCTACGCGCCATCGGCCCACTGGATCTGGGGCGGCGGCTGGCTCTCGTCCAAGTTCGGCACGCTCGATTTTGCAGGCGGCATCGTGGTTCACACCACGGCCGGTGTATCGGCGCTCGTCATCGCACTCTTGCTCGGCAAGCGCGCAGGCTTTCCCAAAACGCTGATGATGCCGCATAGCCCTTCACTCACGATGGCAGGCGCTGCCTTGCTGTGGGTGGGCTGGTTCGGCTTCAATGGTGGCTCGGCACTTGCCGCCAATGATGATGCTGCCTCGGCCATCATCAACACCCATGCTGCGGCTTGCGTTGCGGCGCTGGTCTGGTTGATCATTGAAAAATTCACCGTTGGCAAACCCACCTCGGTCGGCTTTGCCACGGGCGCTGTTGCGGGGCTTGCCACCGTAACGCCCGCCGCCGGGTTCATCGCTCCGGGTGCCGCCATGCTGTTCGGCGCGCTGGCAGCCCTCGTCTGCTACCCGATGATCCAAATGGTCAAGCAACGCCTGAAAATCGACGATTCGCTCGACGTGTTCGCGGTCCACGGCGTTGGCGGCATGATCGGTTCGATGCTGCTCGCAGTGTTCATCTCGCCATCATTCGGTGGCACCGGCTATGCCGAAGGCATGGACATGACGCGCCAGTTGATCGCGCAAATTGCAGGCGTCGGCGTGGTCGCTCTGTGGAGTGCCTTTGCCACGGTCATCTGCGCCCTTATGGTCTCGATGATCATCCCGATGCGCGTGACCGAAGACGAGGAGCGCGAAGGCCTCGACATTACCAGCCATGGCGAACGCGCTTGGGAGTTTGATTGATCGATCTGCCTTAGAAAGAACTGAAAAGGCGGGTTCGGACAAACCGGACCCGCCTTTTTCTTTATGCAGGAAGGCTGGGGGGGCGGGCTTGCGACAGCTTACAGGGCCAGCGCCAGCGCCCCAATCAATCCCCTGTCAAAATCCGCTCGACCAATTCCTTCACCGTCGGAGTGAAGTTGTTCGAATAAAACGGGTCCTGCTTGAACCGATATGCGGCATGGCCTGCAAACATCAGGTTCTTGTCGATGTCGCCGCCGTGCGCGATATCTTGCAATGTCTTCTGGATGCAGAAGCTGCGTGGATCGGCCAGACGGCCTGTGGTGTAATCATCATGGTCCTTCCACGATGAGAACCCGCAGTGCGAAAGGCAGCCCATGCAGTCTTTCTGGTCCTGCTGGATTTCTGCACGCTCATCGGGCGTAACAAACACCACGGTATCATCGGGCGTGCGCAGCGCATGGGTATAGCCTGCGCTGAACCAGGCCCGCGCGCGGTCAAGATCCTTGGGGGTAACCCAGAAGTTCTTGCCCTTCACGCCCACATCAAGCTGCACGGTATGCTCGCCCGCAGCGACTTTCGAGTAGGGAATTTGCCGTTCCGAGCGCGCTTCGAGCAAGCGCAGGAACGGGTTGCGGACAGCTGAGGAATAGAACCCCGTCGGCGAAAAGCGGTGCAACAGCACATCGCCCGGCTCCAATTCGCGCAAGTGGTCTTTCCACCCCTGCGGGATCGGGCTTTCCTTGGTCAACAGTGGGCGTGTGCCAAACTGGAATGCGATGGAGCCCAATTCGGGATTATCGATCCAATGCTCCCATTCGCTCAATTTCCAAACGCCGCCAGCCATCACGATGGGCACCGTATCGGCAATACCTTCGGCGCGCATGACGTCGCGCAGCGCTTTGACGCGGGGATAGGGGTCTTCGGGCTTCTTGGGGTCCTCAGCGTTGGACAAGCCATTATGCCCGCCTGCCAGCCAAGGATCTTCATAAACCACCGCGCCCAGCAATTCGGGTACTTTGTGATAGGCCCGCTTCCACAATGCGCGGAAAGCGCGGCCCGACGATACGATGGGCAGGTATTGCACGTTGAACCGCGCCGCGATTTCGGAAAGCTTGTATGGCATACCTGCACCACAGGTCACCCCTGTGATCAGACCTTTAGTCTGTTCCAGCACGCCTTCCAACACGGGTTGCGCGCCGCCCATTTCCCACAATACGTTGATGTTGATCGCGCCATTGCCGCCCGAAATCTCGTGCGCGCGCCGCACCTGCTCGACAGCGCCATCGATGGCATACTGGATCAGTTGCTCGTGGCGTTCACGCCGGGTCAGCGCATTATAAACCTGTGGAACAATTTTGCCCTCGGCATCGTAGCTATCGGCATTCACCGCGCTGACCGTGCCGATCCCTCCGGCAGCCGCCCACGCCCCTGAACTCATATGATTGGTTGCCGCAACACCCTTGCCGCCCTCAACCAGTGGCCAAACTTCACGGCCACCATAGAGAATCGGCTTCAACCCCTTGAACGCAGACATTAATTCCCTTTCAGCGCCTGTAGTCATTCAAACTTTTGCCGGTGCCAACCGGCATGACTTGATCTTCTTCGGCTCAGGCCGGACCGGTGCTAACACGAACTGCGCATAATACCCCGCCAGCTCTGGCTTACGGTGAAATTGATCCAAACGAAAGCCCGCCGCTTCCATCTCGCAAAACAACAAGGCGGGCGGAATGCCGTGAGCCGCAGTGGATTTGTCCACATCGACCACAACGACGCGCCCGCCCGGCTTGAGCGATGGCCACAGCCGCCACAAAAAGGCATAAGGCTCAGCCACTTCGTGATACATATGGACCAGAAACACGCGGTCAAAACTGCGCTCAGGCAAGCGTGGATCATCCTGCGCGCCTAGCTTGATCGAAACATTATCAAGCCGATCCTTTTCCACGCGGGCACCCAGCCTGCGCAAGGCCTCGCTATCAATATCTTGCGCCAGCACGCGGCCGCCTGCGCCCACCCGTTCAGCCAGACGCACGGTGTAATAGCCCTCACCCGCGCCGATATCGGCCACGCTCATTCCCGGCTTCACCCCGGCAAGGCTCATCACCGAATTGGCTTCATCGCGATTATCGCGTTCCGCTTCATTCGAAAACTGGGTGCTGACAATCTTCGAAACGGGGCGATCAGCCTTGGGAAACGCGCGCGATGTGTCGGGCCGGTTGTCCTGGGGCGCTTGTTCGCATCCGGACACGACAAAAGAAGCCAGCGCTGCCAGCGCAAGGGAGACAAGGGCCGCAGCCCTGCTCAATCGTCGTCCTCCACCGTCACCTTTTCGCCGGTCACCTTCTGCGAAAGCGCTGCGGCCATGAACGGATCAAGCGCCCCGTCCAGCACTTCGCTCGGGTTGGTAGACACCACGCCCGTGCGCAAATCCTTGATCTGCTGATAGGGCTGCAACACGTAAGAGCGGATTTGGTGCCCCCAGCCGATTTCGGTCTTGGCGGCATATTCGCCGCTGGCAGCCGCTTCGCGCTTGGCCAGTTCCGCTTCGTAAATCCGCGCCTTCAGCATGCCCATCGCGGTTGCGCGGTTCTTGTGCTGGCTGCGGTCATTCTGGCTGGCAACGATGATCCCGGTCGGCACATGGGTGATGCGCACCGCCGAATCGGTGGTGTTCACGTGCTGCCCACCCGCACCCGATGCGCGATAGGTATCGATCTTCAGGTCTGACGGATTGATCTCGACCTCGATGTTGTCATCGATTTCGGGATAGACCCAAACAGAGCTGAACGAGGTGTGCCGCCGTGCCGAGCTGTCATAAGGGCTGATCCGCACCAGACGATGCACGCCGCTTTCGGTCTTGGCATAACCATAGGCGTTCTCGCCCTTGATCAGCAGCGTCGCGCTTTTGATCCCGGCAGCTTCGCCCGCGTGATAATCGACCAGTTCCACCTTGTAACCATGCCGCTCACCCCAGCGTGTATACATGCGCTGAAGCATTTCGGCCCAGTCCTGGCTTTCCGTTCCGCCTGCGCCGGCGTGCACTTCAAGGAAGGCGTTGTTGGCATCAGCCTCGCCTGCCAGCAGCGCTTGCACTTTATCGTTATCGGCGCGCGCGGCAAGAGCGGCCAAAGTGGCGAGCCCCTCGCTGATCGTCGGCTCGTCGTCTTCAGCCTCGCCCATCTCGATGAACTCGACAGCGTCAGCCATTTCCTGACCGATTTCGTTAACGGTGCCGATCGACGCTTCCAGCCGACGACGCTCGCGCATCACTTCTTCGGCCTTCTTCGGATCATCCCACAACTTGGGGTCTTCGACACGGGCGTTCAACTCGTCGAGACGGCGCACGGCGCGGTCCCAGTCAAGGAACTTGCGTACCAGTGCCAGCGCGGCATTGATACGGTCGATATGGGCCTGCCCTTCGGCACGCATGGCGGTCACACTCCCGATATTCAGAACACAAAAAATGCCTGCCCGCGCTTAGCGCAGCGGACAGGCATGTAAAGCCCCGAGCGTATCACCCGGGTGTTTAAGCGCCTTTCAGCTTGCGCACGGCTTCCAGCGTCAGCTTCACATGGTCGCGGTAATCCATGTCCGAATGGACCATCGTCACTTTGCCGTTCCTGGCGATCACATAGCTCGTACGCTTGGTCAGGCCGGTGGAAATGCCTGCGGGCAGTTTCAGCGCCACGTCATAAGCCTTGATCACTGCAGGGCTGGCGGCTGCTACAGCAAACTTGTCACGGCATGCTTCGGTCGAAAACTTTTGCAGGGTGGCGATATCATCGTTCGACATGCCGATCACGGTTGCGCCAGCAGCCTTGAAATCATCGCTCGCCTCGGCAAAGGCGTGGGCTTCCAATGTGCAGCCTTTGGTAAAGGCCTTGGGATAGAAGTACAAAACCACAGGCCCCTTTTGCAGGGCCTGCTTCAAAGAAAACGCAAACGGCTTGCCCGCCAGCGCGCCATTGGCGGTAAAGTCGGGTGCCGTGGCCCCGCTTTTCAGTTCGGCCAAGGCCGGAGTCGTGGCAAAAAGGGCGAAGGCTGCACCGGCAGCGGCAAGGTTGCGAAGGTTCATGAGTTAACACGTACCAGATCGCAGCCAGTTCAACCAATGCCTTTGCGGGCAGATCAGTAAATCCCGCCTTGCTCTTCGATAAAGCTTTCCTCAACCGGCCCTTCATCAACCGCGCCGCTGGCAATTCCGCGCGCGGCGCGGGCTTTGCGCAAGGCATCAAGAACGGCTTGCTTCGCGCTCACCTCGCCCTGCTGCGCGGTGCGTTTGGGTTCGGTGTCGGGCTTGAACGCCTCCCAGATGATCGAGGCTTTGGCCACGTCATTTTCAGGCGTTCCGCCAAACACGCGCTTACCTGAAACGCGGTCAACTTTCACCATGCGCACGCCTTCGGGCACACGGAACGGGATGTCCTTCCATCGGCTGCGCGTTTCTTGCACCAGTTGCTTGAACACCGGTGCGGCAATCCGACCGCCTTGCGCATAGCCGCCAAGGCTGCGCGGCTGGTCATAGCCGATATAGACGCCCGCGATGATATCGGGCGATCCTCCCACGAACCAGACATTGGTCGGCCCCGAAGTCGTGCCCGTCTTGCCAAACAGCGGCAATCCCAAATCGCGCAAGGTAATGGCCGTGCCGCGCACCACCACACCTTCCAGCATGTGCACCACCTGATAGGCCGTGCGAGGATCGATCACCTGCTTTCCGGTCACGTTCAGGCGCGGCATCGGCTGGCCATCCCATCGCGGCATGCTGCACCCGTCACACCGCCGGTTGTCTGCGCGCCAGATCACCTTGCCGTTACGATCTTGCACATAGTCGACCATCGTCGGTTCGTGCTGGCGTCCCTGATTGGCAAGCGCTGCATAAGCGTTGACCATCTTGAGCACGGTCGTGTCGCCAGCGCCCAGCGCCATCGAAAGATATGGCGGGTATTCGCCCACGCCCGCCGCCTTGATCGTGCGCACCACTTTGTCCATGCCCACGTCATTGGCCACGCGCACGGTCATCAGGTTGCGCGATTGTTCCAGTCCCCAGCGCATCGTGTGGCTGCCAGAACCGCCTTCGCCGCCGAAGTTGCGAAAGCACTTTTCGCCCAGCGCCGCACCCTGATAGACACAGAACGTTCCGTCCACGACCATTGAGGCTGGCGTCATCCCGTTGTCCAGCGCGGTGGCATAGACGAACGGCTTGATCGTTGAGCCCGGCTGGCGGTTGGCTTGCGTGGCGCGGTTGAACGAACCCAACCGTGCGTCAAACCCGCCCTGCATCGCCAGAATGCGGCCACTTTGCGGGTCTTCAACAACCATCCCTCCCGATACTTCAGGGATCGTGCGCACCGCAAATGTGCCCGGATTGACCGGCGCAACAGCCGTGATATCGCCCGGCTTCATGATGTCAGGAATGCCGATCAGGTCGGCGGTCTTGCCATCAGAAAAGCCGATCTCGCCGCCCGAACCCTTGCGCGAAAGCAGCACGCCCACGCGCCAGTTCTGGTAATTGATCGCAATATTGCTGGTGATCAGTTGCGTTTGCCAATTGCCGTCATCCAGATCGATCCGCGCAATCGGCCCATGCCACGCCCGACCGCCGCCATAGCGCAGCAGCGCCGTCCGCAACGAATTCTGCGCTGCCGTTTGCAATTGCGTATCGAGCGAAGTGCGCACCCACAGCCCGCCTGCATAGATGCTGTTCGGGCCATCTTCGGCCTTTTCGCCAAAGCGACCGATCAGGCGGCGGCGCACTTCTTCAAGGAAGTAGCCCGCATCTGCGGTATAGCTTTCGGAACGGCGCGGTTTCAGGCCGAGCGGCATCGCCCCTGCTGCATTGGCCTGCGCTTGCGTGGCCCATCCGTTCTTCACCATCTGGTCGAGCACGTAATTGCGCCGCGCAATCGCCATGCCTTCATACTTGGCACGGCCATAACGCTCCGGCGCTTTGGGCAGAATCGCCAGAAACGCCGTCTCGTGCAGCGCCAGTTCGCCCACGTCCTTGTCGAAATAGGCGCGCGCTGCTGCCTGCACACCAAAGCTTTGCCGCCCCAGCGGAATTTCGTTGAGATACAATTCAAGGATCTGCTGCTTGTTCAGCACGCCTTCGATCCTGCGCGCCAGAATCATTTCCTTGAGCTTGCGCGTGATCGAATATTCATCGCCGATCAGGATATTCTTGGCCACTTGCTGCGTGATCGTCGATCCGCCGCGCGCGCGTTCATCCGATCCGAACTTGGTTGCATAATCGGCCACAGCGCCTGCAAAGCCGAAGTAATCGATGCCGCCATGCGTCCAGAACGTCTTGTCCTCAGCCGCCAGATACGCATTGATCATTGGCTCGGGAAAATCGACAAATCGCAATTGCACGCGCCGTTCACGGGCATAGCTCGATACGATCTCGCCATCATTGCCGCGCACCATGGTGGGCAAAGGCGGTTGATATGTCAGCAATTTGTCCGCCGATGGCAGCGTGCGTGCCACCGTCAGCCACAGCACGAACCACCCCAGCAAAAACGCGCCCAGCACATAGTTGCCAAAACGGAACAAGCGGCTGCCGTGCCACTTGCCGCGATACCACAGCGAAAATCCACGCCAACGGTCAGGAACCCCGCCGCGCCGCGTTACAAACCGGGTTTGCTCAGGTGTCTCGTCAGCCATCGTGCAGCGCCTCTAGCATGCTCACGCGGTTCCTTGCCAGAGGCCTATCGCAGCATCTTGCCATTCAGGGTACATCAGTCGGCCCAGATCCCGATACGGGCTCGGCAACCGGTGTCGCTGTAACCAAGGACGGGGCCGCACGTTCGGCCAGAAAAATCTCGATGGCGCGGGCCACCGAACCGGAAAAGCGTTTCCGCCACGCCTTGTCGCGCATCGTCTGAGCATCATCAAGATTGCTGATATAGCCAGCTTCAATCAGCGCCGATGGCAGGTCGAGCGATTTCAGCACAATGAACGCAGCTTCGCGCTGCGGTTGGGCATGAAAGGCGATCACGTCCTTGCCCTCGCGCACCACCAGTTCGCCAAATCTTTGCGAGCTTCCACGCATTTCGCGCCGGGCAAGATCGACCAGTATCGACGATACTGCCTGGCCTTTTCCGGCAAGGCTCACGCCATTCACTGCATCGGCGCGGTTCTCTCGCGCGGCCAGCGCTTCGGCCACCGAATCGGAAGCTTTATCTGATAGCGTATAAATCGTGGCACCATGCGCTTCGGCGACACTGGCCGCATCGGCATGGACAGAAATGAACAGATTCGCATTCAACCGGCGCGCAATATCTGCACGCTCATCGAGCGCCAAAAACCGGTCGTTATCACGCGTCAGCGCCACGCGAACACGGCCCGAAGCCACCAGCGCATCGCGCAACGAACGCGCCAACAACAGCGTCAAATCCTTTTCCCGCTCGCCATCCTGCCCGCTTGCACCGGGATCATGCCCGCCGTGGCCTGCATCAATTACCACCAGAGGGCGGCTGGCATCAGGCGGGCCTTCTACCACCGGCAAACCGATCTTGCCGGTGTGATCGGGCATGGCCAGTTTCACCACATAACGTGGCTCGACATCGGCAAGCCCTGTGGAAAGCGCAGCCCACAGCACGCCCATAGCCACGGCCGGCGCTGCAAATACTGCGGTCAAGATACCCCGGTCATCCATCCGCCATCGCCTATGCCCTGCCACACTTGTCCGGGTCCAGTGGGAAATACAGCCCATGGTTAACGCTTAAGATACACCTCGGGTGCGATAAGGATGCGTGGCATTCCTACAGGACAACATCGGTCATTGTTTTATTTGCCGCTTTGTCCTTGGAGTGCTAGCAATGGTCTATCGGGGCACTCAGCATCGGTACGTCTTACGCCCAAACCGTCTAAAAGCGCTGTTTTGCGCCACGGTGGGCTAAGAAACGTACTGTTGGCGATGATCCCGTAATCGCGGGGATGAAGATGCGGTCGCGCCTGATCCCCGTGCCACAAGGTTGATGCCGTAATGATGAGCTGCGTTTCGTTCCTGCCTGTTAGCCCCACCGGGGCAGCATCGGCGTGGACGAATGGCAGCACGCGCACCTCGCCGCGAGTTATCGTCACAGCAGACACAAACCAACCGCCGCCGGGCGGCGAGCGACAAGGCATGACAGGCACAAAGCCTCACGCCCCAACGCTCCGATCCGGCAAACCCGCATTCGTGCGCAGCAACGGCATCAGCCCAATCATGGCATTGGCTTGGCAAGGCAGCGCGCGCCTATCTCAAACGATCCGCGCCAGCAACGCAGGGGCAACCCGGCGACGGCGCGGCTGGAGAATTTATAATGACAACGCGCATGCTTATCGATGCGCGCCACCAGGAAGAAACCCGGGTGGCGGTGCTGAAGGGCAACCGGATTGAGGAGTTCGACTTTGAATCTGCGGATCACAAGCAGATCAAAGGCAATATCTATCTGGCCAAGGTTACACGTGTAGAGCCATCGCTTCAGGCGGCTTTTGTTGATTTTGGCGGCAACCGGCATGGATTCCTCGCGTTCAGCGAAATCCACCCTGATTACTATCAGATACCCAAGGAAGACCGTGAGGCGCTTCTGGCCGAAGAGGCCGCGCACGCCGAAGAAGAAGCCGCGCTGCGCGCTGCCGAAGACGGTGATGACGACGAATACGGCGATGGTGACGGTGACGGCTACGACGCCGATGATGGCGTAACCGAAGTCGATACGTCAGAAAAAGACCAGGTTGCCACGATCGAAGGCGGCGTTGTTGAAAACGGTTTCGATCACGAAGGCGAAGAAGGCGATGAAAACGCCTCTGATACTGGTGACGAAGACGAAAACGGCGAACGCTCAAATAACGGCCGCCAACGTCGCGGTCGCCGGCAGGGCGGTCGCTCACAAGGCAAAGAAGCCGACGAACTGCGCGCCAAGCGCATGGCGCTGCGCCGTCGCTACAAAATTCAGGACGTTATCCAGCGCCGTCAGGTTCTGCTCGTCCAGGTCGTCAAGGAAGAACGCGGCAACAAGGGCGCAGCCCTCACCACCTACCTCAGCCTCGCGGGCCGCTATTGCGTGCTCATGCCGAATTCGAGCCATGGCGGCGGCATCAGCCGCAAGATCAGCTCGACAACTGACCGCAAGCGCCTGAAATCGATCATCACGGAAATGGACTTGCCGCGTTCGATGTCTTGCATCGTGCGCACGGCAGGGCTTCAGCGCACCAAGCCTGAAATCAAGCGCGACTTCGATTACCTCGCCCGCCTGTGGGACGAGATTCGTGAACGCACCATTGGCTCGGTCGCCCCTGCCCTGATCCATTCGGACAGCGACCTGATCAAGCGCGCGATCCGCGACATCTACAACCGCGACATCGAGGATGTCGTTGTCGAAGGCGAGCACGGCTATCGCGCGGCCAAAGACTTCATGAAACTGCTGATGCCAAGCCACGCCAAGCGGGTTCAGCAATATGTCGATCCGGTGCCGCTGTTCCAGCGCTATGGTGCCGAAGACCAGCTTACCGCGATGTACGATCCTGTCGTGCAGTTGAAGTCGGGCGGCTACCTCGTCATCAACCCGACCGAAGCACTTGTTTCGATCGACATCAACTCGGGCCGCTCCACCAAGGAACACGGTATCGAGGCGACAGCGGTTTCCACCAACCTTGAAGCCGCGCGCGAAATCGCCCGCCAATTGCGCTTGCGCGATATGGCAGGTCTGGTCGTGATCGACTTTATCGATATGGAATACGGATCAAACATCCGTAAAGTCGAAAAGGCGATGAAGGATGCGTTGCGCAATGATCGCGCGCGCATTCAGGTTGGCCGCATTTCCGGCTTTGGCCTGATGGAAATGAGCCGCCAGCGCCTGCGCACCGGCGTTCTCGAAGCCACCACGCGTGGCTGCCCGCATTGCGATGGTTCGGGCCTGGTCCGCACCGCTTCGTCCGCCGGTCTTTCGGCCTTGCGCATGATCGAAGACGAAGCCGCGAAGGGCAAGGGCAACGTCGTCACGCTCTATGCTTCTCAAGAAGCAGCGATCTATGTGCTCAATGCCAAGCGTATTGATCTGGGCGAAATCGAAGAGCGTTATGGCGTAACCGTCGAAGTGATCCCTGAAGGTGAGAACGAAGGCGCGAAAATGCGCGTCGCCTCACGCGGACCACGCCCTGAATTCGTCCCCCGGTTCGAACCGATTATCGAGCCTGAGGAAGAAGACGATATCGTCGAGGACGATTACGACGCCGAAGAAGAAGTCGAAGAGCGTGAAGAACGCCCGGCCCGCGCCCCTCGCCCCGAAGGCGAAGATGGCGCTGACCGTGATGGTCGTCGCAAGCGTCGCAAGCGCCGCCGTGGTCGTAGCCGTGATCGCCGCGATGATGATGGCGCTGAAACGCAAGGCTCGGATGCTGATGCCGACGCGCAAGAAGGCAATGATGAAGCAGGCGATGAAGGCGCGGCTAGCGAAGCTGGCGAAGCGGGTCATGAAACCGAAACCGAAGCGGAACGCGGCCAGCGCAAGCGTCGCCGTCGCGGTCGTCGCCGTCGTGGCGGACGCGATGGCGCAGAAGGCCAAGGCACTGAAGGCAGCACCGAACAGGGTGGGACCGAACAGGATGGGGCCGATCAGGGCGATAGCGACGAAGGCTTTACCGCCGAAGCGCAGGCCGAACCTGCCGTTGTGGCCGAACCCGAAGCCGCTCCTGCACCCGTTGCAGAAGAAGCTCCGGCCAAGCCAAAGCGCGCACCGCGCAAGAAAAAGGCTGATGCTGTAGCCGATGAAGCCACAGTTGCCGAGCAGGTCGCAGAAGCAACGCCCGCACCTGTTGCTGCGGAACCCGTTGTCGAAGCAGAAGCCGCCCCGGCCAAGCCCAAGCGCGCCCCGCGCAAGAAAAAGGCTGACGCCGAAGCCGAAGCTGCACCGGCTCCTGCTCCTGCACCCGAACCGGTTGCAGAAGCAGCGCCTATCGAAGCAGAAGCCGCTCCGGCCAAACCAAAGCGTGCACCGCGCAAGAAAAAGGCTGACGCTGTTGCATCTGACGCAGCGCCTGCCGAAACGGTGACCGCTGAAGCCCCTATGGCTGAACCGGCAGCCGAAGAAACCGCTGCCGCCTCCCCGCGTCGCGGCTGGTGGCAGCGCACCTTCGGCGAATAAGCGCCGTAACCGCTAACCAGAAAAGGCCCCCGCCGGAGAACCGGTGGGGGCCTTTTTGATTGCGAACATAGCGTAATCAAACGCACACGTTGAAAGGGTTCCACGCAGAGACGCGGAGAAGAAGCGGAGGCGCCGAGGGAGTGGCTTTAGCGGCAAAGCCGCCCATAAATTCCGGCCATGGTGGTTGCCCTATGGCCGGATCATCGGGCGGCCTTGCGGCCCAAACTGCCCCCTCTGCGTCTCCCCTTCTTCTCTGCGTCTCTGCGTGAAACCAAAAAACCTTTGCTAACAGGGATCACCCTAAACCGTTTTCACTGCGGTTCCCCATTCCATCCAAGCCGCCCATTTCGGCATTTTCGGCATATATTGGTGCCCTGGATGCTCAATCTGGAAACCCGCCGCGATCACGGGCTTGGTCACTGTGCGCGCCAAATGGCACCCGCCCATCAGCGGTTTCCATACCGGTTCGATCCGCCGCTGCCATTTGGCAACGCCCGCATCCGGGCTCAACCCGTGTTCCAGAAACAGCAATTGCCCACCGCGCCGCAAAATCCGCCGCAATTCCCGCAAAACCTGATCCGGGTCTTGCACCGAACATAGCGTATAGGTGCAGACAACCGTATCAAAGCTCTCTTCGGCAAAGGGAATATTCTCGCCAACACCTTCGCGGATATCGGCGGACAGGCCCTTTTGCGCCGCTGCGGCCCGCGCATATTCGAGCAATTTTCCAGATGGATCGATTCCGGCAAAACCGGTCACCCGCGCAGGATCGTAGAACTGCTGGTTCAAACCGCCGCCGCAGCCAATTTCGAACACGCGCCCGTATGCGCGCGGGACAATGCCGGCACGCAATTCCATGATCCCCGGCGAAGCACATGCGCACTTTATCATGCGCGGCACCACTTGCGCCTCCCAAAAGGCTTTCACGCCCATCCTAGCTCCTGTTTTTATTCTGTAAGATTGCCTCGCTCTGCCGCAATCTGCAATCCCCAAACGTCCCGCTTCGCGCGAATGACGTATTGCCCGCCACCTGCTATTCATCCCCAAGGACAAGCAGCAACATCACCGGGGGATTTCTGAAACAAGCCGAACATCTGGAACAGGCCGAACACAAGCTTGAGGCATCGCTTCACGCCCGCCACGTGGCGATGATCGCCATCGGCGGCATCATCGGCGCAGGCCTCTTCGTCGGCTCATCCACCTCGATCGTGCAGATCGGCCCGGCGGTGATAGTCAGCTATGGCCTTGCAGGGCTGGTCATCCTGATGATCATGCGCATGCTCAGTGAAATGGCGATGCTGCACCCCGGCGCAGGCTCGTTCACCGAGCTGATCCGCATGGCCTTGGGGCCGCTCGCCGGCTTCGTCTCGGGCTGGCTCTATTGGTACTTCTGGGTGATAGTTGTGGCGATCGAGGCGATTGCAGGCGCAGTGATCCTGGCGCTGTGGCTCCCGTTCGAAGTGTGGCAAATCGGCTCGGTCCTCCTCGCCTTGATGACCGTGGTGAACCTCTTTTCCGCGCGCTCTTATGGCGAGTTCGAGTTCTGGCTCTCTGCTGCCAAAGTTGCCGCGATCCTCGGCTTCATCCTCATCGCCGGACTGTGGGCATTCGGCGTCACCTCGCCCGCTGGCAATACTTTTGCCAATCTTACCGCGCACGGCGGTTTTGCCCCCAAAGGCTGGGGCGCCGTCATCGGCGGCGTTACCTCGGTCATCTTCGCGCTCTGCGGCGCGGAAATCGCCACTGTTGCCGCCGCTGAATCCCACGCGCCTGCCAAAACTATCGCCCGTATGACCGGCTCGGTCGCCTTGCGCATCCTGCTGTTCTATGTCGTCTCGCTCATCCTGATCGTCGCGGTGCAACCGTGGAACACGGTCGTCGCGGGCCAATCCCCCTTCGCCAGTTCGCTCGGGCTCATGGGCATTCCCTATGCCGCCACGATCATGAACGCCGTCGTCCTCGTCGCGGTGCTGTCGTGCCTCAACTCGGGCCTCTATGTCACCTCGCGCGCGCTGTTCGGCCTTGCCCGCCACGGTGATGCACCGCAAAGCCTGATCCGCCTGAACAAGCGCAAGGTTCCTGCCCGCGCCACGCTTATCGCCAGCCTGTTCGGCTATGGCGCGATGGCCGCCTCGATCCTTTCGCCCCAAGGCGTGTTCAGCTTCCTCGTCAGCGCCTCGGGCGCGCTGATGCTGATCATTTATCTGATGGTCTGCCTCGCGCAGGTCCGCATGCGCAAACAGGTTGAGGCGACCGCGCCTGAAACCCTCGCCTTGCGCATGTGGCTGTTCCCTGGCCTCAGCTATGCCACCATCGCCGCCATTGCCGTGGTGCTCATCGCGATGGCTTTCGTGCCAGATTTGCGCCCCCAGGCCATCGCCAGCGCCATCACCTTTGCCATCGCCGCCGCCGCATGGGCCATCCTGCGCCGCCCCCACCTGAAAGGTCAGCCATGAAGACCGCACGCCGGCTTGCCCTGGCCCTCGCCGCGCTCCCGCTTCCCGCACTGGCTGCGCCTGCGCAAGCAGACTTGCTGTTCATCAACGGCAAAGTCCTCACCGTCGACAAAGACTTTACCATCGCCACCAGCGTCGCGGTCAAAGATGGCAAGATCGCAGCCGTCGGCGGCGCGGACCTTGCGAAAGACTGGCAAGCCCCCCGCACCATCGATCTCAAAGGCCGCACCCTGATGCCCGGCTTCGTCGATGCGCACTTGCACATGAAAGGCCTGTCGCACCGCTCGATCGAGCCCGAAAAGGCCAAATCGATCACCGAACTCGGCGCAATGGTTGCAGCCAAGGCCAAAGAGCTCGGCCCCGGCGAATGGGTCGCAGGCTCGGGCTGGGACGAAGCCCTGCTTGCCGAAAAGCGCAACCCCACCCGCGCCGATCTCGACAAGATCGCGCCCGATAACCCCGTCGTCCTCGTCCGCGCAGGCGCCCACAGCGCCGTTGCCAATTCGCTCGCGCTCAAAATCGCCGGGATCACCGACAAAACGCCCGATCCCGATGGCGGCTTGATTGAACATGGCCCCGATGGCCAGCTTAACGGCATGATCCGTGAACGCATGGACATCGTGCTCAAATTCGTCCCTGCCGACAGCCCAGCACAAATGCGCCCCAGCTATATCCGCGCGCTCAAAGACCTCCTGCGCCTCGGCATCACCAGCTATATGGAGGCGTGGACCACCATCGACGATGAACCCGTCGAACAGGGCGGCCTTGCGGGCGGCGGCGGCAATGGTGTGCGCGGCCACACCTTCAAACAGCTCGCCGCGATCTATGCCGATGAGGGCGAAAACCTGCCGCGCGGCACGCTCTACATCATGTATCCCGGCGCCGAACGCCTGCGCAAATTCCCGCATCACACGGGGTACGGCGATGATCGCCTGAAGCTCGGCCCCATCGGCGAAAGCGCCTATGACGGCGGCTTCACCGGCCCCACCGCGCGCACATCAAAAGACTACAAAGGCCAGCCCGGCTTTCGGGGCACCACGTTCATGAGCGAGGCCGCGCTTCAGGAAATGGTTGAAACCTCCGCCGCGCTCGGCTGGCAACTGGGGATCCATGCGATTGGCGATGAAGCCATCGATACCGTCGCCCAAGCCTATCACACTGCGCTTGCCGCAAAGCCCAAGGCCGACCACCGCTGGTTTATCTCGCATTTCACCATGCTGCCCACCGAACAGACGATGAAGACCATGGCCGCAGACGGCGTGTGGACCACCGCGCAGCCCAACTTCACCTATAACCTCGAAGGCCGCTATCTTTCGGTGCTTGATGGCGAGCGGCTTGATCACATCAACCCGATGGCCACCCCCATCAACCTCGGCGTCAACGTGGTGATGAGCAGCGACAACTTGCCCATCGGCCCGATGGTCGGCCTCTATTCCGCCGTCACCCGCAAAGGCATGAGCGGCCACCAGTTCGCCCTGTCCGAAGCCATCACCCGCGAACAAGCCATCCGCCTCTATACCGCCAAAGCCGCCGCCGTGGCGTGGGACGAGGCCAAAAAAGGCACCATCGAACCCGGCAAATTCGCCGACCTCATCGTGCTCGACAAAGACCCGCTCACGGTGCCCGCCGAACAACTCCTGCAAACGCAAGTCGATCAAACATACGTGGGCGGCAAACTTGTGTGGAGCCGCGCCGGGGAATAAACTCTGTCCTACAAGGCCAAGCGTTGGCAAAGTATGGCCATGACGATTCAGCTCATCCGCGCCGCGCCCCCGTCTTCTGGCAAAGGATCAAGGTGCAAAACGAAACGCGTTAAGCCTACTGCCCGTTTTCTTCCCAGAACAGTGTAAACTGTGTAAACTTGTTCATCTTACACCCAACCAACCTGAACGGAAACACCCCGAACCAATGTGCACGCCGCACCCCCTTGCCCCGCGCGCTGCAATTGCTAAGGACGATTCGGAAACACATTCGCGCACGCGCAAAACAGGACATGACGATGGCGACTTTCTCGCTTCCGAAGAACTCCAAGATCACCGGCAAGGCCCGCCATCACGCGGCACCCACGCAAGGAAAGGTCCGCAAGTTCAAGGTCTATCGCTATGATCCCGATAGCGGCCAGAACCCGCGTTACGATACCTTCGATATCGATCTCGATAACTGCGGCCCGATGGTGCTCGATGCGCTGATCAAGATGAAGAGCGAGCAGGACCCCACGCTCACCTTCCGCCGCTCATGCCGCGAAGGTATCTGCGGTTCATGCGCGATGAACATGAACGGTCGCAACGGCCTTGCCTGCACCACCGCGATCGAAGATCTTGCGGGCGAAGTGCGCATCACGCCGCTGCCGCACATGGAAGTGATCAAGGACCTCGTGCCCGATTTCACGCACTTCTATGCGCAATACGCCTCGATCCGCCCATGGCTTCAAACTGTCACGCCAACGCCATCGGGCAAGGAACGCCTGCAATCACCCGAACAGCGCGAAAAGCTGGACGGCCTTTATGAGTGCATCCTGTGCGCCTGTTGCAGCACATCGTGCCCCAGCTACTGGTGGAATTCCGACAAGTTCCTTGGCCCCGCCATCCTGCTTCAGGCCTACCGCTGGCTGGCCGATAGCCGCGATGAGATGACGGGTGAGCGTCTGGACGAACTGGAAGATCCGTTCCGTCTCTATCGCTGCCACACCATCATGAACTGTGCAAACGTGTGCCCCAAGGGTCTCTCGCCCGCGCGCGCCATCGCCGAAATCAAGAAGATGCAGGCCGAGCGTCTCGTATAATACGGTGGTAGATCAGGCATTCCAGTATGAACCAGCCCCGGACCAACCGGGCTGGTTCACTTGGGACATAAAAGACCCAACTCGCTTCAATGCCCAAACCATGGGCAAAATGGTTACCCGCGTCGAAGATCGGGCTGATGGTGGTAAGGCATGCCGCCTGCGGATGTTCCCGGAGCGACGCCACTCCAATCTGCTCGATTCGGTACACGGCGGCGTTACCCTCGCCCTGATCGACATTGCCTTGTTTGCTGCAATGCGGACGCTGCTCGATGGCGATGCCGCGGGGTCGGTCACGCTTGACCTTTCGAACCAGTTTATTGGCGCAGGCCGCGTTAGCGAACCGCTTGATGCCGTGGTCGAGGTTCTGCGCGAAACCGGCCGGCTCGTTTTCCTGCGCGGCCTCGTGGTACAAGGCGATGATACCATCGCCGCGTTCAGCGGTACGATTCGCAAGCCGACACAACGATGACAAGTGTGCTCCAGCGCTACGGCGAACTGGTGGCCGCCGGTGAATTAAAGCCCGACCCCGAACAAGCCGCCGCCGTCACCAAGCTGGCCGCGTTGCAACAGGATCTGGAAACACCGCCGCCCGTAGCGGGCATCTTCGGCAAGCTGCTGGGCCGCAAAGCTCCGCCTCCGCCGCGCGGCATTTATATGTGGGGCGGTGTCGGGCGCGGCAAATCCATGTTGATGGATTTGTTTCACGACAACCTGAACATCACCGCCAAACGCCGCGCGCACTTCCACGAATTCATGCTCGACGTCCACGCCCGCTTGCGCGAGGAACGCAAAAAGGAAAGCGGCGATCCGATCCTGCCCGTCGCAGCGGCGATTGCAACCGAAACGCGCGTGCTGTGCTTTGACGAAATGGTCGTCAACAACAGCGCCGACGCAATGATCATGAGCCGACTTTTCACCGCCCTTATGGTCGAAGGTGGCGTGACGATTATCACTACATCGAATCGCGCGCCCTCCGATCTCTACAAAAACGGGCTGAACCGCGAACACTTCCTGCCGTTCATCGTACTGGTCGAAAGCCGGCTTGAAGTGCTGACACTCAACGGTCCGACAGATTACCGGCTAGAACGCATGCAAGGCGTTGGCACATGGCACGTTCCCGTTGGCCCTGTGGCAACAGACGCCGTGCGCGAAGCCTTCTTTAGGCTAACGGATTATCCACCCGAAGACAGCGAACATGTTCCCAGCGCGGAACTGGATGTTGGTGGCGGGCGCTTGCTGCATGTGCCCAAAAGCTTGAAGGGGGTTGGCGTTTTCAGCTTCAAGCGGCTATGCAGTGAAGCGCGGGGGGCGGCGGATTACCTGGCGATCGCGCGCCATTTTCACACAGCCATTATCGTCGCGATCCCCCGCCTCGGCCCGGATTTGCGCAATGAAACCGCGCGGTTCATTACGCTGATTGATGCACTCTATGAGCACAAAGTGAAACTCATCGCCACGGCGGACGCAGAGCCTGCCGAGCTTTATGATTGGAGCGGCAAAGGGGATGATGAGGGGCGGTTCATGTTTGACCGCACGGTCAGCCGGTTAATGGAGATGCAGAGCCAGGATTATCTGGCTTTGGGCCATGGCGAAGACTAAAACTGCGCCTGCTTTAATTAAAGCAATTTTTGAGGCCATCAGGGCTTAGCCCCAGACAATTGCGGACGCTCTTAAAGCGACCGCGGCCAGCTATTAACGCAAGAACCCCACGTTAATTAAAAAGCGCTGAATTCCCTGGGGAATTCAGCGCGAAAAATTCAGTTGAAAAGCCAACGCATGATTTCCCAAACAGCATTTACAGCGAACAACATATGGGCCTCCATCCACATTTGGAGGCTTACAACTAACAGCAAATATAATGGTTAACAATATCTAAACAACCCGTTTTGGCATTTGTTCCCTTTTGAGAAGATTTTTCCGCAATTCAGCAATGGGTTGAGGACGCCCAAGATGATAGCCTTGGCCAACATCGCACCCTAGACGCCCCAGCATGCGATACGTTGCCTCATCCTCGATACCCTCGGCAACGACAGTCTGCCCCAGCGCGTGCGCAAGGTCGATTGTCGAGCGTACGATGTGCCGTTCACGCTCATGTGTAAGGATCCGCGAGACAAATCGCCGGTCCAGTTTGAGTTCATCGCTGGGAAGATCAGCAAGGTAGGCAAGACTTGCCTCACCCGTTCCGAAATCATCAATCGACAAGCGGAAGCCGATTGTGCGCAGTTGGGATAGATTCTGCACGGCTGCCGGTCGATTGCGAACACTGGATGTTTCGGTAACTTCAATGGTTAACTGCGTGGGATTGATTTGGCGCCGCCTTATGATTTCCATCAAGCTTGGCACCAATCCCGCCTTATCAACCATCTGCGCCGACAAGTTGATGCTCATTTGAATATGCCGCCCGATGGCGTTTAAGGCCAGGGCCGCTGTGATCGCCTCTTCCATCACCCAATACGTAAGAGCATCGATCCGCCCCGCCCGTTCGGCTTGCAGAATAAATGCATCAGGCGCGATTGGCCCGCGCGTGGGATGATTCCAGCGGATCAGCGCTTCTGCACCACAGAGCAATCCCGTCTTGATGTCCCACTGGCTCTGAAATGCCAGCCAAATTTCGCCATTGCGCAGGCCTTCATCGATACTGGCGTGTAGCGACAATTCCCACGATGCTTCTTCAAGACGCTCTGCCTCGAACAGTTCGACAGCACGGCCACTGGCCAAAGCATCATTGGCGCTGGCGAGTGCAGAATTAACACGGGTAAGTGCATCCAGGCCTTCGTTCCGGTCCAACCCGAAGTGGATATTCGTATCGAAAGTGAACTGGCCAATCTCGAGCGGCGCGGCGAAAAGCGCACGCATGCCTTCCAGATGATTGAGTTGCATCTCAAGAGGGCGCGCTTCTTCTGTCCAGGCAAAGTGCCCGCCTTCCCCGTTAAAAATGGTTTCGGTACCAGACCCAACCGACAAACGCCGCGCGATCTGTCGCGCACATTCACCATGCAAATCCTTGGGAAGCGTCGCCAATATTTCTTCGTAGCGCGCGATTACTGCGACAACCACATCGCGCCCCACGTCAAGGGGTTGCGCACTCAAAGCAAGAAGATTGGGCAGACCTGAAGCGCTGGTGTGCTGGACCCTGCGCATGCGCAATTGCCAAAGTCTGATGCCTCCGTACAAGGCCGCACAGACTATACCTGCGGCATTATCAAGCGTGATGCCAAGTACTTGCAGCGCAGCCGGCACCACCAATATTGTTACGAGCGCAAGACCGTGTAGGATCAGCTTGTTGCGCTTTCGTGTACTTTTGCTGCCTGCGCGGATAAAGAGCCAAGCTAGGATCAATATCGGAAAGGAACCTAACGCAACGGCAAAAGGTTTATCCAGAGCATCGGCTCCAGCAAGATCCAATGCAAGCGGATGAACTCTCCGTTGTCCGAAAAATCCAATTGGGGCCGTTACCCCAGCGGAATTTACAATAACTGTACGTCCGGTCAATTGTCCGAGTGTAAAATCTCCACCCTCAAACTTCTCTGCTTTTAGATGAGGAACCGTTTTAATATCAAAAAGATAGTCAGGCACAAATGATGGTTGCCAAATTTGGTTAACACCAGACAATGCCGGAGATAGAGTTGAATACTGTTTACCCGAAATTTTTATGGAAAATGGTGAAAAAATACCATAATCAATAAAATTTGTATTCCATGCAGACAATACAACAGGTGCACCACCTATCTTTTCATTATCAGGAATATCGAAATCTTGTGCTGAAAATTTGTAATCCGGTACACCAAGCTTACGGCTTCTGACTACGAAACTAACATCCGGGTTCAATTTGTGTATAGCACGAACAAGCGCCGCATCGCCTTCGATATCCTCGCCAAATTTAACCGGCGTATCGACGAACACGCGATGAGGCATTTGCGCACTCAGATTCTCAAGCACTCTGGCCAAGCGGCGTGTGCTGATTATCGATTTACCGCTTGCTTGTACCCCGCTGTCAAAACTCAGAACAATGGTAGAGGGGCTTGCTGGATGAACACCAATCTTGGCCCTCGAGTTTTTATAAACGTGGTCAATTGGTGAAAGCACATCGGTAAGAGTCAGCAATGCTGGGAGGAGCAGCGCGAGATACAACGGTGAGCGCAGTTTCTTCAGCATGGACCATCAGCGGTTGTTTCGCCGCCAAACTAGTCCGAAATGGTGAATATCCCCTTACCGCTCACCATCGATTAACGCCGTATCAACCAAGGCGATCCAATGATTTCCGTAACATGAGCAGTTGCCAGATCAGTCGGCTGTGATCCATGCGCCCCGCAATATGCGCCTCGGCAACGGCATCAATTTGCGCTGCATCAAACCAGCCCGTACGTGCCAGAGCGCCACTTGATGCCAAACCGCGCGCTTCATCGGCCAAAGGTCCGCGCAACCACTGCGCAATCGGCGTGACAAAACCCATTTTCGGGCGGAACAAAACATCCTCGGGCAAGTAGCGCCGCATGGTGTTTTTGACCAACCACTTGCCCGTATTCCCGCGAACGCGCAGATTTTCAGGCAGACTTGCGCCAAACTCGATCAGGCGGTGATCCAGCAACGGTTCACGCGCCTCAAGGCTGACCGCCATGCTCGTGCGGTCTACTTTGGTCAGGATATCGCCGGGCAAATAGAATTTCAAATCAGCATATTGTGCGCGATCAAGGCCACTGCGCGCTGGGGCATTGCGCATCAGATCAACGAAGGGTTGTTCCGCCCGGTAATCGCCCCGCAAGCGCCGGAAATCGGGGCTGTAAAGCCTAGCGCGCAATTCGGGAGACGTAACAGCCAAAGATCGCGCATAACCTTCCTCACCGCTTGTGGCGAGGCTGAGCAGTGTGGACTTCGCACGCAGAGGACGCGGTGCCCAATCGGCCTTGGGCCAAAGCTTGCCCAGCGTGCCGAACACCGGACCGCGCAAAGCGGAGGGCAACAGTCTGCGCACTTGCTCTTCGCGGTGCTGGAAGGTCTGGCGGCGATATCCCGCAAAAGCCTCGTCCGCACCATCGCCCGAAAGCGCAACCGTCACATGTTCGCGCGCAAGTTCGCAAACGCGGAAGGTGGGAAGCGCCGAGGCATCAGCGAAAGGTTCATCAAACATCCCCGCAAGGCGATCAACTAGGGAGAAGTCATCGGGAGAAACCGTACGTTTCCAATGCTGTGTACGGAACTGCGCAGCGATCTTGTCGGCGTAAGCCGTTTCATCGAGCGCAGCCACATCAAACCCGATCGAACAGGTTTTGACCGGCGACGTGCTGGCCTCAGCCATCAGGGCGACCACGCTGGAGCTGTCTACGCCGCCTGAGAGAAACGCGCCCAACGGCACATCAGCCAACATCCGCGAGGTTACCGCCTCGCGCATATGATGCAGCAAATGCGCTCCAAGATCATCGGCATTGCCCTTTGCGCGATCCGCGAACGAGACGTCCCACCACTGCACCGGCGCGAGTGCTGGCGCATCGTGGCGGAGCAATTGGTAATGGCCCGCAGGCAGCTTCTCGACGCCCTTGAGGATGGACCGGTGATCGGGGACATACCCCCATGCAAGGTAATCTTCGATCGCCAAGGGATCAATTTCATAGCGAAACGCAGGATGGGCAAGCAAAGCCTTGAGTTCTGACCCGAAAATGATCGAACCATCGGTAAGGCGTGCCGAAAACAGCGGCTTTACGCCAAGCCGGTCGCGCGCGAGCAGCAAGGTGCGCTGCCGCAGATCATAGAGCGCAAAGGCAAACATGCCGTGCAAGCGCTTAAGGCAATCGGTGCCCCAGTGGCGCCATGCCTGGAGGATTACCTCGGTATCGCCGTCAGTGCGGAACTTTGCGCCCAGCGCCTGAAGTTCGGCGCGCAAATCCATGAAATTATAGATCTCACCGTTGAAAACGATGATGGCGTCCTGTTCAACCGAGGCCATCGGTTGCGGCGATCCGGCAAGGTCGATGATCGACAGGCGGCGGTGGCCAAGCCCGACGCCGGGCGCGGTCCACACGCCTTCCCCATCTGGCCCGCGATGGGCAATGGCATCGCACATCAGGCGCACGCGATCAGGATCGACCGGCTTTTGGCCCTCGGTATGAAAAATTCCCGCTATTCCGCACATGGGGGCTGCCCTAGCGGCCCGCTGCGACGCGGTCCATCCACGCGTCAACAGGGCCTGTGGCGTTCAGGAACGCGTGGAGAGAATTATCGGCTGAGGGACGTCCGGACACTTCATCTTCGGATGAAATGATCAGTGTAGCCGTGGTGCGTCTTTGCAGCAGGAACCTGTCTGAAATGTTCTGCAATTTCAGACAGGTATTACTGCCTGTCAGCATCGTGCCAGAACGATAGAATGTTTCCGTCAGGCGATGGACAGGCCCGGCTGTCTGGATGCGGTCCGCTTGACCACCGCCAATCGGGTTGGCCGATCTTTCCCATGCCCATGCACCGTTCAGCGGCAATGCGCCTTGGCCGAATCCACCAGCTTCGCGGCCATCGCTTTGTGCTGCATAAAGCGCGAACGATACGTCAACGGTATGACCCGATGCATCGGCATAACGGCCTAGCACCACATGCTCTGCCCCGGTGTGCAATGGCTGCCAAGGTGCGAGCGGGGTGTAATCGACCTGCTTCCAGCCATTTACTTGCGGCAAGACGATCAGCGATGGCACCGGCGCTTCAAGGCGGTTGGCCCATGCGCCCCAGCCCGTGAATGTCAGTGCAAGCGCAATCATCACGGCAAAGCCTTTACCCGGACTGATGGTGAAACCGGCTACAAGCGCGAGGATCGGGTTGGCATTCACGGCATCGGCATCGATCATCCGGTCATCAATCGCACGATCGAAAAAGCGCCACGCAATCAACATGACAAGCGCCATGACGACAGCGAAGAATATCCAGCCATAAAAGATGTGATCGAAGCCGGCGGCAAAGGCGATGCCGTGGTATTCGGCGATGAAGATCGTGCCCCATGCGCGGACGCCATTGGCGAGAACAGGCATAGCGATGCTCAAGGCCATGAACGCCGCCCGGCGCGGCCACGACCGGAAGCAGACGTTGGCCACAAGCGCGCCATAGGCGATCATTGCGATCAGGAATTTGACCCCGGAACAGGCCTCGGCCACCTCGAAATAACCGGCAGGCGTGGTGATGAACACGCCTTCGATATGCGCTGGCACGCCTGCCACATCGAGCAGGCTCATGGTAATGGATGCGGTAATGGTCTGGAGTGTTGGGATCAGTTCATCGCCTGCGGGAACGAGGAACAACATATAGGCCAGCGGAAAGCCCAATGCTGCCGATGCACGCGGGCCAAGCAACGTCAGCACGCTGGATTGGGCCATCAGGACAACGCCAAGCTGTGTGGCAAGCGACAACCCTGCGAAATGGCCAAGCAGCCAGAAAAAGCCGGCACCGCCAAACAAGACGAGGCCGGGCCACCAGCCTTGCGGGCTGATGCGCAGGACTTCACGCCCCCGCTGCGAGATCAACCACCCGAGAATAAACGGGATCAGCAAGATGTGATTGTAGGTCGAGCTATCCCACCATTGCAGCGCCATGGCGCGCCAATCATCAAAGAACAGCGCGATGTTTCCGGCCCAGACAATGCCCAGCAGCGCAAGCGGGCGTTGCCATTCGCTCGGCAAAGATGCCCATGCCCGTGCGAGCGGTGCTTGAAGCGCGAGGTTATGCGGCTGCACTGGAAGTCTCCGTGCCTTGGAGTCCCAACAGTCCGCCCAGAGGAGCAAGCACATGGTTCCAGCCACATTCGCTGACGACGAACGCCCGAGCAGACTGGCCAATCGCAGCCGCGCGAACCGGATCGTGTAGCAGCGCCAGCGCTTGCCGGGCCAAAGCTTCAGCACCTTGGGCGACGATGAACTCAAAGCCATCACGCGCGGGGATACCGGTTGCGGCTTCGGGCGTGGCGAGGACCGGACGGGCCATTGCCATCGCTTCGAGTACCTTGTTCTGCACGCCGCGCGCGATGGTCAGCGGTGCCACGACAAGATCGGCTCCGGCAATCCACGGGCGCACGTCATCGACTGCGCCGGTCACGCACGTACCGTTAACGCCGTCCAAGGCGCGGACCGATGGCACCGGCGCACGGCCCACGATGTTGAAGCGGGCATCGGAGAGGACGCTGCGGATCGCAGGCATCACATCGCGCGCGAACATTTCCACCGCAGCGATGTTCGGCGGATAGTCCATCTGCCCGGTGAACGTGATTTGCGCCCCCTCACCCGCCATTTCGGGCGACGGCAACACATTGGCAGGATCGAAAAACGCAGTATCGATGCCGTTGCAAAGCGGTTGTAGCGATGGCACCGCCCCCGCAGAGAGCCTTTCGCGGAACAACGCGGTTTCCTCGGGCGTGACCAGCAAGCTGGTGGAAGCGCGGCGCGCAGTGAAGCTCTCGAACCGGCTCAGCAAACGGGCTTCGCGGGCATAAAGCATGCTGACAGGAAAGCGCGCGCCAGCGGCATAGGCTTCGAACTTGGCTGAATCCACATCGACAAAGTCCATCACGACGCGGCCTGCAAATGATGGCGGGACATATTGCGCCATCTGGCCTGAAAACACATAGATCGCACTGATCGGACGCTGGCTGAGCAACCGTGCGATGTAGGCATGCAAAGCTTTGTCAGCAAAGGCGATGAGGCTGACCGGCTTGCCTGTCAGCAGCGCCGCAAACCCCGCCACAGGCAACGAACGCGCGCGACGGACAAGACAATGACTTTGCGCAACGGCGGCCAATTCAGGCTCATGCGCCAGATCGGCGTCATCATCGGCAAAGCACGCGACGTGAACCGGCGCGAGGGATGCGATGTGACGTAGCACATGGCAGGACCGGATCTTGTCACCACGGTCCGGCGGAAAGGGAATGCGATGGGCAAGGAACAGAACCTCGCTCACGCAAGGCCCCGCGCAATGAACGGACCGATGCGGTTGGCAACCGCCAGCGGCAACTTCTGCCACGCCGCGATTTTCGCCTTGTAGCGCGGGCTGAGCGGGTTGACGTCACGCGGAGGCGCACCGTCTGCGGTCCAATTGGCGTAAGACAGCGGCTGCGGTTCAAAACCCCAGTTGCGCTTGAAGTGATAAGCGCCGGTGTTGCTTTTGGAGCGCCCGAAATCAAACCGGTCACAGCCGCGCGCGCGCGCGTGGTTCATCAGCGCATAGTACATCACATCGTTGGCGCGCATGGTGCGGGCCGCAAACACGCCGCCGCCCCAATAAGGCATCACCGCGCCGCGATGATAGAGGCTGAGCACCGAGGCAAGCGGCTGTTCTTCGTGCAGAACGGTGAGGATATCGGCATCGTCGCCAAATCCATCCATCACGGCATCGAACAGCGCCTTGGGAAATACCGGCGTGCCAAGATTGCGCACGGATTCGGCATAGACCGCATAGTGCATCGCGCGCGCTGCGGCATCACGGCCAATGCGCACATCCATGTTGTGCGCCAGCCCGCGCCGCACTTCGGCACGCTGTTTGCGCGGGATGGCGAGCAATTGCTTATCGTCATCGGCGGCAAGAGGATTGACGAAACCGGCGTGGCTATCCTGCTTGATATGCCAATCTGCACCATCCGGCAGTGGTCCGCCGCGCAATTCAAGGCTTGGGCACTGAAGGCGCACCGCCAGTTCCTCGGCAGCGGCAAACAAGGCCGGATCACCCTCACCCACCACGCCACCACCAACGGCAAAGCCGCTGGAGACGAGCGCGCGCCCGAACAACGGGCTGTGTGCTTCATGCAAAGGCAGAACGCTGCGGATTGTGGTGTCCTGTTCGGACAGCAGGATATGCGTGCGATGGCCAGTCGAACGCTCTACCGCATCAAGCCATTCGAGCCGGTGGAACGCAGTCGTATCGGGGTGATCGGCCAGAAAGCGCGCGAGGGCCGGGCGATCGCCCGGATCGGCGAGGCGCACGGCGACGCGCGAGGGCACGAAGGGCGCGTTCATGCCGCCAGCCTTGCAGGCGTGCGCGCCGCTTCAATCGCCGCCACTTCGTCCATCCGCCCCCAACGGAATTCGTGGACCAGCCGCGATAGCTTTGCCGCCATAACATCAAGGTTGGTATAGTGGCGCAGCCGCGATTTCAGCGGGGCGCTGGCAGGGCGCGGCTGATCGGGATCGATTTCCCACGGGTGGAAATAGAACACGGCGGGGCGCTGGTCCCGCAAATTTACCTGCCGGATCGCCCAGCGTGAAACAGAATAGGGCAACAGCCGGAAGAACCCGCCACCGCCCGCTGCCATCCGGCGTCCGGCGACCTCGGCTGTTGTCACCGGAATTTCGATAAAATCGGAACCCTCCACCGGACGGAAGGCAAATCGCGGCGCTTCACGCCAGCCGTAGTGATCGTGCACAATCGGCGCGACCGAGGAGGAGTAAGCATAGCCCTGTTCGGCCAGTACCTCATGCGCCCAAGGCGTGCGCGAATCGATAGAAAAACTGGGCGCGCGATAGCCTGTCACGCGCTGGCCGGTGGTATCTTCCAGAACCTTGCGTGCGCGTTCGATATCGGCAGCAAAGGCATCGCGGCCCAGCGTGAACACGCGGGCGTGATCCCACCCGTGGCTGGCAATTTCGTGCCCTGCATCGGCAATCTGGCGCATCATGGCGGGGTAACGCTGTGCCACCCAACCCAGCGTAAAGAACGTACCTTTCACGTTCGCTGCACCAAACAGCGCAAGGATTTCGGCGCAATTGCGCTCGACCCGGCAATCGAGCCCGTCCCAGTCTTTGCGGTCGATCACCGTTTCAAACGCGCCGACCTGAAACCAGTCCTCGACATCGACCGACAAGCCGTTGAGCACAGGCCCGGACAGCGCGTTCATCCCAAATTCCCCCTATGCGCGGCGTCAAGCAGCAGCGCGCTGGTAATCTTCGTTTTCGATCCACTCGATCAGCATGGTCAGCGTGTGGCGGATCGCCTGCTCCTGCTCAGCCGTGCGCGCTTCGAGAGCAACTATCCGATTGTTGGCTTCGACCAATGCTGCGATAACCTCTTCATCGCCATCGCGCGCTTCCAGCGCGGCAATCCGGCGATGGGCCTCTTCAATCTGCGCCAACAATTCCGGATCAGCCACAGCTTCGGCAACCGGCGCGGGCCGCATATCGGCCAGTTCGATGATCGCTTGTTGCAGCTCGGCAATTTGCTCATCGCGTTCAGCCAAAGCCGCGCGCCATGCAGCATCGTCAAAAACAGGCGCGACTGGTGCGGCAAAAGTCTGCTTGGCAGGCATCTCCACGACCGGTGCTTCACTGGCAGGTACCGGCGTGATGGCAGGCTTGGAGTTGAAACCGCCGTCGCCTGCAAGGTCGGACATCACCGCTTGCAGCAAGGTGGCATCAATGGTCTGGCGCTGCTCAATCGCCGCCATCAACAGCAGACGGTTGACAACCTGGTTGATCCGGCGCGGCACGCCGCCCGTTGCCTTGGCAAGATCCGCGTAAACGCGGGCTTCAAATGCAGGGTTGCCCTTCCAGCCGACACAAGCGAGGCGATGCTCGATGTAAGCGCCGATTTCCGATGGCTCCATCGCATCAAGGTGATGCGAGGCAATGACGCGCTGGCGCAACTGCTCAAGTTCGCTTGAGGTTTGCAAAAGCGTGCGGAATTCAGGCTGGCCAAGCAGCAGTATCTGGAGCAGCGGATGCGCGCCTAGCTGGAAGTTCGACAGCATCCGCAGCTCTTCCAGCGCTTCCACCGAAAGGTTCTGCGATTCATCGACAACCAGCAAACAACGGCGGCCTTCGCGCGCTTCGTGATGCAGGAAAGCCTCGATCTGCGCCAGCGCGGTGGCCTTGTCATGGCCTGCCACTTCAAGCCCGAAAGCGCGCGCCGAAACGTGGATTAGCTCCTCGCCATCCAGCGCCGATGTGACGATCTGCGCTGCTGTCAGGCGTTGCCGGTCAATCGTGGCCATCAAATGCGCGGCCAGCGTGGATTTGCCCGCGCCCACTTCGCCGGTGATGACGATGAAGCCCTCACCCTGCGCCAGACCATAGCCAAGATAGGACAGCGCCTTGCGGTGCGTCCCGCTTTCAAAATAGAAGCGCGGATCAGGGGTTAGCTGGAACGGGCGGCCTGTGAGGCCATAGAATTCATCATACATCGAGGCCGTCTCCGGACATCAGAAAGAATAGCGCAGGCCGACCTGGCCTTGTGCGATTGCTTCGTCTTCAACCACTTTGCGGTTAACAGACACTAAACCGACCGCCGCCGTTGCCACCAAACGGTCGGTCAGGTTGCGGAAGTAGGAGGCATTTGCGCCGATTGTGTTGATGTCCTGATCATCAGACACGCCATTCTGGAACCAAGCGGCATAGGTCGAGAGGGCAAAGCTCGACCGGCGATCGATCGGGCCATTAATGCCTGCGTTAACAAAGTAGCTTTCATCCAGCGTCCCGTTGGCTGCGCCGAGCACCGAATCCTGCCGGGCGATGAAGCTGCGGCGAATGTAACCGCCGCCGACCCCTGCCTGCATCCGGCCAATTTGGTGCGAATAGGTGGCGTTAACGCCGCGCGCACGGAAGACGGATGCTGACACCGATGAGAGCGCATTGTTAATGCAGCCGCCGCTTTGTGAGCCATTGGCGCAGCCGCCGATCTGGCCATTGAACGGATCACGGTTCACTTCAAAATCGGTTGGCAAATCACGCAAGGCGCGGCCCACCTGTCCGCCAAAGCCTGAGATGTTGTCAAATGCGGCAATGCTTAAAGCGCTGCGATCATTGGGCGTATAAGAGAAGCTGCCGTAATAGGTCGTGCTGTCATAACGTCGCCCGATGAAGGCCGAGAGCGCGGTGCGACGGCTGGGCCGCCACATGACACCTGCATCCCATGTCAGGCCTTCGGTTTCATAAGCAATCTGGCGGTCGCGGCTTTTGTCAGTGACGAAGCGGCCATCCGATCCGATCACGCCATTGCCATTGATATCGCGCACAGCATCGCGCGAAGAAACCGTGACGTCCTCATACCCAACCGCGCCGATTACCGCGACAGTTGAAGTGACGGGATAATTCGCCTGAACGCTGGCGCGCATATCACGCACGCGCTGGTCAAGGTTCGAAATATCTTCTTGGAAGAACGAGCCTGTTGCGGTGAGGCCAATCGGCAGCACGGTGCCTGCGGCAATCCCGGCAGAGACTTGTGCCGATTGGGCAAAGGAATCGTCGAAGACTTGGGTGAACGCGTTTGCGGGCGGCGTTTGCGGCGTGGCGCTCTGTTCAATGCGGGTGTACCCCAGCATGTACGAACCGGCCAAAGCCACATCGCCCACGTTGGTTGATACTGCTGGTCCTGCGTAAAGCGAATAGACCTGATTGGAGGCATCGCCATTGGCCACAGGGTTCAGCGACGAGGCACCGTTGCCTTCAAAGCGCGTCCGCACGGCAAGTGCGCCTGCCTCAATGGCCAGTTGGCGCGGAACAAGATCGTGCTTCACACGCGCCAGGCCCGATACCGTATCGCCATTAATGCCGCGATTGTTATTGCCTTGGGCAATCCGGCGCTCATACCTGAACGAAACCGCGCCCTGCGTGCGACGACCATTGAGCGCCATGTCTACCCCTGCCGCAATCGCGGTGTAGGTCAGCACGTCATCGCCGGGGGAGAGTTCATAAAGGACGTTCTGGTTCAGCTCGATATAAGGCTGGATCGTGGTGCGCGCACCGCCCCCTGCACTGCGCGAGGACAAGCCGCCACGCGTTTGCGCACGCCCGGATGAAGCCCCGCTCCCCTCCATCGGTTCATAGGGCATGGACTGCGCGTGCAACGGTTGCGCGCACAAAGCAGCAAGGGCAGCACTGGCAACAAGCGCGTGACGCGCCAGAATCAACGGACGGTTCATTCCTTGTATCCGTAATAAGTGCCGAAGCGGCGGCCCGTGGTGGAAAACCGGGTGCCGTTGAGCAGGAGCTTGATGTCATCACAGGCAGAAAGCAGGTGGACCGCATCGCGCAGCGCAGCCTCACCGGTCATATCGGCGCGCACGATCATCACGGTCTGGCCGACATGATTGGCGAGCACTGATGCGGGCGATGCGGCAAGCGCGGGAGGCGAATCGAAAATGACGATGCGATTGGGCGCATGTGCCGTCAGCCGCGCCAGCACTTCGCCGGTGCGCGATGAGGCGAGATATTCGGTGTCAGAGCCCGTCGCGTTACCAGCGGGCAGCACATAAAGCCCTGCAATATCTGTGCCGATGATGCAGTCTTCGACCGCCATCGACGGATCAGCCAGCGCATCCATCAGACCCGGACCACCGGGCAGCCCGAGCGTTGACAGGACCGATGGCTTGGCAAAATCAGCGTCTACCAACAGAACTTCGTTGTCTTTTTCAGCGGCTATCGAAAGCGCAAGATTCGCTGCACAAAACGTCTTGCCCTCGCCCGGATGGGCGGAACACACGAGGATGCGTTCCCCATGGACAGCCCCCCTGCCCCCACGCGATTCCGCCGCCGTGCGCAGCAATTGCCGCTTCACAATGCGAAATTCTTCAAGCAGGCCAGTGACCGCGCTTTCGGGTTCGATCAGGCACTGTTCGCGCAAATGGGCGCGGTCAATCTTGTGGTAAACGCCATGAAACGGCTTGGCTTCAGGCTGGGTGACAACCGGTTGAACGAGCGTTGGCTGTGTTGCCGGCACCGGCTGTGGCACTGGTTTGACAACCGGTGCAGTCACTGGCCCAGTCACTGGAGGAAGATCCGCAATTGGCGGCCGCGTCAGCGTGCGGAAATCAAAGCTGCCCGATGCCCGCTCGATCAACGAAGGGCCTGAAGGCGGCAGCGGGATTCTGGTCTGGTCGGTCATCGGCCGTTCTCCCTCATGCCACCATGCCGCGCTTCAGCATCTCAATGCCGAGCAAGACGAACAGGACAACGAACAATCCGGCAAAGCCCCCGGCGAACCATTTGAGGCGGCGCGCCCGTTCGCTGCGGGTTTTGCGCGTGATCGCTTCAGATATCGAACCGATCACGGTCAGCCCGGTGGCGCGCTCAAGCTGGCCGGTGGTGGAATAGGCCGATTTGAGCTGGCCGAGCGCGAATGCACCGCCGCAACCTGCGCCAATGCCAACGACCAGCACCAGCGTCAGCAACATCGGACGGTCAGGCGCAGCGGGGCCAGCCGGCATCGTTGGCGGATCGATCACTTCAAACTTCACCGCATCGCGCTCGGTTTCCACTTGCCCGCGCAGGCGCAGTACCTCACGGTCACGCAGCAGTTTGTCGTATTGCTCTTTGAGCACATCATAATCGCGGCCAATGCGTGACGCTTCGGCAGCGATGGCCGGTTCGCCATATTGCTGCGCTGAAAGCCGCGCGACTTCGGTCATAAGCGAAGCCTTGCGCGATTGCAGCGCAACGAGGCTGGCTTCGCGATCCGCCTTGATCGAGATCAGCGAGCTATAGGCAGGATTGGGTGCTCCGCCTCCGGGGCCTTCGACGCTGGCAGAGCGCTGAAGCGCGGCGACTTGTGCCTTTGCCGAGATCACATCGGGGTGGCTATCGGTCAACCCGCGTGCGCGCATTGAGCCAAGATCGGACAGAGCCTGCTGCAAAGCGCCCTTGGCTCCGCCCGCAACACCGGGCATCGCAATGGTTTGCGGGGTGCCCGAAAGCTGCCCGTTGATCGATGCCAGCGCGCTTTGCGCGGCAAGCAGGTTCGATTCAATATCACGCATTTCACCGCGCGCCGATTCGATCTTGGTCGTGACCGAGCCGCTGCCGGGGATCATATCGGCGTTCTTGGCTTCAAATTCCGTACGCTTGAGCTCGGCTGCTTCAAGCGCCTTTTTGCGGTCTGACAACTGCTGGTCAAGGAATGCCAATGTCTCGGTCATTTCCCCGCGACCACCTGCCAGATTTTCCTCGCGGAAGATGTCGATCATCTTCTGCACGATGTCCTGAGCCAGCTTGGCGTTTTCGCCATCATTGCGACCTCCGCCACCCGCCGTGCCGGTGATCTGGAAAAGGTTGTCCTGCTGGCTCACCACCGAAATGCGTTTGCTCAGACCAGCAACCGCCGCCTGCATTTGCTTGTCATCGGTCACGCTGTCGCCAAGCCGCGTTGCGCGGATGACCTTTTCGAGATTGACCGAGCTGGTCAGCGTCTGACGCACACGTTCAATGTCGCGCTTGCGATCACCGCCGATGCCGATCTGGTCTGCCAGCACATCATCGATCTGCACGAAAATGCGCGCTCTGGATTCATAGCTGTTGGGCACCATGGCCACGATCAGCCAGCCAAGCATGCAAACGGCCCAAGCAAGACCCAACGCGATCCAGCGGCGAAGCCAGATGCCGTGGAGCGCAATGCGCACTTCTTCGTAAATGTTGGTCATAGCCGCCGTGTTCCCCGCCCGCTGCTCAGAACGAGCTTTCGGGGATGATGATCACATCGCCCGGCATAAGGAGGACATTGGCCTTGGTATCGCCCTTGCGCAGCAAGTCACCAATGCGCACGGCGTATTCTTTCTGGTTGCCCGATTGCTTGTCGAACCGGACCAGCCGCGCCTTGTTGCCAGCGGCGAATTCCGAAAGACCGCCTACAGCGATCATGGCGTCCAGCAGCGTCATATTGGCGCGGAACGGGATAGAGGCAGGCTTTTCAGTCGCGCCCACGATCCGCACTTGCTGGCTGAAGGTACCGGCAAACTTGTTGACGATGACCGAGACGATGGGTTCCTGAATGTACTGCGACAATTGCAGCTTGATATCTTCCGACAACATCGACGGCGTCTTGCCCACAGCGGGCATGTCGGTGATCAGCGGCGTGGTGATGCGCCCGTCAGGGCGGACCTGCACCGAAGCGCCCAGTTCAGGATTGCGCCAGACGAAAATGGTCAGTTCATCCAGCGGCCCGATCACATATTCTTCGCCTGGACCTTCTTGTAGCGCAACGAACGAGGCAGGCGGCAATTGCTGCCCGCCGCCAACGCCGCCGCAACCCGACAGGGCAAGGCTCAACATAGCCGTGCTGGCGAGAATACGGGTAACGCGCGAATTCAAAGGCATGGCCTATCCTTGTATTTTGCGGCGCCTCGCTCCCCCTGCCGCACACACGTGCAAGGGGCACAACACCGCAATTCATTCTCGGATATCGCCAAAAAGGGTGAATATTGCGTTAGCTTTGATTGCAGATATGGCCGCGACCGGCAGGAATTTGCCGCTGTCCCAAAACGGGACCAGTGGCGCGGAAACCTTTAACGCTAGTGCAGCATTGCTTTGTTAAACAAGGATTTCCCGCGCTGGACCTTGGCCCAGAAACATCGCTGGACTGGCACTGGCACCATAAGCGCCGGCACAAAAAATCGCCACAAGATCGCCCACATCGGCGCGCGGAAAGCCACCTTTATCGGCCAAGCGGTCCAGCGGCGTACACAGGCAGCCAACGATATTGGCCTCTTCTTCTACCGCTGCGTCATAGCGTGTGGCGATGGCGCTGGGGTAATTGCGGCGCACCACCGTGCCGAAATTTCCGCTAGCGGCGAGCTGGTGATGCAAGCCGCCATCGGTGACGAGATAGACCTCGCCGTGGCTTTCCTTGCGATCCACGATTTGCGCAAGATAGACACCCGCCTCGCCAACAAGATAGCGGCCCAGCTCCATTACGAACGCGGTATCTTTCAACACGTCTGGCAGATCGGCGAAACGCTCGGCCAGAGCGGCCCCCACTTTGCCGATATCCACCGGCACATCACCGGGGAAATAGGGAATGCCGATGCCGCCACCCAGATTGCACTTGGGCAATGCAGCCCCGGATTCTTCAGCAAGCCGCGCCGCCAGCGCCAGCGTCTGCCCCTGCGTTTCGATGATCGCATCGGCGGAAAGTGCCTGACTTCCTGCGAAAATATGGAATCCGCGCCAATCGGCTCCTTCAGCAATCAACCGGCGGGCGAGCGCGGGCACGCGGGCTTCGTCTATGCCGAACGGCTTGGCCCCGCCGCCCATCTTCATCCCCGATCCTTTAAGATCGAATTCGGGATTCACCCGGATGGCGAGTTTCGGCGTAATGCCAAGGCGGTTGGCAATGTCCAGCGCGCGGGCAGCCTCCCCTTCGGATTCAAGGTTCAGCGTAGCGCCCGCCGCAATCGCCGCTTCCAGTTCTGTGTCACGTTTGCCCGGCCCGGCAAAGCTGACCCGCGCCGGATCGATCCCCGCCGCCTGCACAATCGCCAGTTCCCCGCCTGAGGCAATATCAAAGCCATCTACCAGACCGGCCATGTGTTCGAGAACCGGCGCAAACGGGTTCGCCTTCACGGCATAATGAAGCGCCAAGCGATCCGGCATGGCCGCGCGAAGTTCCGCAACGCGTCGGGTTAACATCTCACGCGAATAAACAAACAGCGGGGTTCCGCCAGCTTGGGCAACCAGGGCCGTTGCCTTATGTCCGGCAATCGCCAATTCGCCGTCGATGGCAGCAAAGCCTGAAGGGATCGGGCCAAGTGGTTTCATGAAGTGGCATCTCCTGCGGCGAGTTCTGCCGCCAAGGCAACACGGTCCAGCTTGCCGTTGGGGCTGACCGGCATCGCATCGCGCCAATGCACATGGCGCGGAACCATGAAGTTGGGAAGCGCCCGGGTAAGCGCGGGGATCAATTCTGCTCGCGCCGCCGCTTCATCGCCCGAAGCGCGCACAACCAGGTGGATCGCAGCGCCCAATTGCGGGTCAGGCAGGCCCAAAGCCACCGCTTCTGCGACAAACCCGGTCGCAACAGCGGCCTCTTCCACCTCCTGCGGGCTAACGCGGTTTCCGCTAGTCTTGATCATCGCATCACGCCGCCCGACGAAGTGCAGCAACCCTTGCGGATCGCGGCGCACGCGGTCCCCCGACCAGACCGCCATGCCACCCAGTTCAGAGAAGGAAGGCGCAGGCTTAAAGCGTTCAGCGGTGCGCTGCACATCCTGCCAATAGCCTTGCGCCACCAGCGGGCCGGTGTGGACCAGCTCGCCCTCTTCATCAGGCGCGGCGGCTTGGCCTGCATCATTCACCACAAGGATTTCGGCGAAGGGAATGGCTTTGCCGATTGAGGTAGGGTGTTCGTCCACCAACGCGGGATCGAGGTAGGTTGAACGGAAAGCTTCGGTGAGGCCGTACATCGGATAAAGATCGGCTTGCGGAAATTTGCGGCGCAGCGCCCGGACCAGCGACGGAGTGAGCGCGCCGCCACTGTTTGTAAGGCGTGAGAGATGCGCTGCTGTTTCTTGCGGCCAATCGAGTTCGGCCAATTGCAGCCACAGCGGCGGAACAGCCGCAATCGTGGTGACACCATAGCGCGCGACAGATTTCACCACATCGCGCGGCGTCAGGTAATCCAGCGGCACCACCGAGCCACCGGCATACCACGTTGAAAGCAACTGGTTCTGGCCGTAATCGAAGGCCAAGGGCAGCACGGCCAGCACGCGGTCTTGTGGCTGGACTTTGAGATAATGCGCCACACTCACCGCGCCGAGCCACAAGTTGGCCTGGCTGAGCATCACGCCCTTGGGCCGTCCGGTGGAACCGCTGGTATAGAGAATTGCGGCAAGGCTATCGGGCGCGGCATCGGACGGCGGCACGATGGTGCCCAGCGCTTCAGCCTCTGCCCAGACGGTCGGCTCCTCGCGCACCGGGCACAAAGCATCGCCCGTTTCCAGCGTATCAAGCCGCGCTTTGTTGGCGAGCAACAGCGATGCGCCGCTATCACCCAAGATATGCGCCACTTGTGCGCGTTTGAGCAGCGGGTTGACTGGCACATGCACCAGCCCTGCCCGCACCGCCGCCAGAGGCATCAGGCACGCAAGTTCGGTTTTGGGCAACCACGTGGCGATCCGGGCACCCGATTGCGGCACTTGCGATTTTAGCCAACCCGCAAGCAATCCTACACGTGCATTTAACGCTTCGAAGCTAAGCGTGTGGTCCTTGAGCACCAGCGCAGGGGCATTGTCGCTCCCGCGCAAGGCAAGATGATCAAGCGGATACACGGTAGGATCGGGTTCGGCGGGCACGCGGTGAATCTCGAAATTTTGGATCAAAGGACGGTTGCGAATTGGACGTCTATCACGCCAGTCTTAAAGAAGCGCAAGCGGACCTGCGTGCTATGGCGGTGGCGTACGGTTCCCCGTTCGAGCGGCTCGACTGGCTGGCACTGCTTGCCGATACCTGTCTGGATCCCGCAAAAGCCCGCGTATCCATCGCAATCGAGGGGCCTCGCGTTGCCCTGCTGCCCTGGCGCGAAGAGCATGGGCAGATCGAAGCACTGGCCAATTGGTATAGCTTTTTTGTGCGTGCCGCAGGAGATAGTGACCTTCTTTCAGACATTGTGCGAAGCTTGCCCCATGGCCGCGCGTGCTTTGCGCCGATGCCGCAAGCCGATGCGCAGGCGCTGACAACTGCGATGCGTAAAGCCGGATGGGTTGTGCTTTGCGAACCGTGCGATGCGAATCACGTGCTTGAGGTCAAAGGCTGCTCTTTTGCCGAATACTGGGCATCAAGGCCCGGAGCCTTGCGCGAAACCGTGCGTCGCAAGGGCAAAAAGGGTGAAGTCACTTTGCGCATCGCCACTGCATTTTCCCAAGCCGATTGGGACGCTTACGAGACGATCTACAGATTGAGTTGGAAGCCCGGCGAGGGCAGCCCCGATTTCCTGCGCAAATGGGCGCAGATGGATGGCGATGCCGGGAGGCTGCGGCTGGGCATTGCCGAAATCGATGGCCAGCCGGTGGCCGCACAGTTCTGGACCGTTGAGGGCGGAACCGCCTTCATTCACAAGCTGGCGCATGATGAACACTTCCGTAAACAATCGCCCGGAACGCTGCTGACGGCGGCGATGTTTGCCCACGTGATTGACTCAGACTGCGTGGATCTGGTCGACTTCGGGACGGGCGATGATCCCTATAAGCGTGACTGGATGGACACCGTGCGCACACGCTGGCGGGTGCGGGCATGGCGGCTCGGTTCTGTCCAGCACTGGCCTTCGCTGGTGCGCGCTTTTGGGCGGCGATTGCTCCAAGGTCTTGTTTCTGCGAACCGGCGTGGTTAAGGGCGCAACGAAACGTCCTCTTTCATGTTCAGGACCCCGATGACCAGTACCGACAGTACCCTGCGCGCGATCCTGCAAGACGTGCTTGGCCTCTCGGCTGAGCGTGTGGCCGCATTCGATGCCTCAACCGGCCTGTTCGGCGATCTGCCCGAGCTTGATTCCATGGCTGTCGCAGGCTTGCTCACGGAAATCGAGGACCGGCTAGACATTGTGATTGAAGACGATGAAGTTGATGGCGAATTGCTAGAAACCTATGGCAATTTGCTGGCGTTTCTGGAAGCCAAAGTGGTCGCGTGATTGCGGCGTGGCCCTGCTCTGGCCCTTCTGGCCTATGCGAGGAATATGCACTGGCATTTGATCAGGGGCGTGGTCGCCGCGTTCTGATCGTCCCAGCCCTGTTCGATGAAGCCAACCGCATGCGGGGCATGCTGGTCGATACCATGCGCCTGCTCGATGAGGCAGGGATCGACACATTCCTGCCCGATCTGCCGGGCTGCAATGAAAGCCTGCAGAGCTTCACCGCGCAGAGCCTGCATAGCTGGCGCGCGGCGATGGGGCAGGCGGCGCAGCACTTTGGCGCAAGCGATGTTCTGGCCGTGCGCGGCGGCGCGCTGGTCTATCCCGGAACGCTACCGGGATGGGTTCTGGAACCTGCCAAGGGACCATCGATCCTGCGCCAGTTGATCCGCGCCCGCACAATTGCCGCGCGCGAAGCGGGACATCACGAGGACAGTGCGGCGCTGCTGGAACAAGGCCGCGATACGGGCTTGGAACTGGCAGGCTATCGCTGCGGGGCTTCGCTGATCGCGGGCTTGCAGGACGCTTTGCCGCAGATCGAAGGCCAGCGGATCGTCATGCAGGCCGAACTTGGCGGCGGCGGATTATGGCTGCGCGCGGAACCTGCCGCGGCGCCGGAGCAATCGGCAGCGTTGGCGCGGTTGATCGCAGCGGATCTTGACGCATGACGACGCGGCGGCATCTGACTTTTGCCTGCGAAGGCGCGACGCTGGTCGGCACACTCGACATTGCTGAAGCGAGCGGGTCTGTAGGGCTGCTGCTGGTTTCTGGCGGGAATGAACTGCGCGGCGGCGCTTGGGGTGGTCAGGCACAACTCGCGGCACGATTGGCGCAGCAGGGCTTTCCGGTGTTCCGCTATGACCGGCGCGGGGTGGGCGATAGCGAGGGCGACAACCCCACGTTCCGCCATTCCGGGCCGGATATTGCAGCCGCCATCGCCGCCTTTCGCAACCATGCACCGCATGTTTCGCGCGTGATCGCCTTCGGAAATTGTGATGCGGCGGCGGCCTTGATGCTGTTTGCGCATGGGCTGGCGATTGGCGGTCTGGTGCTGGCCAATCCATGGACAATTGATGGCGAAGAAGCGCCGCAAGCCATGCCAGCCGCTGCAATCCGAAGTCGCTATTTGGCCAAGCTCACCAACCCGCGCGAGGTTTTGCGCTTGCTGACGGGCGGGGTCAACCTTGCCAAACTGGCCAAGGGATTGCGCGGAGCTGCGGCTACAAAAGCCACGCCTTCCGGCTTGATGGCAGAAATGCAGGCGGGCTTGGCCGCATTTGCCGGTCCGGTCGCGATCTTGCTGGCGAGAGGGGACCGGACGGCGCAGATGTTTGAAGCGGCATGGAACACGACTGACCCACGCATCCAACGGATCGACAGCGCATCGCACAGCTTTTCGGATGACGCAGCGCGCGAATGGTTGTTCGCGCGCCTGGTTGAAATGCTGGAAGGCTGACTACTCCCATTCGTTACTGCGAGCGGAGCGAAGCAGTCCAAAGGTTGCTACCTGACGCTCTGGACTGCTTCGCTGCGCTCGCAGTGACGAACGAAATCCGGGACGAAGTGACGATATCAGGCCGGAACTGCCTGCGTCGCTTTGAAATCCAGATCGGCAAGAAAGCGTTCGGAATCGAGCGCGGCCATGCATCCGGTGCCTGCTGCGGTTACGGCTTGGCGATAGACATGGTCCATCACATCGCCGCAGGCAAACACGCCGGGGATCGCGGTCTTTGGCGTGCCGGGCTCGACGATGATGTAGCCGTTTTCATCGAGTTCGAGCTTGCCCTTGAACAATTCGGTTGCGGGCGCGTGGCCGATGGCAACGAAGGCACCATCGGTCTCGACCACCGATTCCGCGCCGGTCACCGTGTCGATCACCTTCACGCCGGTCAGGCCCTTGCCCGTCTCACCGACGAAGCTATCGACCTTGGCATTCCACAGCACTTTGACATTGGGGTGCGCAAACAGCCGGTCTTGCAGGATTTTTTCGGCGCGCAATGAATCGCGACGGTGGATCAGCGTGACGTCCGGCGAATGGTTGGTAAGGTACAAGGCTTCTTCAACAGCCGTGTTTCCGCCACCGATCACCACAACCTTCTTGCCGCGATAGAAGAACCCGTCGCACGTGGCGCAAGCCGACACGCCCTTGCCCGAAAACTCCTGCTCACCCGGAGCGCCGAGCCATTTGGCCTGCGCGCCGGTGGCGATCACCAGCACATCGCCTTCATAGATATCGCCGCTATCGCCGATCGCGCGGAAAGGAGAGCCATCCATACTGACTTCGAGCACCGTGTCCCACATCATGCGCGTGCCGACGTGTTCGGCCTGAGCCTGCATTTCCTGCATCAGCCATGGGCCTTGGATCACGTCGCGGAAGCCGGGATAGTTTTCAACGTCGGTGGTAATCGTCAACTGCCCGCCCGGTTGCAGCCCCTGCACCACGATGGGTTCCATGCCCGCACGCGCGCCATAAATCGCGGCGGAAAGGCCAGCGGGGCCTGAACCGATAATGAGCATGCGGGTCTTGTGCGTCGTCGCCATGAAAATTCCTCCACTGGGCTGGCGAGATAAGGTGTGGCCAGCGCAAAAGCGAGTCTGAGCCCGCCGCTTTTTTGTGCATTGCTTGCGGCCTTAGGCCTCGACCAGCCGCTGCTCCATTGCTTCGACCATCTGCGGGGTGACGCCTAGCACATCGCGGGCATAGGCTTCGACAGAGCCGTGGCGCTCGGTCATCGTGCCAAACGATCGGTCGAGGAACGCGGCGTCCACGCCCATAAGCACCCGCAACGCGGCATCTTCCATGGTTGGCCCGAACCCGGCGCGCACGTGTTGTGCGCCAGCGGCGATCCGCGCTTCGGGATCACCGGCGGTGTTGGTCAGGAGGTAATCGTCGGCAATGTCATCGTGATGCACGCCAAGCAGCTTATGCACCAAGGCCGCGCCAACCCCGGTGCGATCCTTCCCCGCAAGACAGTGCAACAAGCTGGGGCTATCACGCTCGGCCAGAGCCTGCATGTAAAGCCGGTACGTGCCGACGAGAACCGGCTGGAATGGCAGCGTCGTGTAAATGCGCAGCATCGCGCCATGGGCTTCTTGCGCGGTCCTGACGTTAAATGCCGCGTGTTCGTGCACCGCCTTGCCATGCCCACCGGAAGTCTCGCCGGGATGGAACAGCACTTCGCCGCCAAACGCATCGTGGCGCAAGCACGGATAAGACGCGCGTTCGCTATCACCGCGCAGATCGATCACAGTCCTTATGCCCACGCGATGGACCAGCGCCAAATCATCGGGCGAGGCATCGCAATGCTGGCCTGATCGCCACAACATGCCCCGGCGCAACTTCCCGCCCCGCGCGCCATAGCCGCCAAAATCGCGGAAGTTGTGAATGCCCTTCATGGGTAGCAACCGGTCTTGCGGGGAAGCTTGATCCCTTGCGCTGCTCATCAGATTATCCTTTTGCGAAGCGTTTTCGGATGCAGTTTACTTGCGGTCAATCGGGATAACCGCGAGCGTCAACCGCGAGATGCAAACCAGCTTGCCAGCCTCATCCTCGATCCGGATCGACCAGACATGTGTGGTGCGACCCAAGGCCTCCGGTCGCGCTGTGGCATAGACCCAGCCCTCGCGCACCGGGCGGAGATGGTTTGCATTGATTTCAACGCCCACCGTTACAAACCGGTCAGGATCAACCACCATCGCACCACCCATCGAACCGATCGTCTCGGCCAGCGCAACCGATGCGCCGCCATGCAATCTACCAAACGGCTGGTGCGTGCGGTGATCAACCGGCATCCGCGCCTTGACCCAGTCTTCGCCGCAATCGACAAATTCAATGCCGAGATGTGCCGGCATGGAACTGCTGCCAAGCCGCGTAAGCCTTTCTATCGCTGGCTTTTCACCATTCCACCAAATCATATCCAACCTTTCCGGTCATAACTTTTGCGCGCTTGGCTTAGCCCACCGGCTGAGTGGAATTGGTGTTGCCTAGCGCACAACGCCATCCACCGCTGACACGGCGGGATGATCCTGTCGAGCCATTGAAATTCAACTTGCACCTGCCCCATATACTCATTAATCGAACGATTAAATAAACAATACGGAGAGTTTGCGATGCCGGAAGCCTATATCATCGATGCTGTTCGCACCCCGCGCGGCGTGGGCAAGCCCGGCAAGGGCGCGCTTTCACACCTTCACCCGCAGCATCTGGCTGCAACGGTGCTCAAGGCCATCAAGGACCGCAACAACCTTGATACAGCAACGGTTGATGACATCATCTGGTCCACCTCGACCCAGGTACGCGAACAGGGCGGCGACCTTGGCCGCATGGCGGCTTTGGCTGCGGGCTATGATGTGGCCGCCAGCGGCACCACGCTTGACCGGTTCTGCGGTGGCGGCATCACCTCGGTAAACCTGGCGTGCGCTTCGGTAATGTCGGGCATGGAAGACTGCGTAATCGCAGGCGGTACCGAAATGATGAGCTTCACCATCGCACACGGCGCGCAGCAAGCAGCCGCAGGAATCAGCCCACTCGGCATGGGCTCGGGCAATATGGCGCTCGACGCCGTGCATCCGCAATCGCATCAGGGCATTTGCGGCGATGCGATTGCATCGATGGAAGGCATCAGCCGCGAGGCGCTGGACGCGCTGGCACTGGTCAGCCAGCAGCGCGCCGACATGGCGATCAAGGAAGGCCGATTTGCCAAATCGACCGTGCCTGTGCTGAACGATGACGGATCGGTTGCGCTGGATCGCGAAGAATTCCCACGGCCTGAAACCACCGCCGAAGGCCTTGCCGCTTTGAAGCCAAGCTTTGCCGGCATGGCCGATTTCGATCTCGGCGGGACAACATTCCGCAAGCAGATCAACCGCCGCTATCCCGATCTTGAGATCAAGCACTTTCACCACGCGGGCAATTCATCGGGCGTGGTCGATGGCGCAGCGGCTTTGCTGATCGTGTCGCCCGCCTATGCCGAAAAGCACGGCCTGAAGCCACGCGCGCGGATCGTCGCTTATGCCAATCAGGGCGATGATCCTACGCTGATGCTCAACGCGCCAGTCCCTGCGGCCAGCAAGGTTCTGGCCAAAGCTGGCCTTTCCAAAGACGACATCGACGTTTGGGAGATAAACGAGGCTTTCGCCGTCGTCGCTGAAAAGTTCATCCGCGATCTCGATCTGGACCGCGCCAAAGTGAACATCAATGGGGGCTCGATGGCGCTGGGTCATCCCATTGGTGCCACCGGTTCGATCCTGATCGGCACAGCATTGGACGAACTGGAGCGTTCAGGCGGACGTTATGGCCTTGTAACGATGTGCGCAGCAGGCGGCATGGCCCCTGCGATTATCATCGAACGCATCTAACGAATTCAAATTCTGTCTGTTTTTAAATTGAGGCTCCTCTAAAAAGGGGAGCCTTTTTTGCTGATTAAGTTGCACTTGTTACGGCCCAAGTGCATATCGTGCGGCTATGACTTGGCTGCAGCGCGCATTTTTACAGCCAATACGCGGCACTCTACCGCGCTATGGCACGGCAATCCTGTTTGCCGGCTTAGGCGCCGGCGCCCGCTTTCTGGTTGACGCGATGTTGCCCTCGGGCTTTCCGTTCCTCACGTTTTTCCCGGTCGTCATTCTCTGCACGTTTCTGGCGGGGCGTGGCCCAGGCGTCGTCTGCGCTATGCTGAGCGGCCTTGCTGCATGGTTCTGGTTCATCCCGCCATTGGGCAGCTTTGACACCAATGGGCGGGTTCTGACAGCGTTGCTGTTTTATGCAGTGGTTGTGGCCGTGGACATCGCGCTGATCGATGGCCTTTTGCAGCGCCAACAGAAGCTGGTGGAAAGCCAGCGCAAGCTTGGCGAAATGGCCGAGCACCAAACCTTGCTCTTCAAGGAATTGCAGCATCGTGTGGCCAATAACCTTGCCTCGATTGCATCAATGCTGCGCCTGCAACGCCGCAGGATCGAGCGTGATCCCTCATCCGCGCTGGCCGTCGTCGATAGCGCCAACGCCCGGATCGAACTGATGGGGCGCGTGCATCGTCAGCTCTATGATCCTGCCGCGCGTGACCTGTCGCTGCCTGACCAGTTCCGCCACGTTATCCAGCAGGCGCAGGACGTTGCCGGTGCCAGCCATGTACAGGTCACGGTGGACGCCATCGATGCGCGGATCAGTGTGGACCGCATGATGACACTTATGCTTCTGGTTACCGAAGTGTTGACCAACAGCATCAAGCACGCCTTTGCACCGGGCCAGCCCGGCGAAGTGCGATTGGCGCTTGAGCGGACCGCACTGCAAACCCTGCGCCTGACCGTTGCAGACAATGGCTGCGGCATGACCGAAGCGCCAGCACCTGAAACTGGCACCGGCAGGCCACTGGGACTTGGCACCACGATCATCAAAGGTTTTGCCGCGCAGCTAAACGGAACTCTGCACGTCGATGGCCGCCATGGCGTGACAACTGTGGTCGAATTTCCCGAGGAAAGTCCCTGAACTCAGGGCGCAGGCGCAATCACTCCCACTTCATTCGCCACGATTTTCAGCACCTCGGTCCACGCCGCCACGTTTTGCGCCAGCTCCGCCGGGTCTACTTTATCCAATGTGTCATCAGGCGTGTGGTGCAGATCGAAGTAATGCGTGCCATCCTGATCCAGATCGACCACCGCAAGCTTCTGCTTGGCAATCATCGGCACAACATCGGTGCCGCCGCTGGCCTTGCCCGATCCGCGCACAATGCCCATCGGTGATAGCGCCGCTGCAATACGATCGGCCAAAGCTGCATTGGCATCGCCAAAGCTGAAGCTGACCCGCCACACCTTTGCCGCGCCAAAATCGCTTTCCATGGCAAGTGCATAAGGTTCGGTGTGCTTTTCGGCAAAGGCGCGGCCGCCAAAGCCGCCAAGCTCTTCAGAGCCCGCCCACAGCACACGAATGGTGCGCAAGGGCTTGCCGCCGTCTTGTGCCTTTAAAGCGGCAGCGGTGATGATGGCGCAGCCCGCAGCGTCATCAATCGCGCCGGTGCCCAGATCCCAGCTATCAAGATGACATCCGACGAGGATCGGCGGCAGTGTAGGATCGCGCCCGGGCAAATCGGCAAAGACATTGCCCGAAGGCAGGTTGTCGATCGTCTTGCCGGTCAGCGTCAGCGACAGGCGGATCGGCTTGCCGCTGCGGGCAATGCGCGCGATCAGATCGGCATCGGGATTGGAAACAGCGCCCGCCGGGATCGGCTTCACCCCATCGGCAAAAGTCGTGCCGCCGGTGTGCGGGTTGCGGTGGCTGTCTGTGCCGATAGAGCGGATGACCACGCCAATCGCACCCTTGCCCGATGCAATCGCAGGGCCAGCGCGGCGCACCTGGCCATAGGGGCCATAGCCGCTGCCGTCTTGCGCACGCTTCATCGCATGATCGATAAACGCGATCTTGCCCGTCAACGATCCGGCGGGCGCGGCCTTGAGCGCATCGAGCGTTGCAAAATAAACAACCTCGCCCTCAATGCCCTTGTCCGGCGTGGTGCCGCTATAGCCCAGCGCCGTCACCGCCAGTTTGAACGGGATGGGCGCGATCAGGCTGGCCTCGTCACGTCCCCGTACATAACCACGGATCGGAAATGGCTCGACCGTAACGCCGCTGAAGCCCAGCGCTTTCAACCGCGCTTCGGCCCAGACCCGCGCGCGCGCCTCGGCCTCGCTTCCGGGCATGCGCGGGCCAACCTGGCTGGTTAGGTCTGCCAGAATATCCCACGCCACATCGCCCGCAGGCTCTTGCGCGTGGGCGGCAAAAGGAAGGACCAAGGCGGAGAGCGCGACGGCGCGGAATTTGTTTCGCATGCAACCAAGCCTATATATCGGCCAGCGTGCTGCCAAGCCCTCAAGGCCACCGGTCAACACCCTTCTTTGATAACCGCCGCTTGCCCGCACCGACGCGCTCGGATAGAGGCTGCGCAACCGTTTCACGCCATTCCATCAAGGATCCGTTATGGCTGCCCAATATGCCTACGTCATGAAGAACATGACGAAGACCTTCCCCGGCGCGCAAAAGCCGGTGCTTAGCGATATCAGCTTGCAGTTCTATCAGGGCGCCAAGATCGGTATCGTTGGCCCCAACGGCGCCGGTAAATCGACGCTGATCAAGATCATGGCCGGGATCGACAAGGATTATACCGGCGAGGCATGGCCGGGTGAATATATTACGGTCGGCTATCTTGAGCAGGAGCCGCAGCTCGACAATACCAAGACCGTGCTGGAAAACGTCAAGGAAGGCGCGCGCGCAACCGCTGACATGGTTGACCGGTTCAACCAGATCGGCGTGGAAATGGGCGAGGAAGACGCCGATTTCGACGCGCTGGGCGCCGAGATGAGCGAGTTGCAGGACAAGATCGACGCGGTCGATGGCTGGACGCTCGACAACCAGCTTGAAATTGCAATGGAAGCCCTGCGCTGCCCCCCCGGCGATTGGCCGGTAGACAGCCTTTCTGGCGGTGAAAAACGCCGTATCGCCCTGACGCGTCTGCTCATCCAGAAGCCGGACATCCTGCTGCTTGACGAACCGACCAACCACCTTGACGCAGAATCGGTCGAATGGCTGGAAAACCACCTGAAGGACTATGCGGGCGCGGTCTTGATGATCACCCACGACCGCTATTTCCTTGATAACGTGGTGGGCTGGATCCTCGAACTCGACCGTGGAAAGTACTTCCCTTACGAGGGCAATTACTCGACCTACCTTGAAACCAAGGCCAAGCGCATGGCGCAGGAAGAGCGCGAGGAGAGCGGCAAGCAGAAAGCGCTGGCCCGCGAACTCGAATGGATCCGGCAGACGCCGGCCGCCCGCCAAACCAAGTCCAAGGCCCGCGTGCGCAAGTTCGAAGAATTGCAGAACGCACAGGACAACCGTCCCATCGGCAAGGCCCAGATCGTCATCCAGGTGCCAGAGCGGCTTGGCGGCAAGGTTATCGAAGCCAAGGGCATCACCAAGGCGTTTGGCGACAAGCTTCTATTCGAAAACCTGTCGTTCATGCTGCCACCGGGCGGCATTGTTGGCATCATCGGTCCGAACGGCGCTGGTAAATCCACATTGTTCAAGATCCTGACCGGCAAGGAAACGCCAGACAGCGGCACGGTGGAAATCGGTTCGACCGTGCATCTGGGCTTCGTTGACCAGAGCCGTGACGATCTCGACCCCAAGAACAACGTCTGGCAGGAAATCTCGGACGGTCTGGATTACATGACCGTCAACAAGCAGGAAATGTCGACCCGCGCTTATGTCGGCGCGTTCAACTTCAAGGGCGCAGACCAGCAAAAGAACGTTGGCAAGCTTTCGGGCGGTGAGCGCAACCGCGTGCACATGGCCAAGATGCTGAAATTGGGCGGCAACGTGCTGCTGCTTGACGAACCGACCAACGACCTTGACGTGGAAACGCTGGGCGCGCTGGAAGATGCGATTGAAAACTTCGCCGGTTGCGCGGTGGTCATCAGCCATGACCGCTTCTTCCTCGATCGCCTCGCCACGCATATCCTGGCCTTCGAAGGCAACAGCCACGTCGAATGGTTCGAAGGCAACTTTGCAGCCTATGAAGAAGACAAGCGCCGCCGCCTTGGCGATGCGGCTGACCGTCCAACGCGTCTGGCTTACAAGAAGCTGACGCGCTGATCCGTTATCCGGTGTCTGTCATGCACTGACGGACACCGGAACTTCGGCGTTACGGGGCCACCCACGCCGATTGCCATTCGCTGGTAGCACTTTCCCGCTCGAACCGCGCGCGGATGCCGCCGTGGTGCGTCAATTGCAGCCAATCGAGCGCGTGCACTTCCACCAGCAGCACCGCAAAGTTGTCGCGGCCAGCCTCGGCCTCCTCTGCTGTTGGTGAACGGTCAAGCATGTATTCGGGAAGCGCCGCGCCCGGCGCATCAAGCGCCCCGCCCGGCCCGGTTTGCGCCAAATAGCAGCGCTTGCTGGTCAGCGTGGCAGCGCTCCACGCCGCATCGGCAATGGGGCCGTGATGCTCGATCCGTCCCAGCCCTTGCATGCGCAATTGCACCCGCGCCGCAGGATCATAAGCCAGCACCGAAACAGTTGCCCCATCGCCAATCATCGTAGCTTTCGGGCTGCGCCAATCGGTGTGAAAGCGCAGGCGGGACAAGTCTGGCGTGGCTTCCCGCAAGACCATGATCCGCAAATCCCCGTCGGCCGTGCCAATAACCGGCGCATGCATTGGATGGCGCGCGCTTTTAATGGCCTCGCCCAGCCGGGTGGCGACATCGGCCAGAACGCCCGAAAAGGTTAAATCCATTCACAAATTCCTTGCTCAACATGAACAGAAGGCTACCAATCCGGTTCAGCCATCGGACAGCGCGACTCCAGTAGAACGTCGTTAACAGGTCGCAAACGGTTTTGCGGCAGGCATAAACGGGAAAGGCTCGGCAATCATGTCCGGCAATTCAACTTTCGGAAAAAGCGTCCTCAGCGCGCTGGCCGTGGCTCTCGTAACAACCGCAATCCCTGCAACCGCCTTTGCTCAGGACGAACGCCGTGAAGAGCGCGCAGCCCGCCCGTGGAGCGGTGGTGAAGTCCGTCGTGATACGAGCCAGCGCGACGATATGCAGCGCGGCGGCAGCGAGTTTCGCGGGCGTCGCAATGCGGAGGTCCAGACTCCAATCCCGCAGGCACAGCCCGCACCACAACAGCGCCCGGCATGGAGCGGCACTGCGCGGCCTGAACGGGAGGAAAACCCCGGTTGGCGAGGCCGTGGCAATGGCGAAAACGCCCAGCGCTGGGGCGATCAGAATCGCGGAACGGTAGAGCGCCGGGATCCACAGGAACGCGCCACCACGCGCCAACCGGGCTGGAATGGCACACGCTGGAACCCGACCAACCGTTCGCAGGAGCGCGCAGGCGTTGACGGACGCAATTGGGATCGGAATCGTGATCGCAACTGGAACAACAACCGGGATCAGAACCCCGCATGGAACGGCCGCAATCCGACCTATTCAGACCGTGACCGCAACCGAGATTACCGCCGCGATGACAATCGCAACGGTTGGAGCAACCGCGATGGTTGGAGTAACCGCAATGGCTGGAACGGCCGCAATGGCTGGAACAGTCGCGACAATGATCGCCGGTGGAGCAACAATTGGCGGCAGGACCGGCGTTACGATTGGAGTGGCTTCCGCAATTCCAACCGCAACCACTTCCGCATGCCGCGCTATTTTGCGCCATTCCGTGGCTATAACTACAGCCGCCTTTCGGTCGGGATTTTCCTGAATTCAGGCTTCTATGGCAGCAATTACTGGATTAACGATCCATGGTCATACCGCTTGCCGCCCGCCTATGCCGGGTATCGCTGGGTGCGCTATTATAACGACGTCATTCTGGTGGATACTTTCACAGGTGAAGTAGCGGACGTAATTCCCAACTTCTTCTGGTGATATCACCGGCTTAAACTGGCAAGGCCCCGGCACATCGTGTCCGGGGCCTTCGCTGTCTCTTGCATGGCCCCGTGCAATCACGCATGTAACCATCAACATGCTTTCCCTACGCCGCAAATCCAGTTCGCCTGCTGAACAACAAGCATTGAAACACGTGGGCGAGATTGTGCGCAAACGGCTTGCCAATGATCCGGGCGTCTATCGCATTCCGGTGGACGGGCTGGAAATCTTCGGTGTCGCCGATTTCTTCACTGCCGCCGAATGTTCGCGCCTTATGGCAACGGTCGATGCCGTGGCGCGGCCATCGCCGACGTATAAAGGCACGGACGGATCGGGCCGCACCAGCTATACCGGCGATGTGGACCCCGCTGATCCGTTTGTCCTGATGCTGCAACGCCGGATTGATGATCTGATGGGGATCGATCCCGCGTTTGGCGAAACCATTCAGGGCCAGCGCTATGCTCCCGGTCAGCAGTTTCGCGGGCATTACGATCATTTCCTGCCATCGCAGGCATTCTGGGAATCCGAACAAAAGCGCGGCGGACAGCGCAGTTGGACGGCAATGGCCTATCTTAACGCCGTGGAAGAAGGTGGCAGCACCGATTTTACGCAAATCGATCTGTCGATCCCGCCCCAGCCCGGTGCGCTGTTAATCTGGAACAACATGAAACCCGATGGCACTCCCAACCCCAAAGCCATGCATGCCGGAATGCCGGTGGTGCGTGGCATGAAATATGTGCTGACCAAATGGTACAGGTCGCGTCCATGGCACTGAAACGGCTCCCCCGGATAAGTGCTGCCCTGCTGGTAATGGCCGTGGTGCCATCTTCCCCGGCTCTGGCGGCTGAGGCTGCACCGGCACGGATCGATAAAGCCCCCACCGATAGTGCGGCGTTATCGGCCAATGCCACGCTTGACCGGCTGTTTGCCGAAGACGCGCGGCAAAGCATGGCGCTTGATCCGTTGGGCGCGCTGGAACAAGGGCAGCGCATATCGGTCAAACAATTCGCGCTGCTGTTCACCCCCGAACTGGCGCGCAGGCGGCGTGATGCCAATGCCCGCACACTGGCGCAACTGGTGCGGATTGATCGCACCCGGCTCGATCCGGGTCACCGCATTTCCTATGCTGTGTTCGAAGATGCCAAGCGCAAGGAACAGGCGTTTCTGAGGCCTGAAGTGCAGGCGCTAACTGCGGTCCAGCCGTTCAATCACTTTGGCGGATTTCACATCGCCTACCCCGAACTATCCGGCGCGGGTAACGCAAGCACGCTGGCATCGGTTGCCGATTTCGATCAGCTTATCGCTCGCCACCGCATCCTCGATCAGGTGTTCGGACAGGCCATCGCGCGGTTTCGCGAAGGCATGGCCAGCGGCGTGACCGAGCCCACGCTGACAGTGGATAACATGATCGTGCAAATCGATGCGCTGCTGGCGCAACCGATAGATCAATCGCCGTTCATGAACCCGGTCCGCCAGTTTCCCGAAGCAATGTTGGAAACCGAACGCAGCCGGATTAGCCGCGAACTCGCCAGCGTCACCCAACGCCAGGTCTATCCCGCCTATCACACCCTGCGCCGTTTCCTCGCCGAGGAATATCGTCCGGTAGCGCGGCAACAAGTGGGACTGTCCGCACTTGCAGGTGGCGATGGGTTGTACCGCTTGCTCGCACGCTACCACACCACGCTCGATCTTGATCCCGCCGCCGTCCACCAGCTTGGCCTTGATGAAGTGGCGCAGATCAAGGCGCGAATGGAGGCTGTGAAGCGCGAATTGGGCTTTACTGGCCCCCTTCCGGGCTTTTTCGACCACATCCGCACCGATCGGCGCTATCATCCACGCACCGAAGAGGAACTGGCCGAAGGCTTCCGCGCCGTGGGCCGCCGGGTGGACGCTTTGGCACCGCAATACTTCCTCAATCTGCCGCGAACCCCGCTGAATATCCAATCCTATCCCGCCTATCGCGCCAAGTTTGAAGCGGGCGGAAGCTATGCCCAAGGCACGGCAGACGGCACACAGCCGGGGGTGTTCTTCTTCAACGCGTATGATTTGAAAAGCCGTTTTCTGACTGGCGTTTCAACGCTTTACCTGCACGAAGGCGCACCGGGCCACCACTTCCAGATCAGCCTTGCGCAAGAGAACACCGCCCTGCCCGATTTCCAGCGCTTCGGCGGCAACACCGCCTATATCGAAGGCTGGGCGCTCTACGCCGAAACGCTCGGCTACGAGATGGGCTTCTACAAAGACCCGATGCAGCATTGGGGCACGCTCGACGACGAGATGCTGCGCGCCATGCGGCTGGTGGTCGATACCGGCCTCCATACCAAGGGCTGGAACCGCGAACAGGCGGTTGATTACATGCTCGCCAATTCGGGCATGGGCCGCAGCGATGCCGAGGCCGAAGTGGACCGCTATATTGCCAATCCGGGCCAAGCGCTTGCCTATAAAATCGGTGCGCTGACGATTCAGCGCTTGCGCAAAGAGGCTGAGACGGCGCTGGGGGATCGCTTCGACATCCGCCTATTCCACGATCAGGTGCTGGGCAGCGGTGCACTGCCGATGACCGTACTCGAAGCCAAAGTGCGGCGCTGGATCGCGGCGGGCGGGCGCGCGGGATACTTGCGCTGATCGGGCGTTCCTGCTGTAACCGGCGCAGTGCAATTGGTGGGGATATCCATGCTCGGCTATTTTATTGCGGCACTTCCACATTTTCTGGGCTATTTCGCTTCGGCAATGGGCTTGGCCGCGGCGTTTTTATTCCTCTATTCACGCTTCACCCCGCACCATGAATTCGAATTGATCCGGCAGGGGAATTCTGCCGCAGCACTCCAGTTGACTGGCACCTTCATCGGCTTTGCCATTCCCGTGGCAGTGGTGATCGGCCATTCGGTCAGCATCCCTGACATGCTGCTGTGGGGCGCTGTGGCCGCGATTGTGCAACTTGCCGTCTTCGTGGTGATCGCGCGCCTTTTGTTCAAAGAGATTTCTGACAAGATTACCAAGAATTGTGCGGCTTCAGGCCAATTCGTTGGCGGGATCGGCATTGGCGTCGGCATCCTCCAAGCTGCCTGCATGGTGCCCTGATCGATGAAAAAGCAACTTGCCCTGACCACGGCGATGGCCGCCACTTTGGCAGGCCTATCGGGCTGTTCATCGCGCAATAGCTGGGACGACGATGTCGTTGTGGATCGTGATACGCGCGTGTGCGTGGATCAGAACGGCTACCGCGTTGAAGATAATCGGTGCAACCAGCGCAGTTCGAGCGGTAGTTTCGGTAGCGGCGCGCTACTGTGGTACTATGTCAATCGCGGTAACCGCGTGCCCTTTTATGGCGACCGCGTGAACGATCCGCAGCTTGGCCTCAAAGGCAGCTACTTCCCGACCAAGGGCGCGCAATATGCCAGCGCTCCTGCAAAATCGAACCTGGTAAGAACCTCTTCCATGGCGCGCGGAGGGTTCGGGTCACGCGGCAGCTTTTTTGGCAGTGGACTGTCCTGATCGATGCAACGAATTACCCTTGCGCCGCGTCCCGATTGGCAAGCCGCGGTGGAGGAGCATGGGCTACTGTGGCACAGCGATTCTGACGGTCCTTATTGGGACGAGACCGCCTGCTATCAATTCACCCTCGCCCAGATCGAAACCGTTGAGGCCGCGAGCGAGGCGCTGCACCAGCTTTATCTGGAAGCCGCAGAGCGCATTTCGCGCGATGAGCGATTGCTGGCCGCTTGCGGCATTCCGGCAAGCTATCACGCGGCGGTGCGCGATTCATGGCGTAGCAATGCGCCCGCGCTGGATTACGGGCGGTTCGATCTGGCATGGGACGGCACGGGCGAGCCCAAGCTGCTGGAGTATAACTGCGATACGCCAACATCGCTGCTCGAAACCTCGATCATCCAGTGGGACTGGAAGGAAACGGTTTTTCCGCAGGCCGATCAATTGAACAGCCTGCACGAACGCTTGATAGCGCGCTGGCAGATGATCGCGCCTGCGCTGCCTGGCAGGCGGGTGTGGTTCACCCATGTGGGCGATGCGGTTCACGAAGACACGATGACGACGACGTACTTGCGCGATCTGGCCGAGCAGGCCGGGCTTGAAACGCGCGGGCTGTTGATTGACCAGATCGGGATCGATGGCGATGGGCGGATTGCCGATCAGGACGATTACCTGATTTCCGCGCTGTTCAAGCTTTACCCTTGGGAATGGCTGGCGGTGGAAGACTTCGGCCAGCACATTATCCGGCATTTCGATGACACCGTCTGGCTGGAGCCGGTGTGGAAAATGATGTGGAGCAACAAAGCGGTACTGGCGATTTTATGGGACATGTTCCCCGGCCACCCCAACCTGCTGGGTGCGACGCTGGATCCAAAAGCCATCGCGGGACCTTATGTGTCCAAGCCGGTTTTGGCGCGGGAGGGCGCCAATATTGACGTGGTGGCCGACGGCAAGGTGCTTGCCAGCAGCAGCGGCCAATATGCAACGGACCGCTTGGTTTATCAGGAGCTCTATCCGCTCAAGGATTTCGGCCAAGGCTATCCGGTACTGGGAAGCTGGGTTGTGGGTGGAGAGGCTGCCGGACTTGGCATCCGCGAGGATGGCCTAATCACCGGCAACCGCGCCCGCTTTGTGCCGCATATCATCGGCGCTTGAACTTCAGCCCGCCAGGGCCTCGGCGATCAATTTGCGTGTATTGCCAACACCATAGAGCGCGATGAAGCTGCCCATGCGCGGGCCTTGGGCCGATCCTAGCAGCGTTTCGTAAAGGCACTTGAACCAATCGCGCAAGGTTTCGAACGCGAAGTCCGGGTTCTTGCCGATTTCGTAAACGATGTTTTGCAAATCTTCCGCCGTAGCATCGGCAGACATGACTGCCAGTGCAGTGTCGAGTGCCATCAAGGCCTGCGCCTCATTCGCTTCGGGCTTGCGGCGGACCAGTGTGGGCGCGATGAAATCGCGGTTGTAGGCCAGCGCGCGCGTGACCAGACCATCAAGCGCGGGGTGCGCGGCAGGGTCTGCGTTTTCGACGTAGTTGCCAAGATACGACCACACCTGATCGCGGCTAGCCCCGGCACCGAGCACGCCGACAAGGTTGAGCAGCAGGCCATACGTCACCGGCAGTTTGTCACCCTCGCCGCCGGCATAGCCGTTGGCGCGCAACAAATGCCACACAGGATTGCCGAGTTGCTGTTCGACCGGCTGTTCGGGCAGCTTTTCGCGGAACTGCCAGTATTCATCGACCGCGCGCGGAATGATACCAACGTGGAGCGACTTGGCGCTTTTGGGATCGCGGAACAGATAGAAGCTGAGCGATTCATCGCTGCCATATTCCAGCCACTGTTCAATCGTCAGGCCATTGCCCTTGGACTTGGAGATCTTCTCGCCCTTTTCATCGAGGAAAAGTTCGTAGATCAATCCTTCGGGACGCCGCCCGCCGAGCACTTGCGCGATGCGGCCCGATTGGGTGACGCTGTCGGTCAAATCCTTGCCGCACATTTCATAGTCGACACCCAAGGCGACCCAACGCATCGCCCAATCGACTTTCCATTGCAGCTTGGACCAGCCGCCCAGCACGGTGTGTTCGATCACCTCGCCCGTAACGTCTTCGAACCGGACGATCCCGGCATCGGCATCGACCACTTCAACCGGCACTTGCAGCACCTGTCCGTTGGTGGGCGAGACCGGCAGGACGGGCGAATAGGTCTTGCGGCGTTCTTCCCGCAAAGTGGGCAACATGATGTTCATGATCGCCTGCCAGTTGCGCAGGACATTGCGCAAGGCATCGTCAAACTCGCCTGCGTTGTAGCGGTCAGATGCCGAGACGAATTCGTAATCGAAGCCGAACTGGTCAAGGAACGCGCGCAGCATCGCGTTGTTATGGTGCGCAAAGCTTTCGTGCGTGCCGAACGGATCGGGAATGCGGCTGAGCGGGTGGCCGAGGTGCGCCTCGAGAACGGCCTTGTTCTCGATGTTGTCGGGCACTTTGCGAAGCCCGTCCATATCATCGGAGAACGCCACCAGCCGCGTCGGATGGCCGCCGGTTAGCGTTTCGTAGGCGCGGCGGACCAACGTGGTGCGCAAAACCTCTTGAAAAGTGCCGATGTGCGGCAAGCCTGACGGGCCATATCCGGTTTCAAACAGCACTGGCACCAGATTGCCCGCGCCATCACGTTTGCCGCCCGGAAACCGCTTGGCGATTTTGCGGGCTTCCTCGAATGGCCATGCTTTTGAGATTTGGGCGGCAGTGTGAAGGGCATCTGTCATAATGCCCGCCCTTTTGCGCGGGCGTTCAGGTTTCGCAAGCAAAAGCTGAAGAGGTTTACACAGTTTACACTGTCCAGAGGGGAAACAACGTGTCCCGGCAGGGACAGTTTCCGATGGCAGCCATGGAGCACAAAATGGACGGCTTTGATGAACATTCCGCCCGTTTACACGAACGCCTTCCTGTAGGAAAACGCCGAAAGGGCAGAGCCGCGCGCGGCTCTGCCCTTCCGTGGAGGTGCTCTTGAGGGAGGCTTACTTCAAGAGCGAGAGAACGTTTTGCTGTGCCTGGTTGGCCTGTGCAATCATCGCGGTTGATGCCTGCGAAAGGATCTGTGCCTTGGCCATCGCGGTCGTTTCTGCCGAGTAATCGGTATCGCTGATGCGCGAACGGGCATCCGACAGGTTAGTGACGTTGTCGTTGAGGTTGTTCACCACCGATTCAAGGCGATTCTGCCCTGCACCCAATCCGGCGCGGGTGGCGCTGACTGCGGTGAGCGCGGCATCGATGTTATCAATGGTTGCACTGGCATTGGCCGTGCCGCTGCCATCGCCTGCCACTGTATCGTTGACCTTGAGCACTTGGGCGGCGGTCGCATCATAAGCGACTTCACCTGTGCCGAAAAGCACATCGCCATCAAAAGCGATGCTGGTCAGCGTCACGGTATCATTCACTTCACTCCCCGTCTGGATGATGAAGTCCAGATCGTCGGCAGCAACCGGTGCAGTTGCAACCGCGAACAGGTTGTTGCCGTTGAAGGTGGTTTTGGTCAGGACTTCGCTGACCTGGCTGGTCAGGTTCTCGACTTCCGACTGCATCGCATTGCGATCGGATTCCTGATACGTGCCCGACTTGGCCTGAACCGCCAATTCACGGATGCGTTGGAGCATCGCGGTCACTTCGTTCAATGCACCATCGGCGGTCTGGGCAAGGCTGATGCCATCGTTGGCATTGCGCACGCCCTGATTCATGCCCTTGATTTGCGAGGTCATGGTGGTGGTGATCGCAAGGCCCGCCGCATCGTCCTTGGCGCCGTTGATGCGCTTGCCGGTCGAAAGGCGCTCCATCGCCACACCAAGCATCTTGGCGGCAGAATTCGAAGCATTCGTAGCGCGGATAGCGCTGATATTGGTATTGATAACTGCCATGTCCCATTCTCCACTATGGGGCGAAGCCGGGGTGCGCTCCGCGATTGGTCCCGGTTTGAAGGACGGCAGTTGTTGATAGCTATTAAGGGCTTTCATGAATCACCCAGCAAGTTTTTGCCAAGGCCGGTTCGCACTTGCCCCTTGTTCCATTCTTGTTCTATCGTTTCCATGTGACGGATAAGCCCGCCCTTTCGCTTCCGGCGATTCATGCCAGCCATGGCGGGTGCTGGCTGCGCGATGGCGCTGACAGACCTTGGGCCACGCGCGGGGTCGGCAAAGGCGATGCCATAGTCGCCGCTGCCGATACGCCGCTACTGATGCTCAATGCGCCGCTGGTGGCCAGCCGCCTTGGTTATCCCGATCTATCGGGCCTCGATTTGCTCGAGCTTTACGCTTTCATCCATCCCGCGCGCTTTGTCGTGCCAACGCCCAAGGGTCTGGCCCATGCGCTGGGGCTTGATGAACCGCGCGGTGATGACAGCGTGCCCCTGCTGTTGCAGCAAGCCGCCGAAGCCCTGCTGGCGGTGTGTGAGCGTGAAGACTGGGACGAGCGCGAAGGCGCATGGACCGGCCTGCAATCGCTGGTGAAGATGCGCTGGCCTTGGGCACCCTTGCTGACGCAACGCATCAAAAAGCCGCAAAAGGCCGAGCGCTGGCTGTTTGCAAAATTGCCGGAATGGGAAGAAGCGGCAGACCGTCCGCAGCCTGCGCAAGTGGCGCTCGGCGATGCGGCAATTGCGACGCGCTTGGCCGAACTGACTGGCCAAGGAGCCGAAACCCGCCCTGCCCAGCAGGAATTTGCGCGCGAGGCTGCCAAAGCCTTTGCCCCGCGCAGCACGCAGCGCCAGCCGCATATGGTGCTGGCGCAGGCAGGCACCGGCACGGGCAAGACCTTCGGCTACCTCGCGCCAGCATCGCTGTGGGCAGAGCAATCGGGCGGCACGGTGTGGGTCTCGACATATACCAAGGCCTTGCAGCGCCAGTTGCGGCGCGAAAGCCGCCGCGCCTTTCCGGCAGAGCGGAACGGCAAGCCGCCGGTGGTGGTGCGCAAAGGCCGCGAGAATTACTTGTGCCTGCTCAATCTGGAGGACGCGTTACAGGGCGGGTTCGGCGGGCGCGCAGCAATTCTGGCGCAACTGGTGGCGCGCTGGGCGGCCTATAGCCAGGATGGCGACATGATCGGCGGCGATTTGCCGGGCTGGCTGGGCACGCTGTTCCGCAAGCGCGGCATCGCGGCACTAACCGACCAGCGCGGCGAATGCGTTTATGCAGGCTGCCCGCATTACCGCAAATGCTTCATCGAACGCTCCAGCCGCGCTTCGGCAGAGGCCGAACTGGTAATCGCCAATCACGCATTGGTCATGGTCAATGCCGCAAGGGGACGCGATGCAGCGCAGCGCCCGACGCGGATCGTGTTTGACGAAGGCCACCATGTGTTTGAAGCGGCGGATTCAACATTCGCAGCAGCGCTGACCGGGGCCGAAACGATTGAACTGCGCCGCTGGGTGATCGGCCCGGAAGGCAAATCACGCGGGCGCAGGCGCGGGCTTTCGGCGCGGCTGGCTGATGTAGCCAGCTATGACGAAGAGGGCGCGCGCGCGATCACGCAGGCGCGTGAGGCGGCAGAGGCCTTGCCCGGTGACGGCTGGCTGGCGCGGATCGTGGAAAGCACGCCTTCGGGGCCGCTGGAAGAACTGCTGTCTGCCGCACGCGCGCTGACATATGCGCGCGATGAAAGCGGCGGGCAGGATGCGGGCTATGGTCTTGAAACCGAAGTGGCGCAATTGGACGGGCCGTTCATCGAAGTGGCGGGCCGTGCGCAGGAAGCGCTGGAGGCCTTGCGCAAACCGCTGGTCCGGCTGGGGCTGCGGCTCGAAGCGCTGATCGAGGATGGGCCGGATTGGCTGGACGGCCCTGCCCGCGCCCGCATCGAAGGCGCACGCGGTGCAATTGGCTGGCGCACGGACCTGCTGGCGGGATGGATCGCGCTGCTCGCAAGGCTGGGCGGCCCGGGTGATCCCGATTTTGTCGATTGGGTGGCGGTGGAGCGATCCGACGGGCGCGAATGGGATGTGGGGCTGCACCGCCATTACCTTGATCCGATGAAGCCCTTTGCCAATACGGTACTGGCCCCGGCGCACGGCGTGATGATGACATCGGCCACCTTGCGCGATGGCGAGGATTGGGACAGCGCGATCACGCGCAGCGGCGCTCCGCACATCGAAGTGGCGCCGCGCCTGTTTGCTGCGGAAAGCCCGTTCAACTATGCCTCGCAAGCCGAAGTGCTGATTGTGACCGATGTGGCCAAGGGCGATATTCCGGCGCTGGCAGCAGCCTATGGGCGCTTGATCGAGGCATCGGGCGGCGGGGCGCTGGGGCTGTTTACCGCGATCCGGCGCTTGCGCGCGGTCTATGGCCGCATTGCAGACCGGTTGGCGCGCGGTGGCCTGCCGCTGTTTGCGCAGCACGTTGACCCGATTGATACCGGAACGCTGGTCGATATCTTCCGCGATGATCCGCGCGCTTCGCTGCTAGGCACCGATGCCCTGCGTGACGGGGTGGATGTGCCGGGCGATTCGCTGCGGTTGGTGATCATGGAGCAAGTGCCATGGCCCAAACCATCGATCCTGCACCGCGCACGGCGGTTGGCAGGTGGCGGGCAGGCTTATGATGACCGCATTATCCGCGCGCGGCTGGCGCAGGCATTTGGCCGGTTGATCCGCTCGATTGGCGATAAGGGCCATTTCGTGGTGCTGTCATCGGCGTTTCCTTCGCGATTGCTGAGCGCCTTTCCACCGGGCACCCCGATCCGCCGGGTAACACTTGATGTGGCTTTACAAAGCGTGGCGGGCAGTGTTTCTGCGGCGGAGGTTTTGGATCACAGACCCGAGGGAATTTCGTGAAAACACTCGCTCTTTTCCGCCATGCCAAGTCGGACTGGAGCGATGCGCGCGCGCGCGATTTTGACCGCCCGCTCAATGCACGCGGCCAACGCGGGGCGCGGGCAATGGGCGAATATATCAAATCGACCAACCGCAAGTTTGACCGGATGATCGCCTCGCCCGCCGTGCGCGCGGCGGAAACGGTTGAAGAAGCCAGCAAAGCGTGGGGCTGCACCTTCAAGGTAGAGTGGGACCGGCGGATTTATCTAGCAAGCTCTGCCACGCTGATCGATTTGCTGAAAGAGCTGGAGGGCGATCCTGCCAGCGTGCTGATGATGGGCCACAATCCCAGCCTTGAAGACCTGATTTTCGATCTTGTGCCCGATGATGGCGCATCGCCGCTGCGCGATGTGGTGGAACAAAAGTTCCCGACGGCGACGTTTGCCGTGCTGGAACTCGATGTGGATCGCTGGTGCGACATGGCCGAAGGTTGCGGCCGGCTGGTCGAGCTTAAACGGCCGCGCGATCTTGATCCGTCGCTTGGCCCATCGCTGATAGACTAAGGCGCTAATCGATTAATCGTCTAACGCGGCTGCCAACCGGTTGCGCAGCGCGAGCAGCGCCGGGGCAAGTGCGGTATCGGTGAGGAAAGCGGGTGGTATGGGTGCGGGCGTTAATGCTGCATTCTTGACCGCGCGCAAAGCCTGCTTGGCCCCTTTGATCGTATAGCCTTCGCGGTGCAGCAGCCGGTCAATCTCTATGATCAGCGCGATGTCTTCGGGTCGGTAATAACGGCGGCCGCCTGCGCGGACGAGCGGACTCAAGGTTGGAAAATGCTCTTCCCAATAGCGCAGGACGTGCTGGCGAATGCCCAAGGCATTCGCCACCTCGCCAATTGTCCGGAGGGCAGCGGGATCTTTGCCGTCAACCGGACCGGGAATTTTCGCTGCATTCATGCCGGTGTCAGGCTTCTCCGATACGATCCTTCAGCATCTGACTGGCGCGGAAGCTCAACACACGGCGCGGGGTGATGGGCACCTCGATACCGGTCTTGGGATTGCGCCCCACCCGTTCCGCCTTGTCGCGCAACAGGAAAGTGCCGAAGCCCGAAATCTTGACGTTCTGGCCATCTGCCAAAGCGCCGCACATGTGCGTGAGAATAGATTCCACCATCTCAAGCGAATCCGCCCGTGAGAGCCCCACGCGTCGGTTGATACTTTCGGCGAGATCAGCCCGCGTCAGAGTGCCAATGGAACGCATCCCCCTCGTCCTCCTAATCATGTATACTAGACAAGTTCTCAGAATAACGCGGTTTGCGAAGAACGCAATGCAATGGCTTGGAGTTAGACGAAAACCGATCTTTATGGGGATTCAACCAGCGATTACACCCGCGCCAGACACGCGCCCCATGTAAATCCGCCGCCCATGGCTTCGAACATCACAAGATTACCGGGCCTGATACGACCATCGCGGACAGCACTATCATAAGCCAACGGCACCGATGCGGCGCTGGTGTTGGCGTGGTGATCCACCGTGACGATCACTTTTTCGGACGGCAGGCCCAGCTTGCGTGCGGTGGCATCAAGGATGCGCAAGTTCGCCTGATGCGGTACGACCCAGTCGATATCGCCAGATTCATGCCCCGACGCTTCGAGCACTTCCTTGAGAACATTGGAAAGATTGGTGACGGCGTGGCGGAACACTTCGCGTCCGCGCATCCGCAACTTGCCAACAGTGCCCGTGGTGGATGGCCCGCCATCGACATAAAGCAGTTCATTATGCGCACCATCGGCATGAAGCCGCATGGCGATAACGCCAGGAGCCGCCGGATCTGCTTCGTCGACATCTTGTGCCTCAAGCACGATCGCGCCCGCACCATCGCCGAACAGGACGCAAGTTGTGCGGTCTTCCCAATCGAGAATGCGGCTGAAGGTTTCAGCGCCAATCACCAGCGCGCATTTGGCCATGCCGGTACGCAACATCGAATCGGCGGTGCCCATTGCGTAAAGGAAGCCCGAGCAAACCGCGGCAACATCAAACGCGATCCCGCCATTGCAGCCAAGGTTGTGCTGCACGATTGTGGCTGTGGCAGGAAAGGTCTGATCAGGCGTGGCTGTTGCCAGTATGATCAAATCAATCCGCGATGCATCGATTCCGGCAGAGGCCAGCGCCTTGCGCGCAGCCTCTGTGGCAAGGCTCGACGTCGTCTCACCCTCGCCAGCGATATAGCGGTTACGGATGCCGGTGCGTTCGACGATCCATTCATCGGTCGTATCGACCATGGTCGCCATTTCCGCGTTCGATACTGCGCGCTTTGGCAACGCGGAACCGCACCCCTTGATAACAGCGCGCAAGCTCATGCTGCATTCTCACCATTAATCGTCGCAGCGCGGGCACGGCCCGTGGTCCGGATAGCCTCGGTACCCATACGAGCAAGGTCAGCCTGAATCCGCTCCGTCAGATTTTCTTCCAGCAGCCGCGCTGTGACTGCCACGGCATTGGCAACACCAACTGCCGACGCGCTACCGTGGCTTTTCACAACAATACCGTTAAGCCCGAGGAACACTGCCCCGTTGTGATTGTTGGGATCGAGGTGGTGCTTGAGCAGTTCGGTGGCAGGGCGCGAAATCAGGAAGCCGACCTTCGAGCGCAAGGACGACGAGAAACTGCGGCGCAGCAAATCGGCCACAAATCGCGCGGCCCCCTCCATCGATTTCAACGCGATATTGCCGGAAAAACCATCTGTTACAACGACATCAACGTCACCGCGCGAGAGTTTGTCAGCCTCGGTGAAACCGTCAAACGACATTGCCAGATCATCGGCCAAAGCCTTGAGCTGGGTTGCCGCATCGCGCAGCGTATCTGTGCCTTTCGATTCTTCCGAACCGATGTTCAACAGGCGCACGCGCGGTGATGGCAGGTTGTTGACGATCCGCGCGTAAGCGGCACCCATGATTGCGAACTGCACCAGATTACGGGCATCGCAATCAGTATTCGCGCCCAGATCAAGCATAACCAGATCGGTATCGCCAAGCGTGGGGAGCAGGCCAGACAGCGCAGGCCGATCAATCCCCGGCATAGTGCGCAGGGCAAGCTTGGCCATCGCCATAAGTGCGCCGGTATTGCCCGCGCTGACTGCGGCACCTGCATCACCTTGCTTCACCGCATTAATGGTCAAGCCCATCGACGTGGTCTTGGCGCGGCGCAGCGCCTGTGTCGGTTTGTCGTCACCGCTCACGGTGTCGGGGGCGTGGAGAATCTCCGACGCCCCGCGCAAGTTGGGATGGTGTTCGAGCGCTTGTTTGATGCGCTCTTCATCTCCGACGAGGAGGAACTTGAAGCGTTCGTGTTGGCGGCGGGCAATTGCCGCACCCTCAATCATAACGCGCACGCCTTCATCCCCGCCCATCGCATCGACGGCGATACGCGGCAGGCTCATGTTCCCGAATCCCCCCCGTTGATGGGCTTAGAGCCCGACGGCGATGACTTCGCGACCGTTGTAGTGACCGCAAGCATTGCACAGGTTGTGCGGACGCTTGAGTTCACCGCAGTTCGAGCATTCATGGAATGCATCGACGCTGAGCGCATCATGGCTGCGGCGCATGCCCCGGCGTGAAGGTGAAGTTTTTCTTTTGGGGACGGCCATCGCGGCACCTATTCCTGAAATTGTGTACGTTTGTTGCGGGCGCGATAGGGAATACCGGACCATCGCACAAGCCCAATCCCAACAGCAAAAGTTGGAAGATGGACCCGCACGCAGCGCCAAGCGCAGCAGGAACGGGATTCGCCAAACACGGGCGAAGGCGGGCCTATACGGAATTTTTGATGCTTTGCAAGCTTGCGCACGCTAGGGCAGCGTAACAACCAAAGCAGATAATGGCTTAAACCGGGGGAGTTTCCACAATAATGACGATTTTGCCCATTACATTGTGTGCGGCCGCAGCAGCAGCGGCCATCAACACTTGGCTTTCCATCCGCATCGGGATGCTCCGTGGCGCCAAAAAGATCAGTATTGGCGATGGTGACGACATGGACCTGATTGCACGCATGCGCGCGCAGGCCAACTTCATTGAAAATACGCCGATTGTTCTGGTGCTGATCGCCGCAATCGAACTGGCCCGCACCGGCAATCCGTTCCTGATGGGCGTGACGGCGGTCTATATGCTGGGACGCGTTGCGCACGGCATTGGCATGGACGGCGGCCCCTTGGGCTTCCTGCGCGGCCCCGGCACGCTGATCACCATGCTGACACAGCTTGGCCTTGGCATCTGGGCCGTATCCATCGCGCTTGATATGTAATGGTTCCGGCGAGGCTCCATGGCGAAACTTGATCCCGATGTGCCCGCGCCCAATCGCGTCCGCGAATGGCGCAAACGCACCATCAATCCGGTCACCGGCAAAACCTTTACGCTCAAAGATGCAGCGCCCATCATCGGAATTGCATGGTCACACCTTGCCCGGATCGAAGTGGGCGAACGCGATTTGAACATCTATTGGATGAAACGCATTGCGCAGGCATTCCATTGCGCCCCGGCTGATCTCCTGCCCTTGTCTATGGGCGGGCTTACCACGCCCCAGCGCGATATGGTCAATCTCATGGCCGACCTGCCCGAACCGAATCGCCGCATGATCGAAGCCAGCATTGAAAGCCAGCGCGCTTTCCTGCCCCCGCCCTAAAGCTGAGCCTCGCCGCTGCTTTATCCCAATACGTAATCGCTGACGAAACCGTTGGTCTGGCGTTCGCGCCCAAACGTGCTGTTGGGGCCGTGGCCGGGAACAAACGTAACATCGTTGCCCAGCGGCCACAGTTTCTGCGTAATCGAATCGATCAGATCCTGATGATTGCCGAGCGGGAAATCGGTCCGCCCGATAGACCCCTGAAACAGGACATCGCCGACAATCGCAAAACGCGACGGCGCATGGTAAAAAATTACGTGGCCCGGCGTGTGACCGGGGCAATGGATTACATCTAGTACGAGATCGCCAATGGTGACGGTTTCACCATCGTTGAGCCAGCGGTTAGGCTCGAAGACTTCGCCCTGAATGCCCCAGCGCTGACCATCTTCTTTAAGCTGCGCAATCCAGAAGCGATCCGCTTCCTGCGGGCCTTCGATAGGAACGCCAAGCTCTTTGGCCAGGATGCCGGTCATCCCGCAGTGATCGATGTGGCCATGTGTCACCAGAAGCTTTTCGATGGTGACACCCGAACGCTCAACCGCCAGCTTCAGCTTATCAAGATCGCCGCCAGCATCAATGAAAGCGCCCTTCATGGTTTTGGTGCACCACACCAGCGTGCAGTTCTGCTGGAGCGGGGTAACGGGGATAATGGCCACCTTCATCGGCGGTTCGGAAGCTGTCTGTGTCATGGTGCCGAAATGGCGTCTGTTGGCGCGCTTGGCAAGACAGGAGCGATTAAAGCCGCCCTCCTTTCCAGACAACACGGCCAACCAATTCCACATCGCGCGCAGACCGTTCCATGCGCGGATAAGCCGCATTATCCGAAATGACGCGCAAGGTGCCGCCAGCGCCGGTTTCGAGCCGCTTGACCAGCAGAACATCATCCAGCCGGATCACATGAATGCCCGCGCGCAACGGACGCGGTGTGCGATCCACAAGGATTTCGTCGCCATCGCGCAGTGTCGGCTCCATCGAATCGCCTTCTACCTCGATCACCGAGAGCATGGCCGGTTCGAGCCCTTGCGCCTTAAGCCAGCGATTGGAAAAGCGCAGGCGACCGGAGGGAATTTCCTCTGGAGTGAGCGCCCCCGGACCGGCGGATGCGCCCAGCGGCAAGCGCGGAATGTCTGCCCATTCCGCCGTGGCCGCACGTTGCCCCACCGGAGCGGTTACAGCGCCGCCCTTCCCTATCGAAACAACTGATTCGCGATTGCTTGCGCCCAGTTCGGTTTCGGCAACCCCGAAGAACTGCGCCAGCGTGCGCCGGTCATTTTCTTCAAGCTTGCGCGGGCTCCCTTTTCGCACAAATTGCTGAAGATACGTGGTGTTACGCCCGATCAGCGCAGAGAGCGCGGCAAGGCTGACGCCGCGCGCCGACGCCAGCGCCACCAAGCGGCTGCGCGCGCCTGCTTCACTATCTGCATCCACCGGGCCTTGGGTATCCATCGGGCGTCCCTCCAATCTCGAAGGACTTTTCCTAGCAATGTAGGATTTTGCCGTCAACATAGGATTTATCCTATTTCGAGTCGTCTTTCATGCAACACAATACGGAGGGTCAAACAGCCGATGCTCATCCGCAAAGTCGAAAAATTCATCCAGGCCACGGGCATGCCCGTTACCAAATTTGGCCGCCTTGCCGCGCATGATCCACGGCTAGTTGGCGATTTGCGCAATGGCCGCGAACCGCGTTCCGCGATGGTAAAACGCGTGGAACATTTCATGAACACTTTTGGAGAGAATGTCCATGCTGCTTGATCTGAACGCCTTCGAAACCAAGTCTGAAACAACGACCACGCCGCCACCGCGCCGCCTTTCAACAGGGGAACGGCTGCTGCGCGAATTGCGCGAACTGGCGGGGCCTTTGGCAGAAGTCGTCAGCCACGATGAAGCGCCTTGGGCGAGCATCACCTTCACCGGAGCACGCCATACGATCGTGCTGCGCTTTGCCGGAGGCGATGCGGTGAGTGATGGAGAGCGTTTTATCGCAACCCTGCCCGACCATGAGTTTCGCTTGCGCAGCCAGTTGGTCGCAGATGCCAGCGTCACGCGGGTGGATCACGAGGTTTTGCCTGCGCCCCTTATGGAAGTGGAATGCGAATTGCTGCTGCTCGATCACAATTGATCGCCGGGGATTGCCGGGCGCCTGCGTGGACGCCCGGTCTCCTCTCCAACCGGCTTAGCGATCCATTCGCGACAGCAGGGGCGCAGATTTCGCGCCGACCCACAAGCTCATGTCGACCGCGTTCGAAACGCGGAAGACCTCGCCCTTGGCGTTGAGGAATAGCTCTTCCATTTCCTTGCGATTGAACGGGCGCGAACCGAGGCGACCAAACACGGCCATCTGCCCGCCGGTTTCATCCACTCCGCGATCCCGATCCAAGCCCTTTGACAGCGCGATTGCTGGCGTTGGCGTGCGCGCCCATGCGATCAGTTCGGGCTTGGGTTCCGGCGAGAAGCCATAGAAGTTGGGCTGGCTGGACGGCGAGGTGAGTTGGAGGACTTTCATCCCGTTGCGGCCATCGGCGACATAGGCGAACAGCGAGGCGTTGGTGGATGCAACGATCACATCCTCGGCATCGTTCAACTGACCGCCCGCAGTGTAGCTGGCGTAAATCGATGGCCGCGTGGGTGCGGTGATATCAACGATGACAAGCCCCTGCGATTTGGCCGCGACATAGGCATATGTGCGCGAAAGATAGACGCGGCGGGCATCGGCCAGTGGCACAACCACGCCTGCCACAGGCGTTGGCTGGGCCAGATTGGTGATATCGATCAATTCCAGCCCGTTGGCCGTGGTCGCCCACAGATAGCGGAACTGGACAGCCGTAGCGCGCGGATCACGCAGCGGGACGACCGAGGTGACGCGCGGATCGAGGCAGGTTTCGCCACCCTTGGCTGCGCTTACTTCGCAAGGCTTTTCCGGGCTCCAGGGCTTGGTCAGGTGGACCGTGACCAGCGCCTTGTCGGTGACGACATAGGCATAGTCGCCGGCCAGCGTGATGTGCCGCGCGCCTGTCAGGACACCGTCGGGATTGAACGTGACGGCGCGGGTGAAGAAGTTGTTGCGAAATTCGCCATCGGCCAGCGTATCGACGTTGACCGCGATCAGACCTTCGACCGCATCGGTGACGAAGGCATAGCTGTAAACCGGCGAGAACGGCTGTTCCTGATTGATACCGCGCAGTTCGGGCGAATTGCGCGTGGGTGCAATCGCCTGATTGGTGGGCAGCGCCATGCAGGTGGCATTGGTGGTTTTCACGTGCGTATCGTGGCCAAGCGGGGAAAACGGTGCTGTAACGATGCGTTCGGAGAAGCCCTTGTCGCCAATCGCGGCGATATCATAGGCGCGGAAGCCACCCTTGCCTTCGGCCACGAACATGTATTCGCCGCGCATCTGCAAGCAGCGCACCGCGTCCTTCGTGCCTTCGACGACGTTGGCGAATTGCTCTTGGCCCGTGGTTTCGCCCGATAGCTTGCTGTCAAACGGCTTGCCGCGCGTCCAGTTTTTAAGCTCGCGGCCGTTCTTTTCTACGTGCTGTTTCCAGTAATCGGGATAGGCATAGCGGTGCAGATAGGAACCGATCACCGCCTGGGGTTCATCCCATTCGGTAACGCGCACAGCCTCAAACCCGCCGCCAAGCCCGAACCACGCATTCATGCCGACAAAGTTGACGTAATTTGTGCCGAGCAGCAGCAATTGCGCCATCGTGGCGTTGTTGTCCTCGTCCTGACTGACGTGGCAATCGGTGCACTGCTTGGTCTCGTTCTTGCGCACGGTGTGCGGGAAGTGCGGCGCGAAGGCTTGTGATGAATAGCCAATCGAGGAGATCGGCGGCTGCTGCACATAGATGCGTTCGCGGTTGATATTGGTCGATGACAGGATCAGCGCCGAAGTGGAGCGGATCGGCGCAGTGATCGCCTTGCCCGAAACGGGGTTTCCGGCTGCATCGAACTGCACCGGATCGCTGCCCGAGGATTTGTTGCGCTGGTGCTTGCCGAGCTGGAACATGTCATCGCGCGCGACCTGCGGGTTATAGGTCGCATAGTTGCGGGTGTAGTCTTCCTCGTACTTGTGCGTGGCCGATTTCCAGTTCGCCTCGATCGGCAAGTGGCAGCCCGCGCATGACGTTGTCCATGACAAGTGGCAGGTGAAGCAGGCCAAATCGTCATCGCGGTGGGCGCGGGCCTCTTTGGCAATGCCGGTGCCGAATTTGTAGACGCCATCATCAGATGCGGACTTTGCCATCAGCTTGGCGCGGGCGGCCTTGGGATTGAACACCGGCTTGCCGACCGAATCCATCTGGCCCTGATAGCGCGCATCGACCGAGTCTTTCACAAGGCTGACTTGCCACGACAGGTTGGGGTCGATGATCGAGCGCTGGGTCAGAACGCGGCGGCCATCGGCAGCGTTGGTCCATTCAAAGCGGCGCTGGCCATCAGCATTGCGCAGCAGCGCAAGGTTGTTGCCGTTTTCCGGCGCGGCCATGTTCGAGGTGAGCAGCGTGGGATAGGCATCGGGCGTGCCGTGGCAATCCTTGCACCCGATCTCGACCGCGTTGGCGACTTCGCCGTAGATCAGCCCGTTACCGTGGCTGTCTTGCGCAAAGTGGCAATCGGCACACTGCATGCCGATCTGGGCGTGGATGTCCATCATGTGGACCGCCTTGCCGGGGTTGTCCGGCCCGGCATCGACGAACTTGCCCTCGCCCGCCTTGCGGAACTTTTCGGGGTCTGCCGGATCGATGATGTGCGCCTTGTCTGTCCCGTACGTCGCCATGTCACCATCGTCATCAAGCAGATTGCCGCGACGGTCGCGCTTCAGGATCGCGCGGAAATTCCAGCCGTGGCCGTGATAATCGGCAAACTGCGTGTCCTTGGTCTGGCTGTTGAGATCATAGACATTGCGCAGGAATTCGACATCGCGCCACAGCCCGCGCGTCGATGCGCCTTCGGGGTTGCGGTCAAGCACTTCGCGCTGTTCGTCAATGGTCGGCTGGAACTGCTTCTTGAAGTACTTGGAATAGTCGTCGTCCGACATACCGGCAGGGCGCGGAGCCCGGTTTTCCGGCCCCGGCCACATCGAATCGGCATCGGATTCATAATCCCACATCGTGTAGCCGAGGTAGGAATTGAGGAAGATGTTGGGCTGGTGCATGTGGCAGTTCATGCACTGCGCCGTAGGAATGGCACGGGTAAAGGCGTGGACAAGCGGATGGCCGCGTTCACGATCCTGCATGGTAACGGGGCCGGTTGAGGCGTGATCATCGCCGTGATCATCGGCCTTTTTAGCGTGGCCCTTACTATCCAATCCCGCCAGCGCATGCGCCGAGGCCTGGTCCATCTTGTCATGGTCCATCGTGCCGTGCGGGGCTACGCCCTTGGCCGGAGCATAGACGAGCTGCTCGGCTGACGAGATCGCGCGGGCGCAATCGCCTTCCATATCCGCCGATTGTTCGGGGACAGATTTGTCGCCGCCCAGATACGCGCCCTTCCCGCCGAGCACGGTGCCGCGCACCTTGTCGTGATGTTTTTCCTTGGCGGCATCATACGTGCCGTAAGCGCCTTTGCGGTGCTGGCCTTCGCGCAGGCCGTTGATCGTAGGATCAGCGGTGATGGTCTGCCCGTCGCGTCCGCACTTGCCATAGTTCATGCTGTGGCGCGGTTCGCGGTCGTTGGCATAGATAACATGGCAGGCGGCACAGCCAGACGAGCGGTAATCGCCCGGCTGGTCATTGGTGCCCATCTGGAACAGGAACGGATCATTCAGACGCGTCTTGTGAATGTTCAGCACCGGAATCGCCACGCGCAGGCCGGTGGCAGGGCCACGGTTGGACTGTTTCAGGTCAGGCCGTCCCGGTTCATCCAGGCGCTGGATCAGGCCTGTGGAATTGGGCAAGCCAATTTCGGGGAACTGGGGGTTTATCGTACGCCCGCCATCTTCGAACACACGGAACACATCGCCCGGCGGGATCGTGTTCCAGCGCGGCATCGGGTACATCACCGGCAGCGCACCGCGCGCCTTTTCCTTTGGTGTAACAGTGCCCCACATCGGCTTGCCATCGGGGCCGATTTCCTTCGATCCGGACTTTAGCAGCGCCGGTTCACCCGCGCGGGTAAAGCTTTCGCCGAAAATATAATTTTTAAACGGAACAATGCCGTTGTTATAGGCCGCCCCGCCCCACAGCATCGCGCCCGTGGTCATCAGCGAGCGTTCGGATGCCTCGATAATCGACATGTGGCACGCCCCGCAGGAATCGCGCGCCACGCGATAGTCCGATGGGTTTACAAAACGGATGAATTCAGGGCTTTCCTTGGCGAGCAAGGCATAAGACCGCTGCGGATTGGCCGAGGACGGCCAGCCCCATGCGACCGGGTACTTCGGCAGAACGTGGGCATCTTTCAGCGCACCCATGTATTCCATCGAGTTGGCATTCCACGAACGATCCGCTGCAACTTTGGTGTTGCCGCCGTGGCAATCAACACACGTCAGCACGACCGCAGGGCTGGCGTGCATCGTGCTGTGATCGCTTTTGGTGTGGCAGCTTACGCAGCCTGCGTTCTGCTTATCGACATAAGCCCACTGCTCTTCCAACGTATCGCCGGGCTGGCCGCGCGGGGCGGCAGGGGCGCGGGTATGCATGACCTTCTGCGCGATCTCCTCGCCCGAAGCATAGAGCGCGGTGGGCACCGCCAGCGCGGTGAGCGCGGCGATGGCCCAAGCTAAGGGCAGTTTGCGAATGCGGCGCGGGAGTTTCATGGGCTGGGTCATCAGAAGGCCAGAGTCGCGTTGGCGAGGACGGAGTAGAAGCGGCTTGCCTTGCCCTGCTGGGCAAACAGGTTGTCAAAGCCGCGCCCGGGTTCAAGCACGGCTCCGGACAAACGGAACACGAGGTTTTGCGAGGCTTGAGGCCGCCAGATGGCCGAGACCGAGGCATCGAAGCCGATATCGCGCGGGATCGAGCCTTCGTTACGCAGCACTTGCAGCACTTTGGTGTTTTCAAACCACAAGTGATTGACGTTGGTCGATACGCGCAAGTTTGGCGTCAGATCAAAGTCTGTGCCCAGCCCCAAAAGGATCGTGCCGGGATTGGTGAAGTTGGATTGGCCCTGCTCTTTCGAAGAGCGCAGCGAATTGAGAATGCCGTTGCGGCCATTGATCGAGATCGCGCGGCCACCGCCCGCAAACGGGATCGTCTGGCGGATCCAGTAGCTGGTATCGGCCCCTGCAAACTGCGGGTTTTCGAAGATCGCGTCAAAGCCGCCTTCGGTCTGGTCATAGGGGTCTTTGTCGCCACTCGCCCACAAGCCGGACAAGCGGATGCGCGTCCAATCTATGTCATAGCTAAGCTCGGCTGCAGCCATGAAGGCCTTGATATTGGAAGGCGCGCTGGTGAGGAAGTTGTTCCGGTCCTTGCCCAAGGCGGCATAGACCTGCCCCGTCAGGTTGATCCGCCCGATCCGGCCATCAGCCGCATAGCCCAAATAGACCACATCATATTCACGGCCGCGCAAATCGCCCAGCAAGGCCGGACGCACGGGGAAGCCGTTGGTATCGATGTGAACATCGTTGCGTTCGCGGTTGATGTTATAGGTGACCGACACCTGGCTGGTGAGGCCGACGACGGGGAAATCCTGCCGATAGAGGTTGGCCATCAGCACGAAATCATTGCGGGGTGACTGGCTGATATCGTTGAGGCCGGAATTGGTCTCTTTCTCCAACCGCCAGAACGCGGCGAGATTGAACTGGAAGCGGTTGTTATCACGGTTGCCGAACAGGCGGATGCCAAGCTGGTTATCGTTGAACAAAAACCCGCGAAAATCCGATTGCATCGGCTGGATTCCGGCGCGCACGCTGACAAAATCGTAGCGTTTGGAATCATATTTGCCGATGTGATAATCGACGAAAGCTTCCTGCAAACCAATGAACGCATCGGTGCGGCGCGTGCCCTTGGAAGGTTCGACGAACAACACGCGGCGTTCGGGCGCTTGAACATGATTGATATTGGCTGCCACCGCGATGCGGTATTCGATCACCGGCGGCTTGAACGCGGTCAAACCCTTGAGCAGCGAGACGCTTGCGATGAAGGTTTGCGCCAGCACCAGGCTGTTGCTGCGTCCGAAAGTGTCAATCTGGTTGGGGTTGGACGTCGTCTGGTTGCCGACCGGAATGGGGAAGCTGCGCGGTTCGACGATGGTATCCGAAACCAGCCCGCCCACCAAAAACCAGTCCTCGCCTTTCAGGAAGCCGGGACGTTTGCCCTTCGCCAGCGGACGGTCACCCTTCAGCAGATTGTGGTGGAAGGGATCGAGTTGCGAGTGGCAGACGAATTCGAGCTTGGGAAAAAGCGTGTAAAGTGCGCGGTCTTTCTTGCCGGTGGCCTTATCCGTCTTCGGGCAGAGCGAGCCCATGATACGCCAGCGATCCGGCAGACTGACATCAAGGCCGAGATCGCCCATCGGACCTTCGCCATCGTACTTGTCGTAGAAAGCCTCGGGCGGGGGGGCGCCGACTGCACCGGGGTTGTCCTGCTCCACCCGATCCGGCAATTGCTTGTTGAAACCGGGGCGACGGCGGCCATCGATCAGCGCGGCGTCGGCTTCGGTTTCACCACCGGGCAATGCCGTGGTGTTTACCGGCGTTGATTGCGATTGGGCATCGGCTTGTGGTGAAGACGCCGCTTGCGCGACCATCATGCCGGGATCGGCTGCTTCAACCGCCGCCAGAACGCGATAGGGCACAATTACCGGCGTTTGCGCCGGTAGAGCGATGCCGAGCGCAGGTGCAATCAAGGCGAGGACATGCTGCATCACTTGCCCTCGCAAGCTTGCTGTTCGGAAGTATCAAGGAACGGCGCGAACGGGCAGTTTACATAGCGCAAGCGAACGCCCGAGCCGACTGCCACGACAATCGTATCGGACCGCATATCCTTGGGCGCATTGCCGATCCCACCCGCTTTTGCCCCGCCATTATGGAGCCCGAGGAACGAGATCATATCGTCCTGATCGATGCCATCGCCCGAAACGCCAATCGCGCCGACCAAGCGGTTGCCGCGATAGATCGGCACGGCACCGGGGAAAATCTGGATGCCATTGGCGAGCCGCTTTTTGCCGGTAGGCGTATCAGGCACTGCGCTGCACGTTTGCGGCGTATCGGCAACGCCCGGCGCATTCTGGACGAAGCCTGCATGCTGCGCGATGTTCGCTTTGACCAGCGCGATCTGCAAGCCGGTGGCAAAGGGGCTGAAATCGGTGATCGGACGCGACAGCGGGCCGTTGGGACGGCCCAGTTCTCCATCGGGGAAATAGGGCCGGGCAAGATTGCCCACGGCGCGATCCGCAAAGGCTTTGGTGCCGGTAAGCGCCGTTTGATCCCCGAGGAAGTCACGGAAACGCTGGACAAAAGCGGGGATTTCGGCATCGGTATTGCCGGTAAGCTGCTGCGCTGCCAGCGGGTTGGAGAAGAACGCGACCGTGCGCGCTTTTTGCAGAGAAACGTCGATGCCGAAGATAGGCGCATCGGGGCTGCGGACCTGGCCGAGCACTTCGCCGAAAGTATCGACCACTGTAATCGTCACTTGCGCGCGGCTATCGAGCGGGCGGCGGATTTGCGCGCGGGCGCGCGTCATGATCGTGAAGGCTTCTTCAAGCACCGCGCGGGCTTCGGCAGCGCTGAGCGCTTGGCCCACGGTTGCGCCATCGGTTCCGGGCTTTACCGGATAACGCGGAGCGCCTGATCCGTCGGTCAGGAGATAGGCATCTGCAAGACTGAATTCTGCGGCTGTGACGCGGCGGATGCCGCTGCGTTCGGTGCCATAGACCGCGCCCGCGATGACCGCTGTACCATCATAGTAGCCGCGCACCGGGATGAGTGTGCCGCGCGACGTATTGATCGCGGCAAAGCTGGTTTGCAGCGGGCTGAGCCGGTCAACCCGCGCATCGGCAAAGCGCAGAGCGCTGCCATCGGCGGTGATGCGATCGCCCTTAATGTCATCTGCTGGCGAAAAGCCCTGAATTCCCGCAAGCGCGATGTATTCTTCGGCATCGTCATCGAAATCGGAAATGTTGGGATCATAACCGTAATCGCCATCAGCCATCACGCCGACGCCGCCGACGACCACCCCGTTTTTGTAAAGCGGCAGGCCTCCGGCGTCGGCAGCAAGGCCTAGTGGTGAGCGCTTCGGTCCGATGAAGGCGGCTGAACCGGCATTGCCCGGAACGAAGCGCGAGTTCAGATCGGAACAGGGCAACTGGCTGAACTGCACACCGAACAGCGGTCCGGCTTCAAGGCCCGGCGTGTTGGGCGCTGGCGGGAAATGTTCCTGCACGATCGCGCTGGCGGTGCGGGTGGAGAAGGCATTGCCGCTGGAGGACAAATAGGCGGCGGTAACCGCTTTGGTAATCGCGCCCATCGTGGCTTCGACATCAAGGCCTTGCGCATCGACCCCGCGCGGCGAGATTTCGCCGGTGGCGGTGCGGCGGCTCGTGACCATGCGCGTGGGCGCGCCGTTCATGCGGAACACGGCCAGCACATTGCCAACGCGGTCCACCACGCTGATGATCGCGGGCTTGCCCCTCGCCTGCGCCTCACCCACGGCCTGTGCGATCACTTGCTGCACATCTGCCGCGCTGAGCGATTCTTGCGCGGGATCGGCAAAGAAGCGCGCTGTTGCACTGGGTGTGGGTGTTGGCGCAAAAGTATTGCCCGAACCGGAATCGCCACCGCCACAGCCTGCCAGCGCAAGCGAAAGCGAGGCGACCAGCGCGGTCGATTGGCGCATGATGAGCGCAGTCTGCATCAGCGCAGGCTCCGGATCGAACGCACCGCATTGCCCAGCGCGCGGCGGAAGGCGAGCGGCTGGAAGCCGTTGGGATCACGCACCGCGCCATAGGCCTGATTGATCTGGATGCGCAGCGCGTCCGCCGAAGCGTTGGACACCATGCCCTGATTGACCAAGCCGTTGAGCAGCGTATCGACCGCCATGACCGATTGCACCGCGCCTTCATAGTCGGTGTAGCGCTCACCAATCGCTTCGCTGGCGATGCTCTCCATGATCGCAAATGTCTGTTCGCGAGTGAAGGCGGCAGAGGCGAACCTGCTAGAGAGTTGATCCGCAGATTGCCGCAGCGTTTGGGCCGCTATGACGGTTTCAGCGCGGCTTACGCCCATTGCGCGGTGGAACGCCTTGCTTTTCGCATCGAAATTGGCCGCAGCATCGGGCGCAACCGCGCGTGCGGCGGCCAGCAGCATGATCATGTTTTCATCGTTATAGGGCGGTGTGCCGAGGTGGATCGGGCGGCCCGGGTTTGGCACGGCGGTTACCTTGCCTTCATCGCCATCGTAAATGCGGCGGTGGCACGAGTGGCAATCGTAGAATGTGAATTCGGGGAAGATGCCGTCCACCGCGCGCGCGGGCTGGCTGAACAATTCGAGGCTGCGCTTGACCGCTTCGGCCTGGCCCACAGCCCACATCCGCATGCCGTTGGTTTTGCCGCCCTTGCGCTGGACATAATCGGCGTCTTCATCGTGGTGCTGCTGGAGCGTGGTGAAGAGATCGAGTTCGAACGAGATGCGCGGGTGGCCTGCCGCCATGATGCGGTGCGCGATGAATTGGCCTTTTGCATCGCCCGAGAAATGGCAATCGAGGCAGACTTGCGCCTTCACGTGCGGGCGCGTGAGATCAGTCATGCCCTGCGCGACATTGCGCGCGTGGCTGGCACCTACGGTGTAATGACTGGCGAGCCAGCCACCGGACGCACCGTGGCAGGCCTCGCAATCCACGCCATCAGACACGCGGGCGGAACCGGGCGAAGAATGGCATCCGGCGCATTCGCGCTGCACGCCTGCGCCATCAAGGCCCATGCGACGCACGATGGCCTGCCCACGCGGCTCTTGCACAACCCTCCAGGCGCGGCTGTGTGCGCCCGACGGTGAGGATTCTTCCTGCCAGCGCATGACTTCGTCCTGCCGGACGACTGCGCCATCAGCCGCGCTGCGTCCGTGGCAGGTTGACCCTGCACATGACGCCACGCCCATATGGCCACGCAAAGTCTCGCCAGAGCTTTGCGCCTGAACAGAGGCTGGGGACACAAGAGTCGCTGCGCCGAGCGCGGCCCCGACCATGGCCAGACATACGGCCGCTGCCACCGCGCCTGAGCGAGGCACAGCCAGAAGAGCTGCGATCAGCCGCCGGAAAGACACAAATTTGTCGAGCATTGCCCCAAGTCCCCACTGGTCCACCTGCAACCCGGCTTTTGCCTTGTGCTGCACGCTTGCCAGAAGTGCTGCAATGCGACCCCGATGACTGTGACTAGGCTAGACCGCGCCTGCGGTTCAAGTGGCTATTCATGTTTCCGACAGATTTCTGGAAACATTCGCCGCCACAGCTCTCCTTTATTGGCGGCGGATCACCAGATTGCGGATTTCCGACATGTCCTCCATCGCAAAACGAATGCCTTCGCGGCCCAGCCCTGAATCCTTCACGCCGCCATAGGGCATGTTATCAACGCGGTAGCTCGACACATCGTTGACGACGATCCCGCCAACATCCAGTCGGTCCCACGCCTCCATGACCTTGTGTAGATCGGATGTGAACAGGCCTGCCTGAAGGCCGAACTTGCTGTCGTTCACCTCGTCCAGCGCCGCATCCCAGTCGGTGAACTTTGAAAGGATCACGACAGGGCCAAACGCCTCTTCTGTATAGATATCCATATCGCGCGAGCAGCCTTCCAGCAGCGTTGCGGCCAGCATGTTGCCTTCGCATTCGCCGCCCGCGAGCAGGGTCGCGCCCCCGGCGACGGCTGCGTCGATCCACGATTTCAGCCGCTGCGCTTCCTTGGCCGAGATCATCGGGCCGATGAAAGTATCGCGGTGCTTCGGATCGCCGGATTTAAGCGTTTTGACTTTTGCCGCCAGCATATCGCGGAACTGGTCATAGATATCGGCGTGGATGATCACGCGCTGCACGTGGATGCACGATTGGCCCGACTGGTAATACCCGCCAAAGATAATCCGCGCGAGCGCATGCTCCAGATCGGCGTCCTTATCGACGACAACCGCAGCATTGCCGCCCAGTTCGAGTACGACCTTCTTTTTGCCCGCCTTTGCCTTCAACGCCCAGCCCACATCGGGCGATCCGGTGAAGGACAGCAGCTTCAGGCGCTCGTCAGTGGTGAACAGATCGGCACCTGCACGCGCGGCTGGCAGGATCGAGAACGCGCCTTCGGGCAGGACATCGCATTCGGCCAGCACTTCGCCCATGATGATCGCACCAAGCGGCGTCATCGAGGCAGGCTTCATCACGAAGGGGCAGCCCATCGCGATAGCCGGCGCGATCTTGTGCGCAGCAAGGTTCAGCGGGAAATTGAAAGGCGAGATAAAGCTGCACGGGCCAATCGGCACACGCTTCCACATGCCCATATAGCCCTTGGCACGCGGGCTGATGTCGAGCGGCTGGATTTCGCCGTAATTGCGCGTCGATTCTTCGGCAGCGATGCGGAATGTGTCGATCAGACGGCCCACTTCACCTTCGGAATCGGCGATGGGTTTGCCCGCTTCAATGCACAGCGCATAGGCAAGCTCGTCCTTGCGCTCGGCAAAGCGCTTTACGCAATGGTCAAGCACGTCGCGCTTTTCAAAGCTGGCGAGCCGCGCCATCGGTTCGGTTGCTCGGACAGCCCCTGCGATAGCCTCGTCGATCACATCGGGCGTGGCGAGCGCGGTGCGGAATGCCACCTCGCCGGTGAACTTGTCGGTCACCTCAAGATCGGTATTCGGCTGCACGGCCTTGTTGTTAAGATAGAGCGGGTAGACGTCTTTGAGTTTCATTTTCGACCTCTGCGAGGAGCACATCCGCCCCGATTATGTCGTCATTGCGAGCGTAGCGAAGCAATCCAGAGTGTTGCACACGAAGACTCTGGATTGTTTGTCGCTGCGCTCCTCGCAATGACGAAGGTTATGCCTAAAGCGCTTGTGACAGCTCTTTGATATCCTTGTTCAAGATCTGGTCGTTCTCCGAATAGTCGACCGGGCATTCGATCAGATGGACACCCGGCGTGAAGTTGCAGTGATCGAGCAATTCCTTGAGGTGCACGGCACTTTCCACGCGATAGCCGTTGGCGCCATAGCTTTCGGCATATTTAACGAAATCGGGGTTGCCATACGTCAGCCCGAAATCTTCAAAGCCCATGTTGGCCTGCTTCCAGCGGATCATGCCATAGGAATTGTCATTCAGGATCAGCACGGTAAGGTTCAGACCCAAACGAACTGCGGTTTCCATTTCCTGGCTGTTCATCATGAAACCGCCATCGCCGCAAATCGCCATGACTTTGCGATCCGGATAGACCATCGCGCTCATCATCGCCGACGGCAGCCCTGCGCCCATGGTGGCCAGTGCATTATCGAGCAGCACGGTGTTGGGCTGATAGGCGGTATATCCGCGCGCGAACCAGATCTTGTAAACGCCGTTGTCCAAACAAATAATCGCATCTTCGGGTAAAGCATCGCGGACCTGGCTCACCAAGTGCGGCGGAAAGATCGGGAACCGCGTGTCGGCGGCAAGCGGCGCAGTGTGCGCAACTTCAGCCGCGCGATAGGCCAACATGTGGTCAAAATTCCATGCCGGATTGGGCTCGATCGCTTCCTTCATTTGCCAAATCGCGTTGGCGATATCGCCGATCACTTCGATGCTGGGGAAGTACACCGGATCAACCTCGGCGGTCTTGGTCGAAACATGGATAACCGGAGTTCCGCCTTCCCGCATAAAGAACGGCGGCTTTTCGATCACATCATGGCCGACATTGATGATGAGATCGGCATCTTCCACCGCGCGGTGGACGAAGTCTCCGGCGGACAGCGCCGCGCAGCCAAGGAACTTGGGGTGGCGTTCATCGATCACACCTTTGCCAAGCTGGGTGGTGAGGAAGGGAATTCCCGTCTTCTCAACGAATTCGGCGAGCATCTTACCGGTCATCTTGCGGTTTGCGCCTGCGCCGATCACCAGCACCGGAGCCTTTGCCGATTGCAGCGCCTGCACCGCCTGCGCTACAGACTTGGCATCGGCATTGGGGCGACGCACGAGGCTGCGCTTCAGCGGCCGTGTATCGGTGTGTTCATCGGCAATGTCTTCAGGCAGTTCGATGTGCGTTGCGCCGGGCTTTTCTTCCTCGGCCAAGCGATAGGCTTCGCGCACGCGGCTGGGGATGTTGTCTGACGACTGCATCTGGTGCGTGAATTTGGTGATCGGTGCCATCATCGAGACGACATCGAGAATCTGGAAACGCCCCTGCTTTGATTTCTTGATCGGCTTCTGGCCGGTGATCATCAGCATCGGCATACCGCCCAGCGTGGCATAGGCAGCCGCTGTCACGAAATTGGTGGCACCCGGACCCAATGTGGCGATGCAAACGCCGGTCTTGCCGGTGTGACGGCCATACGTTGCCGCCATGAACCCTGCGCCCTGTTCGTGCCGCGTGAGGATCAGCTTGATCTTGGTTGAGCGCGAGAGCGAATCGAGGAAATCGAGATTCTCTTCGCCCGGAACGCCGAAGATGTATTCGCAGCCCTCTTCCTCAAGGCATTCGATGAACAGGTCTGATGCTTTTTTGCCAATACCTTCGGACATTGCTCGGTCGCTCCATGTGCTAAAGAGACACACACAAAGCGGCGTCCCCTTCCCCCAGTTCGGATGCGACCCCAGAGACATACCGCCGAATGCGGGCCGTTAACGACCCCGCACCTGCCCCTTGGTACAGGGCCTAACAAACCATGCGGGCGGTGTCACCCCGCCTTAGACCCGGCTGTGCCTTCAATAGCCCAAAGAAAGGTCAACTTGCGGCTCCAACCGATCGCCGCGATGGAACCGGCCAAGGTTTTCAAGGAAGCGCGTGACAGAGCGCTGGAACATCTTGGTTTGCGCGCGGCCCGATAGGTGCATGGACACGTGTGCATTGGGCAAGGACCATAGTGGATGATCGGCAGGCAGCGGTTCTGGCGTCGTGACATCAAGGAACGCCTGTCCCGGACGTCCGGCCTGAAGCGCCTTTATCAACGCATCCTGATCGATCACCGATCCGCGCGCGATGTTGATAAGCGTGGCCTCTGGCTTCATGGCAGCCAGCTCTGCCGCGCCGATCATGTGATCGGTTTCCGGTGTTGCGGGAACCGACAATATCACCCAATCGAACGTACCGAGCTGTTCACGCCATTGATCAGGCGTCAGCGTGCCCTCACCGCCAGACCGGCGCACTTTGACAACTTCGACATCGAACCCTGCCAGACGCTTTTCAACAAGCTGGCCAATAGCGCCGTAGCCAAGGATCAGCGCGCGGCTGCCGCTGAGTTCGACTTTGCCCGGCGAATCCATCAGCCACTCATGCCGGTCCTGCGCGCGCACAACCTCGCGATAGCCTTTGGCCACGGTCAGCATGGCCATGACGACATATTCGGCGATGGTGATCGCGTTGATGCCCACCCCGTTGGTCAGCACCACGCCCCGTTCGCGCAGCAGATCAAGTGGGAAGAAATCAACGCCGGCATAGACCGAATTCAGCCATTTGAGCTTCGTCGCCTTGCCGATGGCTTCCGCCATCTTGCCGGGTTGGTACAGATCGAACCAGCCGATCTCTGCATGCGGAGCGAGGTCGAGCAGTTCTTCCGTCGTGTTAAAAAAACGCGGTTCGACCCAATCCGGCAGGTGGCTTTGCACCAAAGGCGCGGCCATGGCGTTCATTACGAGGGTGGTTTTCATAGCCGACGATGCTCTATTTCGTTGCGCGCCGCATCGGCCAAAAAGGCGCTGCGGGTGAGATTGCGTTCGGAGGCGGCGCGATCAATCGCTTCGAGCATTCCGCGATCAAGCGAGATATTGGCGCGAACCTGCCGTCCGGTGCGACGGATGTGCGGCACGGCAACAAGGAAGGCACCCTCGGCCAGATCGGCTTCGGCCACCTTGCGCACGTCCTCCAGACTGCTGGGCGCGATACTTTCATCGGCATCTTCGAACCACAGTTCCAGCGCCTCGCAGGCATTGGGCAGCAATTGTTCAACCTCGTCCGCTGCGGAAAAGCAGCCCGGAATATCAGGGAAGTGAACGCCAAAGGCGCTGCCTTCCTGCTTGTGAACGACCGCGTAGAAGTATGTCATAGCCAACCTGCCATCTTTGCGATGCTGCCAATATCACACTTCATACGCAACTTGATACACACGCTACCTAAAGTGCTGAGTTAGGCCAGCTTCCATTCCCAGCCGAGCGGATCACCGTCCATCACGTCGACACCCTGTGCTGCGAGCTCATCGCGCAGCGCGTCGGAGCGGGCGAAGTCCTTGGCAGCACGCGCTTCCTTGCGGGCGATGAGGGTAGCTTCGATTTCGGCTTCAGTGATGGTCGCGGCCTTGGGGCGGATGCGCAGGTCCGTCCGTTCGATCATATAAAGGTCTAATCCAAGAACTTGGTCCATGAGGTTGACAACATTCAACTTTTCGCCGGGTTGCGCGAGCTTGTAAAACAGGGCTTCTTCCATGAATGTCAAAGCCAACGGTGTATTCAGATCATCAGATACGGCGACTTGAAATTTTTCGAGCAATCCAGCCAGGCCTTTACTTGTGTTAATTTCTGGATCGCTGGCATTGTCTAATTTACGAAGAGCCATCAACATCCGCTTCAACCGCGTCAGCGCTGCCCCCAGCCCCTCCCACGAAAACTCCAGCTCGGACCGATAGTGCGCTTGCAGGCACATCATGCGATAGGCCAGCGGGTGATAGCCTTTGTCGATCAGCAATTGCAGGCGCAGGAATTCGCCCGACGATTTGCTCATCTTGCCCGAGCGTTCGACCAGAAAATTGTTGTGCATCCATATCTTGGCGCCAGAATTTGCGGGCAAGTCTAAACCATTGGTGCAGCAAAAGGCCTGATTCTGGGCGATCTCGTTGGGGTGGTGGATCTCGCGGTGATCAATGCCGCCGGTGTGGATATCGAACGGGAAGCCCAACACTTCGCCCGACATGACCGAGCATTCCAGATGCCAGCCCGGAGCGCCCTTGCCCCATGGCGAATCCCATTCCATCTGGCGCTTTTCGCCCGCAGGCGTTTTGCGCCAGATCGCGAAGTCGGCGGCATTGCGCTTGCCCTCGACCGCTTCGATCCGTCCTTCGCCGTCGTCGGTCTGCGCGCGGGCCAAACGGCCATAGTCTGCGACGGAGGAGACGTCGAAATAGAGGCCGCTATCGAGTTCGTAGCAGTGCTTTTCGGCGATGGTCTGGGCAAATGCGATCATTTGCGGGACGTAGTCAGTCGCCACGGTCCATTGTGCAGGCTGGCGGATGTTGAGCGCGCGGACGTCGGACCAGTAGGCCTGCTTGTAATGCTCGGCGATGTCCCAGATGGAACGTGCCTCTGCCCGCGCCATCTTTTCCATCTTGTCTTCGCCATCGTCCGCATCATCGGTCAGATGGCCGACATCGGTGATGTTGATGACGTGAGTCAGCTTGTACCCCTTGAATGACAGCGTGCGCCCCAGCACATCGGCAAAGACATAGGCGCGCATGTTGCCGATGTGGGGATAGTTATAGACCGTCGGCCCGCAGGAATAGACGCGCGCTTCGCCTGCATGGACCGGCTGGAACGGCTCCAACTGGCGCGTCAGGCTGTTGAACAGGCGCAAGGGTGCGGCGGCGGGGACGGATGCATCAGACATAGGCCTGCCATTGCCCCGCCCTTGCGCGCTTGGTCAAGAACTTCGGTTGTGCCAATTATGGCGCGGCAGGTGCGGTCGCCGCTTCATCCTCTTCCAGCGAAGCCGCCAGCCAATCGAATTGCGCCTTGCAGCCATTGTCCAGAAGCAGCGTGCCAAGCGATGCCGCATCGGCTGGCACGGCTTCAGGTTCGATCATCACGATCCGGAATTCCGTCGCCTTGTCGGGCGTGGTTTCATCATAGATGCGGTAGGTGCGCGCCTCTTGCGGGGCGAGCACGGTTTTGGGCCAGGCGATGCCGACCGTCTTGGGCGGCCACTGCATCCGCACCATCTCGCCGCCGGCAGCCTCGGTCAGCCATGAAAAACTGCGACTGGCGCTGTCCTTGCGCCACAGATAAAGGTCGCTGCCGCGCGGCACGCAAACGGTGCCGCCCTGATCCGTATCCGCGAGCCAGATGCTGACCGGCAGGACGGTATCGCCAGACGTATCACCAGCGCCGCGCACGGCCCCTGCCCGCACCGAAGCCGGATTGCTGAGCGAGCGGGCGAGCAAGGCTGCGCCGCCGCGCTCACGATTGGCGGAAACTGTCAGCGAGAACGTACCCGCACCACGCAGTACCCGCGTACCCGCCTTGTCGAGCACGGTGACGATATCACCCGCTTTCAGCGCAACCTGCTCGGTCGCTCCCAAACGCTTGCCCTTGGGGTAATTCACCGCCGACGGGCCGGTTGAGCGGACGACCACCGCCTGGGCCAGCGCCTGCCCCGAAACCGCAAGGCACAGCGTCAGCGCCAATGCCGTCACCAAGCCGCGCCCCGTTGTCCGGTTCATGCGCTCAGCCCCCCGCCGGTGTGGAAGCGGCGAGGCCTGCGAGCAGATCGAGCTGCGCGGTGCAACCCTTTTCGGCCATGGCGGCGGCGACTTCGATCTCATCTTCCGGCACGCTGGCCAGCAGCATGGTGCGGATTTTCACCGGCGCGCCCACGGCATTGCTGAAGCTATAGCTTTGTCCGTCAACCACAGGGACCGTGGCCGAAGGCCAGACTTTCAGTGCGCTGCCTGCCCGCCAGATAACATCGGCCGTGCTGCCATCCTGCGAGAGCAGCTTGCCGGTGCCTTCCTCGGTCTTGGCAGGACGCCACAGCACCAGCGTTGCAGGATCGGCAACGCAATAAGTGCCGCCCTTGCTCACATCGATGTGCCACACGTTTTCAGGACCAGTGGGCGCAGTTACAACAGGAGCCGCAGTGGCTCCGCGCACCGCTCCGGTGCGGGTGCGGGCACCGCCGCCGCGCGTCATCATCGCCGCAAGCGCCGTGCCGCCCGCCGCATCGCGGTTGACCGCACCATTCAGCGCAAAAGTGCCCGGGCCGGACAGCACGCGGGTGCCCGACTTGTCGAGCACGGTAACGTGATCACCCGCACGCAAAGCCACCGAGGCATTTGCCGGGAGCTTTTTGCCTTGCGGATAGGTCGCTGCCGAAGGGCCGGTCGAGCGCACGACGACCGATTGCGCAGCAGCCGAGCCTGCCAGCATCAAGCCGACGATGGCCGCAGCACCAGCCAGAACGGCCTTGCGTGCCTGTTCGCGCATGATGGGTGCATCAACCAAGAACATAACTTTCTCCCTTGTGCGTATTGCGCAATCTTTCGATCAAATTGATCATCGCATCATCATTGATAACTGATTCGCCAATTGTTGCTGTGAGTGTCTGCACACGATCCACTTCACCGGCTGAATGGGCGCTGACGAGGTCTTTGGCCAATTGGCGCTCGTCTTCGGGCATGTCCGGCACCGGCTCGAAAATCTCGACCGGGGTGTTGCGCCCGCGCAGCGTGACAGCGCCCATCGGGCGGAACCAATCAAGGCCAGACCGCTCTGCCGCCTCGCGGCTGACCAGCACTTTGGTATCAAGCGGTTTGTTCGCGCCTTCCAGCCGCGCGGCAGTGTTCATTGCATCGCCCAGCGCGGTATATTGAATGCGCCCTTCGCCACCAAAGTTGCCCACCACCGCATCGCCATAGTGAACGCCAACGCGGGTGCGGCCGATCTTGGGCACGCCTGCAGGCGCGGCTTTGCGGAATTCCTCGCCCGCCAGATACATCGCATAGGCGGCCTTCACCGCACGCTCGCCATCATCGGGATAGGCAATCGGCGCGCCCCAGAATGCCACCACCGCATCGCCCACGAATTTGTCGAGCGTGCCGCCATATTCCAGCACGACCGCACTCAACCGGTCCAGATAATCGTTAAGCAGCCGCGCGATCATTTCCGGCTCAACCGCGTGAGTCAGTTTGGTAAAGCCTTCCAGATCGCTGAACAGGCAGAAGATTTCGCGCTTTTCACCGTGCAGCAAAAGCCGTTCGGGATTGCGCATGATTTCGTTGGCGACCGAGCGTGGCAGATATTTGCCCAGCGCCCCTTGTGCAAATTCGCGCTGCGCCGCATTGACCGCGCGAACGCTGGAGCTGACCGCGGTAAAGGCAATCAACCAGCCGACAATCCAGCCAGTTGCCGGAAGGTTAAGCGTATCATAGCCCGCCCTCTCAACCAGAAATGGCACGATGAGGAACAAGGCAAATTGTGCGATCACGGCCAGCGCCTGCACCCAAGTGCGCGCCTGCACCAGTGCAGTGATTACGCCCAAGCCAACGGCCACAATCGCAGCCAAAACCTTGATCCACAGCGCAGGCGGCGCTTTCCACGCCTTGTCGAGCAATTGCGCGAGCATCGAGGCGTGGACTTCAACGCCGATCATCCGCGTTTCACCCGTTACCGGATTGCCGGTGCGGGTGAACGGCGTATCGAATTGGTCAAAGTCTGAAAAATCGCCGCCGATCAGAATATAACGGCCCTTGATGGCTTCGGCCACCAGCGGCGCGGTTTCGGGATCAGCCAGAAGATCGATAGGTATCTTGTCAAAAACCGGGCGATCAATGGCCGTGGGCACGCGATAGCGGATCGGCCCGGTATAGCGGGCAAATCGCGCATCGGCATCGGGTCCGTCTTTGGTTAATGCCAATGACAGCAGCGGCGGCAAGCCTGCATATTGCTTGGGCCAATAGCGCGCGACACCGTCGGCGTCAGTTTCCAGCAGGATCGAAGTGGGTTTGACCACATCGGTCTTCACGCTGTCCATAAAGGCGCGCAAATCCTGCTCTTGTTCATAGGTGATGGCTTCAGGATTGGTGCGGTTATCGGCAAAGGCCAGATGCACCGGCGTGCGCATGGCTTTCAACGCGGCGCGTAATTCCACGTCATCGTCTTGCGGGCTATCAAACAGAACGTCGATGCCGATGCCTTTTGCCCCCAACTGGTCAATCTGCGTCAGCGCCTTGGCCAGAATCGTGCGGTCAACCGGCGAAATCTGCCCCGTCGCGCGGTTGGTGTCGGCGGTATAAACCACCAGCGTCACGCGTTTGTCGGTATCGCTGCGTGGCGCAAAGTTTACGGCGCGAATATCATAGAAGGCAGCTTCGGCATCGTGCAGCAAAGGCAAGCGCCACGAACTGAAGGCAATATGCAATGCCAAGCCGAGCAGGAGAACCGCCACCGTGATCCGCTGCCAACCCAATTGCTTGAGGCTGCGGCGAGCCGTCTTGCTGATCTCGCCCGGACTGTTTTTCACAGCACCTCTATCCGGCATATTGTCACCCCCCGAACATCAAACATCTCTGCCGGTGAGTTGCCAGGTGGCATCGCACAGGCATTCCCAAGGCCAAGGCACCTGCCCCGGCTTTGCGATCAATAGTACTTGCGATGCCCGATAGCTTTTATGACGTTGGACACAGCATAAGCGCATTTGATCGCCGCTGCCAATGTCCTGCGCACAGTCGTCCCTATGAGAAACCCGGCTTTACTCAAAAGCCTTCAAAGGCAATCACTTCATCCAGTGGTGCGCGGGAAACTTGAAACGTATTGATCGCCGCCTGTGGATCGCGTTTGCCGATGGCAAGGCCGCAATAGAAGATGTGATCATCGGGAATGGCTGTGTGGCTGCGCACCTGTTGCTGGAAGGCCGCCCATGATTCCTGCGCGCAGGAATCCAGCCCCTCTTCGCGCAGCAAGAGCATGACCGTTTGCAGCCACATGCCGATATCGGCCCACTGCGGCGCACCCATATAGCGCGGTGTATGCACCAGCATCAAAACAGGCGCGCCAAAGCCACGGAAGTTGTTGAAATACTGCGCCAACCGCCCGCGCTTGTCATCGCGCGTTACACCCAGCGCTTCATACATCGCCTCGCCCACACCAAAGCGGCGGGCTTCATAAACGCCATCAAGCTCTGGCGGATAGACCGGATATTCGGGTGCGTGGGCCGCGCGCCCTTGCGGGAGCACCTCTGCTATGCCCGCGAAAAGCCGCGCCAGTGGCTCACCTGTCAGCACACGCGCGTTCCACGGCTGCACATTGCCGCCCGATGGCGCGCGCTGCGCTTTTTCCAGCACCCGCTCCAGCACTGCCAAAGGAACCGGATCGGGCAGAAAATCGCGGACCGACCGGCGGCTGGCAACAGCCTCTGAAACGGTGAGGCCCATCGCTTTAGAAGCCAAGGAAGCGGACGTTGCCCTCAACCGGTTCGCGCTGGCGTTCGAACTGGTTTACCGCCGTGTCATCAACCCGGTAGCCAATGGCAATGCCGCAGAAGAAAATGTGGCTTTCATCCGAAACGCCAAGGAACTCCTTGATCAGCCTTGCATGCATCGAGAGAAATTCCTGCGGGCAGGAATCAAGCCCCTCTTCGCGCAGCAGCAGCATGACAGTTTGCAACCACATGCCCACGTCCGACCATTGTGGCGGGCCCATGCGCCGGTCAAAATAACAGAGCAGCACGGCAGGTGCGCCGAATGACATCACATTGTTGCGCACAAAATCGTCGCGCGCTTCGGCATCAGACCGGCCAATGCCCATTGCCTGATACATTGATGCCCCTACCTGTTGCAGGCGCGCTTTGCATTCGGGGATCACTTCGGGATCGGACCACGAGTATTCAATCGGGTCCTGCATCGGCGAAACCAGCATCTTGGCCTGCAATTGCGCCAAAGGTTCGCCCGAGATGATCGTGGCTTCCCAAGGCTGGAAATTGCAGCCCGAAGGCGACCAACGGGCTTTGTCCATCACGCGGTGCAGCACCTCGAACGGGACAACATCGGGCTTGAACACCCGGATAGAACGGCGGGAAAGGACGGCTTCGCTGACGGTCATGTTGCTCATGCCGGGTTAACTGCCCACTTAACTGCGTGCGGTCAACCCGGCAATGAGCTTGGAGGTTCAGTTCGTGGCTGGCGCTGCTGCTGCCTCAGGCGCAGGCGCTGCTGGTGCCGCTTCAGGAGCAGGAGCAGGGGCAGGCGCAGGCGCTGAACCAGCAGCAATAGCCGCTGCCATCTGATCGGGACGAATCGCACCGGGGGCTGGACCCATGTCATCGGCATCCACCAACCGGTCAGTGCCCGCCTTACGGAACTCGGCTTCGGTTGAAGGGCGCAGATCGGGGCGTCCGGCCATGATGCCCATCTTGATCTTGCACATCGCGTACTGGGTTTCGCCCGATTCCACTTCAAGCGCGAGCATGTCCTTGGCTTCGCTCTTGACGGTGTATTCGTGGCGGCCGGGTTCGGTCACCAGAACGAAGTAGCGGCCAGCGCCCAATGAACTGATCTTCTGCCCGCCTTCATTCACGGCGCAGCCCATGGCGGCGCCCATGATCGTGCCGGTGCGATAAAACACGATCTGGCCTTTGCCTGCGGGCGGTGCCGGAATCACGACGGGCGCATCCGACGCCGCAGATACAGGCGCTGCGTACAGCAGCGACAAAGCGGCCAAAGGCATGATTTTTTTGAATGTCTTGAGTTTCATTTCAGGTCCTCTTGTTGCACTTGTCTGGCGGTCTTTGCACTATCGCCGCCAAATTCAGGGTTGGTGATAGAAAACGCCTCGGCGGTTTTGGCCTCGGCCAGATCCCCTTTGGCGTGAACGGCATTCTTGCCTTTGATGAAGAAGCCGAGCAGGCCCAGCGGCACTGGCGAAGCTGCCGATGCTGCATTGAGACTGTCGATTTTCTGGATCGCATCTTTTCCGGCAACATTCAGCCGGAGCGAACGCAACTTGAGCCGCTTGCCGCCAACTTCGAGCCATCTGGCGGCGACGACCAGTTCTCCGCCCGCGCCGCTTCCGCCCGATTTCTTGGCGTGGACGACTTCACCCTCGCCCAAAAGACCTGCCGGAAGCACGGTGACACCCGCGATCAACACGGGTTCGGCGAGGGATAAAGGAAAACGGTCACCCGTCTTGTTCAAGCGGCTGCCAAGATCGGCTTCCAAGCGAATAACGAGCGGGGTGAGAGCTGGCACCACCAGCTCGGGCGCATCATTTGCCTGTGGCGCAGCACCAGCAACGGCGGGCACTGGCACCACCGCGGACTGATCGTTTGCCAAAGCATTGGCCGCTGTGGTGCCCAAGGCAACAGCTCCGGCGAAACCGAATTTTCTCAAGACCACCCACCAGAAATATTAACTTTAGTTAAGTGGGGGGATGGAGCAGGTCAAGTCACTCGTCTTCGAACAGATCGGCCAATTGCTCGATGATTGTGCCGCCAAGCTGTTCGGCGTCCATGATCGTCACGGCGCGGCGGTAATAGCGGGTCACGTCATGGCCGATGCCGATAGCAACGAGCTGGACCGGCGATTGCTTTTCGATCCATTCGATCACCTTGCGCAAATGCTGCTCAAGATAGCCTGCATTGTTGACCGACAGGGTGGAATCATCGACCGGCGCGCCATCGGAAATCACCATCAGGATGCGGCGGTCTTCAGGCCGCGCCAGTAGGCGGCTATGCGCCCAGAGCAGCGCCTCGCCGTCGATGTTTTCCTTCAGCAACCCTTCGCGCATCATCAGGCCAAGGTTCTTGCGCGCACGCCGCCAAGGCTCATCAGCCTTTTTGTAAACAATGTGGCGCAAGTCGTTGAGACGGCCCGGTTGTGCAGGCTTGCCGCCGGTCAACCACGCCTCGCGGCTTTGCCCGCCCTTCCACGCGCGGGTGGTAAAGCCCAGAACTTCGGTTTTCACCCCGCAGCGCTCCAGCGTGCGCGCAAGGATATCGGCGCTGATCGCCGCGATAGAGATCGGACGTCCGCGCATCGAACCCGAATTGTCGATCAGCAGCGTGACGATGGTGTCCTTGAACTCCACGTCGCGTTCAATCTTGTACGACAGCGAATGGCCGGGCGAGATCACCACGCGGGCCAGCCGCGCGGCATCAAGCAAGCCTTCTTCCTGATCGAAATCCCATGACCGGTTCTGCTGCGCCATCAAGCGGCGCTGCAACCGGTTGGCCAGCCGCGTGACCACGCCCTGCAAGCCCTTGAGCTGCATATCGAGGTAAGCGCGCAACCGCGTAAGCTCTTCCTCGTCACACAGATCGGTGGCGGCAATCACTTCGTCGAACTGGGTGGTGTAAGATTTGTAGTCAAAGTTTTCGGGCAAATCGGTCCATGGCCGGTTCGGGCGGGTGGGCAACATGCCTTCCTCGCCATCATCGGCCATATCAGCATCGGCAGCATCGTCGCTCTGCTCGATCTCCTGCTCGGATTCCGAATCCTCGTCACCCTCGCTGGTATCGCCTGCGACTTCGGAGGGTTCTTGCTGCTGCTCGTCGGAGGAATCGGGCTGTTCTTCGCCCTCGTCATCCTGCTCCTCGCCCTCGTCTTCCTCGGTTTCCTCGTTCTGCTCGGCAGGCGACTGGGTGAGATCGAGATGCTGGAGCATGTCGAGCGTCAATTGCTGGAACGCGCGCTGGTCTTCGAGCGATTGGGCAAGACTTTCGAAATCGTCGCTCGCCTTGCTTTCGATCCAACTACGCACCATCGCCATGCCGACATCGGTGCTGGCAGGCGCACTTTGCCCCGTCAACTTTTCGCGCAACAGCAGCGCCAAGGCTGATGGCAAAGGCACTTCTTCGGGCTTGGTGGCGCGGGCAATCGGGTCTGATGCCATGCGCATGGCCAGCGCAGCATCCAGATTGCCACGCATGCCCGCAAAGGAATTGGCACCCAGCGCTTCATAGCGCACCTGCTCCACAGCGTCATAACACGCGCGCGCCAGCGCTTCGGTCGGCGCATGGCGGCCATGCAGCGCGGCATTGTGATGCCGCAACCGCAGCGCCATCGAATCGGCATGGCCGCGCGCCTGCGCCACCTGATCGGCTGGCAAAGCGCGCCCCGGCATGGGCACGCGCATCGAGCTTCCCGACTGGACCGGCGCATCCGCTGTCCACGCCACCTCAACCTCGGGGTCGAGCGAGATGGCGCGGGCAGTGCCGGTCAGCACCGAGCGGAAACGGTCTAGAGGAGATTCGTCAGCCAAAATGGGGTGCCCGTTGCCAGATGTCGTATTCAGGTGTTGCTATCAGACGATGCTTTGGCCGGTCTTTGCCCAATCGGCAAGGAACCCTTCGATACCCTTGTCCGTAAGGACATGTTTGAACAGGCCCTTGATCACGGCGGGCGGCGCGGTGATCACATCGGCACCAATCCGTGCGCTTTCCAGCACGTGCATGCCGTGGCGGATCGAGGCAACAAGGATCTGCGTTTCGAACGCATAATTATCATAGATCAGGCGGATATCGCGGATCAGGTCCATGCCATCAAAGCCGTTGTCATCATGACGGCCGACGAACGGCGAGATGAACGTGGCGCCAGCCTTGGCCGCCAGCAGCGCCTGATTGGCCGAGAAGCAAAGCGTCACGTTCACTTGCGTGCCTTCGCTGGTCAACGCCTTGCAGGTCTTCAGGCCATCAATCGTCAGCGGCACCTTGATGCACACGTTGTCAGCGATTTTGCGCAGCACTTCGGCTTCACGCATCATCGTGGCGTGATCCAGCGCAACGACTTCGGCAGAAACCGGGCCATCGACCAGCGCGCAGATTTCGCGCGTCACTTCGATGAAGTCTTTGCCCGCCTTGGCGATCAGCGTGGGGTTGGTGGTAACACCATCAAGCAGGCCAGTGGCGGCAAGGTCTGCGATTTCGGCGGTGTCAGCGGTATCGACAAAGAACTTCATGGGGCAAACCTTCCGAGGCGGGGAGCATGATTCCCCCCGCCTATAGGCAAGAGAAGGCGCGCTGTCAGTCCATCACTTGATGCCAAACGCGCCCATCAGGACCGGATCGTTGGTGGAACGCGGATCGGCGCGGATCGCGGCTTCTTCGCGGCCAATCGCGCGGAAGATGGCGTTATCCGCCTCAAACGCCAGCGAATTGGCGATTCCGCCAACATCCACGCCGGTCAATGCGGACAGAACCTCGCTCACCAGCGGCTCGCGGCTAACGCGCAAGGCATCGCCGAATTCAGGCACCATGATCTCCACAAGGCTCGCCCCCATTTCCTGATGCAAGAAACTGGTTGCCGCCATCGGATCGCTGCTGCGCACAAGCGCCAAAGCATTGCGGATGCCGATTGTGCGCACCGCATCGGTAACCGCAGGCGCCGCGCGCTCTGCCGCGTCATAGGCCATGTCGTTGAACGCGCGCTGCAACCGCTCGCGGAAGATCGGGCCGGTCAGGATGCGCTGGACAATCCCGCCGCGATTGCCGATCACCTCGGGCAAGGCCAGCCGCGCCACCTGATTGTCCCAGAAACCGCCGGGCCGCAAAAGGCTGGCAAAGGCGCGGTCTGTTGAAAGGAACAGCAAGCGGCGTATCACCTCTTCAAGGCTGAACGCGGGCAATGTCGCGCAACCGGCCAAGGATAGCAGGGCAACTGATGAAATTCCGCCCAGCACGGACCGGCGATTGTGCGATAACGAAAGCTGCGACATCGTTTTCTCCTCTGTTGCGTGCACAGCGGGCTTTGCCCACCGCATCGCGGCCCCATATAGAACCCCTAATATGAACCGCGTCCGATGCCTTGTCTTCAATTCTGCGCTGGGTCCGCTCGATTATCGCGTGCCCGAAGGCATGGTGGTCGAGGCGGGAAGCGTTGTGGTGGCACCGCTGGGGCCACGGCAGATCATCGCGGTGGTGTGGGATGCCGGTCGGCTGCCGGGGGCCGAAATACCCGCCAACAAGCTGCGCCCGCTGCTTTCGGTGCTGCCGGTGCCGCCCCTGCCCGCCCCTTTGCGCCGTCTGATCGAATGGACCGCAGACTATTACCTCGCCTCGCTCGCCTCGGTCGCGCGCATGGCGCTATCGAGCAACGGCGCGCTTCGCGGTGGCAGCACGGTGACCGAATACCGGCTGACCGACACAGAACCGGGCCGGTTGACCCCGCAGCGCGCCAAAGCGATTGAAGCATTGGATGGCCAGCAAGCCACGATCCGCGAACTGGCCGAAATCGCGGGCGTATCCGATGCCGTTCTGCGCGGCATGGTCAATGCAGGGCTGCTTGAGGCGGTCGTGGTTGATTCGGACAGGCCGTACCCCCCTGCCGATCCTGCGTTTGGCGTGCCGGACTTGTCGGACGACCAGACGCAAGTGGCCGCCAGATTCGTGGCCTCGGTCCACGCGCATGAATTCCAGCCCTATCTGCTCGATGGCGTAACCGGATCGGGCAAGACCGAGACCTATTTCGAAGCCGTGGCCGCTGCGATGGAAGACGGGCGGCAAGTGCTCGTCCTCCTCCCCGAAATCGCGCTGACCGAGACGTTCCTCAAACGCTTCGAGGCGCGCTTTGGCGTGACGCCCGTCACCTGGCACTCCTCGCTCAAATCCTCTGAACGCCGCCGCGCGTGGCGGGCCGTAGCGATGGGCAGCGCGCAAGTGATCGTCGGCGCGCGCTCTGCGCTGTTCCTGCCCTTTGCCAACCTTGGCCTGATCATCGTCGATGAAGCGCATGAAGTCTCGTTCAAGCAGGACGATGGCGTGCGCTATAATGCCCGCGACGTTGCCGTGATGCGCGCCCGCTTTGAAAGCGTGCCGGTGATCCTCGCCAGCGCGACGCCTGCGCTGGAAAGCCTGCAAATGGCCGAGAGCGGGCGCTATGAACGCGTGATCCTGCCCAGCCGTTTTGGCGGGGCGACCATGCCCGATATCCAAGTGGTCGATCTGCGCATCGAACAGCCCGAACGCGGACACTGGATCGCCCCGCCCTTGGTCAAAGCGCTAAAGGACCGGCTGGAAAAGGGCGAACAATCACTGCTATTCCTCAACCGGCGCGGCTATGCCCCGCTGACGCTGTGCCGGACTTGCGGCTATCGCTTCCAGTGCCCGAACTGTTCGGCTTGGCTGGTCGAACATCGCTTGTCGCGCCGTTTGGCCTGCCACCATTGCGGCCATGAAGTGCCAACGCCCGATGCCTGCCCCGAATGCCACGAACCCGATTGCCTCGTTGCCTGTGGCCCGGGGGTTGAGCGGATTGCCGACGAAGTGGCCGCGATCCTGCCCGAAGCGCGCGTGGCGCTGGTCACGTCCGACACGCTGACCAGCCCTGCCAAAGCCGCCGAATTTGTCGAAATGGCCAGCGCCAAAGCGATTGACGTAATCGTGGGCACGCAGCTTGTCACGAAGGGCTATCACTTCCCCGAACTTACGCTGGTGGGCGTGATTGATGCCGACATGGGCCTTGAAGGCGGCGATCTGCGCGCGGCAGAGCGGACCTATCAACAGGTGGCGCAAGTGGCCGGACGTGCAGGGCGTGGTGAAAAGCCGGGCGAAGTTCTGATCCAGACACGCCATCCCGAAGCGCCGGTGATCGAAGCCTTGGCCAGCGGCGATCGCGACGCCTTCTATGCCGCCGAAACCGATGCCCGCCGTGATGCCGGCGCACCACCGTTCGGACGTTGGGCGGCGATCATCGTCAGCAGCGAGGACGAAGCCGAAGCGCGCGATGCAGCACGCGGCATTGGCGGCAGCGCGCCACATCTGGCCGATGTGATGATCCTCGGCCCCGCCCCAGCTCCGCTATCCTTGCTGCGCGGCCGCTATCGCTATCGCCTGCTGATCAACGCGCGGCGCTCCACCGAATTGCAGCGCGTGATCCGAGAATGGCTCGATCAATTGCGCTTTCCCCCCGGCGTGCGCGTGGCGGTGGACATTGATCCTTATAGCTTTGTCTAAAGGGGCAGGTTGAACCAATCCGCTGCTCGGCCATTGCACAACCATGCCCGGCCCCATTCTCGTCCCGATCCTTGGCGATCAGCTTTCGCCCGCTATCTCCAGCCTTGCGGATCGCAAACCCGATGACACCGTGATCCTGATGATGGAGGTGGCCGAGGAAACAACCTATGTGCGCCACCACAAGGCCAAGATCGCGCTGATCCTCTCGGCCATGCGCCACTTCGCCGCAGAACTGCGCGCCGCAGGCTGGACGGTCGATTACGTCCGGCTTGATGATCCCACCAATACCGGCAGCTTCACCGGCGAAGTCCTGCGCGCCATCGAACGCCATGCCCCGCGTGGCGTGCAGGTGACTGAACCGGGCGAATGGCGCGTGAAACAGGCGATGGAAGAATGGCGCGATCGCCTGCCCGTGCGCTCGCGCATCCTGCCCGACACGCGCTTCATCAACCCGCTCACCAGTTTTTACGAATGGGCTGCGGGCAGGCGCGAATTGCGGATGGAGTATTTCTATCGCGATATGCGCCGCAAAACCGGCCTGCTGATGGAGGGAGACAAACCCGTTGGCGGCAAATGGAATTACGATTCCGAAAATCGCGGCGGTCCGGAAAAGGGCCTCACCCCGCCCGCACTACCGCCGTTCACACCCGACGCCATCACCCGCGAGGTGTTTGCGCTCGTCGAGCAACGCTTTGCCGGACACTTCGGATCGCTCGAAAAGTTCGCGTGGCCCGTCACCCGCGCCGATGCTGAAACCGCGCGCGATGTCTTTCTGAAAGAGCGCCTTCCGCTATTCGGCAAGTATCAGGACGCGATGGTGGCGGGACAGGATTTCCTGTTCCACGCCGCGCTTTCGCCCGCGATCAACATCGGCCTACTCGATCCGCTGGACCTTTGCCGCCGTGTCGAAACCGAATGGCGCGAAGGCCGTGCGCCGCTGGAGGCGGTGGAAGGCTTCATTCGCCAGATCATCGGCTGGCGCGAATATATCCGGGGCATGTACTGGCTGGAGATGCCGGGACTTGCCGATGCCAACGGCCTTGCCGCCACACGCCCGCTGCCCGATTTCTATTGGACCGGCGATACCAAGATGCGCTGCCTGTCCGATTGCGTGCGCACCACGCAGGAAAACGCCTATGCCCATCACATCCAGCGCCTGATGGTGTTGGGCAACTTTGCACTGCTGGCGGGGTTGAAGCCGCAGGACGTGGCGGACTGGTATCTGGCGGTCTATGCCGATGCGTTTGAATGGGTAGAGCTGCCCAACGTGGCGGGCATGGTGCTGCACGCAGACAAGGGCCGCCTCGCCTCAAAACCCTATGCCGCAAGCGGCGCCTATATTGACCGGATGAGCGATTATTGCAGCAAATGCGCTTATAACGTGAAGAAGAAAGTGGGCGAAGATGCCTGCCCTTTCAATGCCTTATACTGGCATTTTCTGGCGCGGAATGAACAGGCACTGGCAGGCTATCACCGCCTCGCCCAACCCTATGCCACATGGCGGCGCATGGCCGAAGACAAGCGCGCCGATACCATCGCCAGCGCCGATGCGTTTCTCGCAACGCTGGAGCCTGCCAAACCGGGCTGGGCGCGCTAACGCTTTACCCACATCGGCGGCCTGATCCCGCCTTGCTTGGCCACGCGCACCAGCAGAATAAGCCCTGCCGTTGTTGCAACGAGCATCGCCACCACGCTGGCCTCAAGCCCGAAAGCGCCGCCCGTCAGCCATTCCGGGCCATTGCGCGATGTAATCAGCAGTCCGGCAGGCGCCGCTCCGCCCGATACCGGCACACTGAATACCCAGCCTTGCGTAAAATTCCACGCCGCATGAATGCCGATGGGAATCCACAATCGCCGCTTCCACAGATAGGCCGCGCCCAGCAGAATGCCCGCCTCCATCGCGATGGCGAAGGCCGCAAACGGGCTGGAATCGGGGTTCATGATATGGGCAAGGCCAAACAAGGCCGAAGTGATCGCAAGCGCCGCCCATGTTCCCAGCATTGCCTCAAGGTGGCGCAGCAAAATACCACGGAACATGATTTCCTCGATAGTGCCAGACGTAACCGCCATGCCCAGCATCGCCCAGAGCGCGCCCACACCGTTCACGCGATCAACCGTAATCCCGCCCATCAGCGCGACGATCCCCGTCATCAGCGTAAACAGCCCCGCGCCGATCAACAGGCCGAGCGGCAGTTCACGCGGGAGCAGCGAAAGCGGGACTTCATCATTCGCAACGCGCTCGATCCAATGGCGGCAGGCGACGTAGATCGCGATGGCTGCGACAGCCACCGCCAACCCGCCAAGGAAATAGCCCGGCGCATCCTGCGTCACAAAGCCCCTGAGCCCCCACGACACCAGCGAAGCGCCAGCCACGACCAGCACAAATTCCACAATCATCAGCGTCAACGGAAAGGCAATGATCCGCCGCAAAAGGCCCGGTCTTGTCTGCGGCTCATCCATCGTCATTCCCCGTTTGCTGCGCGCTCCTTTTCCAGCAAACGCTGCTTGATCTCAAGCCCATAAGCATAACCGCCCAGCGATCCGTCCGAACGGATCACGCGGTGGCACGGAATCAGCACCGCCACATTGTTTGCGCCATTGGCCGAACCTGTCGCGCGCACCGCACCGGGCTTGCCCACGTCTACGGCGATTTGCGCATAGGAGCGCGTTTCGCCCGGCGGGATTTTCCGCAGCGCCCGCCACACCGCCTCCTGAAACGCGGTGCCCTTAACGTCTAGCGGGATATGCGAATGATCGCCCGGCGTTTCGACCGCTGCAACCACTTGCACGAGTAGCGCCTGAAAATCAGCTCCGCCTTGCTGCAAATCCGCATGGGGAAACCGCAACCGCAGCGCTGTTTCTTCCTCATTAAAGGACAAACGGCACACTCCACGCTGGGTTGCCGCAACCAGCATCGGCCCCAGCGTCGTTGGTACCACTGCCCACGCAATCGCAACATCCCTGCCACCATCGCGCCACACCGAAGGCATCATACCCAACCTCTCCTGCGCTGCTGAATAGAACCGCGATGGCCCTGAAAAGCCCGCATCGTAAACTGCATCTGTCACCCGTCCTGCACCCGTCAATACATCAGCCATCCGCTCCTGCTGCAATGCGCGGGCATAGGCTGCGGGGGAAAGGCCGGTATGCTTCACGAACACCCGCTGGAAATGCGACGGCGAATAGCCACTAAGCCCGGCAAGCTGCGCCAGCGTTGCTCCGCCGCCCGCCTTGCCAACAGCCTTGATCGCCGCAATCGCGCCAAGCACCGCCTGCTCATCGCGCGCCACATCATCGGGCAGACAACGCAAGCAGGCGCGCAAGCCCGCCGCCTGCGCCGCCCTGCCATCGGCAAAGAACCGCACATTCGCGCGCGCCGGATGTTTGGCGGCGCAAGACGGCCGGCAATAAATGCCCGTGCTCAAGACGCCCGTGACGAATCTCCCGTCAAATGCGCGGTCGCGTGCCTGAACGGCGCTCCATGCCTCTTCATCGGCGATCACATCCCATTCCCTTCACGAACAGTCCCAATCACCACTTGATTGCACAAGCCGGATGATCATCGCATCCTGCACCTTGCGATCAAACGCAAACAGCGCAAGAAGCGCGCAATGCGTGTCGCCAAAATAATAACCGCTTGCCTGTCGCTGCTGATGTCGCTGCTGGGTGCTAATGCTGCCCATGCCGATCCTGCCGACATATCTGCCGCCAGCCGCTCCGTCGTGCGCGTCGTCATCATCCAAAGCGATGGCGACCGTGCCAATCTGATCACCCACGGCACCGGTTTTGCGGTCACTTCCAATCTGATCGTGACCAATGCCCATGTCGTAGAGCAGCTTCGCGGCGATGACAGCCTGATCGCTGGCGTTGTTCCGGCAGAGGGCCGCAATGGCTATCCGGCGCGGCTTGTAGCCTATTCACCGTCAAACGATCTTGCGCTGCTGCGCATCGAAGGCGGCGGTACGCTGACCCCGCTGACGCTGTTTCCCGGCGTGCCCGAGGATGGCGCAGAGGTCTATGCGGTGGGCTATCCCGGCAACGTCGATCTGGCGCAAGGACTGTCGATGGGTGATCTGGTGACGCCGCAAGAGGCCGTTAAAACGCGCGGTTATCTGTCTGGCGGACGCTCCTCGCGCTCGTTCGATACGCTTTTGCACACCGCACCGCTCGGGTCCGGCAATTCGGGCGGGCCATTGCTGGATAACTGTGGCCGGGTGCTGGGGGTCAACTCGTTCGGCACGATCAGCGATAATGGCACGGATTCGGCGTTCTACTTTGCCATTTCCATGCGTGAGCTATCCGCGTTCCTGCTCCGTGCGAAAGTTGATGCACGCACCAGCGGCCTGCCTTGCCGCTCTATCGCCGATCTCGATCGTGCGGAAGCGGAACGGGCCATTGGCGATAAAGCGCGGATGGAAGCGGCAACCCAAGCCAAGGCCGAATCACGCCAACGCGCGGCTGACAAGGCCATCCACGATGCGGAAATGGAAGTCCTCTCGGAACGAGACAACGGACTTGCCCTTGCCGTATTACTGCTCGTTGGCGCGCTCGGTGCTGCCGGTTGGGCTATGATGCAGGCCTCGGCCCGGCGCGGAAAATTCCAGCGTAAACACATCTTCGGCGCCGTGGCGCTGCTTTTGGCTGCGGTGATAACATGGTTTTTGCGCCCGTCCCTGTCATCCATCGATGAACGCGCACGCGACAAACAAGAACAGCCTGCCCCCATCGCCAGCGGCAGTATGGAAACGCCACAAAGTGCAAACAAATCCGGCCCCATGATCTGCGTGATTGAACCCCAGCGCAGCCGCGTCACGGTATCGGATATCACCGATGTGCCACTCGATTGGACCCAAGACGGCTGCGTAAACGGAAAATCGCAGTATGGCTTGGCGCAAGATGGCTGGTCGCGAATCCTCGTACCTAACACCGAAGACGCGATTTCGCTCAACACCTATGATCCGGCCACCCGCACTTACACCGTAGAAAGATATTTGCTGAGCCTTGATGCGATGACCAAGGCCCGTGCCGCGCGCGCAAAGCTGAATGCACCTGCTTGTGGTGCCGGTGAAGAAGCCGCGCGGCGCTTTGGAGAAAATCAGCAAACCATCAAGGCTTTGCTGCCGCCTGAACCGAATGAACGCATGCGTTACACCTGCCAGCCCGCCCGATAAGGTGGCCCGGAACAAAAAACCGTCTCATACCTATGCACATCTCCTTACGTCGCATCTTGTCATAAGCGCCTGACGTTGCTAGGCGCGCCCCGTCAGCAGGCCACCGGGTGTTCGTCACACGGCATTGGTCTGCATCGGCTTATCCTTGGATGAAGGAACTTCGGCGCGTGGAAATTTCCGGCGGCATTACAGCCAGCTTGTCAGGGCGTTACGCTTCGGCGTTGTTCGATCTGGCAAATGAACAGGGCCTCGTTGCCACTGTTGAAGGCGATTTGGAAAACGTCGGCGCTGCTCTGCGCGAATCGGCTGACCTCACCGGTCTGATCCATAATCCGCAAGTCAGCCGTGCAGCTGCTGCGGCTGCGATTAATGGCGTTGCTGGCCTGCTTGGCCTTTCGGCGCTGACCAAAAACTTTCTCGGCGTTCTCGCTGGCAACCGCCGCCTCTCGGCATTGCCGGACGTGATCCGCGCTTTCGCACAGATTGCTGCTGCCCATCGCGGCGAGGCGACTGCCGAAGTCACCAGCGCTCACCCGCTCGACGATGCCCAGCTTGCGGCTTTGACGGAAAAGCTCAAGGTCCGCGAAGGCAAGGACATCAAACTCAAGACCAATGTCGATCCCGATATTCTCGGTGGACTTGTCGTGAAAATCGGCAGCCAGATGATCGACAGTTCGATCCGCACCCGTCTCAATTCCCTCGCCCAGGCGATGAAGGCTTGAAGCCACAAGGCTCTACGAAAGGCTGATAATGGAAATCCGCGCCGCTGAAATCTCGAAGGTCATCAAGGACCAGATCGCCAGCTTCGGCACCGAGGCCCAAGTCTCGGAAGTCGGCTCAGTGCTGTCGGTCGGCGACGGCATCGCCCGCATCCACGGTCTCGACAAGGTCCAGGCCGGCGAGATGGTCGAATTCTCGAACGGCGTTAAGGGCATGGCCCTCAACCTCGAAGCCGATAACGTCGGCGTCGTGATCTTCGGTTCTGACTCCGAGATCAAGGAAGGTGACGTCGTCAAGCGCACCGGCACCATCGTTGACGTTCCTGTCGGCAAGGGCCTGCTGGGCCGCGTCGTCGATGGCCTCGGCAATCCGATCGATGGCAAGGGCCCGATCGAGTACACCGAGCGCAAGCGCGTTGAAGTCAAGGCCCCGGGCATCATCCCGCGCCAGTCGGTTTCCGAACCTGTGCAGACCGGCCTCAAGGCCATTGACGCTCTGGTTCCGGTTGGCCGTGGCCAGCGCGAATTGATCATTGGTGACCGTCAGACCGGCAAGACCGCCGTCGCGATTGACACCTTCATCAACCAGAAGGGCCCGAACGCGGGCACCGATGAAAACAAGAAGCTTTACTGCATCTATGTTGCCATCGGCCAGAAGCGTTCGACGGTTGCCCAGATCGTGCGCCAGCTCGAAGAAAACGGCGCGATGGAATACTCCATCGTCGTGGCCGCTACCGCTTCGGAACCCGCTCCGCTCCAGTACCTCGCGCCATACACCGGCGTGACGATGGGCGAATTCTTCCGCGACAACGGCATGCATGCCGTGATCGTATATGACGATCTTTCCAAGCAGGCTGTGGCTTATCGCCAGATGTCCTTGCTGCTGCGTCGTCCTCCGGGCCGCGAAGCTTATCCCGGTGACGTGTTCTATCTGCACAGCCGCCTGCTTGAGCGCGCTGCAAAGATGAACGATTCGCTTGGTGGTGGTTCGTTGACCGCTCTGCCGATCATCGAAACGCAGGCTGGCGACGTTTCGGCCTACATTCCGACCAACGTGATCTCGATCACCGACGGACAGATCTTCCTCGAAACCGGCCTGTTCTATCAGGGCATCCGTCCAGCCATCAACGTCGGCCTTTCGGTTTCGCGCGTTGGTTCGGCGGCTCAGACGAAGGCGATGAAGAAGGTTGCCGGCTCGATCAAGCTGGAACTGGCGCAGTACCGCGAAATGGCGGCCTTTGCCCAGTTCGGTTCGGACCTTGACGCTTCAACGCAAAAGCTCCTCAACCGTGGTTCGCGCCTGACCGAGCTGCTCAAGCAGCCCCAGTTCTCGCCATTGGGCTTTGAAGAGCAGACCGTGGTGATCTTCGCTGGCACCAACGGCTACCTCGACAGCATCCCGGTAAACCGCGTTGGCGAATACGAAGCCGAACTGCTCAGCTACCTGCGCACGCAGAAAGCCGATCTGCTGGCAGAAATCCGCGACACCAAGGACTTGGGCAATGATACCAAGGCCAAGGTCGTCGAGGCGCTGACCGCTTTCGGTAAGCAGTTCGCCTAATTTGTAGAGTTATCGTCTCCCCGGCCTTCGGGTCGGGGACGACGGATCAAGGGAGCCATCATGGCCTCGCTTAAAGAACTCAAGGGCCGCATCAACTCGGTCAAGTCGACCCAGAAGATCACCAAGGCCAAGCAGATGGTTGCGGCAGCAAAGCTGCGCAAGGCGCAGGCTGCGGCTGAAGCTGCGCGCCCTTATGCCAGCCGTCTGGCCGAAGTGATGGGTAGCCTCGCATCGAAGGTTGCAGGTCAGGACAATGGCCCGCTGCTGATGCGCGGAACCGGATCAGACAAGCGTCACCTGCTCGTTGTCGTGAATACTGACAAGGGCCTGTGCGGCGGTCTGAACTCGAACATCGTCAAGGAAGCCAAGCTTCAAGCCCGTGCGCTTGAAGCTGCGGGCAAGGAAGTCACCTTCTACCTTGTCGGCAAGAAGGGTCGCGCGCCAATCAAGCGCGATTACCCCAATGCCATCGCCGAGAACTTTGACACCAGCACCGTGCGCACGCCCGGCTTCGATGAAGCCAGCGCCATCGCCCGCGAAGTGATCGCCATGTTCGAAGCCGGCAAGTTCGACGTTGCCCACCTGATCGCTCCGGTGTTCAAGTCGGCGTTGGCACAAGATCCGGTCACTACGCAGTTGATCCCGGTTCCTGCGCCTGCCGCTACCAGCGAAGCCGGTGCCGTGGTCGAGTATGAGCCAAGCGAGGAAGAAATCCTCGAAGAGCTGCTGCCGCGCTATGTCACCACCAAGGTGTTCGGTGCGCTGCTCGAACGCGAAGCTTCGGAACAAGGCTCGTCCATGAACGCGATGGACAACGCCACGCGCAACGCCGGCGAACTGATCCAGAAGCTGACGATCCAATATAACCGCAGCCGTCAGGCCGCGATCACCACCGAACTCATCGAAATCATCGCTGGCGCTGAAGCGCTCTAACGACGACATAGAAGGCAAGGAAACAACCATGGCCACCGTGCTCACCTCTACTGGCAAGATTAGCCAGGTCATCGGCGCCGTCGTCGACGTGACCTTCGACGGCGAACTGCCTTCGATCCTCTCGGCGCTTGAAACCGACAACAACGGCAACCGCCTTGTTCTCGAAGTTGCGCAGCATCTCGGTGAAAACACCGTGCGCACCATCGCGATGGACTCGACCGACGGTTTGACCCGCGGCAACCCTGTGCGCGATACCGGCGCGCAGATCTCGGTGCCGGTTGGCCCGATGACGCTGGGCCGCATCATGAACGTGATCGGTGAGCCGATTGACGAACGCGGTCCGGTAGGCGCGGCCAAGACCGCCCCGATCCACGCCAAGGCTCCCGAATTCATCGACCAGTCGACCGAAGCTGCGATCCTTGTGACCGGCATCAAGGTCATCGACTTGCTCGCGCCCTATGCACGCGGCGGTAAGATCGGTCTGTTCGGCGGCGCAGGCGTTGGCAAGACCGTTCTCATTCAGGAACTGATCAACAACATCGCCAAGGGTCACGGCGGCGTGTCGGTCTTCGCAGGCGTTGGTGAACGCACCCGCGAAGGTAACGATCTGTACCACGAATTCCTCGACGCAGGCGTTATCGCCAAAGACGCTGACGGCAATCCAACGCCAGAAGGTTCGAAGGTTGCGCTCGTGTTCGGCCAGATGAACGAGCCTCCAGGCGCCCGCGCCCGCGTTGCTCTGTCGGGTCTGACCATGGCAGAATACTTCCGCGACGAAGAAGGCCAGGACGTTCTGTTCTTCGTCGACAACATCTTCCGCTTCACGCAAGCAGGTTCTGAAGTGTCGGCTCTGCTCGGCCGTATTCCTTCGGCTGTGGGCTATCAGCCAACGCTGGCAACAGACATGGGCCAGTTGCAAGAGCGCATTACCTCGACCACCAAGGGTTCGATCACCTCGGTTCAGGCCATTTACGTTCCTGCCGACGATCTTACCGACCCTGCGCCAGCCGCATCGTTCGCCCACTTGGACGCAACGACCACGCTGAACCGCGCGATTTCGGAACTCGGCATCTATCCGGCAGTTGACCCGCTCGACTCCACCAGCCGCGTGCTGACGCCTGCTGTTGTCGGTGAAGAGCACTATCAGACCGCCCGCCGCGTTCAGGAAACGCTGCAGAAGTACAAGTCGCTGCAAGACATCATCGCGATCCTTGGCATGGACGAGCTTTCGGAAGAAGATAAGCTCACCGTCGCCCGCGCCCGCAAGATCCAGCGCTTCCTTTCGCAGCCGTTCCACGTTGCAGAAGTGTTCACCGGCATCAGCGGCAAGTTCGTGCAGGTCGAAGACACCGTGCGTTCGTTCAAGGCTGTGGTTGACGGCGAATACGATCACCTTCCCGAAGCCGCGTTCTACATGGTCGGCGGCATCGACGAAGCGGTCGAAAAGGCCAAGAAGCTGGCTGAAGACGCTTAATTAGACTTAAACCCCTCCCGCAAGCGGGAGGGGAGAAGAGGTTCATGATGCTGCACTTCGAACTCGTCACCCCGGCCCGCCTCGTCCGTTCGGAAGAGGTCCATATGGTCGTGGTTCCCGGCACCGACGGTGAATTCGGCGTGCTGGAAGGCCACGCGCCGTTCATGTCGACGGTCAAGGACGGCTCGATCAAGGTCTACAAGTCGGCAGGCGCTGCGCCTGAAGAGATCAAGGTCCAAGGCGGCTTTGCCGAAGTCGGCGCAAACGGCCTGACGGTTCTGGCAGAACACGTCGAAGGCTGATTCGCCTAATCTGTAACGTTGAAAGGGCTGGCCCGCGAGGGTCGGCCCTTTTCGTTTGTTTCGAAGAATGTTTCGCGCAGAGGCGCAGAGGAAGAGAGACGCAGAGAGAACTCGCTTTTGGCGAAGCCGCCTCTTCTGCTAGCCATTGGGCTCATAAAAAAGCCTACAGCATTCAAGCATAGCCCCCAGCATTCTCTGCTTCCTCTGCGTCTCTGCGCGAAACACCCTTATCCTCGGGGCCAGCGATACAAACATTCCGTATGCAACACATACAATTTTTCGTCCAATTCATCATTCCGAACTTTTCATCTATGCGAAAATATGCCAAAGCGATTTCAACATCGCGAATTCACATCGGGAGAGTCGAAAAATGTCCCAAACACTTGAGCAGGTCATCCAGAACGCAGGAGACCTCGTCAACTTTGTCCGCAACCAGCAAGTCGGACCTAACGTCTATCCGGGCGTTCCTTCAGAATTCTCGAACTGGCGCGCAGAGCAGTGGGCTTGGGGCCACACTGCGGTGCTTTACAACCAGTCATACCACATGGTCGATCTGGCCGTTAAAGGCCCCGATGCCTTCGCAATGCTTGAGCATCTTGGCATCAACAGCTTCAAGAACTTCCAGCCAGACCGCGCCAAGCAGTTCGTGCCCGTCACCCCCGACGGTTACGTGATCGGCGACGTGATCCTGTTCTATCTGGATGAGAACCATTTCAACCTTGTCGGCCGCGCGCCGACGATTGAATGGGTTGAATACCACGCCGCCAGCGGCAACTGGAACGTCACGGTCGAGCGGGACGAGCGTTGGGCGATGCGCAGCGATGGCAAGCGCAACTCCTATCGCTTCCAGGTGCAAGGCCCGAACGCGATGAAGATCATCGAAAAGGCCACCGGCAAGCCCGCGCCTGAACTCAAGTTCTTCCACATGTGCCGCATGACCATCGGCGGCAAGGAAGTGCGCGCGCTTCGCCACGGCATGGCAGGCCAGCCGGGCTTTGAATTGATGGGACCTTGGGAAGACTACGGCGCTGTTCATGCAGCACTGGTTGAAGCAGGCAAGGAATTCCAACTCGCGCTGGTCGGTGGCCGCGCCTATTCATCGAACACGCTGGAATCGGGCTGGATCCCCTCGCCCTTCCCCGCGATCTACACCGGCGAAGCACTCGCGCCCTACCGCGCATGGCTCTCGGCCAATTCCTATGAAGCCAAGTGCTCGGTCGGCGGCAGCTATGTGCCTGAAACCATCGAGGGCTATTACACGACGCCATGGGATCTGGGTTACGGTCCGTTCGTGAAGTTCGACCACGACTTCATCGGCCGCGCCGCGCTCGAAAAGATGGCCGCAGAGGGCAAGCACCGCACCAAGGTGACGCTCGCACTCGACAACGAAGACGTCATGCGCGTCCAGTCGTCGGCGCTGTCACAGGGTGAGCGCGCCAAGTTCATGGAATATCCAAGCGCGGTCTATTCGATGCACCCGTTCGATCAGGTGCTAGTCGACGGCAAGCTGGTCGGCCTGTCCACATGGATTGGCTACACTGCCAACGAGGGCAAGTTCCTGACGCTGGCAATGATGGAGCCGGGTTTTGAAACGCCGGGCACCGAAGTGAGCCTTCTCTGGGGCGAACCAAACGGCGGCACTACCAAGCCAACGGTCGAGCCACACGTCCAGACTGAAATCAAGGCAGTCGTTTCGGCCGTCCCTTATGTCGCCGCTGCACGCGACAATTACGCCGAAGGCTGGCGCACGAAAAAGTAAGCTTCGGGCCAAAAGCCTGATTGCGAGAGCGCCGGCCCTCCCGACGGGGTCGGCGCTCTTTGTGTTTTAGTAGGTGGCGCATAGCCTTCGACAAGCTCAGGCCGAGCGGGTTGGTGGAGTTGCTGTTCCCAAAGCCCGCTCGTCCTGAGCCGGTCGAAGGATGTTACCCACCGCCTGTTCAAGGCTATAAATTTAGTTTGTGTTGCTAACGAAATATGGCACAATATCGACAATAAAAAATTGAGGATGCCATGGCACAGAACAACACCATCACGTTCTACGATCTCGCGCTCAGCACAGGCGCGACAATCAGCCCGTTTGTGTGGGCAACAAAGTATGCCTTGAAGCACAAGGGCTTTGATCTGGATGTCGTGCCCGGCGGGTTCACCGGCATTCTGGAACGTACCGGCGGCAAGACAGAACGCCTGCCCGCGATTGTTGATGACGGCGAATTCGTGCTCGATAGCTGGGGCATCGTCGAATACCTCGACGCCAAGTACCCCGATCGCCCTGCCCTGATCCCGCATGAAAGCGTGGCGGCGACGCTCAAAGCGCTGGACCACTGGTTCTGGAACACCGCGGTCGGGCCGTGGATGTTCTGCTTCTGTCAGGATTATCGCGATCTTTCCCTGCCGCAGGATCACGAATACGTGACGCACAGCCGCGAGAAGATGCTGGGACGCAAGCTGGAGGATGTTCAGGCCGGGCGCGAAGAGCGTTTGCCCAAGATTTCCGCCGCGCTTGAACCTTTGCGCGCCGCGTTGGCGCAGCATCAGTGGCTCGGCGGATCGACGCCGAACTATGCCGATTTCCGCATCATGGGCGGCATTCTGTTTACCGCATCGGTGTGCAAGATTCCGGTGCTGGCCAATGACGATCCGATGCGTGACTGGATCGAGCGCAGCCTTGATCTGTTCGGCGGATTGGGCCGTCACCCCGGCCTGTTCCCGTTGTTCGGACTGGAGCAGCGCGAGGGCGATCCTGACTTGTTCAACCGTGCAGCGGGCCAGGGCGGGATTTACAAGCGCAACACCGGCCCTGCATCGACCAGCGCCGAAACCCAGCGCATTACCGAAGGCTTGAAGCGCTAATCGCCCTGAATGGCGGCGGCAGAGCGGATCAGCAAGGCGCGTATCCGCTCTTCCATGACGGCATCGAACCGGACGGCTGGCACGGCGACGCTGAGCGCGCCGACGAGTTCTCCGTCAATCCAGACGGGGGCTGCGACGCCGCATATGCCGACAGTCGCTTCCTCGCGCGCGACGCAGATTCCTTCGCTGCCAATGCGGGCGAAATCAGCGCGCAATGCAGCTTCCTCCGTGCGTGTTTTGACCGTCAGATGCTGGCGAGGCGCTTCGGCGAAATAGCGCGCCTGCTCTTCAGGCCTCATCCACGCCAGCAAGACCTTGCCCGCAGCCAGTGCGTGCAAAGGCCGCCGCGTGCCGGGATCGACCGCATAGCGCAGCGCGTGATCGCTGGCTTCGGTCACCAGCGATTCCACCTCCCAGCCGCGCCGAACCATGAACGATGACGTTTCGTTGAGTTCCGACCGCAGCGCACGAACCAGCGGGGCCACGCGATCTTCCAGCGTGATCGCCGATTCCGGAGCACGCAGGCGTTCAAGCCCCGGCCCCGGCAAATAGCGCCGCCCCGCCCGGGATAAGTAGCCACGCTCAACCAATGTGCCGAGCAGATAGGACAGGCTGCTGACGGGTATGGCGAGCGCGCCTGCAATCTCTTGCGCCACCGCGCCTTGGCGATTGGCGACGACATACTCGATCACATCGAGCGTGCGCATCGCCGATTTCACAGGATTGGTGGCGGCAGGCGCGTTCATCAGAAGGTTAGGCTACCGCGTCTTTCGGCAAAGCGCCAACCATCGCCGGTCAGGACGAAGCGATCGTGGAACGAGCCGACGAGCGGCGCCCCCTCGCCCGTGAACAGCAGCATCGCGCTGGTGCCGCGCGCGGAGGTTTCGCTTTCCACATCAATCACCACGTTCGAGCAAACGTGGCGGGTGGTGCGCGGCGGGCGCGATTTGAACGCCGCCAAGATCGCCTCACGCCCGGCCACGGGGGCGTCGGGTGCGGTGGGGCGATACATGACGCCGTCTTCGGCATAGAGCGCGGCGACTTCGTCCCACCGCGCTTCGTCGTTGAGATTGGCGTAAAGCGCGATCAGCCGGGCGCAATCGGCTTCGGCGGCGCGGCGGTCATCGGCAGTCACAGGCGGGCAGCCGCGATGTCAGCACCTTCGCGCAAGGACTTGAGCTTGCGCCAGGTGACGATGGGATCGAGCTTGCCATAGCCTGCGAAAGTGCCGAAGCCGCAATCGGTACTGGCAACAACGCGATCCGCGCCGACGAAACCGGCAAAGCGTTCAATGCGCTGGGCGATCAGTTCGGGGTGTTCGATATAGTTCGAGCAGGTATCGATCAGGCCGGGGGCGAGGATCTTGTGATCGGGCAGCTTGGCGTCTTTCCACACTTTCCATTCGTGTTCGTGGCGCGGGTTGGCACCTTCGAACAGGATCGTGGCCGGGCGCGCGCCAATGACGATATCGACCACGCGCTCCAGCGGGATGTCGTGATCGTGCGGGCCTTCGTAATTGCCCCAACAGATGTGCATGCGCATCTTTTCGGGCGGGATGTTGGCGGTGGCGGCATTCAGCGCCTCGACGTTGGCCGCAGCGATCTTGATGAATTCCGCTTCGTCCATATCCTGATAGCCGGTGTGGCGGCTCATCGCCAGATCGGGACAATCGAGTTGGAGCAGGAAGCCTTCGTTGACGATGGTCTCATACTCTTCGCGCATCGCATCGGCCAGATCGGCCAGATAAGCCTCGTGGCTGGGATAGTGGCGGTTGACCTGGAACGCGGTGATCAGGCCCGGCGATGCGGCGTTCATGAAGGCTTGGGTATCGGGTGCAGCATGCTTGGCCAGTGCCGATTTGAAGCGGCGGATATCATCATGCAGCGGTTGCAGCGTTACCTTGCGCACCGGGCCGATGCACGAGGCGCGGACGAATTCCTGGCTGCCCATGATCGCCGAAAGCTTTTTGGCAAGGTCGGGCACTTCGGCAAGATCGGCGGCGGGTTTGCGATCAATGTGGCCGCCAAAACCCGAAAGGCGTTCAATCATGTATGTCGAATAGCCAACTTTGCCGAGTTCGCCATCGGACACGACCGAGACGCCCGCTTCGACCTGATGGCGCACGGCTTCATCGACGGCGGCCGAGACCGCGGTATCGAAAGCCTCGGCGTCATAGGGTTCACCCTTGTCACGCGCGAGCAGGAGGGGCGTGAGTTCATCGCCGCGTGGCAGGCTGCCGACGTGAGTGGTCTTGATCTTTGCCATGGTTCAGGCCCCTTCCCAATTCATATCTGTGAAAATTTCATAGAGCATTACGCCGCCGAAACAAGCCGAAAGCGGCAACTCTGGCGATTTTGCAGCGGAGGGGGTTTACACAGTTTACACTGTACAGAGGGAAAACTCCGGCCCCTCCCCGACGTGTCCTGAAAGGGACCGGTTTTGCGATATCGGGCGATGGGCGGACGGGCATCAGACATGCCACATGCATGGCACAACGGCGCCCTTGTAGGACAGCCAAAACCGCTGGCCCCAAGTTACATATTTCGGACAAGTATTACGCTGAAAAGACAGAATATTTTTCACTTTATGCAACAGTTCTGACGCATGATCTTGTCATTGGGAGCCGGGCTGGAAAGGTCAGCCCGGGGGGCTTACCAGATGATCCGCAGAGTATTGCTTGCCGGTTGTGCCACGGTATTTCTGGCCGTCTCTAGTCTCACACTTGCCGCATCTCCCGACCAGTTCACCGGCGCGATAGAAAGTGCGCAACTGCTGGATGCGCTCCAGCTTGATGGTGAATTGTTCCACGTTCAGGGCCTTGAAATACAGGGCGGCACGATCTGGGTCACCTCGGTCGATAACGACAATCATCGCGGCTATATCCACGAGTTTGACCGGCACAGCGGCAAGCTGCGGCGGCGGTTGGAATTGACCGACGGGGCGCGCTATCATCCCGGCGGCATTTCGATTGCCGGTGGGTCGATCTGGGTGCCCGTGGCCGAGATGAAGGCGAAGAGCAGCGCGGTGCTGGTGGAGATTGACACCGCCACGCTGCAAGTGCGCCGCACGATCCATGTGGCCGATCACCTTGGCTGCGTGGCCGCGGTGGACGGCAAGCTGGTGGCGGGCAATTGGGACAGCAAATTGCTCTATGTGTTCGATCTGGCGCGCGAGCATCCCGAACAGCCCGAACGGATCGTACCCAACCCTTCGCAAACGCGGTTTCAGGACATGAAGTTCGTCGATGGCCATCTGGTGGCAGGCGGCCATCTCACATGGCTGAGCGGTGCGGTTGACTGGATCGAATGGCCCTCACTGAAGCTGAAGCGCACATTGCAATCCGGCGCAGTAGGCCCCGTCCGCCCCTTCGGACGCGGCGGCCCCTATACCGGCGAAGGCATGGCGATCACCGGCCGCGACCTGTTCGTGGTGCCCGAAGATGGGCCAAGCCGGGTGTTTCACTTCAGGTTGGATAGTTAGGGCGCGGTGAGAAATTCGAGCGGCGAGCCCCATGGCAACTATGCGATTTTTTTCGCCAGAAGCAGACATTCAGGAAGCGACCCCGGAGTGGTAATCTTGTCTTCCGTGCTTCGAGTTGATGGATGATCCTGAATGACATCGGTCGACCGATAACCCAACACCCCGCAGGCCGCCCAATTGTCTTCACCCCGGACGAGCGGTGCACGCCCGGCGACTGATCGCAAGCTGGTCACCAACTTGCAGCAACAATCAGTTTGATGGCGCGCCCTCCGGTGTCTCCGGCTTCGCAGGACGTGCGAAATCATTGGTTGCTGTAAGCATGAACAATGTCTCATCGACCTTTTCCCAAGCTACCTGATAGACTTCAGGATCAATCACCGGGCGATCGTCACGGCTTTTACCCATTAGCCCGAGCCTTGAGCGGCGCTCGACGAAATTGAGCCGCACCTTGGTCGACCCGTTGGGCAAAGGCAGAAAACTTGCTGTGACCGCGACCTCTGAATAGGATTCGGTGCCGATAATCAATCTTTCTGCCAATGGCGTTGTATCGACCGATGGACTAACCGCCGAAATAAAGCCGCTGGGCAAGTCGGCGCTTTGCAGGATGTAGCCCAGATCCTGCAATACCGACATGACGGACTTGAACGCAAGATTGCGCGGGACGTTGAATTCGCGCGCCTGAATGGCCTGCAATTCCAAGGGGGTTGCCATCTGGCTAACCGCGGCTACGCCATCGATAGAGGTGCATGAAGGCAAGAGCAACCCGAAGGCCAAAGCCGCCGATGCCCGCAGGCAAAGGCTTCTAGAATTCACTGGCCCGGCTCCTGAAATCAGAAACAACATCTTTTTCGTCAAATCGGATGATGAGCGTCATGGTGCGCATTGTTTCCGAAAAGGCAGCCTGATCGGATGCCAATCCGCCAAGCAGAACCGACCAAGCATTGCTGCGGGCTTCGCTTTGGGCAACTCGGGCGTAGCGTTGATAGGACCACACCTCGACACCTGAACCGTCACGCGTAGTCACGTTGGGTGCGCCGAAAACATCGAGAACGTCGGACTTGCGGGTCTCGCCGACGAGCAGATTCATCTGGACATTGCCCTGTGTCAGTTGATTGTTGGCCTTGGGGGGCTGGATGTTGACCTGTTCAAATTGGCGCGGGCTTTGGGTGGCGCATGCGCTTAGTATGCACAACGTAAGGACGGGCAATAGAGTTCGATAAAGATGAAACATAAATGCTCCAACGCAGGCTGAATCCTGTGCGGCACACTCTCGCTAGTCCAACTATTTTGCTGCCAGAGTGCTGCAAGCAAGGCGATACCAAGGTCAGATTGCTTGTTGTTGTATAGATTATTTCACGAGAATATATGCAAGTCATGCGAGCTTCATGGATTGGTATCATCACGTTCCAGCGCGTCTGCCATGCCGCTTGCGAACGTTGGTCTGCAACACCATCGGACACCACCTTCGTGAGGGCAGAAAACCACCCACTTTCAGCCTTCCAGCACACACGGCCCACCCCCTGAAAGCTGCCGTCTCATTTCTCGTCGCCCCGGACTTGATCCGGGGTCAGGCTTTGCTTTGCGGCGTGCAGGCCAAGAAAAGGGGTTCGCGCAGAGAGCGCGGAGCGGTTGGAGGCTTGTAGATTCTCCACTTCTCTTCGCTCTTCGCGGTCTCTGCGCGAAAAAGAAAGCGGGACCCCGGGTCGAGCCCGGGGTGACGGTGGTTGGGGAGATCAGGGCACATATACGCCATTGACCTATATGTCATTGACCTATACACCTCATCCCATAACCAGCTTGCAGGCCGTTGTGGAACTGCCCGAATTCCTGCGGCGGGCCAAAGCGATCATGTCCGACGAGGAGCGCGCCGCGTTGGTGGATTATGTCGCGGCCAACCCTGAAGCAGGCGTTCAACTTGGCGGCGGTCTGCGCAAGATACGCATTGCCCGCGAGGGTGGCGGGAAGAGCGGTGGCTACCGGACGATCTATGTATTCGGCGGGGTGAAGGTGCCGATTTTCCTCGTCACCCTGTTCGCCAAGAACGAAAAGGACAACCTGAGCAAGGCTGAGCAAGCGGAACTCGTCGCGCTCAGCAAGCTTCTGCTCGCCCATTATGGAGACCGATCATGAGTGCCTATGAGAGCATCAAGCAAGGACTGACCGAGGCTGTGGCCTTTGCTGAAGGGCGGGAGACTGGCGCGATTGTTCATGAGGTGGCGGTGCCTGCCGTCGATGTTGCCGCGATCCGCGCCAGCACCGGTTTGTCACAAGGGGCCTTTGCCCGCAGCATCGGTGTTGCCAAGGGCACCTTGCTCAACTGGGAGCATGGTCGCCGCCGCCCCACAGGCCCTGCGCAAGTGCTGCTCGCCATGATCGCGCGGCGGCCCTCGCTGGTGAGCGAATTGCTGGGCTGATTGCCAGCAACACAAAGCTTGCCACATCGCCCATGTTCGTGTGTTGGTCGGCGCGAACGGCGGGCCTGTTTGGGCTGCCACAGTTAGGCCTGACGCGATGACGACGATCTTGTTCAACAAGCCCTATGGCGTGCTGTGCCAGTTTACCGATGAGCGCGAGGGGCCGCCGCGTCCGACTTTGGCCGATTTCATCACCGTGCCCGGGGTCTATGCGGCGGGGCGGCTGGATACTGATAGCGAGGGCTTGCTGGTGCTGACCGACGATGGCCGGTTGCAGGCGCGCATTGCCGATCCTCGGTTCAAGACGCCCAAGACTTATCTGGTGCAAGTGGAGGGCGAGCCTGACGAGGCCGCGCTGGACGCTTTGCGCCGGGGGGTGCGGCTGAAGGACGGAATGACCCTGCCTGCGGGGGCCGAGCGGATCGACGATCCCGCGCTGTGGCCGCGCGATCCGCCGGTGCGGTTTCGCAAGACCGTGTCCGATTGCTGGATCAGGCTGACGATTGGCGAAGGGCGCAACCGCCAAGTGCGGCGCATGACCGCTGCGGTTGGCCATCCCACCTTGCGGCTGGTGCGCTGGACGGTGGGGGATTGGAACCTTGACGGGTTGGCGCAAGGCGAATGGCGCGAAGTGGCCTCAAGCTGATTTGCGCGCGAAGGACCTGAGTGCGGGACTTTTTGGGGCCGGAGGCGGGCCGATTATCGCCTGCCTGAGGCTCTCTGGCTGGGCTTCGTATGCCTCGCGGAATTCGGCAATCGGCATGGGGTGCCCGAACAGATAGCCCTGCAATTTGTGGCACCCTGCCTCGCGCAGAATTTCCGCCTGCTGTTCGGTCTCCACCCCTTCGGCAATCACCCGCATATCAAGGCCTGAGGCGAGATAGATGGTGCCAGTGACGAGCAGCGATGCCTTGCTGCCGGGCTGCAAGCCGGACAGCAGCGACTTGTCGATCTTGATATGGCTGAAGCCATAGGATTGCAGATAGTGGATGCTGGTAAAGCCGGTGCCGAAATCATCAAGCGCGATCGACATGCCCATCGCCTTGAACCGTTCGATAGCACGGATCGCGCGTTCCGGCTGGGCGAGCAGATAGCCCTCGGTGATTTCCAGCTGGAGCCGGTGCGGTTCAAACTGCGTCTGTTCAAGCACGTGCGCAACTTGCCGTTCAAAACCGGGATCACGGAACTGCGCGGGTGATACGTTGACGCTGAGCTTGAGCCGGCTGAAGGGTTTGAGATCGCGGCAGGCGCGTTCGAGGACAAACAGACCCAAGGGGTGGATTTGCCCCGTGCCTTCGGCAATATCGATGAAATCCTGGGGGTCTAGCGGACCATCGGGGCGGCGCGGCCAGCGGATCAGCGCCTCTGCCGAGGCAATCTCACCGGTTTGCGCGCTGACAACGGGTTGATAAAACACCTCAAATTCTGCATTGGCAAGGCCATTGCCGATTTCGCGCCCAATCGCCAGACGACGAATCCGGCCTTCATCGAAAGCGGGATCGTATATCGCCACTTCGCCCTTGCCGCGCGTTTTGATGTGATACATCGCGGTATCGGCGCGGCGCAAAAGCTCGTTTGCATCAACAAAACCTTCCGAATTGCTGGCAATGCCGATGCTGGCACCCACTTGCAAAACGTGGCGGTCGATCAGCACGGGCAGGCCGATTTCCTCGCCAATGCGCGTGGCCAGCTGCTGCGCCATCGCGGTGGCATCGGGTGCATCGATCAGGATGGCAAATTCATCGCCTCCAACGCGCGCCAACAGCGCCTGTTCCGGGCAAATCTTGGTCAGGCGCGCGCTGATGCTTTTGATCAGCGTATCGCCCGCGTGATGGCCGTGGGCATCGTTAATGTCTTTAAAGCCATCCAGATCAATGAACACGATAGCAAGGGTATCGGCTTTTGCGGTGCCGCTTGCCTCCAACTGTCCAAGGCACGACAGAAGCTTGCGCCGGTTGGGCAGGCCACTGAGCGCATCGGTAAGCGCTATACGGCGGTTTTCCTCGCTAAGCTTTTCCGTTTCAGCTTGGCGCAGGCGCAAGTTGCGCTGTGACCGGATCAGATTGGCGAAATCAATGTTGAAGCGGTAGGTGACGACCATCATACCCGCACCAACAAAGAGCAATACGATAGCCTCGACCAGCATCTGCCCCTGATCGACAAAGCTGAAATACACGACAAAAGTGAGCGTGCTGGCCAGCGCAACGCGCATGGCCGCAGCGCGCATTGTCATCAAACAGAAAACGCAACTGACCTGGGTTAGTGCGAGGAAGAAGGTAAGGTGGCCGCGCGCGTAAGCATCGCCAAGATCATAAATCCAGAAGCCCCAAGCTTCGAAAGCGAGCGTCATCATCACCGCCAGCGCGCAGGTGCGCCTGATCTGGTGGGCAATTTCGCGGTCGGACAGTGTAGCTGCGCCATCCTGCCGCCACCACCACCGCGCACGGACCAGTCCGATGACGCAGATGATCAGCGGTACAACGAACGTCTTTACCAGGGAATCAGGCCGGTAGAAATCGACCATGAGCGCAAATGCGTTGAGTACAAGAATGATGTAAAGCAGCGGCATCTGATGGGAGAAGGAACGGAATTGCGCGCGTGCCAGATCGGGATCATCAAGATCAAGGCTGAAAAGAGCAGCGAAGCCGCGCAAGGTCGGTCCTCCTTTCATCATCATCAAGCGCGCTCCCAAGATGCGAAACCATGGGCGCAGCGGATTGAAGAACGGGTTTTGCCAGCGCTAGGTATTCATACCAAGCAACTGTCACAGAATGATTATTCACAATGCCTTAATATAGTTTAACAACTGGTAAACGCGGGAAGAAAAACGGCTACCGCCGACGCTCGTCAATAGGGCGCCGGCCAGTCATACGTTGATAAAAGCGGGAAAAATAGGAGGGGTCATCGAAGCCGAGTTCAGCGGCAACCTGGGTTCCGGTGGCATTGGTGAAACGCAGCAACCGATGCGCTTCGAGCGTCAGCCGGCGGTGGACGACATCCAGCGGCGTGCAACCAAGCCTTGCCGTGGTAAGCCGGGTCAAAGTGCGACGGGTCATGCCAAGGGCGTCGGCATAAAAATCGAGGCTACGGTGCTGGCGATAGTGCAATTCCACAAGCTGGCGGAAACGGTCGAGGCGGCGGTCTTGCCGCGCTTGCGGGGCTGCTTCGGGTTCATGCATCGCCAGCGTGCGGATCAGCGCTTCGGCGAGCGCCAGAAACAACGGATCTTGCTCCTGCCACTGCTGCTGTAAATCCAGCATTTCACGCGCAAGCCAGAAGGCGCGAACGGTTGCCTGTGGCGGCAATGGCGCGAGGCCTCCGCGCGCCAGCGCCGCCAGCAGCGGATCGGCGGGGCCGGTGCTCCTTGTGGAAAAGTCTGTCGACAAGGTGAGGACAAATCCGCGTGTGCCCTCACGAAAGCGAAATCCGTGGACGGCGGCAGCCGGTACGATCACCCTTCCCGGCCCTTCGAGCCCTACTGATGCACCTTCGAGCGTCACCTCGGCATGTCCCTCCTCTACCAGCAGGACCTGAACGAAGTGATCGTGTCGGTGGATGCCGATTTCCCAATCATGCAGCGCGCTGCGCTCGGCAATGGTTTCAATATGCGCAAAGCCGCCGGGAGTTTGCCCTGCGCCTTCGCCATAGAGCGCATAAGTGGGAATGGCTGTCAGCATGTCCCGAATGTACCAGTTGTTTGTCCTGAGCCTGCATTCCGCTTTTGCGCGCAGTCTGTCAACTTCGCGACATTGGTGCCGGCAGCCAGAGCGGGCGCGTGGGAGACGGATGATGAAGACACAAGTCGCCATTATTGGTGCCGGGCCTGCCGGATTGTTGCTGGGCCACTTGCTGAAGGCCGAAGGTATCGATTGCGTGGTGGTGGAACGCCAGCAGCCCGATTACATCCTTGGCCGCATTCGCGCAGGCGTGCTTGAACAGATCACCGTCGGCCTGATGGCGCGGCTGGGGCTGGACGGGCGGCTGAAGGCCGAAGGGCTGGTAGAAGAAGGCTTCAACCTTGCCGACGGCGAACGCCTGATCCGCATCGATGTGGCGAACCTGACCGGCAAAACCGTGGTCGTCTACGGCCAGACCGAAATCACCAAAGACCTGATGGATGCAGCGCCCGAACGCGGGTTGCCTGTCATTTATGGTGCAGAAGACGTGGCGCTGTTCGACATCGAAAGCGATGCGCCTTATGTAACCTATGCCGTGAATGGTGAAGCGCAGCGGATCGACGCGCGGTTTGTGATCGGCTGCGATGGCTTCCACGGACCTTCGCGCAAGGCCATTCCCGCCAGCGTGGCGCGCGAATATGAGCGGGTCTATCCGTTCGGCTGGTTGGGCATTCTGGCAGATGTGCCGCCTTGCAACCCCGAACTGATTTATGCCAACCATGAACGCGGCTTTGCACTGGCATCGATGCGCAGCCACACGCGCAGCCGCTATTATGTCGACGTGGCTCTGACCGAAAAAGTCGAGGACTGGAGCGACGAGCGCATCTGGGACGAACTGGCCGTGCGGCTGGGTCCAGAAGCGGCCGCAGGTATGACGCGCGGGCCTTCGATTGAAAAATCGATCGCACCCTTAAGATCGTACGTATTCGAACCGATGCGCCACGGCAGTCTGATGTTGTGCGGCGATTCTGCCCATATCGTGCCGCCAACCGGAGCCAAGGGCCTGAACCTTGCCGCCAGCGATGTGCATTATGCAGCAGAGGCGCTGGTCGCCTATTTCAAGCGGTCAGACAACGATGCGGTTATCGGCTATTCCGCCAAAGCCCTGGCCCGCGTGTGGAAATCCGAACGATTTTCGTGGGTTCTGACCAAGCTGATGCACCGCTTCCCCGAAGACGGTCCCTTTGAACGCGCGATGCAGGTGGCAGAACTCGACTATATCTCCAGCAGTGTTGCCGCCCAGACCAGCATTGCCGAGAATTATGTAGGATTGCCGGTTTGAACAGGTGGCCTGACCATAAGGGCTGTAACATCGTCATGCGCCCGTCACATTGCCGCGACAGAAAGCCCCTGTAGTTCAGGGGCTTTTTTGTATGCGGCATATCGACATCTTGCTGACCGAAGAGTTGCCCGGAGGGCGTGATACCTTTGCCCATTCGGACTTGCGTGTGGTGTTTCATCGCTGGAAATCTGATGCGCCGCTCCCATTGATGGAAGGCCAGCCATGGGCGTTTATCGATTGGGTCCTGCCCGAGATGTCGGGTCTTGAATTATGCCGCCGCTTCCGCGCAGTGGATGGACTTGGCCAGAACGCGCATATCACCATGATCCTTGAGGATGATGACGCCGAAGCCAAGCGCCGTGCGCTGCGGGCCGGTGCCGATGATTACATCATGGGACCGATTGACCGCGCGGCGCTGCTTGATCGCGTGCTTTCGGTCCAATTGCCCGATCATGAAGCCCCTGCCCGCACCCTGAAGCTTGGCGATCTGACGCTCGACCTTGCCGCGCTGCAAGCCCGCTGGCGCGAAAAGGCGCTGATCCTTATGCCGAACGAACTGCGCCTGCTGCGCTACCTGATGGAACAACCCGGCCACGTGTTTAGCCGCCAGCAATTGATCGCAGCCCTTGGCAAGCACGACCAGCCGATTGACGAACGCACCGTCGATGCATGGGTGAGCCGCCTGCGCCGTGCCTTGCGCGATGTTGGTGCCGGATCACCCTTACGCACCGTGCGCTCTTTAGGGTACGTCCTAGACCGGCCCTAATAATCCGAAGAACTCTACCTGTGGCAACAGGCTACATATACCTTGTGCTCTTTCAAAGTTTGGCGTTACACTCTTTAATACTGCAAGTATTGAAGCACAGAACCAAACGGCGAGCCTAATGTCCGAAAAAGAACGATTATTTCCCGGTATTCCATTGGTGGAATCCCCGATCTTTCGCCAAGAACTGCCCCGAATGGGGCTTTCAGAAGTTGAAATGGAAATCGCTATCGCTCTAAACCGGGACGGTTTTGCAGTTTTCGATTTTCCCGATCCTGTTATTGATGACAGGATCGAGCGCATCCGCAAGAGTTTGAGCGTCGAATTGGGCGTGAACGACGCCGATCCCGAAGCCTCGAAATTGAGCGGCCCCGGACGCATTCAGGATGCGTGGCAGACCAATGACGATGTGCGCGCCATTGCGTCAAATGCCATTGTGCTCGATTTGCTGTCACGGCTTTACGGACGCAAAGCCTTTCCGTTCCAGACCTTGAATTTCCCCGTCGGGACGCAGCAGCATTTGCACACCGATGCTGTGCATTTTTCAACCATACCGCCCAAATTCATGTGTGGTGTCTGGTTGGCGCTGGAAGATATTCAGGCAGACGCAGGTCCGCTTCATTACGTGCGCGGATCGCACAAATGGCCGATGATCGATAATGCGATGATCGGACGCAAAGGGCATGGCGCCGCCGACACATCAGCGCAAGCGCCTTACCACGATGCATGGGCTGCATTCATGGACGAGCACAATGCGCAGCCCGAACAGTTCCTCCCCTGCAAGGGCCAGGCGCTGATCTGGTCAGCCAACCTGCTGCATGGTGGCAGCATGCAGAACGATCCGCGCCTCACCCGCTGGTCACAGGTCACGCATTATTTCTTCGATGACTGCGTCTATTATACCCCGGCTTTCTCGGACGAATATCTTGGCCGTCTGGCGCTGCGCAATCTTGTCAGCGTGGCCGACGGGTCGCCGAAGCCCAACCTCTATCTGGGCGAAGAAATTGCACCAGTGACGCAAGCTCCATTGCCATGGGCAAAGCGCTTGAGGCAATCGCTGACCTTACGCCGCAAATACCATCAGGAAAGCTCTATGAAATGATCAGTTCCATGGTGAAATCCGCAAAGCGGCTGCAACGCTCGCTTCGTCCCGTGGGCAGTGTCGATGCCTTGGCAGGGGCGCGTGTTGCCGGTTGGGCATGCAGCAAAGGCCCGGTAGAGGTCGAAGTTTGGCTTGGAAACCGCCGTGTCGCAACATGCCTGCCGTCCATCGCGCGGCCCGATGTTGCACAGGCTTTCCCCCGCATGAAAGGCGCTGCGACAAGCGGTTTTAGTCTTGATCTTCCCGCAGGCGCCTTGGCCCCCGATGATCTGGCCGAGATGAAGATCCTTGCGCGGCCCAGAAATGGCATACTGCCCGCCAGCACGATCGGCACTTTTCCGGTTGTCGGGGCAAACCTTGCCCGAAAGTTCGCTACCGCCGGAGACAGCGGGATTGTCGGCCCCTTCCCCAAGGACGTCATCGACGCCACTGCAGCGGTCTGGCCAGAAGCCTGTGCCGACTTGAACACAGTTGAGGGCCAGACGCGGTTTGTTGACCGGCTCAAGCAAGTGATGAACACGGCGAGCCTGAACGCTCTGCCTGTATTTTCAAGATATTCCCGCTATTTAAGCGCCACGATGGCGCACTGTCGCTTTGTCGAACGCCATTTTCCGGCGGTGAATACAACGTCCGCACAAGGGGCTGCGGATTTTCACTGCAAACCCAATTCGATCAGCGAGCTGTTCTCTATCATCCATCAGCTTTACGTGCTGAAATCATGGGGAATTTCTGGCGATTTTGCCGAATTCGGGTGTTTCAAGGGCTATAGCTCCGCAATGCTCAGCTATGCCTGCGCGCAGCTTGGCATCAACATGCACATCTTTGATTCCTTCGAAGGTCTGCCGCCAGCGCCCGGCTCGGGTTATGAAGCCGGTCAATATGCCGGCAGCCTTGATGAAGTGCGCGACCATGTCGAGCGCTTTGGCCACTTGCCCTCGGTAACCTTCCACAAGGGCTTCTTTGCCGACACCTTCAAAACCTACACGCCCCCGCCACTAATGTGCCTGTGGATGGACGTAGACCTTGAGGTATCGTCACAAGATCTGATGGTGGTTGCTGACCGTCTTGATCCGCGCGCCAGCCTGTTCAGCCACGAATGCACTTCCGGCATATTCCAGGCAGGCGAAATCAGGACATCTGTCTCACCTGACAATCCGATTCCCCCGATGCTCGCCCGTCATGAAGAACTCGGGCGGCCACTGACCGGACGCTATGTTGCGGGCTACACCGGCGCATTCTGGCCAAAGCAGGGCGGCATCCCCGTCATCGACACCGAAGTGCTGGCGCAATTGACACGAAGCTTGCCGTAAAGTCCGGCCCAAAAAAGAGGCGGCCCTTTCGCAAGGGCCGCCTCCATAGGGTGGTTGATCGTGAAACGGTTTAGAACTTGAGCGAAGCCGACAGCGAGACGACGCGACCTAGATCATAGCTGTTTACTTCGACGCGGTTGGCGCCCGACTGTTGGAATTCGATGTTACGGCGACCGGTGAGGTTGCGCGCTTCGAACTTCATTTCCAGTTCGCGCTTGAACAGCTTGAAGCCCTGACGCGCCACGAAGTCGATACGCAGGCCGGGGTCCTGGAACACGTCCGGTTGGCTGGTGTTGATAAGGCCACGGCTAAAAACGCGCTTGCTAGCGTAGCTAAACAGCAAGGTTTGCTGCGACAAGCCATCGGTGTCTTCAAGTCCTAACTGAAAGTTAGCGATGTGTTCAGACTGACCAGTTAGCGGAGCCCCATTCCGGAAGAGAACCGAGGCAGGTTGTAGGACATCGGCTTCAACTATCGAGAACACTGATGTCGTGTCACCTTCGCGAACTCTAAGTTTCGACTTCGTATAAGTGTAGTTCGTAACCGTTACCAAACGCCGTGATTCCCAAAAACCACCCCAATCTGAAAGATCAAAGTACTTTTGAAGCTCAAGTTCAGCGCCGTAAAGATCGGCCCTAGGCGCGTTGGCAAAACTGGTGGACAAGCGGTTCGTGTCGACAACTACGTAAGTTTCAATCGGATTGTCGATCCGCTTGAAGAAGCCTGAAACTGAGAGCCGCTGATCACGGTCAAAGTACCATTCATACCTTGCTTCGGCATTGGTCAACTTGCTGTCTTGCAGGTTGGGGTTACCAGTGAATATGCGGTTCGTATCAGGATCAAAATAGAACTGGAGGATCAATTCACGGAATTGAGGGCGCGCAATAGTTTTTGACGCATTGAAGCGGACTTGCATGTTGTCTTGGAATTCCCAAGTCAACGTAGCCGCAGGCAGCCAATAGTCATTACTGATGCGTGTTTGCGCGCCACTGTTGTCTTGTGAAGCATTGGCAAACACTTGCACCGGTGAAACGCGCATGTTGCCCTTTTCAAACCGAACACCCGCATCAAGTTGCAATGAATCCATCAATTGCGCGTCGATTTTGGCATAAGCTGCATGATTGCGTAATGATGCAGCGAAGGTCGGATTGGGATTGACCTCGTTAAACTGAATGTCAAAGGCATCGATAACTGCATCGCTGAGCAAATGATCAGGGCGCAAGATGCTTACGCCGTCAGGTAGGTTGATCGCGCGATATTGGAAATCGCGGCGTGAACTTGTGCGATTAAAATCGGCAAAAGCATACCCGACAGTGGCGGTAACGCTGGGCAAGACCTTGTAAGATACGTCAACCCCGCCAGACCAAACATTCTCATTAAGGTCTGAAAAACTTACACTTGCGCTGCCTGAGGTCCCGTCAAGGTTATTGACAAAAAACTCACCGAGAGGATCGATGGCGTTGTTAGAACGGAGATATTCAAAGCCAATTTCATACGGCGCTTCACGCTGAGAATTTGAATATCCGCCACGCAAATCAACAGCCAGACCATCAAGCGGCTTAAACTCAGCCACCAAGTGGGTGTCAATAAGTTGCCGCTCGTACCAGGCTGTTTCTTGCTGTTGCACTTGTGTGGTTGCATTCTGGAGAGGACGTGTACCAAGACTTACTCGCGTATGCTTCAAGGTGTCGCGGATGTATAGATTGGTCCAACGGATCTTGTTACGATCAAATTCAAGGCCAAGGCCGAGCATTCCGTTGGCAACAATGCGATTATCCGTCACCACCCGGCGGAAATCCGATTCCAAGAGCGATAAATCATCTTGCCGTGATTCCTGGCTCAGAATGTCGCGCGTAATCCACTTGTTGCTGTATCCAGCCGTGGCGATTACGCCAAGCGTTGCCCCACCAAGTTCAAATGCCTTGCCTGCCGAAAGGGAGAGTGAACTGTTTACCGGCATGTTTGGAATACGCTGGGTTAAACCGTTCCGCGTGTTAATGACGCCCTTACCCAGCCCAATGTTATCCACCCCATCATCACCGGTACGATCACCGTTGGTAATGTAGTTTTGCAAAGCTGGCGTGAAATTGCGCTGCCCGTTATCGAACCCGGTCCAATCCGTGCTCGATCCAAAGTATGTATAGCCAAGCTGATTGGTGGTTTCGCTATCAAAGCCCAATCCGCCACCAATGCTAATGAAAGGCTCGTCTGGCGAGGATTTGGTGGTCAAATTGATGACACCGCCACCGAATTCACCCGGATAGTTTACCGAATAGGATTTTTGGACCAGCGAGGATGCGATGATGCTGGAGGGGAACAGGTCAAGCGGCACAACGCGCTTCATCGGCTCAGGGCTTGGTAATGGCGAACCATTGAGCATTGCCAATGAATAACGATCACCCAATCCGCGAACATAGACATAACCGTTGCCGACAACGCTCAGACCCGTCACGCGGCCAAGAGCGCCAGCGATGTTGCCTTCGCCCGTACGCGCGATTTCTGCCGATCCCAAAATCGATACGACTTGTGGTGCAGCGCGCTGAATGTTGCGATCACGCTGTCCGGTCACAACAATCTGACCGCCCGGGATGGACACTTCGACAGGGTTTTCTTCCGAAGTTTGCTCCACAGTCGCGTCAACTGCCTCAGTGGCGGTTGTATCGCTTGATGGAGTGTCAGCCTCAGCCGGTGTTGCGATGTTCTGCGCATGAACCAGCGCGGGCGAAAGCAGCGCGGTTGAAAGCAGCAGCGAGGTGGCGAGCCGCAGCATGGTCATATCCTTGTCCCCCCTGGGGATAATCCTGAGGAATGTTTTTTAATTGTATCGCGAGAAAGGGGGCAGCCGTTGCCAGCTACCCCCCGATATCGCGAAAGGCAGCCGATTACGTCGTTGGCAACGAGAGGCAAGAGCCGCTGGTGCTGCCAAAGTTTGCAGCCGTGCTGTTGCAAGTCCAACCTGCATACCACGTATCAGTGCTATCACGCACAGCGCCGATATAGGGCCGATCAGCGAAGAACGATGACAAGCTAACGATGCTGAAAGGTGTCACCGCAGTTTCGTTGGCACCATTGATGAAACCGCCCGTGAGGGTTGAGGTTAAACCATCGTTGTTGTTGTTTGCACCCGTGCCGAAGAAGTCGCCAACCTGTGTTGCGTTGAAAGTCCCGGTACCAAGGTACTTTGTAGCGTTGCAGGTCATCACAACGGAACGTGCCAACAACGTGGCGGAGTTTGCCCCACCCGAACCGTTCATACGGATACATTCGTTGTTCGGTGAAACAACTACGCCGTTGTACAGTTCAACGTCAGAATTGCCGCGGAAGAACAACGAGGCTTGGTTTTGACGCTCGTTATCAGGGTTGGCGAGCCTTTGAATTGCTGTGAAGTTAGAAATACGCGCACGCTGACGTGGGGTATCGGCTTCGTTATTGTTGCTGTCCAATTCCATGAGTGAGTCACCCACTCCGTCACGCTGGATCAGCAGAAGGTATTGGAGATTTGCTTGAATCCCGACATCCATATCCAAGCTGTCATCGTCAGCACCGACCACAATCAAGTGATTCATGTTTACGACGCCACCAAAAAACTCAACGCCGTCATCCGAGCTGTTGTAGCTCTGGATGTAGGAAAGCTTGGTGCCCGAACCTGTGCCCTCTGTGGTCAAAGACTGAAGTTCATCGTCAACCGCAATGGCAGCGCCAGAATAGCGGATTTGAACATATTTCATTTCACCACTGTTGTCGGTTGGCAAAGCACCGCCATAACGTGATTGATCTACGTCACCTTCAGTTCTGCGCTCACAATTGTTGGTTCCTACAGAACCAAATTGACAATCTGTAACAGGCGCACGCCCCATCAGGACGATGCCACCCCATTGCTGGTTTGACGTTTCGGTATTTTGACCGCGGACATTCTGGAGGCTGGTGAAGATAATTGGCTGGGTTGCTGTGCCCACAGCGTTGATTTTGTTGCCACGGTTAACAGCAAGCCAAGCACGCGAGTTGCTGGCATAAATGATCACGCCCGGGTCGATCGACAATGTAACATTGGTGTCTGTAGCAGGAGCAACAGGACGACTAAATCCGCCATCGGTACCGACTTGCACGCGACCGTTCATTTCATAAAGAACGCCGGGAGCTTTGGTCAGCGTGCTCGATGCGTTGAACCTGGCTGGCAGGCGGCAAACGCGCCACGTGCCTTCTGGACCAGTAATGGTGCCGGCATTGGTGAGGCCTTGCGAGTCAGCAATCGAGGGGCATTCAGCAGCAGCCTGCACCAAAGTCGACGTTGGCGTCGGGGTTGGTGCGGGTGCTGGTGGGGTGTTCGTCGTGTTGTTGATGGTAACGTTGCCGCCGGTGCCTGGCGAGGCGATGTCGGTAGGGCCGCAGCCGGCGAGCGCCAAAGCGCTGCAACCAACCAGGAAAAGGCCGTGGAAATTCTTCACGTGGTATCCCCCATGGATGATGGCAGGATCAATTCCCGCCGGGTCGAGGGGTTCTCTACGGGTCTAAAGTGACAGCCTGTTTGCGGTTTCTTGACAGTTATATGTCATATTAACTGACGGTTATGTGACTAATGTGACGAAGTGACGGAAACCAGCGGGTTTAATGATTGCAGATTTGTGACAATGTTACAGTTTGATTGCACTTCGCCGAGAATCACATAATTTCTGTTTCAGACAAAAGATTGAAACGGAGAGTCGGACATGAGCATGAGCCTTTTCCTCGCCGCCGCCCTGATGGCGCAAGCCCCCGCGACACTCACCGTGCCGGCTCCGGCATCGCCTGCAACAGACGTTGGTTATCATGAATTGATGACCGGCAGGCCCGAAGCCGCGATTGCGCGGATTGAACGCAATGGCCTTGCGCAGGCGGGCGATCCACTGGCGCTGATCAACCTTGGCACGGCATACAAGATGCTGGGCCGCAAGGATCAAGCCGCACGTTTCTATCGCGCCGCCGCCAGCAGCGATGAACGCTATGACGTGGAAATGGCCAATGGCCGCTGGGTCGATTCGCGCCGCGCCGCCAATCTCGCGATGGCCGCCATCGGCAGCAATGAACTGCTGGCGCTGAAGTAACTGCTCAATCCCGGCCACGCGATAAGGCGGGCCGGGATTTCTTCACTCTGCTGCGGTGATGATTGCAATATCGGACGCGGCAGGGCTCCATTCGCTTGGCAGCAAGCCGCCTTGCCCAAACAGCGCGCCAACCGGATCGGTTGATGCCGCCGCCCGCGCCAGTTCCGCCGCTCGTGGATCATCAACCCCACCGTTGGCACCCCTCAGATGCGCTATCCACGCGCCGATGGCGGTAAGGATCGCCTTGCACGGCCGTCCACCCTTGGCAGCTTGGGCGGCCAGTGTTTCCAGCCAGCGCTGCGGGATCTTCTGGCTGCCATCCATCGCAATCTGGATCAGCCGGTGATTGAGCGCGGGGTTGGCAAAGCGATCCAGCAAGAGCGTCGCATAGGCCTGTAGGTCTTGCCCCGGTGCAGCAGCGATGGTTGGCGCGGCCTCTTCGCACATAAGCCGTTCGGCCAGCGCACGCAAGGCAGGATCGGCCACCGCCTCGTGAACATAGGTGTGCCCCGCCGCCAGCCCGCAATAGGCCAGCGCCGAATGCGCGCCATTGAGCATGCGCAGTTTGGCGGTTTCATAAGGGGCCACGTCAGCCACCAGTTCCGCGCCCACCGCTTCCCAGCGCGGACGCGGTCCGGCAAAGCGGTCCTCGATCACCCATTGGCTGAACGGTTCGGTCACCACGCAAGCCTCATCGGCAAGGCCGCCCAGCCCCTCGGCAATCTGCGCGCGATCTTCATCCGTCGTGGCCGGAACGATTCGGTCAATCATGGTGCCGGGGCACGCGCAATTATCCGCAAACCACCCGACCAGATCCGGTTCGTGCCGCTCAAGATAGTGCCGCATCAGCGCCGCCAGCTTGGCCCCGTTATCGGCCAGATTATCGCATGATAGCAGGGTGAGGCCCGACAGCCCCGCATCGCGGCGGCGCAACAGTGCCTGCGTCACGAAGTAATAGAAGCTCAGCGAATGGGCGAGCGCGAAATCGAGCCCGCCCTGCCCGTCACGGCAATAGCCCTTCTCGGTCACCGTCAGGCTGACGATGCGCGTTGTAGGCGATGCGATGGCCGCGATCACCGCCTCGGGCTCCTCACTGGCCACCAAGACATTGCGCACCGCCCCTGCGATGCGCAGCGCGCTGCCCTCGCCCGATTGCTCTGCCACAGTATAAAGCCCGGACTGCGGATTCATCTGGCGGGCAACGCCGGGCGAGCGCAAGGAAACGCCGGTAATCGCCCAGTCGCGGTCGCCCGCATTCATCGCGGCATCGGTATACCACGCCATGTGCGCGCGGTGAAACGCGCCAATGCCGATATGGACAATGCCCACGGCCTGCGCTTCGCGATCATAGATCGGCCGGGCCACTTGCGCGGGCAAATTGGCCAAGGCTTGCGCGCCCAACCTCACAGTTTATAGGCCTTCTTTGCGAGGTTGTAGGACAGGTCTTGCGCCAGTTCAGCCGCTTCCCAATCCTCAATGCGGTGCTCCATCACCAGTTCGGCCAGGAACCCGCAATCGATCCGCCGCGCCACATCATGCCGCGCCGGAATCGAAAGAAACGCGCGGGTATCGTCGTTAAAGCCGACAGTGTTATACAGGCCTGCCGTCTCGGTCGTCATATTGCGGAAGCGGCGCATGCCTTCGGGACTATCATGGAACCACCACGCTGGCCCCAGCTTGAGGCAGGGATAATGCCCCGCCAAGGGTGCCAGTTCGCGGGCATAGGCGCTTTCATCCAGCGTAAACAGGATGATCGAGAGGCGGGGCTCATTGCCATAGCGATCCAGCAACGGCTTGAGCGCGTGTACGAAATCGGTGCGCATGGGGATGTCAGCCCCCTTATCGCGCCCGAATTGTTCGAATACAGCGGCGTTGTGATTGCGGAAACTGCCGGGGTGGATCTGCATGACAAGCCCGTCATCAACACTCATCCCGGCCATCTCGGTCAGCATCTGGGCGCGGAACAGTTCGGCATCAGCGTGGGAAAACTGGCCGGAAACAACGCGCGCGAACAGCGCTTCGGTTTCTGCGCTTGAAAGATTGGCCGTCGCCGCCGTGGGGTGGCCGTGATCGGTGCTGGTCGCGCCCATCTGCGCAAAGAACGCACGCCGCTTGCGGTGCGCCGCCAGATAGCCAGACCATGTGCAGCAATCTTCGCCGGTGAGCGCCGAGAAGGTATCAAGATTGTCGCGGAAACCTTCGAATTCGGGATCGACCACGGGATCGGGGCGATAGGCGGTTATGACGCGCCCCTGCCAGCCGCTGGCACGGATCGCAGCATGATGCTCAAGCGTATCAAGAGGGCTTTCGGTGGTAGCCAGCACTTCGATGTTGAAGCGTGCAAACAGCGCGCGCGGGCGGAACGCCTCGGTGGCGAGGCTTTCGGTGATCGTATCGTAATAGTGGTCAGATGTTTCAGCGCTCAACTGCACATCAATGCCAAACCCTTCGGCAAAGACCCAATCGAGCCACATCCGCGAAGGCGTGCCCCGGAACAGGTGATAGCGCTCGGCCAGCAAGCGCCACGCGGCACGCGGATCGGCGTTCTTGTTGCGCACACCCAGATCGGGCAACGCGATGCCTTGCGAATAGAGCATGCGGAACACGTAATGATCGGGCACGATCAGCATCTCGGTGGCGTTGCCAAAGCCCTCGTCCTGCGCGAACCAGCGCGGATCGGTATGGCCATGCGGGCTGATGATAGGCAGCCCTGCAACGCTGGCATAAAGCTCACGCGCCAGACCGCGAACCGAAGGATCGACCGGCAAGAGGCGGTCCGGGTGCAGTTCAAGTTTACGCGGCATCGATCTTCCAAACGTCGTTATGCTTTGTCGCAACGGCTAGCCCCTTGCGTGGCCACCCCTGCTCCTGGGCTGGTGCCGGGTTTATCACTCTGCTCTGATCGGTGAAACGACGATTGCAAAATTGCGCATACGAAATCATGCCTGCCTTACCGGGCTCTTGCAGCCTGCCGGAAGTCGCAATCTTTTCTGCTATTCCTTGGGCTTAACCGTAACCCAAACGTCCACCGGCGTCACAACCTTGCCCGGTGCCGGCTTGCCGATGTCGATCCGTTCGGCGGTGACCAGTTCGCCACTTTCCAGATTGAAGCTCGCCCAAGGCTTGGGCATGCGCCCGAATGTCATCTTCTGGATCGGCCGTCCGGTGACGGTGTTCATGATTGTTGCTGTAATGCCCATGAGTCGGCGGCTAGCGCTGCCGGGGGCATCCTGTCCACCGCACCACTGGGGATAAGTACCGCTATCCAAGCGTTTTTCAGCAAAGACGTATCGGTTCTGGCAATCGCAAGCAAAGTCGTGCTAGGGGCACCCCTGCAAACTTGGCATTCATGGAAAGCAGGCGCTAACGGCTCCTTCTTCCATCACGGCAAGACCTTGCAAAGCCGGCACGATACTTTGCTGTCGGCACAACTTTCAACTTAAAGGTTTTCGAGTACAGATTGATGGCAGGATACAAGGAACCAGGATTTAACGACCGGATCTCGGCAGCCGCAACAGCGCGCGCCAAGGCGCTTGCCCGTTTGCAGGCAAAGCCCGTCATCGATCCCGCAGCATTGGCCGAGAAAATCGCCAAAGCTGCCGAACGCGAAGCAGCACAAGCTGCCAAACGCGCCGCCGCACTGGCAGAGCGCGAAGAAAAGCGCGCGGCCGAGGCTGCCCGCAAGCAGGAATTGGCTGAGGCGGCGCAAGCTGCGATCAAGCCCGAAATGACCGAGGCCGAGCGCAAGGCGGCCCGCGATGCGCGTTACGCCGCGCGCAAGGCACGCAAGAAGTAGTACAGGACATCGAAGTTCTAGAACCGCTGCCCGGGCACGATTGGATCGGCACGGCGCACATCCCCAATGGCGTTGAAATCCGTCTGATGCAGCGTGGTGACGAGTTCACCATCCTGTTGGAACACACCGAATTAATGGGCACGCGCGCCAGTGGCTCGGAAGAAGCACTGGCGACAATGACCCAGCAGCGGCTGGGTGAACGCGCCGGGGCCGATTGGCTGATCGGCGGTTATGGCATGGGCTTCACGTTGCGTGCCGCACTCGGCTGTGTGGCCGACGATGCTTCGATAACGGTGGCCGAAATCGTGCCCGAAATCATCGAATGGGCGCGCGGGCCGATGCATGTGCTGACTGACGGCTGCCTTGATGATCCGCGCGTGATGATGGTCAATGGCGATGTCGCCTTGCTGATCGATTCAGCGCGCGAGGCCTATGACGCGATCCTGCTCGATGTTGACAACGGCCCCGACGGGTTGACCCGCGAAGTCAACGACGAGCTTTATCACCGCGATGGCTTGCAAGCCGCAATGGCCGCGCTGCGCCATGGCGGCATCCTCGCGATCTGGTCAGCCGAACACGACGAAGCTTTCGCCAAACGCCTTGCCGATACCGGCTTCGACGTGGACGAAGTGATCGTGCGCGAAGTGCTCGACCCGCGCGACGTAGACACGAACGGCGAAAAAGGCGGGCGACACATTATCTGGTTCGCCCAAAAGCCCTAAGCCTTAACGTGTTGCACTGCCCGGTGCTACTGGCGCGCTTTCCGCCACCAGCGGTTTCGCCCCATCCCCCAGCACAATGAATGCCGCCCAATAGAACGGGTGCGAGGTGTTGGGATCATCCATCAGCTTGTTCTGCGCCGATGACAACGCGTCTGCCAGTTCCTGCCCCGGCTTCGATCCGATCACGCCACCGATCAGCCGCTTGGTCGCGTCGAAATCATCCGGCACTGGCCAGTGGCTGGCGATGACCGTACGCGCCCCTGCGCCCACGAATGCGCGAACAAGACCATCAAGCGCATAGTTCCCGCCAGACGTCACGCCCGCTTCGCGGCTGGCCGCAACCGTGGCCATGCCCGCCGTATCGCAGGCCGACAGAATCACCAGATCCGCATTCAGCCGCAAATCGAAGATTTCGCGGAAGCTGAGCAAGCCGTCCGATCCATCCGCGCCGAAGCTGGTGACCAGCGCAGGCCTTGCCGGACAATCGGCGCGCGGTGCGGTGACCAGCCCGTGCGTGGCAAAGTGCAAGACGCGATACTGGTCAAGATCGGTGGACGATAGCAGCGCGCTGTCGTTGAACGCAGCTTCAGTCAGCACCGCACTGCCGCCGAGCTTCAGTGTACGCTGGGCGTACAATAATTCATCGGCGGAAATGGGGTTTTGCCAGGTGGCCAGCGGCCAGTCACATTCATCCGCCACCGCCGTCAGCGGGCGCGCCGATGGCTTGGCATTCTTGCCCAGCCCCAGATAATTGCGCGGCGCGGTGGATGCAGCCAGCTTGCGCAAATCAAGGAAGCCGCGCGAGCTGACCGCGATTGAAACTTCGCGCCCCCTGCCCAGCCAATCGATCCCGGTGAAATCGAACGGATCGCCATCGGGGCTTTCCATGCGCTCGGCATAATCGGCCATGCCTTTGTCCGATGCCACCAGCACGGTTGGCGGAAGCTGCAACATCCCGCCATCGGGTTCGAATATCAGGTGCTTCACTTGCGGCAGCCGCTCTTCAATCGGGGAAAACAACTGTTTGTAAAGCGCGCGGGACTTGTCGAGATCAAAGGGATAATTGACCTGTTGGCCATTCTCGACCTTGACGATCGTATCGCGAATTTCCTGAACCGACGTGTTCAACCGGTCAGGTGTCAGGCCAGTATCGAACACTTGCGCAGACGATGATGTAGCAACCAGGCTGTAGACATTATTGCCCACAATCATCAGCTTGTAATAAGCCTCACCGGTTTTGAGCGCGCTCTGCATTTCGGCAAGGGTAACGCGCTTTGGCGCAAGCACATTATAGCGCGGATAGGCCGCCAGCTTGCTGACAAGCGCGGTCTGGTCGCGCTGCATCGACGCCAGATTTTCCTGCGCAGTCTTCAATGCCGCAAGGTCTTGTGCGGTGGGCGCGTCAATCGCACCCAGCGCAGTCACCGTCGCATCAAGCCGTGCAATCTCGCGGGTGCGGTTAACAGACAGGCGGAAAAGCGCCGAAGCCTCGTCGTTGCCTTCGGACAATTGGCGGGCCAGCACGGCCTGCGTCTGCGCAACGCCGGGCCGTTGCAGGATTTGCGATGCGTTGAACAGCGCTGTCGACGCCGCATCATCGCCCTTCTTCGCCAATAGCCCGAAATAGGGCGCGAGCAATTCGCGCAAGGTGGTTCCGGCATCCGGCACAGCCTGGCTTTCTTCCACGACCTTGGCATAAAGCGCGAGCGCGCCTGCCTCATCGCCCGAACGCCCCAACCAGCCGGCCTTGCGCGCCTGCGCCGAAAGCAGCGCGGGCGATTGCGGAAAAGCGCTGGCGATCAGGCGGATCGAGCGATCAAATGCTGCTCCGGCATCGGAACCGCGCCCTTGCGCTTCGGCCAGCAGCGCCTGTTCCATCCGGATTTCCGAGCGCAACCACGCCGCCGAGGTAATGCGTCCGCCGCGCACCGCATCTATCCTGCTTTCAGCGGCCTGAAAACCGGCTATCGCCACTTCGAACTTGCCTTGGATACGCGCCGCCGTGGCGCGCAGGGCATCGGCCTGCGCATCAAGGATTTCAGCGCGCTCGGCATCGGACAAATCGGGATTGGCCGCGCCAAGCCGCTTGAGCGCGATACTTTCGCGGTTGATCTCCTCGGCCAGCGGCATATTGATTACCCCTGCCGACAGGCTTTCCCGATCGAATGAAGCGGCCATATTGGTCACATCGGCATCAAGCGCCTTCAGCGCGGCAACCGCGCGATGCTGGTTGAGCTGGTTGATCGCCCGGTAATTGCGGATCAGGCGCTGGCTCACACCATCGCTTTTCGAAGCAGACGCGCTCGCCTGTGCAAACAGGCGATCAGCGGCAGAGAAATTGCCAAGGTTGGATTGCTGCAAGCCTTGATTGGCCAGTGCTTCGGCAAAACCGTCGGCATTCGACGCACGCCCGCGAGCCGCCAGCGCTTCAAAAAACTCTGACGATTCAGCATAGCGCCCGCCATTGTTGCGCAAATAGCCTTCATCACGCGCGCCCAGCCGGTCAAGCTGTCCGGCCTGAACGCGGGCAAAAGCGGCAGGATCACTCACCTCCGTGGTCGCCACGCGGATTTCGCCGGGCACTGTGGCATCGCGAACCGCACTGGCAAGCGCAAGCTGCAAGGCCGGATCATAACCCGCCAGACCTTCCACGAAATACGTTACTTTTCCGTGCTTTACGACGTATCTTTTATAATCGATGCCAGCTTTCGCGTCTGTGCAAGTAACGGCATCGGCATTGCCCAATCCGGTGATAGCCACCGTTTTCGGCGCACTGCAATCAAACGCAACGCCGGCAAAGTCCGATGGCTCGGCCGCAATAGCAACATCGCGGCGTACCGCGATCATCGTGCCGATAGCTCCGGCAGCATCGCGGCAAGTCAGGCGGTAGCCGCGGTCAAACAAACCGTTCAACCGCTTGTCGAGCGGAGCGTTTTGCGCTGTGCAGGTGACGCCGCTGGTGCCGACGCGGAAAGAATTGCGCACCGAGAGCGGTTGCCCGTCCTTGCCCGCGCCCAGCGCCGGGACGGAAAGCCCGGCAATTGAAAGAACAAGTGCGGCCTGCCCGAGCAGGCTGGCGCGACGGACGATCCGGCTGGCCGGTGCGCAGTTCTGGGTGCTCACTGTGCGGTTCCTTCTGCACTGTTTTCATTGACTGCCGAACCGATCAGCGACGGGTTGCCACTGCCCGCAACCGGTTGATCAATTGGGGGTTTTTGTTGAAGCGGCGCGCTGTCAATGATCTGCGGCGGGGGCGCGATCGGACTGGAGGCGCTTTCCGAGGTAATTGCAGCGGCTACGGCTGCCTCAGCCTCTTCCTGCGCCTCTTCCGTCGCTTGCGCACTCTCGTCGCTTGCGACACTTACCGATGATGCGGGATCGGGCGTGAACTGCGGTGTGTTGCCAAGCACGTTGGTGGAAACAATCGCAATCTGGCCGGTAATCGCAGGCGTCGGGTCCAGCAGTTCCTGCGTCGCCGTGCAGGAAGCAGCGTTGAGGGCACAACCATTGACAGCGCTGCTTGCCGTATAGAGCGCCAGTGTATCGATACTGTTGACGACAAGATCGCGCGCGGCAATTCCCCCGATGACGCCTGCCGGGGTTTGCCATTTGCCGTTCACGATCAACGCGATGCTGGCAGGGCTCGCATTGGCCGGCGGGGTTACCTCGGAGAGTGCGAAATCGGCAAAGAATCCGGCGGGATCAAGGACCGTACCGGTATTCTGGATGTAGAGCGTTCCGGTGGGGAACAGATCAAGGCCCAGCGCGCGCAAAACACCTTCAGGGCGGCTGACCGCCGCAGCATTGTTAAGATCATCAACATACCCGACATAGAACGGATCGGCGGCCAACCGCTCCAGAATGGACCCGCTGGCGATGTGGATATTGGCCGCCGCAATCTCGACCGTACCGCCCAGCGCGGTGCCGGTCTGCGTGAGCGAAAGCGAGCCGGTGGCGGCATCGAGTTCAAACCGGCCCGTTGCAAATTCAAGGACATTGCTGCCCGCAAAGCCGCTGCCCGTTACATTGCCGGTAATGCGGATTGAACCGCCCATGGTTTGGGTATTACGGTTGCCAGTGGCAAACAGGATGCGGCCGCTAGGCCCCGCCACGATGCTTTGGCCGACAGTTCCACCCGCTGTCAGCGCCAGATTGCCGATCCGCATGCTGGCGGAACTGGCGGTGCTGCTGGAAGCGCCAATCACCAAGTCGCCCGTCGAGATCAGCCCGAACTCTGCAGCCGACAGGGCATAGCCAGTGCCGATAAGACCATCGCCGATCAACGTCTGCTCGCCACCGATGGATACGAGGCGGATGCTGCCGGTCGGGGTTGAATGAAGCCCCGATAGAACAGGCCGTCCAGCGGCATCGGTCAGGCTGCCATTATCGATGATCCGGATATCTGCCGAAGCGATAGTGGCAAGGGGCGATATCCAGCGCTGGGTAATGTTCACCCGTCCGCCTGTTTCAACATCGAGCAAAGCGCTGGTCGTTATGGCCGAACCCGTCATCGCGCCTTGGCTGTAGGAAACAAACCGGCCTGCACTGACCGCACCGACATTGACGGTGCCGCCGGTCCGGATAGGGGAAGCTGCCAGCAAGGCTGCGTAATCAACCGATGCCGAGCGCAGGAAGCTTTCCGCAGCAAGGCTGTTGCTGGCGATCAGGACGCGGCCTGTAGGGTTGGTGCTTTGGGCAGGATTGACCGGGTTGGCAGAAGATGCCCCTGCAAACACCCCGCCAGTCGACACGTCTGCGCCCGCCAGCAGCACGACATCGCGCGCGTTGATCGGGCCACCCACGCTCAGTGATTGCGGTGTGCTGATCAAAACATCGTTGCGCGCAGTAATTGCGCCGGTCGTCGCATTGCCGCTTAATGCAGCCACTTTCACCCCTTGGGTGTCAGAACGCAATGATCCGGTACTCAGGGCGCCTCCTGCCACAAGGTTTAGCCTGTTGGCCGCTACCAGATTGTCCGCGTTCAATGCGCCGTCTGCGGTAATCAGCAGATTGCCCGATCCAGTGGTCGATGGCAGCACAGTGATCGACTGGCTGGCAAACTCCGCCAGGGTGGCCGCCGTAAACGCAGCGGCAGATACCGCTCCCACCGAGATCGCCCCCCCAGTGGCGACAACAGGGCTTGCGAACACAAGATTGGCGTCAAAGCCATTGGCCAGTTGCCCGATGGCTTCCATCGACCGGTTGGCAATGAGAACGCGGTTGGATGCATTCAAATTGGTCGTCGAAACACTGCCCCCGCTCAGCAGCAGCAGATCGTAAGCCGTGGCTTGCCCGGTGCTGATGTCGCCATTGGCAAAGACATTCAGGTTTGATCCGGCAAAGAGCACGCCGGCGGTGATGCCACCATCCGAACGCAAGTTGATCGAGTTGAATTCACCATTCATTCCGGTTGGCGTGCCTCCACCAGCAGCAAGGTCGCCAGCAACCAGATTACCGATGCTTTCAAGACTTATGTCTGCGGCAGCATTTGCTCTTTCGACATCCATCGTACCAAGGGCCGACAGCGATATGGCCCCGTTTGACGCAATTTCACCAAACGATGAGTTTGCGCCTGCTGTTCCGAATACTGAACGTGCATCTATGTTTCCATTCACCGTCAGCGCCTGCGATGCGCCAAGCGTTACATCGTTGCGCGCGGTGATCGCGCCGGTTGCGATACTGCCATTCAGCGTGTTGACGCTGACACCCTGCAAATCGGAAACCAACGCTCCTGTGGAAATCGACCCACTGGCAGACAAGGCAAGCGCATTGCGCGCCGTCAAATCTGTTGCGGTTAGCACGCCCCCTGCATTGACAAGCAGACTGCCCGAGCCGGTGGTCGAGGCAACGACTGTAATCGCGCCGCTGGTAAATGCACCTTGCGTTGCCGCACTAAAGGACGTGGCAGATACCGGGCCATTGATCGTGATCGGGCCGGATGTTGGCACAACAGGCGTGGCGGCGAACACAAGATTGGCGTCAAAGCCAATGGCCAGTTGTCCGATGGCTTCCATCGAAGCATTGGCTATGAGCACGCGGTTGGAGGCGTTGAGCCCGCCGGTTGAAACGCTTCCTCCGCCCAGCCACAGCATATCGTAAGCCGTTGCCTCGCCCGTTGAAATAGCGTTTGTGGCAACGATGCCGAGGTTCGAAGCTGCGAAAATCGTGCCCGTGGCAATGCTACCGCCAGAGCGAAGCCTCACAGAGTTCAAATCGCCGTTTGATCCGGTTGGCACACCCATGCCCGCGACAAGGTTGCCGGTGGTGATGTTGGCAAGACTTTCAGCGGTAATAGAGTCGGTTACCGTGACATTACCGACATCAATTAAGCCCGTGGCCGAGAGGTCCAAGGCCCCGGCTGTAACATCATCAAGCGACAATGTTGTGCCTGCGATTGCTTCAACCAAACCAACGGCCGATATCGAACCAAGGTCGATCGCGCCAAGAGCGCCAAGCGCAAGCGTGCTTTGGGTTGCCAGATTGGCATGGGCGACAAGGTTCTGCCCGGAGCTCAAAGTGAGCGCCGTGGTGCCGGTCAAGGTTCCCAGCGTTGCAGGCACGACCGGATCGAGCACCCAGTTCGCCGCTCCGATTGCGACCGTTCCTGCTGCCAGCGTCGATTGATCGAGGGTAAGAGACGTTGAGGTCGACGAATTGAGCTGGAACACGCCAGTGACGGTTACTGCGGAATTGGCCAGCGAAATCGGATCAACAATTGCCAAATTCGCTGCATTGTTTGCCAACGAAAACAGAGATATGTTGGTTGCAGAGACAGAGCTGTCCTTGATGATGAACTGGGCCGCACTGCCAAGCTTGGCTTGCGTCCCGTTAATCAGACCTGTTCCTTCAGTAGCTGAAGACGCAAAGATCAAGTCTTGGGCTACAAGATTGCCGCGTTGTGAAGGTTGGCCGGACCGGCTTGTTACAAAAGCCGAGCTTCCCGCAATTGCAAATGGATCGGTACTGCCGATGGCAGCATTTCCGCCATTGCCGGTTGAAGCGCCCGATCCGCCTTGACCACCCAATGAGTTAGCTTCCCAAGAGGCCAAGCCATTGATCGTGACCGTACCACCTTCAACAACCAACCTTGCGCCGCCGCCGGTGGCGTTGCCGCCAGTGCCGCCAATAGCCCCGGCGATATTGACATCGCCTGCGCCACCATTACCGCCCGCGGCATTGGCCAAAGCAGCGATACTTCCGTAAGTGGCAGATCCAAGGTTGAGGGAACCGGTATCGGTCCCGCTTATCAAGCCGGTCCGAATTTGTCCGCCCGCAGCTTCACCGCCATTGCCGCCAGCAGCTTCAATGCCACTGCCACCCAGCCCGCCTATGCCAGAAGCAATTGCTTGAAGACCCCCTGTCTGCAAAGTTCCATTGCCGGCGCTGCCAGCAACCAAAACAGTGCCCCCCTCACCGAGACCACCACCTCCGCCCGCCTGACCGGGATCGATAGCATTGCTTCCGGCACCACCTGTGCCAGTGGCATTAACGGATACGGAACCAGCCGAGATCGCAGAAGGTCCGGAAAGTGCATTGCCTGCCAAGATGTTGACAGTGCCGCCCGAGCCGGCACCGCCGTTCGCGCCCAAAAGGCCGCCACCTGAATCAAATGCAACGCCATTGGCGCCCAAACCAAACGCGGTGATGTTCACGTTCGCGAGTGTTACATTGCCGCTATAGGCATAGATATTGGCTTGACCGCCGATCCCGGTCCCAGCGCCGAATGCCTCTCCGCCGGTGCCGCTTGCATTCAGCTGCGTCTGACCGATGACCGAAATCACCCCGCCATTACCAAGGACTGAGGGGGTTCCGGCACTAAGCGTTGCAAGACCGCCGGTGCCAACTCCGCCCGTGGTGGTAAGGTCTCCAGCACCACCTTCACCACCTAGGCCGGCGACGTTTAAAGTGAGATTCTGGCCAAATGTTGCCAAACCACCGTTAAAATCTACCGCTGCGGTTCCGCCGGTTCCGTCACCACCTTGCATCAAGGAGAAGATAGTATCCAACGCGTTGCCACCTATGCCAGTGGCCAAGAGATTGGTCGCTCCTGCAACGGAGAACACACTGCCCCCAGTGCCGGAGATTCTGGCTGTTCCGCCCAGACCATGCCCCGCCGGACCTTCTTCTTCGACGTTGGACCCCTGCCCGAAAGCTTCGATATCCAATGATCCGTCCAACTGGATTGAACCGCCGCTACTCAAGGTGATCTCAGCTGTGCCACCGCTACTGGTACTTTGAGGAAACGGAATAGCCGTGCCACCACCAAGGCCATTGGCGAGCAACCCTGTCCCAAAGGCGACGGTTATCGTACCACCTGTTTGCGCATCAAGGTTGACTTGACCGCCCGTACCGAAGGACACACCAGCGTTTCCACTACCGCCAAGAGCACCAGCATTGGCAGTCAAGGCTCCGTTGAAATCGAGCGTGTGCCCATCACGCGCGCCAATATAAATCTCGCCGCCGGTTCCATTCGAAGCGAAGCTGCCCACATCAGGGTTCGACCCACCAAGACCCTGCGCGCTAACCGAAACCCCACCATTAAAAGTCGTCGTGTCCGGACCGACCCCTGAGACTAAAACATTGATTATGCCGCCTGTGCCGTTGCCTCCTTGGCCAAAACCTGTGGCATTACCACCAACACCTTCGGCTGCAATAATCGTATCGGCAAACGTATTAGCAAACGTTAGGCTGCCCCCGTTACTCCCGGAAACATCAATGAGGCCGCCGGTACCGCTTCCGGCCAAGCCTTCCTGCGCATCGCCACCAATGCCGCTCGCTTCGATGTTTACAAAACCACCGATCGTTATGGTGTGGTCACCTGCCGCACTGATTGTGCCGAGGCCACCGAAACCATCTCCGCCGGTCGGTAGGCAGGTTGAACAAAAGAGACCAGCCCCCCCTGTACCGACAGCGCTTACACTAACGCCTCCAGTTATCGCAACCGATGAACCTGCCGTACCTGCTGCAAGGATATTGGCACTGCCACCAAGACCGGTACCGCCAGCACCAGACGAGGCCTGAACTCCACCGCCAAAACCGTTGGCATTAATCCCGGCATTGCCCAAGATGGTGATCTGGCCACCGTTGCTTGCTTGAATGGTCGCCAAGCCGCCGGTACCGCTCAATCCGGTTGATCCGGGCGAAGATGCTGCGGCACCAAAGCCTTCCGAGTTCAGCGCCACACTGGCGTTAAGATTGGCGACACCGCTAGAGTCGGCCAAAATTGACACGTCATTGCCGACAATCGGCCCCATACCAGAAAATCGATTGCCACTGATCGAGAGATTGCCAACAACGTTTAACACGCCGCCAGCATTGGCAAAGAGGCTGGAGCTGGCTCCAGTGGCTATGATGCCAGCATTAGAGGCAAAGTTAAGCCCACGCGCAAGGTTTGAACCAAGGTTTACGCCTCCGTTTACCCTCGCAACAAAGTTTGAAGTGATGTCCGCGTCGCCACCGATGACAGAGACCTGTCCTGTACCGCCAGCCGATGGGACAAAAGTTTGACTGCCGCTGAATAGGCCTAGATTATTGCCGCCCGACAAAATGATGGTATTGCCATCAATGTTGGCAGCGCCAGCAATGGCAAAGCCAAGCTGACTGCCGCTGCCAATGGCCATAGTGATTGCGTCGTTCTTGGCAACGGCAACCATGTAAATGCGGCGGGTGTCTGCGACACTCAAAGCAGCAGGGCCGGTGATCGTACCTACATTCTCGATGACCGTACCCGTTGCGCTGGTGCCGTCATCGACCGTTATCGTGAATAGCCCGCTGGGGGAGAAGGTGATTTCAGCAGAATCAGCTGCCACTAATGCAGCTGATCCATTTACGGTAATGGTGCCGCCGTTATAAATTCGCGGAGCCACGAGAGCGACATAGGAATTACTGGTGGTTGTATCGATCGTCGCGCCGGGGAGGATGCGGACCTCGGAGCCCGGAACCAAAGCATTGGTTGTGAGCGAGCCGAATGGATTGAAATTGTATGTACCCGCCGTGCCGAAATTGCCTGTGTTATCGTACTCTAAATCGAGGGTCGTGAGCGCGAGACTGCCGACGTCGAAGTTTGCGGTTGAACCAAGGATGATGCCGCCGGGGCTGTAGAAGAAGATGTTACCGCCGGGAACGTCTGTACCGGACACATTGATATTCGACACGACGTTGCCATTGAACTGGACAGACCTTGTCGAACCTGACGGGATGATGCGGTTCAGTACTGCATAATTGTCAAACGAACCGTCTGTGCGGGTAAATGTCGCGGTCGTGCCTGCGGTCTGGAAATTAATCGGGCCGCCCGTAATCGCGTTATCAGACGGAAGCCAATTGATAACCGCGCTGTCGCCACTGATACTGATATCGGTTACGCCGGAACCGATACTGACTGAAAACGAGCCTGCCCCCGGGCCATTGACCGTACCCTGAAACGATTGCGCTTGCGCCACCGGTGCGTGCGAGAGCAGCGCTGTTGCCAGTGCGGCGCTGGAGGCCGAAACGAGCTTGCGGGAAAGTGACGGGATCGGGCGCATCAGAAAGCACTCCACGGCAGGAGACGCGTAGTCAGCGTAAGAAGAAAACGGGGGTCGGATTTGAGCGCTTGCAAGCCGACCTTTTCAAGCGGGACGGCCAATGTGGCGTCCAGCCGGAAGCGCGCGCCGATTTCGCTGCGAATGCCGCCCCCGGCAGAGGTAAGCCGTTGCGATCCGGCACGGTCCTTATTCCACACCCATGCTGCATCGAAATAAACAAACGGCTGGATGCGCACTTTGCTGCCGCGCGACAGACCAAACCGAGGACCGCGCATTTCCGCGCTACTGCCCATCGCATCATCGCCGATCAGTTCGCCCGGATCATAACCACGCCCGATGGTAAAGTTACCAGCGGAAAACTCTTCAAAGCTCAGCAATGGCTTGAACGCATATTGCGCGCGCGGTGCAAGCAGGAACGAAATATCACCGAACGAGCGTTCATATTCACCCTGCCAGCGCACCGTCGTGGCGCTGCGTGAGCCGTCAGTACGGCTGGGAGGCGTCAGCCCCACACAAGCAGCACCGGTGCATCCGTTTGTCGCATCAAGGATGGCCAGGCCTTGCCGCACTTCCAGCGAATTGCTATAACGCCAGGCTGGACGGGGGCGGCTGAGATCAATGCCGTCCATGTCAAACCGCGCCCAGCCTACCCGCACTTTATCGCGCGACAGCGGCCCGATGAAATCGACGTCCTGATTGATCAGGTCCAGCCCGCCCGAAAGCCACCTGTTGCCCGCCTGCGCACGCTTCAGCGGATAGCGGGCATAGAGGCTGGCAAACAGGGTACGCGCCTCGATCCTGACGCCCGCAGGCAGACCTGCCACGTTGGGGTTGGTCCACGCGTACGTCATTTGCGCGCCAACGATCAGCCCGTTCCTGCCGGGGCGGAATTCGTGGCTGCCTTGCAAGATGTGCTGTTCGCTGAAGTCCTGCGTGGCGTAATAGGAAAGCGAGGTCACATCACCAAGGCCGGTGATCCCGAACGCCTGCGCGCGCACTTGCCCGCCAAACCGGCCCGTTGCCTCGGAAGCCAGATTCTGGAGCGTCAGGTCTACGGCATAAGGTTCGCGCAGCACGCTGACTTCGCCGACCAGATCACCCGCGCCCGTGCCTGCGGGGCGCAGTGTGAGTTGGACATTATAGCCGGGCAGATCGCGCGCCAGCAGCAGATAGCGCTCGGCACGGTTGATGTTGAACACTTCGCCTTCGGTCAACGCACCAAGGTATTGTTGCAGCTTGCGCTCGGCCCCCTTGGTTTCGCCGCGCGCCCGCACCGACGATATCCGCGCATAGAGGACTTCCATCCGCACACGGCCATCTTCGATCTTCTGCGTGGGCACCTGCACGGCTGCCAGATAGCCGCGATTGCGCAACGCAGTGCCCGCAGCATCACGGATTTCGCACAGTACCGAAACCGATTGCTCTGTCCCGACATAAGGCTGCCATACTTGTGCCAGTTCTTCGGGGCTGGTCTCTTTCAACCCGCCAAACGTAACGTCGGCGATCTTGATCTTGATATTGGCATATTGGGGATCTGCCAAAGGGCATGGCGAACGCTCGATATCGCCTTTCACCGTCAGGCGTGAAGGCGCAGGCGTCTGCTGGCTGGTAACACCCTTGATATCGTCACGCGTCGGGGCCGATGCGCCTGCTTGCGGATTGATATCTTGGCCATAAGCCTGCTGCGCCGCAAAGGCCAAGCCCGCTGCCGCCAAACGCGCGATACCACGCTGCAAAGCGGCTCTACCTGAAACCCCGAAATTCATGCTGACGCCCCCACGTGTTTTTCCGTAAGGCGACCCATATTTTCTAATTGTTGCTACACCGTTAGCGACAGCAGCTTGATTGTGCAAACTCTTGCGATAAAAATCGGTTAACTCTGTTTTCTCTCAATATTTTATATGGTTAATAGTTGTTTAACTTAGCCGTCAGGGATCATTGTCGGCATGCCGCGACAAAAGCCGTTCAACGCGCTCGAGTTGCTCCGCCTGCAATTCCTTGATTTCGCGAAGAACATCGCGCAGTTCCGGATTATCCAATGCTTCCAGCATGTCAGCCATCAGAATGTCCCCGACCGAGGCAGGTGGCTCGATCGACGCTAGTGCATAAGCGCGTTTCAGGATCACGGCGATTTCCCGCAGCCGCCCATTGTCCATCAATGATCCGCGAGTCCCATTCATTTCAACATGATAGCGCATTTTTCATAAACTTGGCACCTTTTGCGGATGCCTAGACCTGCCAATGGGCCAAACAAACAACGCAAAGATGCGCATATGTGCAGTTTCGTTGGCGCAACAAGAATGCGATAAGTCTGCTGCGGCCTTGGAACGATTGCAAAAATCGTGCAGGACCGGGAGGATATTCCAGAATGGCAAATACAGGAACATAGCGTGCAGACATTTGTGACGGAACGGGTCGCCTGGCCACCCACAGCGCCGGAATTGCGCGCGCAAGTGCGCAAACTCGTCGCCGACCACAGGCCGGGTGACGCTGTCTCGCGCGCCAATTGCTGGACCAGGGCAGACGCAGAATTCAGCCGCCTGCTCGGACAGGCGGGGCTCATCGGGATGACATGGCCCAAAGAATATGGCGGCCATGAACGCAGCGCACTTGAGCGCTATATCGTGCTTGAAGAATTGCTTGCGGCTGGCGCCCCCGTCGGCGCGCACTGGATTTCTGACCGGCAAACAGGTTCGCTCCTGCTGCGTTATGGCAGCGAAGAGGACAAGCGCCGCTGGGTGCCCGGCATGGCGCGCGGTGAAGTTTTTGCCTGCATCGGCCTGTCCGAACCGGGGGCAGGCTCCGACCTTGCCTCGGTGCGCACGTTCGCGCGGCGGGATGGCAACGATTGGATCATTTCCGGCCAGAAGGTGTGGACCACCAACGCCCATCACTCGCACATGATGATTGCGCTGATCCGCACCGAAGAAGGATCGGAACGCAACAAGGGGCTCTCGCAGTTTGTCGTCCCGATGGACGCACCGGGGCTCACCATCCGCCCGATCATCGATCTGACCGGCGGCCATGATTTCAACGAGCTGTTCTTCGAGGACGTCCGCGTTCCCGGCACCGCGCTGGTCGGTACCGAAGGCAATGGCTGGCAGCAGGTCACGGCGGAATTGTCGTTGGAGCGCTCCGGCCCCGAACGCTATCTCTCCTCGCTGTCGCTGCTGATCGAACTGATCCGCGTGGCCGAAAAGGCCGCATCGCCTGAAATCAATGCGCTGATTGCTCGCTTGACCGCCGAAGCATGGACTTTGCGCATGATGAGCACGGCGGTGGCCTGCAAGATCGCACGCGGCGAAGATCCGGCGCTGGAAGCCACGATGGTGAAAGACATGGGCAACAGCTATGAACAAGCCTTGCCCGAACTGGTGCAGGCTGCGGTGAATGTCGATCCTTCAGGGCCGGATGCACTCGGGCTGGCGCTGGGCTATCTGCTTCAGATGTCACCGTCATTTTCGTTGCGCGGAGGCACCCGCGAAATTCTCAAAGGTATCATAGCACGGGGGCTTGGCCTGCGATGAACGACGAGCAGCGCATGCTGGCAGACATGGCCAGCAATCTTTTCGCAAGCCTTGGCACGTCCGCCACGATTGAAACCAGTTGGAGCGACATCAGCGATCTCGCGCTGGACGGCTTACTGCTGACAGAAGAGCAAGGCGGTTTTGGCGGATCATGGGAAGACGCCCTGATCGTGTTCAGACTGGCTGGCTACAACGCCTTGCAACTGCCTGTTGTTGAAGCGGTTGTTGCCGCATCATTGGCAGGCCGCAATGACGGGCGCGGCACGATCGCAAGCTCTGCCAACGGCACGATGGACGGGGATCGCTTCACCGGCACGATCGGCGGCATCTGCTTTGGCAAAGGCTCAAGCTTTATCGTGGCTCCCTACCCCACCGGCGGATCGATGGTCATCGAAACAGCGGCGCTTGCGCTGGAAGATCAAACCAGCGTGGCTGGCGAAGCGCGCGAACATGCAACATGCGAAAACGTGCCCGTCACCTGCATCGAAGCCGATGTCTTTGCCATCGGCGCTTTGGCCCGCGTGGCGCAAATTGCGGGCGCGATGGATGCGGCCTTGGCCAAGTCGGTTGGCTATGCCAATGATCGCCAGCAATTCGGGCGGCCTTTGGGCAAGTTCCAAGCGGTACAGCAGAATCTTGCGACATTTGCCTGCGAAGCCGCCGCTGCAAACTGCGCCGCGATGGGCGCGTTCCAGGCTATGGCGCGCGGATCAGCCCCGTTCGAAACTGCTGCGGCCAAATTGCGCGCCAACCGGGCCATCGGCATCGGCACCGCGCTTGCCCATCAGGTGCACGGCGCTATCGGCTTTACCATCGAATATGATCTGCACCCGCTCACGCGCAGGCTCTGGGCGTGGCGTTCCGAATTCGGCAGCGATGCCTATTGGTCAGGCGTGCTTGGCGCGCAGGTCGTCGCGCGCGGGGCGGATAACTTCTGGGCCGATATCACGGCGCTCGATGGCTGACGGTGTTCTGGCGGGCAGCGGCTTTGGCCCCTGCCCGCCCGCCTGCCTTATACCCTGACAACACAGCGAAACCCGATGTGCGTGGTGGATGTATCGACCATTTCAGGATGGCGTGCGGCGGGGCGATAGCGCTGGCAATAATTCGCTGCGCACAAGTGTGATCCGCCTTTCAGCACCTTGCGGCCTATCTTTACGCGGGGCTGTGTCGGATCAAGGCTATCGCGCAATTTGCCGCCGCGCGGATTGCTGATCGTGCAGCACGCGTCCTTGCTTTTCTTTGCCGCCGCAGCGGGATTTTCCTGCCACCAATCGGCGGTCCATTCCCACGTATTGCCGATCAGATCATAAAGGCCATAACCATTGGCCGGGTAAGTCCGCACCGGCGAAGTCCGCTCCCACCCGTCAAGGCACTGGTTGGCAAAGGGAAACAGGCCCTGCCAGTAGTTGGCGCGCATTTGCCCATTGGGCGCCAGTTCATCACCCCACGCATAATCCTTACCGTCAAGGCCACCGCGTGCGGCAAACTCATACTCGGCTTCGGTCGGCAGCGCCTTGCCCGCCCACTTGGCATAAGCTTCGGCATCGGCGTGGGCGATGTGCACCACCGGATGATCATCAAGCCCCGCCAAATCGCTATCCGGCCCCAGCGGATGCTTCCAGCACGCGCCGAACACAAAGTGCCACCAGTTGGCGGGATCAGCCGTATCGACCGGCCCTGCGGTTTTGTGAAACACCAGCGATCCGGCCCGGTCCATGCCCGGCAACATGCCGGGGTAATCTTTGGGATCAGGCGCAATCTCGGCAAGCGTGATATGGCCTGTGGCATCAACAAAGCGCGCGAAATCGCGATTGGTCACAGGCACTTCATCGATCCAGAAGCTATCGACCTTCACCCGGCGCAGCGGCGCTTCCTCGGGATAGAACGTCTCCGATCCCATGGTAAACAAGCCACCTTCAATCAGGCGCATGCCTTGATGGAGCGGTTCGGAAGTCACCCAAGGTTCTTGTCCTGTCATACCGTGCTTAAACAGAAAAACGTAAGTCTGGACAAGCCTTGCGGCTTTGCGCACGAAAATCTGGCAAGATGGCACCCAAGTGCTATTCCGCGCCAAATCATTGGAAAGTAGGGTAACGCTGCCCGATCAGAATCGCGCGGTTCTCGCACACCTATTCGCTTGGACAACAGGAGATCGCATTGACGCAGGCCGCGCCGACATCGACGTACTTCCGCCATCTGGCGGAAGGCCGCTTTATGCTCCAGCATTCGCCCAGCACGGGTGAATGGGTCTATTACCCGCGCATGGTCGCCCCGAAAACCGGGGCTACAGATATGGTGTGGAAGCAACCAAGCGGGCTTGGCACTGTCTATGCCACCACCGTAAAGCGCGTGAAGCCGCCCGCCGCCGATGTGAACGTCGCCATCGTCGAACTGGATGAAGGCCCGCGCATGATGACCCATGTCCAAGGCATAGCGCCTGATGCCGTGCGCATCGGCATGCGCGTGCGCGCCTGCATCGTCGATGGCCCTGACGACGCCAAAATCCTTGTTTTCGAACCGGAGGCCGCAGCATGACCACAAGTGCACACTTGCGCGGCAAAACCGCCTTCGTCGGCGCGGCAACCTTCGGCTGTGGCGAGGCTCCGGGCTATACCGCGATGGAACTGGCCGCAGAGGCCGGACGCCTGGCGGTTGAAGATGCAGGCCTCTCGCTTTCGCAGATCGACGGCCTGTTTATCTGCCTTCCTGCAGATTTCCTCTCGGGCCTCAGCATCGCCGAATACTATGGCATCCGCCCCAAGATGACCAACAACAGCCGCACCGGCGGATCGGCCTTTTTGGGCCATGCCGAATGGGCCGCACTCGCGCTTGATGCCGGGCTGATCGATTATGCACTGATCGTCTATGGCAGCAACCAGCGCACGGGCGCGGGCAAACTGGTCAGCGCGCAAGCACCGTCCGTTTTCGAACACCCCTATCGGCCCAACAATCCCGTTGCGTCCTATGCTCTGGCCGCATCGCGCCACATGCATGTTTACGGCACGACATCCGAACATCTGGCATCGGTTGCCGTATCGGCGCGGCAATGGGCCAATCTCAACCCCGAAGCCTTCCGGCAGGGACCGCTGTCGATTGACGATGTTTTGTCCACGCGCCTTGTGGCCGATCCGCTTCGCGTGGCAGATTGCTGTCTGGTCACCGATGGCGCAGCCGCCGTGGTGATGACCCGCGCTGACCGCGCGAAAGACTTGCGCAAGCCGCCGGTTTCGCTTTTGGGCACGGCCTCGGCCACATGGCATTCGGAAATCTCGCAGCTTGATGATCTCACCGTCACCGCCGCCACGGAATCGGGCGCTCGCGCCTTTGCCCAGGCAGGCCTCACCCCGGCGGATGTTGATGTGGTAAACCTCTATGATGCCTTTACCATCAACACGATCCTGTTCCTCGAAGACCTTGGTTTTTGCAAAAAGGGTGAAGGCGGCGCGTTTGTCGCCAGCGGAGCGATTGCACCGGGCGGCAGCTTGCCGGTCAATACCAATGGTGGCGGGCTCTCGTTCTGCCACCCCGGCATGTACGGTCTTTTCACGTTGGTTGAATCCATCCGCCAATTGCGCAACGAAGCGGGCGCGCGCCAGATCACCGGCGCAAAGATCGCATTGGCGCACAGCAATGGCGGCACCTTGTCCAGTCAGGCCACCTGCGTGATGGGGGTTGCCGAAACAGTGTAAAGCCGGTCACTGTCCGGCCAAAGCGGAAGCACTGCTGCGCCCTACGGCCATATTTCGATAATTCTCGAATTATCGATTGACTCATGCTCGTGCGCATGTACTTCATCAACTTGCAAAAGGTGCAAGCATGAACGAACTCGCCCCCCAAGACCACGCGATCGAAGCCCTCGCCGCCCTCGCCCACGAAACGCGCCTTGCGGTATTCCGCATGTTGGTGAAGGCCGGCCCTGGTGGCCTAATCGCCGGTGCCATCGCGGAAAAGCAGGGCGTTCCGCCCTCCACCATGTCGCATCATCTGGCCACGCTGGAACACGCGGGCCTCGTGCAATCAACCCGGACAAGCCGCCTGATCCACTACCGCGCCGACTACCCCGGCATGCGCCGCCTGCTTGTCTTCCTGCTTGCAGACTGCTGCCAGGGCGCGCCCGAAATGTGTGGCGATCTGTTCGCCGATCTGAACTGCCCCCCAACCCCGCTTTGCAACGCTTGAGGACACAATGGCTGACATCATCATCTACCATAACCCCGAATGCGGCACCTCGCGCAACACTCTGGCGATGATCCGCAACGCCGGAATCGAACCGCATGTGGTCGAATATCTCAAGACACCGCCCTCGCGCGCCATGCTCGAAAACCTGATCGCCCGCGCCGCCATCCCCGCACGCGCGCTGCTGCGCGAAAAGGGTACGCCCTTTGCCGAACTTGGCCTTGCCAACCCCGATCTGACCGACGCGCAACTGACCGAGGCGATGATCGAACACCCGATCCTGATCAACCGCCCGCTGGTCGTATCCCCCCTCGGCGTAAAGCTGTGCCGTCCTTCCGAAGAAGTGCTCGATCTTCTTCCCGAAGCCCAGCGCGCCGCCTTTGCCAAGGAAGACGGCGAACTGGTGATCGATGCCGCTGGCAACCGCGTAACGGCCCGATAATGAACGGGACCAAACCAGCCGCTGGCAAACCTGAACGCCTGTCGTTCCTGGATCGCTACCTGACGCTCTGGATATTCCTCGCCATGGCCACTGGCGTCGGCTTGGGATCTGCTTTTGACGGCTTGCCGAAGGCGATTGATGCCATGTCATGGGGCTCCACCAATATCCCCATCGCTGTCGGCCTGATCCTGATGATGTACCCGCCCCTTGCCCGCGTGCGGTACAACGAACTGCCCCGCGTGTTTGAAGACAAGCGGGTACTGGCAATCTCTTTGGTCCAGAACTGGATCATCGGCCCGGTGCTGATGTTTGCACTGGCGGTGCTTTTCCTGTCGGACAAGCCGGAATACATGACCGGACTGATCCTGATCGGCCTTGCCCGTTGCATCGCGATGGTGATCGTGTGGAATCAGTTGGCGAAGGGTGACAACCAGTACGTCGCCGCGCTTGTTGCGTTCAACTCGATATTCCAGATCCTGTTCTTCAGCATCTATGCGTGGTTTTTCTTATCGTTCCTGCCACCGCTGCTGGGGCTTGAGGGCAGTGTTATAAACGTCGGCTTCGGGACCATTGCCGAAGCCGTAATGATCTACCTTGGCATTCCCTTCCTTGCCGGATTCCTGACCCGCCAATGGCTGGCAAAGGCAAAGGGCGACGAGTGGTACGAAAAGACCTTCCTGCCCCGCATTGGCCCGATCACGCTGATCGCATTGCTATTCACCATCGTTGCCATGTTCAGCCTCAAAGGCCGCGACATCGTGACCTTGCCCGGTGACACGATCCGCATCGCCATTCCGCTCACGATCTATTTCGTGGTCCAGTTCACGATCAGCTTCTTCATGGGCAAACTGATCGCCAGCGATTATCCGCGCACCACGGCAGTGGCCTTTACTGCGGCCGGTAACAATTTCGAACTGGCAATTGCCGTTGCCATCGCGGCATTCGGCCTCGCCTCGCCGGTTGCATTTGCTGCTGTTATCGGCCCGCTGGTGGAAGTACCGGTGCTGATCCTGCTGGTGAACGTCGCGTTCTGGTTCGGGAAGCGCTGGTTTCCAGACACTGTGCCGCCACGAGGCTTTGGAGCGTGACAACCGTGACATTCGAACGCCTGCGCCACCTTGCCGATCCCGACCACCTGCCCACTCTGAAGGCACAATACGCGCAACCCAAACCTGCCGCAGGTTTGGGTGATCTTGATCCGCCACCGCGCATTCTGCTGCTTTACGGCTCCTTGCGCGAACGCTCTTATTCACGGCTGGTGGTCGAGGAGGCCGCGAGGCTGCTGCAATACTTTGGTTGTGATACGCGCATCTTCGATCCGTCAGACCTGCCGCTGCCCGATCAGGTGAAGGATGATGATCACCCCGCCGTCGCTGAATTGCGCGCCCATTCGCTGTGGTCTGAAGGTCAGGTCTGGTGCAGCCCGGAACGCCATGGCCAGATCACCGGCATCATGAAAACGCAGATCGACCATCTGCCACTGGCCTATAAAGGGATGCGCCCGACTCAGGGCCGGACATTGGCGGTGATGCAGGTGAGTGCCGGTTCGCAATCATTCAACAGCGTCAACACTCTGCGCATCCTTGGCCGCTGGATGCGGATGTTCACGATTCCGAACCAGTCCTCGGTCGCCAAGGCCTATGAGGAGTTTGACGATGCCGGGCGGATGAAACCCTCGGCCTATTACGACCGGATCGTCGATGTGGTTGAAGAGCTTGTGCGGTTCACAGTGCTGATGCGCCCGCATGCCGCCCATTTGGTAGACCGTTACTCCGAACGCAAAGACCGTAACGAACCGGTTGCCACCCCCGCCGAAGCCGCAGGACTTGTGTCTAAACCTGCTGCTTAGCCAAGCGGTGGTCCGGGGGGCAGCGGGAAGCGCGATCGTGGCGAACTTCCCCTCGCTGGCGAAACGGCCTTGGGCGCTGAATATCGCAAGGAATCAGTCGCTGGTACGAAATGCCAAACCGGCTGCCCGGCCTCGACCGCAGACTTCCGCACGATCAATACCAACAAGATCGCGGGCCAGTGGTATCTTGATGCATCGTTGACCAAGCGTTTTGCCGTTGCCGGAACCGATGCGGAAGTGTTCTTATACGTCCGCAATCTGTTCAACAGCGATCCTGTACTGGTCGGTAATGGCCCGACAGGCGATAACACGCCTGCATACCCGCAAACCAATCGCAACTTGTACGATGTGCTGGGCCGGGTCTTCCGTTTGGGCGTTCGCCTGAAAATCTAGCTGAAGCCAAGGCCGGAGTGGCACGCCCAAGCGCCAACTGCCCTGAAAACCGAAGCAGCAGCACTGATCGATGGCAATGCCAAACTGGTTCAGGAGATGGTCGATTCCGTATTCAGCTTTCAGGAACCGGGCTTTCGAGAATTCCAGACGGCGGACTATCTGACCGGCATCCTTGAAAAGAACGGCTTTACGATCACAAAGGGCGTTGCGGGTATCCCGTCTGCGTGGACCGCAACATGGAGCAATGGCGAAGGACCCGTCGTGGCTCTGGGGTCTGACGTTGATGGCTTGCTTGGCCTGTCGCAAATGCCGGGCGTTCCCGGAATCAAGCCAATGGTTCCCGGAGCCCCCGGCCATGGCGATGACCGTGCTCGATGTGATGACCACGCCAAAGCTGATGAGCGATGCCAAGACCTATTTCAAGACCGTGCAGATGAAAGACGAAAAGTACGATCCTGTACTCACTCCCGAAGATCAGCCAGCAATCCACCTCAACAAGGAATTGATGGAGCGCATCCGGCCCGAGCTTAAAAAGTTCAATTACGATCCGGCCAAGTATCCGCCATATCTCGTTCAGCTTGGCGTCAATTATCCGATTCTGATAGCACAACCTTAAGGCTGCAAAGGCCCGGTGTCACAGCAATGGCACCGGGCCTTCACATGGATCGTCAAAACTTCGGAGCGGTGCGCCCCATGCCGGATTTCCCCGTGCCGTTGTGCAGGGTGCCCCAAGCGCCCGTCAGGCTGCTACCCGCCGGAATACGCTCTGCAATTCTTCAACACTGGCTTTGGCAATCGCACCCTGACTGACGTCGTCGGGCGACCAATGCCACGTGTGGGAGGGATCATGCAGCATCGCCCAATCCGGGAACATCCGACTTGCAACTTCCGACCGGCTCAAAAGCTTCACTTCCAAATGGCGTGGATCAGCCGCAATGCGTTCAAACAGCGAATCGATTGCTTGCGCCGGCCCTTCCAGCATTTGCAGATAGATGTCCTGCCGACAAATCAGCGCCCCTGTTAACCCATGCTGCGGATTGTTGCGCCGCGCCGTGGCGAGTATCCCCGAGAGCGTTGCGCTGTCATACCCAAAAGGCTGAGACATATAGATCAATTGCGTAATCATGGCTTGAACCCTCTCCAATGGGCGGATGCTAAACTATTGAATAGGCTGCAACAAGCTCGCTGCGTTGTGCTATATCAATGGGTATATGGCAATATTGCAGCGCAGCATTGAGCTGTTAACAGTATTACCCAACCAATATATTCCCTTGCCCCTTTGGGCAGGTTTTTGATCTGCCCTCGACAGAGGTACGCGGTTGTGTTGTCTTGTCGAGGCAGATTACGGCATCGGTACAAAAAAAGGGAAGCACCATGGGACAGGCGGCCAAGGCGGCATTTCCGGCGATTGACCGGCAGAGCCTTCACAGGCTTGAAACGCATTTCATCGCATCTGACATTTATCGTCGGGATGATGTTGCTGCGCGGCAGGTGAAACTCGCACGGCTCATCTCAAACAAAGTCATTCCCCAGCTATTACGCATTCATGCCGATGTTGTTCCTGATGCACCACCGATCGAGGAAATTATAAAGGCGCTTGCGCCTAGTAACAGTGACATAACCGATCTTGCCGACATCGTTTTGGGCAGCGATCTGGAAGCCGCCGTTGCCTATATTATCGTGCTGCGTGATCGCGGTGTGGCGATGGAAACGCTGTTCGTCGAACTGCTGGAGCCGACAGCACGTTATCTGGGCGAAATGTGGGACCGTGATGAGTGCGATTTTATTGATGTGACATTGGGCGTAGCGCGGCTGCAAAAGCTGCTGGCGATCTTTAACAATACGCACCACGTCCCCTCGTTGGATAAGCGGCGGCAGGTGCTGATGGCAATGACTCCGGGTGACCAGCATTCCTTTGGCGTCACGATGGTCGAACGGTTCCTGGTTGCCGCAGGTTGGGAAGTTCACACGGAGTTATCTGGAACTGTTGAAGATGTTGTGACGGCTGCGAAAGAGGGTTGGTTTGCGGTAGCAGGCCTCACATTGGCGTCGGATGAAATGATAGACAGCCTGAAATCAACCATCGTGAAATTGCGCGAGCATTCGCAAAACCGCTACATCGGAATCATGGTTGGCGGGCCATGCTTCACCGCCAATCCTGCGTTAGCAAAGGAAGTCGGGGCCGATGCAACCGCCCCCAATGCGCCTTCGGCGGTTGTAACTGCGCAAAAGTTGTTTGATTTATCGATTGCCGCCAGCCACCGAATGAGCTCTTGAGGGCCTGAACGGATGATACTGAATCTGTTTGCCGACCCGTACCACTTACCATATCTTTAACGCGAGACCGTGATGCCGCGCGAATGGCTATCAAGAATTCGCGCCACCGGTTGAGGGGACGGCGACTGTGCGGGATCATGAACTTAGACGGCGGGCCGTGGGCGAGATGCACTTGCGGCGCTGGCCCCTGCTTCCGGTACCGTGCCATATCATCCAGTGGGTGCTGGCCGTATCGGACGATGAACGCCCCGCCGAACTAGCGGCGGTTGAAGCGCAATCGGGCAAAAACGATCTGGTCGGCAACCCATCGCATCGTGAAGGCGTCATCAACGCCAAGGTATCCTTCACATGGGAGCGGCAGAGCGAAGGAAGCAGCCTTACGCTATTTGCCAGCGATTGCGATGAAGCGGGTTTTCTCGATCCCGCGAGCGATACGGATATCAACACGGCAATTGCCTGGGCACTGGAACTGCCCGGCCAAATCGTCCGCAGCACACGGGTTTGGCTGGGGGAAACCGATGCCCATGTCGCCGGTCTTCTGGAACAAATATCGCTCAACCGTGATGAACTGGTGTCCAGCACGCTGGGCGGGACCATCCGCATCTGGTCCGATTTCCGCATCATGGATGATGGCTTCGGGCGGTTGATCGTGGCCGCCAATGGCGCTGACGAGCGTGATCTTACCCGCCAGCTGCAACGGATGCAGGAACTGGGTAATTACCGCAACAAAGCGTTGCTAGGCCTGCCCATCGCCCGCGAATGCTGGCCAAAGCTTGACGCTGCCGAAGTGCGACTGCGCGATCTGGCGGACCGCATTGCCAATAGCGAAGCCCGCGATGATAGCTTGATGGAGGAGCTCTCCCACCTGTCGCTTGATCTTGCGTCCTTCTCCACATCAATGTCCTTCCGGCTGGATGCCACACGCGCTTATGGCCAGATCGTCGAGGAACGGCTTGAGCAAATCGAAAGCCGTCCGATCGAGGGTTATGCCTCGCTCACTGACTTTACCCAGCGGCGCTTTCGCCCCGCGATGAACACATGCCTTGCCACAACCGAACGGATTGAGCGTTTGGCCAAAGGTACTGAGCAATTGGCATCGCTGTTGCGGGCACGGATCGATACGCGGATCGAGAATCAGAACGCATCATTGTTGCGGTCTATGGAGCGCAGCATAACCATGCAGGCGCGGCTGCAACAATTGGTCGAGGGTCTATCGGCGGTGGCGCTCAGCTACTATTTGCTGGGCCTGATCAAATACGCACTGTACGCCGTACCCCATGACATGCTGGGTGTATCGGGCGATTCCGTGGTGGGTGTGCTTGTGGTGCCCGTAGTGGCAACGGTCTGGTACACGATGCGCAGCTTGAAAAAACGGCTAATGGGCAAATTTGAATAAACCGAAAAACCGCTTGTATTGACGCATTTAGTTGTCCAGAGTATTGGACATATGGCACGCTTTCCGTTCTCTGCAATCGTCGGCCAAGATGAGATGAAGCTAGCGCTTTTGATCGCGGCCGTGGATCCATCCATCGGCGGGGTCATGGTATTTGGTGATCGCGGCACCGGAAAATCCACCGCAGCGCGTGCGTTGGCTGGGCTTTTGCCGCCCATCATGGTGATGGACGGCTGCCGCTTTGGCTGCGCGCCCGCTGCTGGTCCACGCACTTGCCCGGTGCCTTGCACGGCCAGTGCTGGCGGTGGGAAAGCGCATAAGCAGCCGGTGCCGTTTGTTGATTTGCCGTTGGGCGCGACAGAGGATCGCGTGCTTGGCTCGCTTGATCTGGAGCGGGCATTACGCACTGGCGAAAAGGTGTTCGAACCCGGCCTTTTGGCCCGCGCCCATCGCGGCTTTCTATACATTGATGAGATCAACCTGCTGGAAGACCATCTTGTTGATTTGCTTCTGGATGTTGCCGTTTCGGGTGAGAACGTGGTGGAGCGCGAGGGGCTTTCTGTGCGCCATAAAGCCAAGTTCGTGCTGGTGGGCAGCGGCAACCCCGAAGAGGGTGAATTGCGCCCGCAATTGCTCGACCGTTTCGGCCTTGCCGTGGAAGTGCGCACCCCGCGCGCGATTGATGATCGCGTGGAAATCATGCGCCGTTGTGCGGCACATGATGGCGATTCGGTGGCGTTTGGTGCACTTTGGGCGCAAGAAGACGACAAAATTCTGCGCCAAATCGCGCGCGGACAGCGCAAGCTTGCATCACTGGAGGTGCCTGACGATGTGTTGGTTGATGCCGCCACATTATGCAGCGCGGTGGGCGTTGATGGATTGCGCGGCGAATTGACGCTGATGCGCGCGGCCCGGTCCATCGCTGCGCTTAATGGTGCCAAGACGGTGCGGCGCGAACACTTGTTGCAAATCGCACCGATGGCGCTGCGCCACCGGTTGCGCCGCGATATTCTGGACGAAACCGGATCGACCACCCGGATTGAACGGGCCATTGCCGAACACTTCGGATGATACCTGATCCGAACGCAAACGCTTCGGGCGAGACCGCGCCTGGCGCTTTGCATGATGCCTACCTTGCCGTCCGTTTGCTGGCGCTGGCACCGCAGGCTTTGGGCGGCATTGCCTTGCGCGGGGGTGGGCCTGCGCGTGATCTGGTGATTGATGCTTTGCGGGCGCATGTCCCGCCGGAGCAGCCGTGGCGGCGCTTGCCTGGGCATATTGATGATGACCGGCTGACAGGCGGGACGGATGTGGCGGCCAGTCTTGCTGCGGGGCGAGTGGTGCATCAGCGCGGGCTAATGGCCGAAGTGGCTGGCGGCGTGTTAAGCGTGCCGATGGCCGAACGGCTGCGGGAAGACTTGTCTGGCCGTTTGGCGCAGGCTCTGGATAATGCTGCAAGTACGGGTGCTGGATTCACCCTGATCCTGCTCGACGATGGCGTGGAGACCGATGAACGCCCGCCACTATCCCTGCTGGAGCGGATCGCGTTTGAATGTGATCTTTCGGGTCTGCGGGCTTTGGTGGATGCACCGGCATTTGGCGAAAGTGCGATCGCGCTGGAGGCGGTTGCCCCCCTGCCCGATGATGCGCTGATGATATTGGCCGCAACGGCTGAGGCATTGGGCGTTGCATCGATACGTCCGCTGTTGTTTGCAGGGGTGACGGCGCGGGCGCATGCTGCCTTGGCTGGGCGAACCAGCGTTGAATTGCCCGATCTTGAAGCAGCGGCGCGGCTTGTGCTGGCCCCGCGCGCGACGCGGCTGCCGCCCGAGCCTGAAAGCGAAGGGGACCAGCCCCCTCCCCCATCGGATAAAGACGAGCCGCGCCAGAACGATGATCCGCAAGATCAGCAACAGGATGGGGCTCCACCCGAAGACCGTGTGCTGGAAGCCGCACAGGCCGCTATCCCGCGCGATGTGTTGGACCAGATTGCCTCTGGCCGTGCGATGCGGTCTGCGCGCGGTGGCGGCACGGGACGGCGGACCGGATCAAAGCTGCGCGGACGCCCTTTGAGCGCGCGGCCCGGAATGCCGGGAGGTGGCGTGCGGCTGGCGCTGGTGGATACTTTGCGCGCGGCGATCCCGTGGCAGCCCATCCGCCAGCGTGAACCTTCGGTGCGTGAAGGCGGGATGATCCGCTTTCGCCGCGACGATTTGCGTGTGCGTCGGTTTGAGGAGCGATCGACGACGGTCACCGTGTTCTGCGTCGATGCATCGGGCTCTGCCGCTGTGGCGCGATTGGCCGAAGCAAAGGGTGCGGTCGAATTGATCCTTGCTGCGGCTTATGTGAAGCGAACCGAAGTGGCGCTGATTGCGTTTCGCGGGTCTGGAGCCGATGTGCTGTTGCCCCCTACCCGCTCGCTCACGCGCGCCAAGCGCGCTTTGGCCGAATTGCCTGGAGGTGGCGGTACGCCCTTGGCAACCGGAATCACGTTGGCGCGGCAATTGGGCGAAGCGATCACTTCGCGCGGGCGAACACCGATGTTCGTGTTCCTGACAGATGGTAGTGCGAATATTGCCGCCGATGGCACACCGGGCCGCCCGCAAGCGCGCGAAGATGCGCTGGCGGCGGCGCGCGGCATGGCAGCAGCGGGATGCGATGCGCTCGTGATCGACATTTCGCCGCGCCCTCGCCCCGATGCCGAGCAATTGGCCGAGGCAATGCGCGCACGCTATCTGCCGCTACCGATGGCTGATGCGCGCAAATTGCAGGCAGCGCTTGTCACCGCGCAGCCCGAGCCTCGCCCCGCACAAAGGGCAAGACGATGAGCGTGCTGCGTTGGGAAACCGATGGCCGGAATTGGCCGAACCGTGCCGCCAGCCGCTTTATCGAAACCCCGAAATTGACATGGCACGTGCAAGTGATGGGCGCTGGACCAGCGCTGTTGCTGTTACATGGCACGGGGGCGGCATCGCACAGTTGGCGCGATTTGATGCCCTTGCTGGCCCCTGATTTTACGGTGATCGTGCCTGATCTGCCGGGGCACGGCTTTACCAGAGGACGGCCCGCTGGCGGATTGACGTTGCAGGGCATGGCGCGCGCGCTGGCGGATTTGCTGGCGGCGCTCGATCAGCAGCCGGTTTTGATAGCGGGGCATTCTGCCGGTGCAGCAATCGCGCTGCAAACCGTGTGTGACAGCGCATTAGCGGTGCCCGTCATCGGGTTCAACCCGGCGCTAATGCCGTTTCCTGGGCTTGCTGCGCGGATTTTTCCCCAATTGGCCAAGATGCTGTTTATCAACCCGTTCGTTCCACGCATTTTTGCCGCCACCGCGCGCCGGGCGGGCGAGCCAAAGCAGTTTCTGGAAAAGGCGACCGGATCGAAGATCGGTGTGGCGGGCATTTCCCATTACGCGACGTTGCTGGGCAATCATCACCATTGCGGCGGGGCGCTTGAGATGATGGCCAACTGGGATCTGGAAGCCTTAAGTGCCATGCTGCCCGATGTGGCCAATCGCGTGCTGTTGGTGCATTCAAACAGAGATAGCGCGGTGCCGCTGGCTTCGGTAGAAAAGGCCGCACGCATCCTGCCCCATTGCACGCTTGAGGTGCTGCCTAGTCTAGGCCATCTTGCCCATGAGGAACAACCCGAAACCGCCGCCGCGCTTATTCGCGAATTTGTGGGCCGGGCTGATAACGGAGAAGGCATGGCATGAGCTATTTGTCAGATAACTTCGGCTGGATAGAGCTGGTCTTCAGCGGCGCTGTAGCGCTCGGCTTCGGTTTTTATCAATTGTGGTCGGTCAACCGCGAGATTGCTGCTGACAAGCGTAAACGCGATGAGACGCAAGCGCCACCCGATCGGGATGAACCTTCAGTGCGCTGAACGCAGCAGATCAATCCTTGCGTGAATGCAATTGACCTTTACAATTTATATGTCCAATCTTTTTGACATATGGACAAGATTAGCGAGCACTCCGGGGTAAAACCGCCGGAATGGAAGCGGCGTTGGATCGCCTGGCGCAACCGCATGCTGGGCAGTGCCAGCTTTCAGGATTGGGCCGCACGTGTGCCGCCCTTCAGCTTTATGGCAAGGCGACGGGCAGCGCAGACTTTCAATCTTGTTGCAGGGTTCACCTACACCCAAGTGGTGCTTGGCGTCGTGCAGCTAAACTTGCTTGATCTGCTGCACAATGGCCCCTGCAATGCTGCAACAATTGCTGCACAGAGCGGGCTGAGCGAAGATGCCGCTTTGCGCCTTGTGCGCGCCGCTGCTGCGCTTGATTTGGCAGAGGAAATTTCGCCTGGGTGGTGGATGCTGGGGCAGCTTGGCGCATCGTTGCGGACCAACCATGGCGCATTGGCGATGATCCGTCACCACCCACTGCTTTACGCCGATCTGGCCGATCCTGTCGCCCTGTTACAGCGTGATCGCCAAGCGCCGACAGCCTTGGCAGATTTTTGGCGATACGGCGCGCAAACCCCCGGCGAAACCGCAGATCGCTACTCTGAACTGATGGCGGCATCGCAGGCGATGGTCGCGCATGAAGCCATTGCTGCGTACCGGTTTGACAAGCACAAACGCCTGCTTGATGTGGGCGGTGGGCATGGCGCATTTGTTCAGGCGGTGGCCAGAGCCTGCCCGAATCTTGCGCTTGGGGTGTTCGATTTGCCGCCGGTCATTGCAGGAACGGCAACTATCATCGAGTCGGCCGGTCTTGGTTCCCGAATCGCGCTGCACGCTGGCGACTTTTTCCGCGACTCGATCCCACAAGGCTATGATTGCATCACCTTGGTGCGCATTTTGCATGACCATGATGATGCACAAAGCCTTGATTTATTGCGCACAATTCGTCGCGGCCTAGCCCCGGGTGGCCGCCTGATCATTGTAGAACCCATGGCCAAAACTCCCGGCGCGCAAGAGATGGGGGATGCCTACTTCGGAATGTATCTGTGGGCGATGAATTCTGGCCGCCCCCGCTCTGCCGCGGAATACGGGAAAATGCTGCAAAGTGCCGGATTTGCGCGGTGGAGCCGCGTCAAAACTCCGCAACCGATAATTGCCAGCATGATTGTAAGCTCAACTTGACATATAAAACCGTCCAAACTGTTTGACACCCCTTGCCGTTAGAGTATTGTGAACCATGCCTTAGCGTATCCCATCCGGATACCGGGGCAGGGCCACAAGGCCGGAAAGGGGATCGAGGGGAATGGACGCGCTGGCGGTCATACTGGAAGCTCCGAGGCGCATTGCGCTTCGCAAGCTCGCATTGACCGGCTCGGATTCCGCAAGCTCAGGCTTCACCGGCCTCGCCCCTTCAGACGTCCTGATCGACATTCATTGGAGCGGGGTTAGCGCCGGCACCGAAAAGCTGCTGTGGAGCGGCGAGATGCCGCCCTTCCCCGGCATGGGTTATCCGCTGGTTCCCGGTTATGAATCGGTAGGCCGAATTGTGGATGCCGGAGCTGACGCGCAAGGTCGCATCGGTGATTGGGTCTTCGTTCCGGGCGCAACGTGCTATGTTGATGCGCGCGGACTGTTTGGCGGCACCGCACAGCGTTTGATCGTGCCATCGGCCCGCGCCTTTCCGATTTCCGAGCAGCTGGGGGCAGATGGCGTGTTGTTCGCGCTTGCCGCCACCGCGCTTCACGCCATGCAGGATGGCACGCCGCCTGATCTGATTATCGGGCACGGCGCGCTGGGCCGGTTGCTGGCACGGATCACGATTGCTTGCGGAGCACCTGCACCGGTTGTGTGGGAACGCAACCCTGCCCGCCGCAATGGCGCTGTAGGCTATGACGTCATTGCTCCTAAGGACGATGACCGCCGCAATTACACGTCAATCTATGATGTCAGCGGCGATGCCGATGGTCTCGATGCGCTGGTAGGGCGGCTTGGCAAAAAAGGCGAGATTGTTTTGGCAGGCTTTTATGCCAATCGCCCAAGTTTTGCCTTTGCCCCTGCTTTCCGGATCGAAGCGCGTTTTCGCGTAGCCGCAGAATGGGCGCCCGATGATCTGGCCACCACGCGCGCGCTGATCGAAAGCGGCGCGCTCGACCTGTCGGGTGTGATTACCGATATGCGGTCTGCTGCCGATGCAAAGACCGCCTATTCAGACGCCTTTCTCGATGCCGACTGTCTGAAGATGGTCCTCGATTGGAGCCAATGCGCATGACTATGCTCGAAGACGAAATGGCCCAGCGCGATCAGCACTTGCGGGATGAAGCCGCGATAGAGCCTGATCCGGTTCACACCGGCGAAGTGCGCAAGGAAACCCAGATCATCGCCATTTATGGCAAAGGTGGATCGGGCAAAAGCTTCGCCCTGTCCAACCTCAGCTACATGATGGCGCAACAGGGCCTGCGCGTGTTGCTGATTGGCTGCGATCCTAAATCGGATACCACCAGCCTGCTGTTCGGCGGCAAAAGCTGCCCGACCATTATCGAAACGTCCTCTGCCAAGAAACTGGCAGGCGAAGAAGTGCGCATCGAAGATGTGTGCTTCCAGCGTGATGGCGTGTTCGCGATGGAACTGGGTGGGCCGGAAGTGGGCCGAGGCTGCGGCGGCCGCGGGATTATTCACGGCTTTGAACTGCTGGAAAAGCTGGGCTTCCATGATTGGGGCTTCGATTTTGTCCTGCTCGATTTTCTGGGCGACGTGGTGTGCGGCGGCTTCGGCCTGCCGATTGCCCGCGACATGTGCCAGAAGGTGATCGTCGTAGGATCGAACGATCTGCAATCGCTTTATGTGGCCAATAACGTCTGCAAGGCGGTGGAATACTTCCGCAAGATGGGTGGCAATGTTGGCGTTGCCGGCATGATCATCAACAAGGATGATGGCACGGGCGAGGCCAAGGCCTTTGCCCAGGCCGTCGACATTCCCGTGCTGTGCGCGATCCCGGCAGACGAAGATATCCGACGCAAATCAGCCAATTACCAGATTATCGGAAAACCTGACGGCCAATGGGGCAGTCTCTTTGCAGAGCTTGCCGATAATGTCGCTCAGGCACCGCCGCGCCAACCCCGTCCCCTCGACCAGGACGGGTTGCTGGGCCTGTTTTCCCCCGAAGAAACTGGAGGCGGCATCGAGCTACTTCCAGCAACACAGGCTGATATGCGCGGCGGGACATATGAAACGCGGCCTTCGCTCGAGGTGATCTATGACGAGGTTTGAGTCATGACCACCCTGGCGTCCGATAGAGCGCGCGAACCTGATCGGCTTGATTTCGATGCCGTGGCTGAGCCGGGCGTTGCTGCCGCTGTGTCGACTGAGGGCGGCGCATGCCATGCCCAGGCCGATGTCCTGCGCGATGCCACGAACAAAGCGCAGGGGAGCGAGTTGCTCGCGCGCTATGCCGCCGATTATCCGGTCGGCCCTCACGACCAGCCGCAAAGCATGTGTCCAGCGTTTGGATCACTGCGTGTTGGATTGCGCATGCGCCGCACGGCCACCGTCCTTTCAGGATCGGCTTGCTGCGTTTACGGACTTACCTTCACCTCGCACTTTTACGGGGCGCGTCGCACGGTGGGCTATGTTCCGTTCAATTCGGAATCGCTGGTGACCGGCAAGCTGTTTGAGGACATCAAGGAAGCGGTCGAAGACCTTGCCGATCCGGCGCTTTACGATACGATTGTTGTCACCAACTTGTGCGTTCCCACAGCCAGTGGTGTGCCGCTGCGGCTGCTGAAAAAGCAGATCAACGGGGTGCGTATCATCGGCATCGATGTGCCCGGTTTTGGCATTCCTACCCACGCCGAAGCCAAAGATGTGCTGGCCGGCGCGATGCTGAATTATGCCCGCACCGAAGTGGAAGAAGGCCCCGTCCCTGCCCCCGCCAACCGCCCGGACAAGCCGACGATCACGCTGCTGGGCGAAATGTTCCCGGTCGATCCGATGGGCATCGGCCAGATGCTGGAGCCGCTTGGCCTTGCCGCTGGCCCGGTTGTGCCGACACGCGAATGGCGTGAGCTTTATTCCGCGCTTGATTGCGCCGCCGTTGCCGCAATCCATCCGTTCTATACTGCCAGCGTGCGCGAATTCGAAGCCGCCGGTCGTTCGGTCGTGGGGTCAGCCCCGGTGGGTGCGGATGGCACTGCGGCGTGGCTGGATGCGATTGGTGCGGCCTGCGGCATTGCGCAACACACCGTCGACCTGACCAAGGACCGCTTCGTTGCCGCCATTCGTGGCGCATTGGCGGCCAATCCGATCAAGGGCCGGATCACGGTTTCGGGTTATGAGGGTTCGGAACTGCTGGTCGCTCGTCTGCTGATCGAAAGCGGCGCGGATGTGCCTTATGTCGGCAGCGCCTGCCCACGCACGCGCTGGTCCGATCCTGATCGCGAATGGCTGGAAAGCCGCGGCGTCCGCGTTAATTTCCGCGCGAGTCTTGAGCAGGATATTGGCGCGGTTGAAGAATTCCGCCCCGATCTGGCGATTGGCACCACACCGGTGGTGCAGCACGCCAAGCAAAAGGCGATCCCGGCACTATACTTCACCAACCTGATTTCAGCGCGCCCGCTGATGGGTGTGGCAGGGGCTGGCAGTCTGGCGCAGGTGGTTAACGCCGCGATGGCCAACAAGGCCCGCTTTAACAAGATGACCGCGTTCTTTGACGGCGTGGGCACCGGCATTGGTGCAGGCGTGTGGGAAGATGTTCCGCAGGACCGCCCGCAATTCAAGAAGAAATATGCCGCGCTGAATGAAGCTGCGCGCAAAGCTGCGGAGGCTGTGGGATCATGACCCTTGTCCTCGACCACAGCGCTCGACATTTCGTCGTGATCTCCCGTTGCGCAGGAGGCAAGGCATGACCTTGGTGCTCGATCACGACAGGGCTGGCGGCTATTGGGGCGCCGTCTATGTGTTCACCGCGATCAAGGGATTGCAGGTGATCATCGATGGGCCGGTGGGTTGTGAAAACCTGCCGGTAACCTCGGTTTTGCATTATACTGACGGGTTGCCGCCGCACGAATTGCCGATTGTAGTGACCGGCCTTGGCGAAGAAGAGCTGGGCAAGACCGGCACCGAGGCGGCGATGATGCGGGCGTGGAAAACGCTCGACCCGGAATTGCCGGCAGTGGTCGTGACCGGTTCCATTTCCGAGATGATCGGTGGCGGCGTGACGCCGATGGGCACCAACATCAAGCGGTTCCTGCCGCGCACTATCGATGAAGACCAGTGGCAAGCCGCGGATCGCGCGCTGAGCTGGCTGTGGACAGAATTCGGGCCGAAGGCTGTGCCTGCGGCAAAGCCAGTGAAAGCGGGTGAAAAGCCCAAAGTCAACATCATCGGCCCGGCTTATGGCATGTTCAACATGGCCAGCGATCTGGCAGAAATCCGCCGCCTGATCGAAGGCATTGGCGCCGAAGTGAACATGGCTTTCCCGCTGGGCAGCCATCTTGCCGATGTGCGCCGCCTTGCTGATGCGCAGGTCAACGTCTGCCTCTATCGCGAATTTGGCCGCAACTTGTGCGAATTGATGGAGCGGCCCTATTTCCAGGCCCCGATCGGGCTGACCAGCACGACCAGCTTCCTGCGCGCTTTGGGCGCGGAATTGGGGCTTGATCCAGAGCCGTTCATTACCCGCGAAAAACACACGACGATCAAGCCTCTGTGGGACCTGTGGCGTTCGGTTACGCAGGATTTCTTTGCCACCGCCAGCTTTGGCATCGTGGCGAATGAAACATACTCGCGCGGCATCCGCCATTTTCTTGAAGAAGATATGGGCTTGCCCTGCAACTTTGCCTTTGCGCGCAGCGCCGGGGTGAAGCCGCGCAACGAGGACGTGCGCGCCGCAATCCATGACAACCCGCCACTGGTGGTGTTCGGCAGCTATAACGAGCGCATGTATATGGCCGAGCGCGGGGGGCGCGGGATCTATATTCCCGCCAGTTTCCCGGGTGCGGCGATCCGGCGGCATATCGGCACGCCGTTCATGGGCTATTCCGGCGCGACCTATCTGATCCAGGAAGTGTGCAATGCGCTGTTCGATGCGCTGTTCCACATCCTGCCGCTTTCAACCCAGCTGGATCAGGTGCCCGCCACGCCGACGCGCGAACACCGCGAGCTGCCGTGGGATGATGATGCCAAGGCCAAGCTTGACCAACTGGTTGAAGCCCAGCCGGTGCTGATCCGAATTTCTGCTGCTAAGCGTTTGCGCGACGCGGCAGAGGCCGCTGCCCGCCGCACTGGCGAGACCCGTGTTTCGGCAGAGCGTCTGGCCGATGCCTTGCTGGAAGCGCAAATCGCATGACGCGCGCAGCTCCCCTTTTTCTGGCTCCCGTCGCAGGATTGCCAGACAACCCCATCCATGCGGAATTCTCCGTGCGGATACCGAAAGAGGCCATTTGCCTCTCTATCACCAACACTGAATTGGAGATTGGGCTATGAGTGATCCTGATGATCGCTTCGGGCTGAGAACCTACCTCACCCCAGAAGAAGCCAAGGAATTCCACAAACTGTTCATGAGCGGTTTCCTCGGCTTCACCGCCGTGGCTGTTGCTGCTCATACACTGGTTTGGATGTGGAAGCCCTGGTTCTAAACCAAACCGCTAATCCATCGACGGACTTTGTCGTTGGATATTACCATCTTACACAAGGATAGATACCATGTGGAGAGTCTGGCTTATTTTCGATCCGCGCAGGGCGCTTGTCGCCATGGCTGCATTTTTGTTTGTACTTGCAATGGTGATTCACTTCATCTTGCTCAGCACCGACACCTTCAACTGGCTCGATGGTCCGAATTCGGCGCAAGGCATTGCAACGGCCGTCGCCGCACCGGCGTCAACCTGACAGCTCCCCATTCAAGAGGCGGTGGCTTAATCACCGCCGCCTCTGGGGTTTGATCACTTTAATCACATAAGCTCACCGCGCGACGGTGGGGAGGGGTAGAGCTATGGCACTCCTAAGTTTCGAGCGAAAATATCGCGTTCGCGGCGGCACTCTGATTGGTGGCGACCTGTTCGATTTTTGGGTGGGCCCGTTCTACGTCGGCTTCTTCGGCGTAGTAACTGCGATCTTCGCATCGCTCGGCACTGCCCTCATCTTTTACGCAGCCTCACAAGGCCCAACATGGAACCCTTGGCTGATTTCGATCGCGCCACCAGACCTTAAATATGGGCTTGGACTAGCGCCGCTCAAACAAGGCGGGTTCTGGCAGGTCATAACGGTCTGCGCACTCGTATCGTTCACTTCGTGGGCGCTGCGCGAAGTTGAGATTTGCCGCAAACTTGGCATGGGCTTTCATGTGCCCGCAGCGTTTGGTATGGCGATCTTTGCCTATTTCACCCTGGTAGTGATACGTCCCGTCCTGCTGGGCGGCTGGCACTTTGGCTTCCCTTACGGGATTTTCAGCCATCTCGATTGGGTTTCCAACACGGGATACCAGTACCTGCACTTCCACTATAACCCGGCTCACATGCTTGCCGTATCGTTCTTCTTCACCACCACACTGGCGCTTGCGCTTCATGGTGCACTGGTGCTGTCGGCGGTCAATCCACCCGAGGGTGGGGAAGTAAAATCGCCGGAATACGAAGACTCGTTTTTCCGTGATCTCATCGGCTATTCAGTTGGCACCCTGGGCATTCACCGTGTTGGTCTCTTGCTGGCGATGAATGCCGGCTTCTGGAGCGCGGTATGTATCGTGATCAGCGGCCCGCTGTGGACCAAGGGTTGGCCGGAATGGTGGACCTGGTGGCTTAATCTGCCGATCTGGTCGTGAAGGAGCATTGAACGATGGCTACCTATCAAAACATTTTCACCCAGGTCCAACTGCGTGGCGAACCGGAGGCTGGCGTTGCCATGGCCCCCGGCAGCGAGCCCCGCATCCAGGCGACCTCCTTCAATCACCTTATGGGCCTGATCGGCCATGCCCAACTTGGCCCGGTCTATCTAGGCTGGACCGGCGTGGCATCGCTGATCATGGGCTTCTTTGCGATCGAGATCATCGGGCTGAACATGCTCGCCTCGGTCAATTGGAACCCCATCCAGTTCGTGCGGATGCTGCCTTGGCTTTCGCTTGAACCACCGGGACCCGAATATGGCTTCAGCCCATTTGTGCCTTTGGCCAAAGGTGGCTGGTATATCCTTGCCGGGTTCCTGCTGACGTCATCAATCCTGCTGTGGGTCGTGCGGACTTACACCAGAGCGCGCGCATTGGGCATGGGTTCTCATGTTGCGTGGGCGTTCCTTTCGGCAGTCTGGCTGTATCTGGTTCTGGGCTTCATCCGCCCCGCCTTTATGGGCAGCTGGTCAGAAGCCGTACCTTTCGGAATATTCCCGCATCTTGATTGGACCGCAGCGTTCTCCATCCGGTATGGTAACTTGTTCTACAACCCGTTCCACGCACTCTCGATCGCGTTCCTCTATGGATCAACGCTCTTGTTTGCGATGCATGGCGCCACCATCCTTGCGGTTGGCCGTTATGGCGGTGAGCGCGAAATCGAACAGATCACCGATCGCGGTACCGCCTCTGAACGCGCCGCATTGTTCTGGCGCTGGACGATGGGCTTCAACGCCACGATGGAATCCATTCACCGTTGGGCATGGTGGTTTGCGGTGCTGACGACGCTGACTGGCGGGATCGGTATCCTGCTGACCGGTACGGTCGTGGATAATTGGTATCTGTGGGCGCAACAGCATGGCTATGCTCCGGCCTATCCCGATACCGGCGTGGTTGATCCCGCAACATTGGGGAGCGCAGGACAATGAGAAATATCCTTGCAATCGCGGGCTTGGCTTTCGCCTCGCTCGCGCTGAGCGCCTGCGAATTGGCGCCCAAAACCTCGACGCAGAATGGATACCGTGGCACCGGGATGGATACCATCAAGGTAAACGCAAAGCCTGCTGATGCCGATGTTGTGCCGCCGCCACCCTATGACCAACCGTCAACCGAAGGTCCGCGCGCAGGCGCAGCCTATAAGAACGTACAGGTTCTGGGTGATGTTTCGGAAGAGCAGTTCACCTATACCATGGCGGCACTGACGCAATGGGTGGCCCCCGAACAGGGCTGTAACTACTGCCACAATCCTGCCAATCTGGCATCGGATGAGCTCTATACCAAAGTTGTCGCGCGCAAGATGTTGCAGATGACGCGCAACCTCAACCAAAACTGGGGTCAGCATGTGGCCAAGACTGGCGTAACATGTTGGACATGCCATCGTGGACAGCCGGTGCCAGCCAATTACTGGACTATGCCAGGTGGCGCAAAGAACGGCATTATCGGCAACAAGCATGGCCAGAATGATCCCATTCCAGCCTCGGCATATGCCTCTCTGCCTAACGCATCGCTTGCATCGTACCTGACAGGTGATCCCAAGATCGATCAGAACATCCGCGTGAATTCGGATGGCATGCACCCGACCACGGCGAACAAGACTTCGGTCATGGAAACAGAAAAGTCGTATGCATTGATGATGCACGTTTCCAAATCGTTAGGGGTGAATTGCACGTTCTGCCACAATGGCAACTCGTTCCAGAGCTGGTCGAGCAGCAATCCGCAGCGTGCAACGGCATGGTACGGCGTGCGCATGGTACGTGACGTGAACAGCAACTATATGACCCCGCTAGCCAGTGTATTCCCGGCCAAGCGTAAGGGTCCTGAAGGCGACACGTTCAAGGTCAACTGCACCACCTGCCATCAGGGCAAGAACAAGCCCATGGGCGGCTATAAGATGGCAAAGGACTATCCTGCGCTGTGGGGTCCTGAGAAGGCCGTTGCACCAGCAGCACCAGTTGCGGCTGTAACAACGCAATAAGTATGAAGGGATAGCGTCGCTTTCAGTGGGACGCTCTTTCAAGGGTTCGGCGAGCTTGGCTTGCCGGACCCTTTCTTTTTGCAATTTGGGTTGTGTTGCAAGGCGCGTGACGCTTGCCCGGTCTGGCTTTTCCTCGTCACGACGAGGAACTGGCTTTGTTTGCACAACTGCACGAACCCGGCAAACGAGATAGAACCGGTCAACAATTTGGGTTAAACAGGCTGCGTTGTAGCGCTCCCCTGCACTGTCGCGCGCAGGGTCAGCTTTTGCGGGCTGACAGATCCGCCAGATGTGCGGGGAATGACAGCGCGAGCGGAATTGCAATCCACGGCCAATCGGCACCAACGAGCGCGCTGCGCAGGCCAATCATCATCAACGTGCCAGGAAGCAGCATCAGCACGATACTGCGCTTGGTCCAGCCGCACCAGCTGAGCCAGATGGCTTCGATTGCAAGGACGGCCAGAATGATATCGGCCGCACGTCCGCTGGCAAACAAAGCCTCAAACCATGGCGTGCCGCCCATCACAGGCTTAGCCGAAAGTCGGATTGAGTTGATTGATTTGCCAGTTCAGCGTGCCCGCAACGGTCACCCAGAGCAGATATGGCACCAGCATGAGTGCGGCAAAACGCGAGAAGCGCACGCAATAGCCAATAAGCAGCGCAATCGACAGCCAAAGCAGCGTTAGCTCCATAAATGCCCAATCAGGGCGCTGGAGGCGGAAAAAGATCAAGCTCCAGAGCACGTTGAGGAAGCCGTTTAACGCGAACAGCCCGATCACCGTATCAGAAATACGCGAATTGGGGGCCGCGCGCCACGCCGCTACGCCAGCAACCGCCACCAGTGCGAAGATGATGGTCCACGCGATAGGAAAAACCGCGCGTGGCGGGTTCCAATCGGGCTTGTTCAATGCTTCGTACCATGGACCAAGATCGATAATCGTGCCGCCCAATGTGGCAACGCCCAGCGCGGCGAGCGATGCAATGCTGACCGGCAATATCCAGTTAGGGGTCATTGCGCGACAGGCTTAAGGCCCAGAAGATGCGCGCAGTCCTTTATGAAAATGCGCACATGGGCCATAGGATTGGCGCGTACCAGCTTCTTGTTCATGTAGGCCTGCCAGGTCAGAACCTGCACGTCGCGGTCTGCGCACATATCGACAAACCGCTCGCGCCGCTTGTCACTGGAGTACCAGAAATACTGCATGATTCCCAAGATCCAGAACACCCGCCCATGTTCACGCAAGAAACTGCGCCGCGCACGCTTAAGCAAGGTGGGATTACCCGTAGCGATGAATGCTTGCGCGGTTTGTGCAGCAATCCGGCCGCATACCATGGCATAGTAAATGCCCTCACCCGATGCAGGCGCGACCACTCCGGCGGCATCGCCTGTGACCAGCACATCGCGGCCATTGTCCCAGCGCTTCAGCGGCTTGAGCGGAATAGGTGCACCTTCGCGGCGCAGGGTTTCGCAGCCCTCCAACCCCATTTCATCGCGCAATTGCTTGACCGCGCCACGCAGGGAAAAGCCCTTGTTGGCACTGCCGACGCCAATGCTCGCGGTTTCGCCGTGCGGGAATATCCAAGCATAGAAATCAGGCGACAGTTTTCCCTGATACAGAACATCGCACCGCGTGCCGTCAAAGCCTTCGGGGGTGGTAGCCGGCGATTTCACGATTTCGTGATAAGCGAACACGCACTTGTTGCGTTCAGCGCCGGGAATGCTTTCGCGCGCTACGCCCGAGCGCGCGCCATCGGCACCGATGACCAGCCGGGTGCGCACCTTGTGCATTTCGCCACCACGCGCGGTGCTATAGCAGACGACCGCGCCTTCAGCGCTATCACGCTCAATGTGATCATACGTGCCAATGCGGCGTTGCGCACCGGCAGTTTCAGCGCGCGCCCGCAGCCATTCGTCAAAGACATCGCGATCCACCATCCCAACATAGCCGATTTCGCCCACCGGCATATCGACCGCGCGGTTTGATGGCGCAACCATGCGCGCCGACCTCGCACGGGCGACGAGCAAGGATTGCGGAACTTCGAACTCTTCGAGCAGGCGTGGCGGCACTGCGCCGCCGCAAGGTTTGGTGCGGCCTGCGCGGTCTAGCAGGAGGACCGATCGGCCTGCACGCGCCAGATCCCAAGCAGCGGTTGCGCCTGCCGGGCCTCCACCAATGACGACGACATCGAATTCGACCGCGTTTTGATCATGTGTCATATCTGGACAGACCTTTGATTTTCAGTCCGGTGCCGGACTGTTGCTACGCGCATGGCGAGCAATGCGGACAGGATGAACAGGCCTGCCTCCACGGCGAAAATGAGCTGGAAGGCCATGCCATCACGCCCCATCGCATTTCGGGCTATATCGACGCCCATCGCGCCCGATAGCCCACCAAGGCCAAACGCAATCGCTTGCGCGGTGCCCCAAACGCCCATGCGCACGCCTTCACGCGTACGCTTTCCTGCGCCAGCCAGCCCCATCATCGATCCGATGGCCGCGACGGCAAAGGCGCCGTTGAAAAATCCAAGTGCCGCAACATTGGCGGTCAGCGGCCAGCCTGCTCCATAGCCTGCGGCCATCGCCAATCCGGCAAGGGCGAGCGCTGAGCCGATACAGCCCAGCATCGTCCAAACGCGCAATTCCACCGGCGTCCGCCCTGCAAAAGCGCTGCCGCCAAGGCCTGTCACAATCATGCCGATCAATACGCCAGCGTGCTGAACACCGGAAAGGCTGGTAGATTGGCCCGGCGTCATGGCAAAAACCAGTCCGGCAAACGGTTCGAGGATAAGGTCTTGCATGCTGTAGGCCAGCATCGAGACGAAGATGAATGCGGTGAAACGGCGGGCTTCGGGTTCTTCGTAAATCTCGCGCAACGCTTCGGCAAAATTGGGCGGAGGACCATCACCATCACGTTGCACCATCTGTAACGCTGGCGTTTCCAGCCGGAAGATCGCCGCGCTGGAAACCACCAGCGCCGCCAGAACCACGCCGCTGGCAACCATCATCAACCGCTGTTCAGAATAAGGATCAAGCATCGCTCCTGCTGTCGCTGCTGAAATCACGATACCCATGACCATCATGATCCAGGTAGTTGCGGCAGCGGCGGCGCGCCGTTCAGGTGCAACGCTTGATGCCAAAATGGCGAGCATGGATGTGCCGGCCGCGCCAACACCAGCACCAATGAAGGTGAATGCGATCACGGCCAATGTCAGCCCGAGCGTGCGATCATTTGCAAGCATGGTTGTGCCATACACCGCGAGCATTGCACCAAGACCAAGGACCACCATACCGGCCAGAACCCAAGGCGTGCGGCGGCGACCCATGTCAGAGCCGTGCCCCCAGATCGGGCGGGAAAGCTGCACGGCATAGTGCCACGCGACAAGCCCTGCGGGAATAGCGGCGGCAAGCCCGTATTCGAGCACCATCAGGCGGTTAAGCAAGGACGTGGCAAGCATGACCATCGCCCCGATCGAGGCCTGGACAAGACCCAGCCGAATAATTGAAAGCCAGCCGAACCCGCGCTGCATCACAGATATCCCCCGAGGCCGAGCGAGGCGGCCATCATTCCCGAAACATAAAGCGAAACCCCCGTGGCATTATACCAGGGCGCATAGCGCGCCGGGGCCGAAACCAGCCGCGGCATCAAGGCCAATTGCACGATCAGCAGCACGGCCACGGCGACCGCGGAGATCATATGCCCCCACGCCAGCATCAGCGCGACAACAACCGCCTGCGGCAATGCCATGACCACACAAGCCAGCACGGCGGCAGGCCGTTCGCCCATCACGACGGGCAATGACCGCAAGCCGGTGGCACGATCACCTTCGACTGCTTTGAAATCATTGAGCGTCATGATGCCGTGCGCACCGACGCTGTAGAGGACCAGCGTGATCAGGATGTGCGACGCAGGCAAAGCACCTGCCATAACGGCAGTGCCGGTAAACCAGCTCAACCCTTCATATGTCAGGGCGACAACCGCCGGACCAATCCAGCCGCTGGTCTTGAAGCGGAACGGCGGCGCGCTATACGCCCAAGCGCAGATCAACCCAACGAAGGTTGCAGCCAGAACCCAGCGCCCCGTCATCGCCGCAACCGCTAGCGATACCACCGTCCAGATCACCGCAATGGCAAGCCCCCACCTGCCCGCAATCCGGCCTGAGGGAATCGGACGATTTGGTTCGTTGATCGCATCTACGTGACGGTCAAACCAATCATTCACCGCTTGGCTTGTACCGCAAACCAATGGTCCGGTCAGAGCAATGCCTGCTAGCAAAAACGCCCAGCGACTAGTGATCGGAACGCCCGACGATACGACGCCGCAGAGCAACGCCCACATCGGCGGAAACCAAGTGATTGGCTTGAGAAGTTCCAAGATATCGCGAAACGCCGGAGGCGGGCTTACCTTAGTAGAGACTGCCGATTGTGCCATTCCAACAGGCTACGCCTGACAGACAAAAGCGTCAAATTAATTTGACACTCGAAGTGTCAATCTGTTGCATCAACAAGATTGCCAAGGCCGTAGCGATGCAATTTGGAATAAAGGCTTTGGCGGCTTAAACCAAGGATTTCGGCGGCAGAAGCACGATTGTTGGTCGTGTATTCAAGCGCCGCTTCTATGCAGAGCCGTTCGATCAGATCGGTGCTTTCGCGCACGATATCTTTCAACGACATGCGTCCGACCAGTTCGGTCAACTGTTCAACCGAACGCGGGGTATCATTGGGTGCTGGCAAATCGCGCAAACGGCGGCCAATCGGGCGAATCACAAAACCATGGGCGGGATGATCGCCACCGGTACGCACGGCGGAAAGCTCTACTGGCTCACCCTCAAATCCATCGCTTGCACCGATCACGGTGGTAACATTGCGGGCAATATCGTGCTTGGCCAGTTGGCCGTCGATCATGTCGAGGCCGATGCCGGGTCGTCCGACAAACTCACTCAGCGGTCGCCCGCGAATTTGATCAACGGTAGCTGCGCCAACGAGTTCTACAAATGCGGCATTGGCCACCTGGATGACCAAGCTTTCATCTGTCAGCACGAACGCATCGGGCATCGATTCGATGACACCGAGGGTTGCGGCAGATGTCTCGCCCGCAATCCTGTTGGCGCTGGCCAGGCGGATGAGCAGGAAGTGCCCGCCGCGTTGGCGGAAGCCGCTGGCAGACAGAAGCACTTTTTCGCCACCATCAACAGGCTCTGCATCAATCGGTTGCACACTGCTCGACACCATGACCGAGCCGAGAAAAGCGATCAACGGTTCACGCGCAGGCTTAGAGAATAGCGCTGTGAATTTGCCGCCCTGCAATGTGCCCGGTTTTGCCCCAAACAGCTTATGTGCTGCGGGATTGGCTTCACGGACCCGGTATGTATCAGCGTCAATGATGATCACCGGCTCTGCCGATTGATCAAACAGCAAACGATAGCGCGATTCGAGTTGGCGCAGTTGCAGGTAATCTCGTTCAAGGGATTGCTGTGCTTGCAACAATCGCTGTTGCAAGGCAGCTGCATCGCGCATGTCACGCCCGAAGGCGATACACCCCGCACCTTCACCCAAGCTGACAACGGAATAGCGTACGGGCACATTGCCATCGGTGGTATTGTGAGTCACCTGTCGCCAGTGCTGCGTCATACCTTTGTGTGCACTGGCCAACATATCGACAATTTTGGGTTTGCTTTCGACCGTAACCGTATCAATCCAAGCACGCCCGACAAATGTTGTAAAAGCAGAGAAGTCGGCAAGATCGGCGGTGACGTCAACAATCGTGCCAGCTTCATCAATCACGAACGCGACGTCACCAGCGAGCATGGCAAACTTGGCCACGGCTTCGCTGCCCACCGATTTGAAATGCCGGTCTAGACTTGCGAAAGGTCGTTTGCCTTCGATGCTATTTTTTGGCGCTGGCATGTTCTGTTGCAGACTAAGCAAAGGAAAGATCGAGTCGGCCCGATCCTGTGATTTTCAATTCGGCCAATGCCAAAAAGGAGCACGCATCTGGCGCTGTGCCATCAGCATCCACCGCAGCAACAATTCCGGGATCGTCGTTGACCATTCGTCCGCCGATGAAAATTTTGGTCTTGGGTGACCGGGAAACGCTACGAATAGCCGAGATCAGTTCTTTCAGCGCTCCGGTAGGACAATCGCTACTTATGGTCAATCCTACCAAGTCGAAATGTTGCTCTGCGACTATTTGCAGCAATTCCTTGCGTCTAGGTTCTATCAAAACATCCGTTTGCCAACCGTTGCGCGCAAACACCTCTTCAATCATCAATGCGCCGAAACTGTGGTCATCCCCCGGCATGGACAAGAACAGAGCGGAACGCGCCGGATCTTTTGGGCCTACCGTTGATGGAAAGCATATTGCGATCTCGCGCATGACTTCCTGAAGCCGCCACAAACCCATGGAAACATCAAGAAAATCGCAGCCATCTTCCTCCCAAAGCTCTCCAAGCTTGCGCGCGGAAGGTGCCAATAGATCAACATAGATCGATTCCACCGCGACACCGCGTGCCAAATAAGCTTCGACAACAGTCAAAAGCTCATCTGCTTCCAGTGCCAAAGGAAGCGATGCAAAGTTGGCTGCATCTTCAGGATCAATAGTTTGCACGCTATCCGGGATTTGTGGCGGTCCATCAAGCGAGTGAGCCATAAGCAATCGCGGTATGATCTGCTCTACGATCAAATTGTCCCAAGGAACTGGGGGCAGTGATCGCCCTGAATGATTTGGGCCTGACTGATTTGAGCCTGTATGATTTGGCCACGCACGAGACCTGCCAAAATTCGACCGAGATGCCGAAGACGACCTGCTTTGCCTATTCGGCGATCCTGCACCCATTACCGATGCCATGAAGGCCTCCCCCGGTCTGGTATCGGCGCGGTTTGCGCCCTGCCTGGTCGGGTGTGGTTTAAACAACCGACTCCGACCGGGAGTTGAAACGTACGCCCCTTTGTCAAATCTACCAAACGCAAAAGTGTCATTATTTTTTGTCGTCAAGATAGATTGACACTTTCACCAATGAAGGCGTACTCTTCTTGGACAGACAGATAAGGTGACCACACACCATGCAAGGGGATGCATTCCATACCGGCCCTACCGGACCTACAAACCGCAAAGGCGGTAACGGGACTATTGTAGGTGCTGGGGCCGCAAAAGCGGGTGGGACACTCTACACCCCTGAAGAGCGCGAACGCCGCGACTCGACCCGTTGGACACTGGTGCAAGGGCTGCTTGCTCCTTTCCAGTTTGTCGTATTCCTGGTCAGTCTGGTGCTGGTGGTGCGTTATCTGGCAATAGGTGAAGGCGCTTGGGCTGCTGATGCATCGATCGTGGCCAAGACTGTCACCCTCTATGTGATCATGATTACCGGCTCGATCTGGGAAAAAGTCGTCTTTGGCAAGTGGCTGTTTGTTCCGGCCTTCTTCTGGGAAGACGTGTTTTCCATGCTCGTTTTGGCGCTGCACACGGCCTATCTGGTCATGTTGTTCGGCGGATATGGCACGGTGGAGCAGCGTATGTTCGTCGCCCTGGCAGGCTACGGCACGTACCTGATCAACGCTGGGCAATTTCTGCTGAAGCTTCGCGCAGCAAGGCTTCAAGCAACACCTTCACAAACCCTTCCGATCCAAATGGCGGTGTCAGCATGACAACAGACGTGCTCATCCCCGCCCAAGGTGCTGATTGCGCGCCGGTATTGCGCGAACGCGGGCAGCGCGAAGTGTTCTGCGGACTGACCGGAATCATCTGGCTGCACCGCAAGATGCAGGATGCGTTCTTCCTTGTCGTCGGCTCACGCACTTGTGCGCATCTGCTGCAATCAGCCGCTGGCGTGATGATTTTTGCCGAGCCGCGCTTTGCCACGGCCATCATGGAAGAGCGCGATCTGGCAGGCTTGGTCGATTGCCATGACGAGCTGGACCGGATTGTGGACCGGCTGCTGAAGCGCCGCCCCGATATCCGCACGCTGTTCCTTGTCGGCTCGTGCCCTTCGGAAGTCATCAAGCTGGACCTGCACAAGGCCGCACAACGACTCGACGCCCTGTCTGGTCCGCACACGCGCATCCTAAACTATTCGGGCAGCGGCATCGAAACGACCTTCACCGAAGGTGAGGATGCCTGTCTTGCCACGCTGGTGCCGGAAATGCCGGCACCCCCGGTGGGATCGGCGCCTAACCTTCTGATTGTCGGCGCTTTGCCTGATATCGTTGAAGACCAATTCATGCGTCTGTTTGCGGAATTGGGCATCACCAATGTGGGCTGTTTGCCCGCCCGCAAAGTGGCCGATCTGCCAGCCATTGGTCCGCAAACGATGTATCTGCTGGCCCAGCCTTTCCTTGGCGCAACCGCAATGGCGCTGGAAGATCGCGGTGCCACGCGGCTGGATGCGCTGTTCCCGTTTGGCGCAGAAGGCACGACCGACTGGTTGCGCGCCGCCGCTGATGCCTTTGGCATTGATCGCATGCACTTCAACCGCGTGATTGCACCGGGGCGTGAACGCGCCAAGCGTGCGATCGAGCACAGCCGCGAACGGTTAACCGGCAAACGCATCACTTTCCTGCCCGATTCACAGCTGGAAGTGCCGCTGGCGCGGTTCTTGTCGAACGAATTGGGCATGATTCCTGTTGAAGTGGGAACACCTTATCTACACCGTGACCATACTGCGCGCGAAGTGGCGCTGCTCCCTTCAGGTACGCGGATCAGCGAAGGTCAGCATCTGGATCGTCAGTTGGACCGGGTGCGTGCCGATCGCCCTGATCTGACCGTCTGCGGCCTGGGGCTTGCCAATCCGCTGGAAGCCGAAGGCCTTTCCACCAAGTGGGCCATCGAACTGGTCTTCTCGCCCATCCATGGCTTTGAGCAGGCAGGTGATCTTGCCGAGCTCTTTGCCCGTCCGCTTCGGCGGCGCGACATTTTGAAGGTCTAGGCGATGCAACTGGCAGTCTGGACATATGAAGGCCCGCCCCACGTAGGCGCGATGCGCGTGGCAACGGCGATGGAGGGCATGCATTATGTGCTCCATGCGCCGCAGGGCGATACATACGCCGACCTGCTGTTCACGATGATCGAGCGGCGCGCCAAGCGCCCGCCTGTAACTTACACCACCTTTCAGGCCCGCGATCTGGGCAAAGACACCGCCTCGCTGTTTCAGGATGCAGTGCGCGATGCGGTGAAGCACTTCCGCCCGCAAGCGTTGATGGTTGGGGCTTCTTGCACAGCCGAACTGATCCAGGACGATCCCGCAGGCCTTGCCGAGGCGATGGATCTGCCCTGCCCGGTCATACCGCTGGAGTTGCCAAGCTACCAGCGCAAGGAAAACTGGGGCGCTGCCGAAACATTCTATCAAATCGTGCGCAAGCTGGTTGATAAAGACCTGCGCCCTGCCCCACGTGAAGGCCGCCAGCCGCTGGTCAACATTCTGGGTCCAACCGCGCTGGGCTTCCGTCATCGCGACGATCTGGTTGAGGTGGGCAAAATCCTTGATGCGCTGGGCATTGCAGTCAATGTTGTCGCGCCGCTAGGCGCGACACCTGCTGATATCGGCCGGCTCGGGGCTGCTGATTTCAACATCGTGATGTACCCCGAAATCGGCGACGAGGCATCACGCTGGCTTGAGCGCACCTTGAAACAGCCTGCCGTGCGCATCGTTCCGATTGGCGTTGGCGCAACACGTGAATTCATCGCTGAAGTCGCGGCGCTAGCCGGTGTTGATCCGGCCCCTGCCCTTGCCGACAATGCATCGCGCATGCCGTGGTGGAGCCGCTCGGTGGATTCGACCTACCTGACGGGCAAGCGCGTTTTCATCTTTGGCGATGGCACGCATGCGGTTGCCGCAGCGCGAATCGCAGCTGAGGAACTGGGCTTCGAGGTCTGCGGCCTTGGCTGCTATAATCGCGAATTTGCCCGCGATGTTCGCGCGGCCGCTGCGCGTTATGGCGTTGAGGCGCTGATCACCGATGATCACCTTGCGGTTGAAGATGCCATTGCCGCTGCCACCCCCGAACTGGTGCTGGGCACGCAGATGGAGCGGCATATCTCGAAGCGGCTGGGCCTGCCCTGCGCGGTAATCTCGTCCCCCGTCCACGTGCAGGATTTTCCCGCGCGCCACAGCCCGCAAATGGGCTTTGAAGGCGCGAACGTGATATTTGACAGTTGGGTTCACCCGCTGGTTATGGGCCTTGAAGAGCATCTCTTGACGATGTTCCGCGATGACTTTGAATTTTCCGATGAAGCCGGCGCATCGCACCTTCATCGCACGATGCCAAAACCTGCGGACGAGGCCCAGCCGGTTGGCACTCCGGCGCTTGCTGCTGCCTCTGCATCGGCAGAATTGACACCAGATCTCGACACACCTTCAACCATTCCGCCTGCCCAAGGGACTGCTGCATGGACCACTGAGGCCGAACGTGAACTGAGGAAGATACCCTTCTTCGTTCGCGGAAAAGCCCGGCGCAACACAGAACACTTCGCTTTGGCACAGGGCCGGGCGCAAATTGACCTGGCCACCCTCTATGACGCCAAAGCCCATTATGCCCGTTGATATTGCCCCTCCGGTCCGCGTTGCGATCGTGACGCTGGACAATCACCTCAAAGGTGCGGTTGAGCGTGCTGAAGAGCAACTTGGCGCGGCCAATATCACGATCTCGCTGCATGCAGCGACCGATTGGGACCAGCATGCACATAAGCTTGAAATCACAAAAAAGGCGGTCGCCAACGCAGACATCGTAATCGTCACGATGATGTTCCTGGACGATCACATCCGGGCCATTCTTCCAACCCTCGAAGAGCGCCGCGAAGCATGCGACGCGATGGTTTGCCTGATGTCTGCCGGTGAGGTCGTCCGCCTTACCCGCATGGGCAATTACCGGATGGATGCCCCCGCCAAGGGTCCGATGGCCATGCTCAAGAAGCTGCGCGGATCAGGCAAACCGGGCTCCAATTCCGGCGCGGGCCAGATGCGCATGCTGCGCCGTTTGCCAAAGATCCTGCGCTTTATACCGGGCACCGCTCAAGACGTTCGCGCCTATTTCCTGACATTGCAGTATTGGTTGGCAGGATCAGACGAAAACGTCGTGGCAATGACCCGCGCGTTGATTGATCGCTACGCTGCCGGAGACCGGCTGGCCCGGCGCGGCAAAACTAGCGCTGCGGCACCGCGCGCTTATCCTGAAGTCGGCGTTTATCATCCTCGCGCCGCAGAAAAGCTTGCGGAAAGTCTCCAGTTTCTGCCCAAAAACAACGGTGCCAAAGGTACGGTCGGCATCCTTTTGCTGCGTTCTTATCTCGTCAGCAATGATGCCGGTCATTACAACGGCGTGATCTCGACGATGGAAAACGCAGGGCTGCAAGTCATCCCTGCATTTGCCAACGGACTGGATTCACGTCCGGCCATCGAAAAATTCTTCATGAAAGATGGCAAGCCAACGGTTGATGCGGTTGTTTCGCTGACAGGTTTCTCGCTGGTGGGTGGCCCGGCCTACAACGATGCCAAGGCCGCTGAGGACATGCTCGCCAAGCTTGATGTGCCTTACATTGCAGCACATCCGCTTGAGTTCCAGACGTTAGAAAAATGGGGGGCGAGCAGACAAGGTTTGCTGCCTCTGGAATCCACGATCATGGTTTCCATCCCCGAACTGGATGGATCGATCCTGCCAACCGTGTTTGGCGGGCGCTCGGATGGTTCGGGTAATGCCTGCACGGGCTGCGAACGCGGTTGCGTGTTTGAACAAGCCGGCCCCGTCAACGAAATGCAAGCCTGCATCGAGCGCGCCGAGGCCTTGTCGGCCAAAGTGGTAAAATTGATCGCATTGCGCCGCGAAGAACGCGCTGCCCGCAAGATTGCGATCACGATTTTCAATTTCCCGCCCAATGCCGGGGCAACCGGATCGGCTGCGTTCCTTGCCGTCTTTGAATCGCTTTACGCAACGCTGCGTCGCTTTGCCGCTGAAGGTTACACTGTCGAAGTTCCCGAAAGCGTCGATGCGCTTCGCGACAGCATTCTGAAAGGCAATGCCGAACGCTACGGTGCGGATGCAAATGTGGCCTTCCGGATCAGCGCCGACGATCATGTGCGCCGCGAACGGCATTTGTCGCAGATTGAAGCCCAGTGGGGTCCAGCCCCGGGCAAGGTGCAATCCGATGGTTCGCATATCCATGTGCTTGGTGCGATGTTTGGCAACGTGTTCATCGGGGTGCAGCCCACATTCGGTTACGAAGGTGACCCGATGCGGCTCCTGTTCGACGGTGATTTTGCGCCGACCCATGCGTTTTCAGCCTACTATCGCTGGATCCGTGAAGACTTTGGCGCGCATGCGGTGCTTCACTTCGGAACCCATGGCGCGCTTGAATTCATGCCCGGCAAACAAGTCGGCCTGACCGGCAGTTGCTGGCCCGAACGCCTGCTGGGCGATCTGCCAAACTTCTATCTTTATGCCTCCAACAATCCCTCGGAAGGCGTGATTGCCAAGCGCCGCTCGGGTGCAACGCTGATCAGCTACCTCACGCCTCCGCTTTCGCGCGCCGGACTCTACAAAGGCTTTTCGGACCTCAAGGTGAGCGTGGAGCGCTGGCGCAGTGCAGACGATGGCAAAGAGCGCGATGCGCTGGCCGCGATGATCATCGATCAGTGTGCCGCTCTTGATATCGAATCCGGCGATATGGAGCAGTTGGGCGCGCAGCTTTATGAGCTGGAGCGTGCACTCATTCCAAACGGTCTGCATGTCTTTGGCCAGCCCGCCGTTGGCCAAGAGCGTGAAGAACTGCTTGACGCGATGGTCGAGGCCGATCCTTCAGGCAACCGGGCAGCGCTTGCAGCCGCGTTTGATGGCTGTGACGAACTGGGCGCTTTGCTGCATGCTTTGGATGGCGGTTACGTTCTGCCCGCTCCAGGCGGCGATATTCTTGCCAACCCTGCCGTGCTGCCAACCGGGCGCAATATCCACGGCTTTGATCCCTTCCGCATCCCCAGCCTTTTTGCCTGTGATCAGGGCCGCGAGCAGGCCGAACGGCTGATCGCCCGCCACATTGGCAGCGGCAAGCCGTCTCCTGAAAGCCTAGCGATTGTGCTTTGGGGCACAGACAACATGAAAAGCGAAGGCGCGCAGATTGCCCAAGCGATGCATCTGTTGGGCGCCCGTCCGCGGATGGACAGCTATGGCCGGTTGGCCGGTGCCGAACTGATCCCGCTCGACGAACTCGGTCGGCCGCGTATTGATGTCGTCATCACGCTGTCGGGCATCTTCCGCGATCTTCTGCCCTTGCAAACGCGGATGCTGGCCGAGGCTGCATTGCTGGCCGCCAGTGCGGATGAAGCGCTCGACCAGAACTTTGTGCGCAAGCACAGCCTTGCCTATCAGGCCGAGCACGATTGCGACCTTGTAACAGCATCGCTGCGCGTATTCTCGAATGCCGAAGGCGCCTATGGTGCCAACGTCAACCAGATGATCGATAGCGGCGTATGGAACGATCCGGCTGAACTTGCCGAAGCATTCGAGACCAAAAAGGGCTATGCTTATGGCGTTCAAGGCACGCCGGTTCCGCAACGCGACCTGATGCGCAGTGCGCTTAAAGATGTAGATTTCGTTTTCCAGAACCTTGAAAGCGTCGAAGTCGGCATCACCGATCTTGACCAGTACGTCGATGGCCTGGGCGGTATCAGCCGGTCCATCACCAAGGCGAAGGGTGGCGTCCAGGCCCCTGTCTATATCGTGGATGCCACGCAGGGCAGCACCAAAGTCCGCACGCTGGGTGAACAGATCGATCTGGAAACCCGCAGCCGCACACTGAACCCGAAATGGTACGAAGGCATGCTCAAGCACGGCTTCGAAGGTGTCCGCAACATCGAGTTGCATGTGACCAACACGGTCGGCTGGTCCGCTACGACGGGCGAGGTCGCACCATGGGTTTACCAGCAGATCAGCGAGACCTTCGTGCTCGATCCTGAAATGCGCGCCCGCCTCTCGAAACTGAATCCCAAAAGCTCTGCACGTGTTGCTGGCCGCTTGCTTGAAGCCTGCGATCGCAAGCTTTGGGAACCAAACAACGAAACCCTGCAAGCCCTGCGCATTGCCAATGATGAACTCGAGGACCGCCTCGAGGGCGTGTTCGCGGGCCAATAAGGAGAATGACATGAACCTTCTGGATCCCCGCGCACGCTTTAGCCCTCCTGATGGCGAAGGTTCGGTGCAAGTCGAACTGGACCCGCAGGACCAGATCAAAGGCGCCAAGGTTTTTGCCGTTTATGGCAAAGGCGGAATCGGCAAGTCGACCACCTCCTCCAATCTTTCCGCCGCGTTTTCCAAACTGGGCCATCGCGTGCTCCAGATCGGGTGCGATCCCAAGCATGACTCGACCTTCACACTCACCAAGTCGCTGATTCCGACGGTGATCGACGTGCTGGAAGGCGTGGAATTCCACGCCGAGGAACTGCGGCCCGAAGATTACGTCGTTGAAGGCTACAATGGCGTGATGTGCATTGAAGCGGGCGGGCCACCTGCGGGCACGGGCTGCGGCGGCTATGTCGTTGGGCAAACAGTCAAGCTGCTGAAACAGCACCACTTGCTGGAAGATACCGACGTGGTGATCTTCGATGTGCTGGGCGATGTGGTGTGCGGTGGCTTTGCCGCGCCGCTGCAACATGCCGAGCGCGCGCTGGTGGTTGCCGCAAACGATTTCGATTCCATCTTCGCGATGAACCGGATTGTTGCTGCCATCGGTGCCAAAGCCAAGAATTACAACGTGCGGCTGGCAGGCGTCATCGCCAACCGCTCTGCTGCCACCGACGAAATCGACCGTTTCAGCGAAGCGATCGGCATGAAGCGTCTGGCGCACTTCAAGGATCTTGATGCGATCCGTCGCAGCCGGTTGAAGAAGTGCACTCTGTTCGAAATGGACGATTCACCCGAGGTTATCGCCGCCCAGCTTGAATATCTGCGCCTTGCCCAGTTGCTGTGGGACGGCGTTGATCCTCTTGCGGCCATGGCAATGAAAGATCGCGATATCTTCGATTTTCTGGGGTTTGAATGATGGCAACGCAAGCATCTTATCATCCGCAAACAACCCGTTACGATATGCAGCGCGAAAAGCTGGCTGCTTATTTCGATGGCACGGCGCGCAAGGCTTGGATCGATCTGACCTCTGACGTGAAAGTTAGCGGAATTCGCGCAACGGTGCGCGCAGGCCGTGATGCCATGCGCGCACAATTGCTCGATTGGCTGCCTGAGGATTTGCGCCGCACCAATCTGCTGGATGCCGGTTGCGGCACGGGCTCGCTCAGCGTCGAGGCCGCGTGCCGCGGCGCGGTTGTCACTGCAATTGATGTGGCCGGTGGGCTGGTCGATATCGCGCGCGAACGCGCGCCATCCTATCTTGGGCATGGCCGGATTGATTGGCGTGTCGGCGATATGCTTGACCCGACGCTTGGCGAGTTCCACCATATCGTCGCGATGGATTCTTTGATCCATTACACCGCAGCAGACATCGTCGACACGCTTACCGCCCTGTCCCAGCGGTGCCATGGTTCGATCCTTTTCACCTTCGCACCTTACACGCCGCTGCTTGGCGCTATGAACAACCTTGGCAAAGTGTTCCCGCGATCAGACCGCTCGCCTGCCATCATTCCCGTTTCGGAAGACAATCTGCGCCAGCGTCTGTCAGCGCTGAAGGGCTGGGACATTGGTCGCAGCGGCCGGATCTCAAGCGGCTTTTACAAATCACATGCTATGGAACTGGTGAAGCGCTGATGCCAACGCGGGAAGCCTTTGCTGTTAAATGGAGCCGGGTCGCGCTGACCTGGTTGCCATTTGCAGACGCGGCCAGCGCGCAAATTCCGTTGTCGCGCTTGTTGCGCCTGTCATTGTTCCAAGTCAGCGTCGGCATGGTCATGGTGCTGCTCAACGGCACGCTCAACCGGGTTATGATCGTTGAATTGGGCATTCCGGCATGGCTCGTTGCGCTAATGATCGGCATTCCGCTGCTGGTTGCGCCGTTCCGCGCGATGATCGGCCATCGGTCAGATATCCATCGCTCTGTGCTGGGTTGGCGGCGGGTGCCTTTCATCTGGTTTGGCACGCTGATGCAGTTCGGCGGACTTGCGATCATGCCATTTGCCCTGCTGCTGATGACCCAGTCAGATTCGTTTACGGTGGGCACCTTTGCCAGCGTCGTTGCCTTTTTGCTGGCTGGCACGGGGATGCACGTGACGCAAACCGCAGGCCTTGCGTTGGCGCAGGATCTGGTCCCAGAAGACCGCCGCCCGCGCGCCGTCGCGCTGCTCTATCTCGCGCTGCTTGTTGGCATGATGGTCTCATCGCTGATTATCGGCAGCATTCTTGCAGACTTCACCCCGACCCGGTTGGTGCAGGTGATTCAATCTGCTGCGGTTCTCACTTTCTTGCTAAACCTCGTCGCGCTGTGGCAGCAGGAGGCGCGCAGCCCCGCCATTGCCTCAGCATTGACCCCTCGCCCGCCATTCTCGCAGGTCTGGGCGCAGTTTATGTCTGAGCCGATTACATTGCGCCTGCTTTGCGCATTGGGCCTCGGATCGATTGCTTTTGCAATGCAAGATGCCCTGCTTGAACCATATGGTGGCGAGATCCTTGGCCTATCTGTTGGCGCAACCACAAGATTAACCGGCGCTTGGGCACTCGGCGCGATGGCGAGCTTTGCCCTTGCCGGTCGCTGGTTGGATAATGGCACCGACAGCCTGCGAATCGCAGGCTTCGGCGTCGTCATCGGAATCATGGCATTCCTGTTGATCGTCTTTGCAGCTCCTCTTGATAGCGCTGTTGCATTGGCACTGGGTTCAATGGGGATTGGCGCAGGTGCCGGGATGTTTTCGGTCGGCACGCTCACTGCGGCCATGGCGCTTGCTCGCCATGATACCGCTGGCCTTGCGCTTGGAGCATGGGGCGCAGTGCAAACCACATCTGCCGGCGTCGCCATCGGCATGGGCGGCATTTTGCGTGATCTGGTTTCAAATCTGGCCGTGTCAGATGGGCTTGGTCAAACCTTGGCGCACCGCTCCACCGGCTACGCCACAATTTACATAATCGAAATTTGTCTGCTTCTTGCCACGCTTGTCGTGCTTGGTCCGCTTGTCGGTCAAAGCCCGCTGACAAAGCCAGCAGCCGGCACAGGCTTCGGCCTGACAGAGTTTCCCACATGAGACACCGGGAAGGATACTGCGATGACTAATGGCAATATTGTAGGCACGATTGATGCAGCCGAGCTGGCACTCGGCACCTTTGCTCTGTTTTTCCTTTTGCTCGTGGTGTGGCTACGACGCGAAGACAGGCGGGAGGGATACCCCCTTGAAGATTCATTAACGGGACGCCCGGAATCTGAAGGCGGCCCGATCAGCACCGCTTCGGCCAAGACTTTCATCCTGCCGTTCGGCAAGGGCAAAGTCTCGTTCCCGACATGGGACCGTGAGCCTGTGAATATTGCAGCCAAGCGCCGCGAAAACTTCGGTGGGGCACCTTATACGCCCCAAGGCGATGTTTTTGCAGCAGGCGTTGGCCCGGGCTCCTACGCCAACCGTGCAAAATTCGCCGATCTTGATGCACACGGCAATCCGCGCATCATTCCCATAGGCGATCTTGCGGGCATGAATGTGGCACCTGCCAGCACAGACCCCCGGGGCCTGCCGGTTTATGGCGCTGACAATGCCAAGGCTGGCGTTGTGACCGACCTCTGGGTTGACCGCGCTGAAAGCGTAATCCGGTATCTCACAATCGATACTGGCAGCACCACAATTCTGGCCCCGATGGCGATGGCGATTGTCCGCAAGGACCGCGTCATCCTGAACGCTGTAAACGCGGCTGACTTTGCAGGCGCTCCGGTTCCTGCCGCGGCGGGCGAGATCACGCGCTATGAAGAAGAGCGCATCGTTGCCTACTTCGGCACCGGCTATCTTTACGCCAACGCCGACCGGATGGAGCCACTGATATGACCGAATATGATCATGAGCCGATCCGGGGCCTTCCCGGTGATCTTCCGGCTGGCGAAGAGATCCTGTGGCAAGCATCGCCCGATTGGCGCACATTTGCCCGCAGCGCACTCTATACCCGCTATGTAGCTGGATATTTTGCCATCCTCGCCTTGTTCGGCATCCTCAGCGGCAGCATCTTTGGTGCAGTGACCAGCGTTGTTGCAGGCGTAATTGTGCACGCATTGCTAGTGCTCTTCGCCGTGCAGATCGGGCGAACGACAGTCTATACAATCACCAACCGGCGCGTTGTGTTGCGCATTGGCGTTGCTTTGAACAAGTGCATTAACCTGCCACTTCGTCAGATCGCTTCTGCCAATCTACGGCCCCAACCCGAAGGCCGGGGCGACATTGCGCTGACCCTTCTGGGCAAGCACAACCTTGGCTATGCCGTGCTGTGGCCCCATGCCCGGCCGATGCACTTTGCCCGGCCGCAACCAATGCTGCGGGCGCTCCCCGATGCTGCACATGCTGCAAATATTCTTGCCCGCGCCTGCGCCGCCCTTACCCCGGTAGAGATAGCCGCCAATGCACCTCAAGCTCAGGCTGCACTCTCCAAACCTGCACAGGGCCGCACTCAACCAGTGCCGGCTATGGCAAACGCGTTTCACGGGGTTCCAGCATGAGCCTAGTCCACGATCATGAAACCACAGTATCCCGGCCAATCTTGTTGCTTGCCGGGGGGCTGGTTGCGATCACGCTGCTGCTGACTGCATCTGTTTCGTTCGGGCTGGTTCCTCGCGAAGCGGTGCCATCAGTTGTTCGCGCGCAAGAAGGCATTGTGGCGATTGAAACACGGAACTTGTCATTCGCCGATCGTGCAGATGGCGCTGTCGCGGTGATTGATGCCGATACCAAGGAAACACTGGCAGTACTGCTGGGTGAAAACGATGGCGGCGGGTTCATTCGCGGCGTCATGCGCGGCCTTGCGCGCGAACGCCGGATGCACGGCCTTGGAGCGCAGGCCCCATTTTCATTGACACATTGGCAGAATGGCGCGCTATCGTTGGTTGACACAGGCACGGGTCGCTCGATCGAACTTGGATCATTTGGTCCGCAAAACCGCGCTGCTTTTGCCCGTTTCCTGAAAAGCGCCCGCACATGATGCAAGCCCGCGCCTTTGACGTGCCGTGCCGCATTGCCATTGAGCAGAGCGAGGAACACTTCCACGCGCACGTCGAACTGGCTGATAATATTGCGATCTATCCGGGCGACCGGGTGCGCGTGCATGGTGATCCCATTCGCATATCTTTTGGGCAAAGCGTGGTATTTGATCGCGTCGCCACGGTTGTACGCGCCGGACCATTGCTGCGGGCTTGGACCCGATTGGTCGCTTATTTCGACCTTGCCGAACTTTATGAAGTCAGTTTCAATCCTGGGAGCCTGAAATGAACGCTTACACCGCGATCAAAGCCGCGCCCGAGGCCGCTGTTGAGCCCGATGCGTTTGACAAGCACGAGGCCTTTGCCAAGCCCGACACCATGGCCATGGCGACCCACGAAACCGTGCTGAGCCCGCGTTTCTATACCACTGATTTCAAGGCGCTGGACTCGGTCGATGTGTCCTCGGTGCGGACCGAGTGGGACGCCTTGATGGCGGAGATGATCAGCGACCCAAACAAGCGCCATTTCAAGAAAGACGAGAGTTTTGATGGCGTTATTGAAGGTCTTGAACCTGCGCTCCGGGCTGAATTCACCGATTTCCTCGTCAGTTCACTGACATCGGAATTCTCTGGTTGCGTGCTCTATGCAGAAATCGCGCGGCGCAGCAACAACCCGGATATCAAACAGCTTTTCAAGCTATTGGCGCGCGATGAAAGCCGCCATGCCGGCTTTATCAATGAAACGCTCAAAGATTCCGGAATCGGGATTGATCTCGGCTTTCTTACCAAGGCCAAGAAGTATCATTACTTCAAGCCCAAGTTCATTTTTTATGCGGTCTATCTTTCTGAAAAGATTGGCTATGCACGCTATATCGCGATCTATCGCCAGCTCGCAGCCAAGCCGGAATTGCAGTTCCACCCGATTTTCCAGTGGTTCGAGCTTTGGTGCAACGATGAGTTCCGCCATGGTGAGGCCTTCGCCTTGCTGCTGCGCGCCGATCCCAAGCTGCTGAAGGGCATGAACAAGCTGTGGGTGCGGTTCTTCCTGCTCTCGGTCTATGCCACGATGTATGTGCGCGATCATGCCCGTCCGGTGTTCCATGAAGCACTCGGACTTGATCCGACCGCCTATGATTACCGTGTGTTCACAATCTGCACGCAGATCAGCCGTCAGGTCTTCCCGGTCGAGCTTGATACGGACTCGCCCGTTTTCCGCCGTAACATGGACAACCTGCTGGCAGCCAGCCGCCGTATCGAAGCGGGCAAGGCGCGCGGTGGCATTGCCGGATTGGCCATGCGCGCTTCGGGTATGGCAGGTGCTGGCTTGAGCTTTGCCAAAATGTATCTCCATCGCACGCGCACCAATGCCCTGCCCGCCACAATCCGGTTGCAGCCCGCATGGTAAGTTTCAGTGGCCATGTTCTGCCGATAGCAGCGACCATCGCGATCTGGTTTTTCGCAACGGGTCTTGTTGCATGGATCGATAACCGCGAACGCGGCACCTTTGCGCGCAGCATTGCGCTGGCGGGGGTTGCCGCGGTGGGCGGACTGGCCTTGATAGTTTTTTCAATGCATCTTGAAACTTTGGCGGCAATTTACGCTGCTTTTACTGGCGCCATCCTGATCTGGTCGTGGCATGAAATCAGCTTTTTGACTGGCGCTATAACAGGCCCACGCCGCACCCCCTGCCCGCCACAATCGCGCGGCTGGACCCGGTTTTTCCACGCGACCTCTGCACTGATCTGGCACGAGATCGCGCTGGTCAGTACGGCGTTGACCCTGATCTTGCTGACATGGTCGGCGAACAATCAGGTGGGTGCCATGGTGTTCGGCCTGATGCTGATCATGCGGCTTAGCACCAAGATCAATATCTTCTTTGGCGTACCCAACATGAGCACTGAAATCCTGCCGCCGCATCTGGATTATCTGCAAAGCTATTTCGGCCCGCGCCGTTATACTTGGATGTTGGCAGGTTCAATTGCCGCCGTGGTTGCCATGGCGGCCTGGATTGGGACCATCGCGCTCAACGCACCCTCCGGGAGCGCCGAAGCGGCTGGTGCCAGCCTGTTGTTCACACTGGCCGCGCTGGGCGCGCTAGAACATCTTTTTCTCGCATTGCCGTTTCGGGATGGAGCGCTTTGGGGCTGGGCCCTGCCAACGCGCCGGACGGCGAAATGAACCCTATAAGGACAAGCAAGAGGACGGACGGCTATGGATTTTGAAGCCTATTTCAAGGGTGAACTGGATGCGGTCCGCGATGAGGGGCGTTACCGGGTTTTTACCGAGATCGAACGTCATTGCGGCTCGTTTCCGCATGCCACCCGCTATGTGGGCGACAAGACGCAGGACGTAACCGTCTGGTGCTCGAACGATTACCTTGGCATGGGTCAGCATCCCAAAGTGCTTGATGCCATGCACAAGGTGCTGGACGAATGCGGCGCTGGTGCCGGCGGCACGCGCAATATCTCGGGCAACAATCACCACCATGTTCTGCTGGAACGCGAACTGGCTGATCTGCACGACAAGGAATCGGCGCTGATATTCACCAGCGGCTATGTTTCGAACTGGGCAGGCCTTGGCACATTGGCCGCACAGATTCCAGGCTGTGTGGTGTTTTCCGATGCGCTGAACCATGCATCGATGATCGAGGGCATCCGCCATTCACGCGCCACCTGCAAAGTCTGGCGTCATAACGATCCGGCTCATCTTGACGAACTGCTTTCGCAATACGGCCCCGAGGTACCCAAGCTGGTCGCGTTCGAAAGCGTCTATTCGATGGATGGCGATATCGCGCCAATCAAGGAAATCCTTGATGTGTGCGAAGCCCACGGCGCGATGAGCTATATCGACGAAGTACACGGCGTCGGCCTTTATGGCCCGCGTGGCGGCGGAGTGGCCGAACGCGAAGGCCTGATGGACCGGATCACCGTAATTGAAGGCACGCTGGGCAAGGCGTTTGGTGTGATGGGCGGCTATATCGCGGCCTCTGAAGCTCTGTGCGATTTCATCCGTACATTTGCGAGCGGGTTCATCTTCACCACAGCAATTCCACCTGCTTTGGCCGCAGGCGCTGCCGCAAGCATCAGGCATTTGAAGGAAAGCGAACTGGAACGCGCGCGCCAGCGCGACCGTGTAGCAGTCGTGCGCCGCCGTCTCGATACGATGGGCATTCCGCACATGCCAAACCCCAGCCACATCATACCGGTGATGGTTGGCGACCCCCACAAGGCCAAGCGCATCAGCGATTGGTTGATGGACAATCACGGTATCTATGTGCAGCCGATCAATTATCCCACCGTACCGCGCGGAACCGAGCGGTTACGGATTACCCCCTCGCCCGTTCACAGCGATGGCGACATTGATCGCCTGATCGAAGCGCTAAGCGACATCTGGTCGCAATGTGAACTGGCCCGGCGGGCAATTGCCGCCTGATCCGACCATTTGTTTGATGCAAAACGGAAAGGGCGCGGACCTTGCGGTTCGCGCCCTTTGCTATGGGGTTGAAAGCTGCGCAAAGCAGCTCTCATCCTTATCAGTTGGGTGCCTTGAGATAGGCAATCACGTCCGCACGGTCTTGTGCCTTGGGCAGACCTGCAAACGCCATCTTGGTGCCGGGGACAACACGCATCGGCTTTTCCAGATACTGGAACAGCTTGTCTTCGCTCCACGTAATGCCACTGTTCTTGTTGGCGGCGGAATAGGTGTAGCCCGCAACGGTTCCTGCTGCGCGGCCGATAACGCCAGCCAACGATGGGCCGATCATGTTCTTGCCAGCTTCAACAGCATGGCATGTTTTGCACTGCATGAACACTTGCTTGCCATGCGTTGCGTCACCCGTGACCGAAGCCAGCTTGGTGCCATCAACGGTATCGGTTGAATCCGGGGTCGGTGCAGCGGGGCTTGCTGCATCCGCGGCAGCTGGTGCCGCAGCTACTGCTGCTTCGGCTGGCTTTGCTGCCGAATCCGCAGCCGTTTTTTCTTCGCTGCCGCCACCACCGCATGAAGCAAGCAACATTGTCGCCGCAGTCAGCGCAAGATATTGAAATTTCAGTGTCATTTTCATCCCCTCTAATTTAGAAACAGCGCATTTGCAGAGCCGCACACGTCAGTAAAACACAAGGCGCTCATTGGCGCAACACGGTATTAAGTGCCAAATGCACCGCCGCATTTTGCATCTATTATCAAAATTTTGCTGCAAACTCTAGCCACCACCGAGCGCCATCCCATAAACGATGGCACCAAATTGGAGGCCTAGTAATGCTCGCTCGATCCGACTTGCGCGCCATGCTTGGCCAAAGCCTGAGCGCGATTGGCGGCGCGCGATTTATTGCACAAAAGTCCGCCTCATCAATGGGTGTCTGAAAGGATTTCGAGCGCCAGATTGGCTCTACCGTGTTTTGGCGAGTTCACCAGGCGCAAGTGTTTTGACAAGATTGCAGAAAGACAGCACGGCAAGGTGCTCAAGCTCGGGCATACGTTTTTCGAACGGTTTTTCGTAGCCTGCAAAAATCGTCATGCCTTCCATCGAGGCCGAGATAAACAGCGCGACGATCTCGCATTCGGCATCAGATAGATCGGGACGCATTTCCTTTACGATCTCCAGTATCGGGGCGCGGGCACGAACATAAAGATCCTGCACACGCTCAAGCACAAACTGGTCATGGTTTGACAGCGCCCACAACTCCGGAAAGAAGCGCGTCGTTTTCTTGGACCGGATGTCATCAAGCAAAAGCATGCATAAACGGCGCAGGCGTTCTTCGGCTGGGACGCCGGGCATGATCATGATGGTTTCGAATTCCCGCTCGTAACTGCTGATGACAGCTTCCATCAACTCTCGCACCAGATCTTCACGGCTGCGGTAATGGTAAGTGAGGTTGCCAAACTTCATACCGCAAGCCGCTGCGACTCCGCGCATCGACATCGCCTTGTAGCCACGCTCGATAACGATCGACAAAGCCGTACGCAGTATCAGTTCACGGGTTTCATGACCTTTGAGGTAGCCACCCTCACGATCCGGAAAAATCATGTCGGTGACATACTTTGGAGATCCATCATCCTGATTCATATGTGTATTTCCTGAAATTTTAGTGCAGCATGCCACAGGCTTAAAAACTTGTCACTCGACAAATTTAGGTCACTTGACAGATTTGTGTCCAGTTTGACATTATCCGGATGCAACCCAGCACAAGTCTGCTGCGTGCAAGGGGAGGTTTCGGATGAAGTTGTTTGCGCTGGCTTTGGCACTGTCTGCATCAGGCACGGCGCTTGCTGCTACCCCCGCGGCAGAGACACGGTTTCCAAAACCTCTGGCCGAAGAGCCTATACCGATCATCGAAACGCTGCCTGCACAATGGCCTGCTTCGTGGGTTATGGTGCATGATCTGCACTTCGCGTCCATCCTTGACGGGCGGGTGATGATCATTGATACGGCATCGCCCGAACGGCCAGTGCGCGGCATGGTACGTGCGGCACAGTTTGCGAACATGCTGGTGTCGTCCAGCCGCAAGGAAATCCTGACGTCCGAGACGTTTTATTCCCGCCTGACACGGGGCGAGCGCACCGATGCGGTGACGATCTGGGACATGACGACGCTGGAGCCCAAAGCCGAGATCCTGTTGCCCGGCGGCAAACGCCAGCAATCGGTCACTTATCCGCAATTGTTCCAGTTCACCAATGGCGGCAAGTGGGCACTTGTGGCGAATTTCACGCCTGCACAATCGGTTAGCGTGCTCGATCTGGATGCACGCAAGATCATTGCCGAAATTGATTTGCCCGGTTGTGCGCAGCTCTATCCCACGGGCCTGCGTGGCTTTACCAGCCTGTGCGCCGATGGTGCGATGCTTTCGGTAAAGCTTGGTGCGGACGGTCAGGCCACGTCATCGAAAACAATCGAGGGCGTGCAGGACATCGACAAGCAACCATTGTTCAGCACGCCTGCATGGATCGGCCAAAAGGCCTGGTTCGTCAGCTATTACGGCCAAATTCAAGGCTTCGATTTTTCCGGCGACGTCGCCAAGATAATCCCCGGGCCGTTCAATGTCGGCACGGCAGATGCCGCTGCTCCAGAATGGAGGCCGGGTGGTTGGCAAGTCATCGCAGCCGATGCTGCCGGCAAACTCTATGTATTGATGAGCCCTAACGGTCGCGAGGGTAGCCACAAAGATGGCGGTACTGAAGTCTGGGTGGTCGATCCGTCAACCAAGGCACGGGTGGCGCGTATTGCCTTGCGCGCCACTGCAACCGCCATTGGCGTGACAAAGGAGGCCACACCGCGATTGATTGCAGCGCGAACCGATGGGGTAATTGACGTACATGATGCGGCAAGCGGAGCCTACCTGCGCACGCTCGGCACCGCTGGCGGCGAAAGCCCCATCCTGATTACGGTGCCGTGAAATGATGGAAATTTCCACTTTTCTGGCGCTTTTGCTTGCAGGTTCTGCCCTGCACAAAGGTATCGCGCATGATCGTTTGGCGCCAGTTGCGGCCAAACTCACAGGCGCGCATGGCCAAGGCCTGCTGCTTCTGATCGTTACAGGTACGATCGAGCTTGTCGCCGCGATATGCCTGATGATCGCGCCCCTGCACCAGACCGGAGCCTTGTTGGCTTCCATAGTATGGCTGGCATACGCTGGCGCATTGCTGCGGCGGCGCGGTGAAACGCTTGATTGCGGATGCGATCTGGTTGCGCGGGAAAAGCCTGTTGACTGGCCACTGATTGCCCGCCCCGCTGTGCTCGCCATGCTGGCCCTTATCGTTTCCACCCTGCCTGTGGCGGCGTTCGGCATTGATACGCCTTTTGCCGCCGCCGCGCTTTTGGCCCTTTATCTGGCCGGGTCGGAACTCCTTGCCATTCCTCACCCTCGCTGGAGGAAATCATGATGCTGACATCCCAGATCCTGTTGTGGACTGCCGTGATCGTGCAAGCGCTGCTGATCGCCGCCCTTGCCCGCCAGGTTGGCATTCTGCACGAACGCATAGCCCCCGCTGGCGCTCTGACGCTGCACCAGAACGTCAACGTGGGCGAAGTCGCTTCCCCCATGACCGTGACGACAATAGATGGCGCGCCGATTGAAATTGGCGGCACGCGAGACGGGCGTAGCCAGTTGCTGTTTTTCGCATCGCCCGATTGCCCGGTTTGCAAATCACTGCTGCCGGTTGTGCGATCAGCCGCAACGGCAGAGGCCGATTGGCTTGATATCGTGATCGCCGGAGACGGATCGAAAGCGGATTACCAGCGCCTGATTGGCCAGCACGGCCTGAGTGACGTGCCAACTGTTCTGTCAGAGGCGCTCGGCCGGGCGTTCGGCGTGTCAAAGCTACCCTATGCGGTGCTGCTGGACGAGGCTGGCCGCGTGGCATCGCTTGGTTTGGTCAATAGCCGCGAACATCTCGAAAGCTTGTTCGAAGCCAAGGAACGCGGCGTTGCCTCGATTCAGGATTTCCTCTCGCGCCGCAACAAGGAGGCCTGAGCCATGGCCGGTTTTGATAAATGGACCGAGCGCCTTTCGCGCGGGGTTGCCCGCCGTACATCGCGCCGCAGCACACTGGCATGGCTGGGCGCTGCCATTACCGGCGCTGCCACCATTCCCGTTCTACCGGTCGCGCGCGCGGCAAGCGGTTCACCGCACGGTGTTGGCGGCGCGGCCCATGCGCCGCTGGTTTCCGCCAATCCGCAAGATCCGGGCGATCAGACTTCGTGCGATTACTGGCGCTATTGCGCTATCGACGGCTTCTTGTGTTCATGCTGTGGCGGATCGGCCAGCACATGCCCGCCGGGCACAGAAATGTCGCCGATCACCTGGATTGGAACATGCACCAATCCTGCTGACAACCGTGCCTATGTGATCAGCTATAACGACTGCTGCGGCACGTCTTCATGCGGGCAATGCCTATGCAACCGCAATGAGGGTGATCGCCCGCAAGTGCGTCCGCAGTCGAACAACGATTACAATTGGTGTCTGGGCACGCAAAGCAGCGTCTATAACTGCTCGACCGCCATCATCGTGGGCGTTGCGCTGGACCAGCCGAAATGAAGTCGCTGCTTGGCGTCATCCCGGCGATGGCGGTTTTGGCGTGGGCGTTGCCCTCGTCCGCCGCGCCGGACGGGGCAACCCTCTATTCGCGTTGTGCCGCGTGCCACACCAAAACGGGGGCTGGCGTTCCCGGCGCATTTCCGCCGCTTGGCGCTGATTTCCGTAACCTTGCAACGAAGCCTGACGGGCGGCGTTACTTATCCCTTGCGATCGTGCGCGGACTTTCCGGGCCGATGACGGTTGAGGGGAAAGCTTACCGGGGCGTGATGCCCGCGCAGATGCTGGACGATGCAGCAACAGCGGCGGTGCTGAACCATGTTGGCACGCAGATTGCCAAAACAGGCCCCGGATTCAAGCTTTTCAGCGCCAAAGAAGTGGAGGGTCACCGGTCATCCGGCACCAGCCTTTCCGCCGGTGATGTGGCCAAGCTTCATGCACAAGTTGGTGGCAAATGAAGCTATCCACGTCCGGATTGGTGGCGTTTTGTGCCCTTTTGGTGGCAGGAGCGGGCGTCCGGGCGGGTGAGATGCAGATGCGCGGGGTCAGCAACCCGCAACAAGCGCGGATCGACTACATCCTGAAATGCCAGGGATGCCATCGCCCCGACGGAGCGGGAGACGACCGCTCGAACCCTCCGATCAAAAACGAAGTGGCGCGCTTTCTGGGCGTACCGGGCGGACGCGAATTCCTTGCCCGGGTGCCCGGCGTTTCCACAGTCGATCTTGATGACACGCGGTTGGCGAACCTCGTCAACTGGACGCTTTACACATTTGATCCGGCCCACATGCCCGCAGACTTCCGGCCTTATAGCCCTGAAGAAATAGGACAGTTGCGCCGCCATCCCCTTCGCCTCGAACGCGCCGGAACAAGAGCGCGGCTGGTGAAAGGTTTTTCGCAGGACCGAGCAAAAACACACTCACCCTAAAAATTGGGAGATATATGATGAGGGAACGTCTTTTTCGCGGAACCGCGCTGGCTGGGGTAGCCATCGCTTCTGCACTTCACATGACACCGGCCATGGCGCAAACCGCGCCGGCGGATAATGTCATACCCGACGGCGAAATTGTCGTGACGGCGGCCAAGCGGTCGGAAAGCTTGCAAGCGGTGCCGATCTCGGTTTCGGCGATCAGCGGCGATACATTGGCCAAATCACGGGTCAACAGCGTCGATAGCCTGGTGACAAAGGTTGCGAACCTGCAACTGACATCGATCGTGGGCGACAACACGCCGATCTTCGCTTTGCGCGGCGTTTCGATGTCGGACTACAGCCTGAACCAATCAAGCCCTGTCGCGACGTATTATGATGAAGTCTACAAGGGCAACTTCGCGTTCCTTGGCGTGACGATGTATGATCTTGAGCGCGTAGAAGTGCTGCGCGGGCCGCAGGGCACGCTTTACGGCAAGAACACCACTGGCGGCGCGGTGAATATCATCGCCAGCAGCGCCAAGCTTGGCGAAACCAGCGGTTATGTCAACGCAGGCTATGGCAATTACAACCGCGTAGACCTGAATGCTGCGTTCAACGTGCCTTTGGGCGAGAAGGCCGCGCTACGCATTGCCGGCACTTATGCCCGCGCCGATGGCTGGTTCAAGAATGTCGTCCCCGGAAAACCCGATCTTGCTTCAACCGATGAATACGCCATCCGTGGCACGCTGAATTTTGAAGCCAGCGATAGCGTGCGCTTTGTGCTGCGCGCATCGACCAGCTATCAGAACCCGCAGAATTACGGCATTTATGCCCAGCCTGAAGCGGTCAACCGCCCCGGACTTGGCCGCCGTGAGATTGCTTCAAACCTTGATGCCAAGCGTCAGGCGCGGACCTATTCCGTGGCTTTGACCAGCACGTTCGATATCTCTGATACGCTGGCCATCACCAGCATCACCGCGTGGGACAAGGGCAACCTGTTTTTCTATGAGGACACCGACGGCACAGCCTCGGAACTGCTCGAAATACCCTATACCGACCGTGCCAGCCAGTTCGCGCAGGACTTGCGTTTGACGAGCGACACCGGCGGCCCGTTTGACTTCATCCTTGGCGCTTATTTTCACCGCGAAAAGGTGTTCAACGAAACCACATTCGAGATCGGAAAAGACATTGATTCCGATGGCTTGGCGGGCATAACCGCCAACGATTGTGCGGTTGGTCTGCCGCTGGCCTGCCTGTTTCGCAACAACTTCACGCAAGTGAAGAAAAGCTATGCGATCTATTCCGACGTAAAGTACGCCTTGTCGGATGCGGTCACCTTGCGCGGCGGCTTGCGCTATACGCACGATACCGGCCAGCAGACCGACTTCAAATCAGACGCTTTGGGCGTGGACGGTTCGCTGATTGCCAACCTGATCCCGCTTTCGGCGCTCCAGTATTCGCAAGACAACCTGTCGGGCAAAATCGGCGTCGATTTCAAGATGGCTGATGGCAATCTGCTTTATGCCAATGTCAGCCGTGGCTATCGTGCGCCAAGCTTTAACGCGCAGGCATTTTTCGATCCGTCAGAGCTTTCGGTCGCCAAGGCCGAAGAAGTTACCGCTTATGAACTGGGTGTCAAAACGCAGTTTCTGGATCGCCGGATCACGTTGAACCTTGCCGGTTTCTATTACGATTACCGCAACCAGCAATTCATCAACATTGATCCGGGCACGGCGGCGCAAACGCTGCTGAACATCCCCAAATCGCGGATTTATGGCGGTGAAGCGGAACTGACGATCCGGGCGAGCGACAAGCTGACCATCCACAGCGGCATGGGGCTGCTGGCTACCAAGATCCAGCAAGGCATTGTCAGCGGCAACAACGTAGCGGGCAATCGCTTGTCGAACGCGCCGAGCCTGACGTTCAACACGACAGTGGACCTGACGCTGCTTGACGGAGACATGGGCAAGCTATCGATCCACCCGGATATCGCTTATCAGACCAGCCAGTTCTTCGAAGTGCTGAACATCCCCCGGTTGCGGCAAACATCCTATGCGATTGTGGGCGGGCATATCGATTGGGAAAGCGCGAACGGGCGCTTTAACGCATCGATCTGGGGCAAGAACTTGTCCGACAAGTTCTACTTCACCTCGCGCGTTGATCTGCTGGCCGGATTTGGATTTGATTACAACCACATCGGCAACCCGCGCACCTATGGCATCACGGTTGGCGCAAAGTTCTGACGCGTTCCCATAAAGGCCGACCACAGAGCGGTCAGGAGAGGATTATGACGGATTACAAGCTGCTCATTGGCGGGGCGCTCGTTGCGGGCGACATGACAATGGACGTAATCAATCCCGCCACGGGGGAGCCGTTCGCAACGGCTCCCCGCGCATCGGTGGCACAGGCCGATGCCGCGATTGCTGCGGCAAAGGCGGCAGTGCCGGGTTGGGCTGCGGTGCCTTGGGCCGAGCGGCAGGCAAAGCTGATCGAGCTGGCTGATGCGATTGCGGCACGCAAAGATGAGATCGCGCGCGTGCTGACGATGGAACAGGGCAAACCCTTGGCCGAAGCCCAAGGCGAACTGGCGTGGACCGACGGCTATTTGCGCCATTATGCCACGCTGGAATTGCCGGATCGCATCATCCAGGACGACGAGACTGGCTATATCGCCGTCAAGCATAGGCCCTTGGGCGTTGTGGTGGGCATCATCGCCTGGAATTTCCCGCTGCTGGTCGCGTGCTGGAAGATTGGCCCTGCTGTTCTGGCAGGCAATGCCATCGTGCTGAAACCTGCGCCGACAACGCCGCTCTGCGCACTGATCCTTGGCGAGATTTGCCGCGATGTGTTCCCGGCAGGCGTCGTCAACGTGATTGCCGACGCCAACGATCTTGGGCCCCATCTGACCGCGCATCCCGATGTAGCCAAAGTGGGCTTCACCGGATCGACCGCCACCGGCAAACGCATTGCCGCCAGCGGCGCAGACACGCTGAAGCGCGTGACGCTGGAACTGGGCGGGAATGATCCGGCGATTGTGTTGGAGGACGTGGATGTGCGCGAAACGGCGCAAGCCATTTTCGGCAATGCCTTCCTGAACAACGGGCAAGTCTGCCTTGCGATCAAGCGCGCTTATATTCACACAGACATCTACGATGCGATGTGCGGGGAACTGGCACGATTGGCGCAAGCTGCCGTGGTTGATGACGGATTGCAGCAGGGCACGCAGATCGGCCCCATCCAGAACAAGATGCAGTTCGAAAAGGTCAAAGGCTTTCTTGAATCCGCGCGCGCCGAGGGCACGATTGTGGCAGGCGGACAGGCAATGGAGCGGGCAGGCTATTTCATCAGCCCCACCATCGTGCGCGATGTGACCGATGGCGACCGGATCGTTGATGAAGAACAGTTCGGGCCGATCCTGCCGCTGGTGAAGTTTGACGATATCGAGGACGTTATCGCCCGGGCCAACGCATCGGAATATGGCCTTGGCGGTTCGGTCTGGTCAAAAGACATCGGCCGTGCCGCAGATATTGCAGCGCGGATTGAAAGCGGGCAGGTTTGGGTGAACCAGCATATCGCGATTGGCCCGCACATTCCCATGGCAGGGTTCAAGAATAGCGGTCTGGGCGTTGAACAATCGGTCGAGGGACTTTCCGAATATACCCAGACCCAGGTGGTGAATATCAAACGATGACGCAGCTTTCTTATGCCAAAGGCCCCGTGGACGAGCCGCTTCTGGAAAAGACAATCGGGCAGGCTTTGCGTGATGCCGGCGCCCTGTGGGGGGCGGAACTTGCCCTTTCAGCGCGCCATCAGGGCATCCGCTGGACCTGGGCCGAGCTTGATGCCGAAGTCGACCGTATTGCAACGGGCCTGCTCGATATCGGGGTGGCCAAAGGCGACCGGGTGGGCATCTGGGCGCCCAATTGCGCCGAATGGACGGTGCTGCAATTCGCCACGGCGCGCATCGGAGCGATCCTTGTCACGATCAATCCGGCCTATCGCACCAGCGAGGTCGAATATGCGCTCAACAAAGTGGGCTGCACGGTTCTGGTGACCGCCGCAAAGTTCAAGACCAGCGATTACATTGCGATGTTGCGCGAACTGGGTGCTGAAAAGCTGCCCATGCTGCGCAGCATAATCGTGATCGGCGATGACCGGTTTGACGGTTTTGAGCCTTGGCAAAGCTTGCGCGGCGAGGCTGACCATGCGCGTCTTGCAGCCGCCGGGGCGGCGCTCCACCCCACTGACAAGATCAACATCCAGTTTACCAGCGGCACGACCGGTTTTCCCAAAGGCGCAACGCTGACCCACCGCAATATCCTGAACAACGGCCACTTCACCGCGCGCACCATAAAGCTGGGTGTGAAGGACCGCATCTGCATTCCGGTGCCGCTATACCACTGCTTCGGCATGGTTCTGGGCAACCTTGCCGCGCTGAGCAGCGGTGCGGCGATGGTTTATCCCGGCGAATCCTTTGACGCAAAAGCCGCGCTGGAAGCGGTCGCCGCCGAGGGCTGCACCGCGCTATATGGCGTGCCAACGATGTTCATCACCGTGCTGAACCAGCCCGATCTTGCCAATTACGATGTTTCTACTTTGCGCACAGGGATCATGGCAGGATCACCCTGCCCTGTATCGACGATGCGCCAGGTTATGGATCATCTGAACATGACGGAAGTGACCATCGGTTATGGCATGACCGAGACCAGCCCGCTGACTACGCAGACCGCAACGGACGATCCGCTGGAAGAGCGGGTTGGCACAGTGGGCCGCATTCACCCCCATGCCGAGGCCAAGATTGTCGGCTTTGACGGCGAGACGCTGCCGATTGGCCAGCAGGGCGAATATTGCTCACGCGGCTATGCGGTGATGCCCGGTTATTGGGGTGACCCGGAAAAGACCGCCGAGGCCATTGATGCCGATGGCTGGATGCATTCCGGTGATCTGGCGACCATGGACGCCAATGGCTATGTCCGGATTACCGGGCGGATCAAGGACATGATCATTCGCGGCGGCGAAAACATCTACCCGCGCGAAATCGAGGAGTTCTTGCTCACCCATCCTGCGGTACAAGACGCGCAAGTGTTTGGCGTGGCCGACGAAAAGTTTGGCGAGGAAGTGTGCGCATGGATCATTGCAAAACCCGCCAATGATCTGACGCCCGATCATGTGCTGGACCATTGCCGTGGCAGGATCGCCCACTACAAAGTGCCCCGCCATGTCCGCATCGTTGAAAGCTTCGAAATGACGGTGACGGGCAAAGCGCAAAAATTCGCGATGCGCCAGATCATGGAAGCAGAACTCGGTTCGTGACAATCCCGTCCGGTCAAATGCCGCTGGTGTGACCGCCTCACGCGGGACTTTTGGCCGGATGGCTTACGGTGGCGATCAGGCCGCGTGCGCCATTGGCCAGTGTCAGGTCTATGACCATCGACGCGCAGAGGTCTTTCGCTATAGCCAGACCAAGCCCCGAACCTGTGACCGCAGGATCGAAGCGCGTGCCCACGCCAAAGGCCTTGCCGATAAGGTGTTCGGGGATGCCGGGGCCGTCATCTTCGATCCGGGCCATGCATGATCCTGTGCCATCACAGACAAACGACAGGGTTACATCGCGGGTTGACCATTTCCCCGCATTGTCGAGCAGGATCGACAGGACCTCGGCGTAATCGACCGCATCGAGCGGCAGCACCGTGCCTGTGCATCCTTCATCATCAAGCGTGAACCGCTTGTCCGGATGGAGCCGCTGCATGGCGCGCAGGATCGGCAAGGCAACATCGGGCACCACCACGCCCCGTCCCGAAGGTTTCTGGCCTGCTGCCGAGCGTGCACGCGCAAGCTGGTATTCGATCTGCTGTTCGATCGCCGCCGCCTGATCGAGCAGCACCGCGCCGGTAGACTGGCAATCGTTACGCTCGGCAAGGCGCTCGGCCTCGTCCGTGATGATCGCCAGCGGCGTGCGGAGCGAGTGGGCAAGGCTTCCGGCCTGCACCCTTGCGCGCGAAAGCATCGCCTCGTTCTGGCGGATATAGGCATTGAGATCGGCAGCAATCGGCGCGATTTCGGCAGGGTATTGGCCATCCAGTTCCTCTGCCTCGCCGCGCCTGAGCCGGGCAAAGGCAAGCGAGAGCCGGTCAAGCGGGCGCAGGCCGAAGGAGATGATGGCAAACCCTGTCGCCAGCAGCAAAGCCGCAAGCCCCGCCAGCCACAAGCTGAGATCGCGGGTAAAGCTGCCGATCAACCGGTCCAGCTCGCTCTGGTCAGTGGCGATCACGAAATGGATGGTCTCGCCAGCCGGCCCTTTGCGGGTGAAGCCATAAGTGACCGCAGGACCGGTCGGCCCTTCATCGAACCGGTGCAGGATATTGGGCGAATGAGCGATGCTCTCTTTAAGACTGCCGCGCGTCATCGAAGCGGAACGCAGCGACTTGTGCCCGTTCATGGTGACTTGCCAATAAAACCCCGAAAGCGGCATGGCATAGCGCGGGTCTGACAGAGGGCGGGTCAGGACAATGGCACCGGACGGGGTGATTTCGGTCAGTCCTCCCAGCTCACGGACATGGACTTCAAGCTCTTCATGGTAGGATTGCTCGACATGTTTGCTGAAAATGCCGACTGCCGAAAACCAGATGGCGCCAACCCCCAGCATAACCCACAAGCTGACCGCCAAAAGGAAACGCAGCCGCAAGCTGCCGGAGACAGGGAACAACTTCATTTCTCGAACCTGTAGCCCATGCCGCGCAGCGTTGTGATACGCTCTCGCCCGATTTTGCGGCGTAATCGCCCGATCAGCACCTCGACCGTATTGCTTTCGCGCTCGTCATCCAGCGCATAGAGATCATCGATCAAGTCAGCCTGTGACAACACCTGCCCGGCACGCCGCAGGAACAAGTGCAGCAGCCGGAACTCCTGACGGCTAAGCGGCAATGCAGCCCCTGCCAACGTGACGCTGCGCGAAAGCGGATCGAGCTTCAGGTCGCCTGCTTCGATATCGGTGGCGCGGCTGCTCTGTTGCCTGCGGAACAGCGCGTTGAGGCGGGCAACCAGTTCTTCAAAACGCACCGGCTTAACCACGAAATCATCGGCCCCGGCATTCAGCCCTTCGACTTTGTCCTGCCAACTGCCGCGCGCGGTGAGGATAACGATAGGAGTCTCCACCCGCCGGTTTCTCCAGTGCCGCAGCAGATCAAGACCACTGCCATCGGGCAGGCCAAGGTCAAGGATCACCGCCGCCATACGATCAACATCGGGCCAGTCCTCGGCCTCGCTGCGGCTGGTCGCAAGCTCGACCGCGAAACCGGCGCCGCGCAGACGCTCGCTCAGCCGTCGGCCAAGTTCGGGATCGTCTTCGACCAAGAGGAGGCGCATGGCGTACCGGTTCCTTTCCGCCGCCGGTGATGGCCTGCCAAACTGACAACAAGTTGCCAAACTGGCAAGTTCTTGTCAGCTTTGTGCGGCAAAAGGTCTGGCATGACCAAATCTCTTCTTGCCCGCCTTGCCGTGCTGGCCGCACTTGCGGCCTTGCCTGCCTGCACGTCGTCTGATGAACAGAACAAGGATGCAGCAGCGCCCAAGGACCTGACAAAGGGTCTTGAGATCACATCGGCCTCGGCCAAAGAGATTTTCAGCATCCCGCTAGGCAATGTGCCCGGAACCATAACCCTTCCCCCCGAGGCGCGTGTTGCGGTGACGGCACCGTTTGCCGGCGCGGTGGTGCGGGTCTTCGTGATCGAGGGCCAGCAAGTGACGCGTAATGAGCCGCTCGGGCTGGTGCGCGCGGCAGAGCCGGTGCAGATCAGCGGCGATCTGGCCCGCGCCAGATCAGCCGCAGCGCTTGCCCAGGCGCGCACAAAGCGGCTCTCGCAACTGGCGGATGAGGGCATCATCGCCGCCGCGCGAGCCGACGAGGCCAAGGCGGAACTGGACCAGGCCCGGGCAAGCGTAGCGCAGTTTTCGCGGTTAAGCGCGCTGGGAGGGGTCGGGTCTGATGGCACGATGACGTTGCGCGCGCCGATAGCAGGTCGGGTTGCCCATGTCGGGGTAGAAACCGGCGGCGGAGTAGATGCTGTCACCGCCCCCTTTGTGATCGAGGCCGCAGGGGCGTACCAGATCGAACTGCAATTGCCCGAGCGGCTGGCGCAGCAAGTGCGCCCCGGCATGGCGGTGGAGATTGCCGGGGCAAGCGGCAGTGATATGCCTGCACCCGTCAGTGGCAGGATCATCGCGGTCGCTCCCTCGCTCGATCCGGCCACCCGCTCGATCATGGCCCGCGCCACCGTCGCTGCCGCACCGGGCGTGATGGCAGGGCGCAATGTCAGCGTCACTATTCTGAAGGAAGGGCGCGGAATTGCCGTGCCGGACCGCGCTGTCACCATGATTGGCGACAAGGATCATGTCTTTGTGCGCAAAGGTAATTCGTGGGAAAAACGGGCGGTCACGGTCGCCTCGCGCGGTAGCGGGCTGGCGGTGATTTCCGGCGGACTGGCATCGGGCGAGCAGGTTGCCACCAGCAGCGTTGCCGAACTCAAAGCCATGAACGCGGAATAGGCCCGGTCATGCTTGGCAAACTTGTAGAACGCGCGCTCACCTTGCGCCTTGCCGTTATCGGCCTCGCAGTATTGCTGGCAGGCCTTGGCGGCTGGTCCTTCCTCAACCTGCCGATTGACGCTTTTCCGGACATCAGCACCACACAGGTGAAGATCATCCTGAAGGCTCCGGGGATGACGCCCGAGGAAGTGGAAAGCCGCGTTGTCACCCCGATTGAAATGGAGATGCTCGGCATCCCCGAACAAACCGTGCTGCGCTCGGTCGCCAAATACGCGATTGCCGATATCACCATCGATTTTACCGATAGCACCGATATCTACTGGGCACGCCAGCAGGTTGCCGAACGCTTGAGCGCTGTCATTGCCGATCTGCCGCCAAGCGTCGAAGGCGGGCTTGCCCCGATTTCTACGCCGCTATCCGAAATGTTCATGTTCACCATCGAAGGGCCGTTGTCGCTGGGCGAAAAGCGCCGCGTGCTGGATTGGACGATCCGCCCTGCCCTGCGCACCGTGCCGGGGGTGGCCGATGTCAATTCACTGGGCGGCTTTGCCGAAACCTTCGAAGTTGTCCCCAATAGCGCTGCACTGTCTGCAACCGGTCTTTCCACCGCCGATCTGGTCGCTGCGATAGAAGCCAGCAACCGCAACGATGGCGCTGGCCGGTTGACCAACGGGGAAGAGGCGCTGATTGTGCGCGCCACCGGAGCGATCCGCAGCCTTGCCGATCTTTCCGCCGTCGTCGTCCGCGCAACCGGCGGTGCGGTCGCGCGCGTCGGCGATGTAGCACAAGTGCGCATAGGCAGCCTCACCCGCTATGGTGCAGTCAGCAAAAACGGCACGGGCGAGGCGGTTCAAGGGCTGGTTATCGGCCTGCGCGGTGCGGATGCGGCCAAAGTGGTTGAAGGCGTTAAGGCACGGCTTGCGGAAATCCAGCCGAGCCTGCCCGAAGGCACCAGCGTTGACGTGTTCTACGACCGGTCGGATCTGATCAACAGCGCGGTCGGCACCGTCGAATCCGCACTGCTTGAAGCCACAGTGCTGGTGGTGATCCTGTTGCTCCTGTTCCTGGGCGATGTGCGCGCCTCGATCATCGTTGCGCTGGCTTTGCCGATGGCCGTCTTGCTGACGTTCATCTTCATGCGCTCCGTCGGCCTGACCGCCAATCTGATGAGCCTTGGCGGTCTTGCCATTGCGGTCGGCATCCTTGTCGACGGCGCGGTTGTGGTGGTCGAGAATGTGGTCGAGAGGCTGTCTGATCCGCAGCATGCGGCAACGGGCAAGCTGCGCAATGTGTTTATCGCCGTTGCCGAAGTGGCCAAGCCGGTCACGTATGGCCTTGCGATCATTGCCATCGTGTTCTTGCCGCTGCTCACGCTGCAAGGGCTGGAGGGCAAGCTGTTCCGGCCGGTTGCGCTGACAATCGTGCTGTCATTGGCCTCGGCGCTGGTACTGTCGCTGACGCTGGTTCCGGTATTGGCGTTTTACCTGCTCAAAGTGAAGGCGGACGCTGACCAGCAGCATCACGAGCCATGGCTGATGCGCCAAATTTCGCCGCGCTATCACGCGCTACTGGAAGGCGCATTTGCCCACAAACGCCGGGTCTTCGCCATTGCGGGAATCGGCCTTGCACTTGCCAGCGTGGCCTATGCCTTCACCGGCAAGACATTCCTGCCGGTAATGGATGAAGGTTCGGTGATCGTGCAGCTAAGCAAGTTACCGTCCATCGCGCTCGATCACAGTGTTGACGGCGATATGAAAGTGCAGCGCGCCATACTGAAGCAGATGCCCGAGGTCGAGGCTGTGATCGCGCGCGTCGGGTCTGACGAGCTTGGCCTTGATCCGATGAGCCCGAACGAAACGGACAGTTTCCTGAAGCTGAGGCCGCGCGAGGAATGGCGCGTGCCGGACAAGGAATGGCTGGTGGATGAACTGCGCAAAGTGATGGAGCAGTTCCCGGGCATCGAACCCACTTTCACGCAGCCCATCGAAATGCGCACCTCCGAAATGCTGACCGGCGCACGCGGCGATCTTGCGATCAAACTGTTCGGCCCGGAAACGGCAGAACTGGCGCGGCTGGCTGGCGTAATCCAGACCCGGCTGGAAGGAATCGAAGGCACCAGCGAGGCGATGACAGTTGCCAACGACCGGGTCGATTACCTGCTGGTCGATATTGATCGCGTTGCCGCAGGCCGGGTCGGGATGCCTGTGGCTGATTTGCAAGACAAGATGCGGGCGCAAATCGAAGGGGTGAGCGCGGGCGTGGTTGCAGATGGTGTGCGCCGCGTGCCGATCATGTTGCGCGGCGATAGTGCCGCTGGCACCGGCGGAAAACTGGATGCCGCGCAGTTCGCCAACCATGTCTATCGCTCGCCGGGCGGCCAACTGGTGCGCGCAAGCGATGTCGCTTCGATCACGCAAGTCGAAGGCCCGGTCAAACTCGAACATGAAGACGGTTCGCGCTTTGCGATGGTGCAGGCCTTCGTCTCGGGGCGCGACATCGTCAGCTATGTCGATGATGCCAAGGCTGACATTACCGCCAACGTGCCGCTGCCACCCGGCTACCGGCTCGAATGGGGCGGGCAGTTCGAAAACCAGCAACGCGCATCGGCGCGGCTGCTGCTGGTGCTTCCGGTCGCGATCCTGCTGATTTTCGCGCTGCTCTATCTCAGCCTTGGCTCGGTGCGCGCCTCGCTGCTGATCCTCACCAACATTCCCTTTGCAGCGGTGGGCGGAATGATCGCACTGGCGCTGTCGGGCGAATATCTCTCGGTGCCTGCATCGGTCGGTTTTATCGCCCTGCTGGGCATTGCCGTGCTCAACGGATTGGTCATGGTCACCTATTTCCGCCAGTTGCGCGAAACCGGGATGCCGCTGGCGCAAGCAGTACGGCGCGGGGCCGAACGGCGGCTGCGCCCGGTGCTGATGACCGCCAGCATCGCCGCCTTCGGGCTTGTGCCGCTGTTGTTCGCGACCGGACCGGGCTCTGAAATCCAGAAGCCACTCGCCATTGTCGTGATCGGCGGACTGGTGACTGCGACTTTGCTAACGCTGGTTTTGCTGCCGATCCTGTACGAACGCTTTGGTGAAGGACCGCAGGACCGGGCCAATGAATTGCCGGAGGCCGGGGCATGAAACGCGCTCTGCTCTCGGCCATGCCTCTGGCATTTCTGCTGACTGCTCCGCTTGCCGCAGAACCGTTCCTGCCGGTGCCCGAAGCCGTTGAACAGGCATTGGTAGAACACCCCCGTGTCACCGCTGCACGCGCCCGGCTTGAAGCAGCGCGCGCCCGCGCCGAGGGCCAGCGCAAGGGCTCTTACGAGTTCACCGTGCAGGGCAGCTTTACCCGCCGCGACGTCAGAAACGGAGCGCAGTTCAGCGAATTTGACGCGCAGATCAACCGTCCGCTGCGCCTTCCAGGCAAAGCGCGCCTTGATCGTACGATTGCGGCGCACAGCACCGATGTGGCCGAAAACGTGGCCGAGGATGCCCGCCACGAAGTCGCCCTGTTGCTAGCGGCGCACTGGTTCGACTGGCTTTCGGCATCGGCGCAGGCCCGTGTCGATCGCGAAGCCGTCGCCAACTATGAAGCCGCGCTGGCAGCTATCGAGCGCCGCAAGACGATGCGCGATGCCGCGCAGCTTGAAGTGGACCGGGCGCAGGCGGCATTGGCGGATGCGCGCCGCACTCTGGAGCAGTCCACCGGCCTTGCCGCCCTTGCCCGCAACCGCCTTTCGGCACAGTTTCCCACGCTGGTTTTGCCCGAGACAGCGCCCGAAGTGCCGCTGCCCGCGATGGCCGTTGCACGCCTGTCGCAGCTTGGCGATATGGTGGTGGCCAACAGCCATCAGGTTGCCGCTGCCAAAGCCGAAAGTGCGCGCACGGCGGCTGTCGCCGACCGCGCGCAAGCAGACCGGATCGCTGATCCCACCGTCGGCCTCAGGCTATTCTCCGAATTTGGCGGTATCGAACAAGGTGCGGGCGTGGTCGTCAGCATGCCGATTGGCGGCGGGCATCGCCGGGCCGTGGCGGACGAGGCCGATGCCGGGGCCTCGGCCGCGCGGGCTGACGAACAGCTCGCGCGCTTCGAAGTGATCGAGGAGGCCACCACCGATGTGACCGAAGCGCGCTTTCGCATCGCGGCCTGGCAGCGCTCACGCGAGAGCGTTGTGGCGCAGATGGCCGCTCTTGAAAAGTTGCGGCGCGGCCAGCAACTGGGCGAGATTGACCTTGCAGACCTGCTGCTGGGCGAAAATCTGGTGCATAGCGCCTTCCGGCTGGAAGCCGAGGCCCGTGTCGAAGCCATGCGCGCGATCACCGAATTGAGAATTGATGCGCATGATCTGTGGCTGGCGGATTGATTGATTAAGCCGCAGCGCGTCCAAGCATGCGACGCATGATCGGCTTGCACCCTTCCAGCAGCAATAGCAGCCCTGCGCCAAGGCCCAGCGCCAAGAACATATCACCTTGGGAAATAGCTCCGAACGCCAACAACTCACGCGCTTGCGGCAGCAGCAGGATCAGTGCTGTCACGGCAGCGATTGCCGCAAGAACATAGCGCAACGCCGAATTGCGCCGGATGACGGCAGTAGCAAGCGAGGCACTGAAGGAGCGGTTGATCAGGATCAGCGCCACGATTTCTGCAACCAGCGCGAAGAACATCAGCGCGCGCAATTCAACGTCGGGCATGCCGGATCGGATCTTCAGGAACAACACCGCAGCCAGCATCGCAAAGGCCAGCCCGCCCTGGAAAACACTCCAGGCGATCATCGGTAGCGAGAACAGCGCTTCTTTCGGATCACGCGGATGGCGTTGCATGATATCGTGTTCATCGCTCTCGGCTTCGAACACGAGCGCGCAAACAGGATCAATCACCATTTCCAGCAGAGCGATATGGATGGGGCCAAACAGGATCGGGAAGCCGAAGAGCAAGGGCAGGAGCGCGAGGCCCGCAATCGGCACATGGACAGCAAAGATGAAGGCCATGGCCTTGCGGATGTTGTCGTAGATTCGCCGCCCAAGCCGCACTGACTGGACGATCGCGCCGAAGTCATCATCGAGCAGCACCATGGCCGAAGCTTCGCGGGCCACGTCGGTGCCGCGTTTGCCCATGGCGATGCCGATATGCGCTGCCTTGAGCGAGGGTGCATCGTTTACACCATCACCCGTCATCGCCACCACTTCGCCATCGGTTTTGTAAGCCTGAACAATGCGCAGTTTTTGTTCGGGCATGATCCGCGCGAAAACGGTCACTGTCTTCAGCCGTTCTGCCAATTGTGCATCGTCCAGCGCACCAAGGTCGGCTCCGGTCAGAACATCGCCCTCCGCAATGCCCGCCTGTGTGGCGATGGATCGCGCGGTGGCCGCATAATCGCCGGTGATCATTACCACGCGAATGCCCGCGCTGCGGCATTCCGCCACTGCACCCGGCACGCTGGCCCGCAGCGGATCAGAGAGGCCGACGAGACCTGCGAGTTCGTATGTATAGCCCGCCTGCGTTTCCGGCCAATTCCGGTCGGCAGGAGCGGCCCGGGCAACAGCCAGAACGCGAATGCCGCGCTCGGCCATCGTATCGACGGCGGCGTGCAGTTGATCCATAGCTGCTGATGGCAATTGGCAAAGTTCCGCGATGGCTTCGGGCGCGCCTTTGGCGGCAAGGTGCAACACGCCGCCATTGTCCCAAACATTAGCCATCACCAGCAGATCGGGCCTGAGGCCATAGGCGTGGGCCAGATGGCCTTGTGCCGGGGCAATAGCCGGAATGGCAGAGCGGGCAGCGTGAAGCGCAATATCCATCGGATCAGTGGGTTCAGGCGCGCTCGCCAGCGCTGCGGTCTGGATCAGTGTGTGAAAAACATCCGGGACTTCAGACCCTTGCACAATCCGGAAGGTTTCGCCCGAGGGCAACCATACCTCACCAAGCGACATGCGATTTTCGGTCAGTGTACCGGTCTTGTCGGTGCACAATACCGTTGCAGACCCAAGAGTCTCAATCGCTGCTGCCCGCCGGGTCAGCACGCCTACTTTGCCGATCCGCCAAGCACCCATGGCCAGGAACACGGTCAGAACAACCGGAAACTCCTCGGGCAGCATCGACATGCCAATAGCAATGCCGGCCAGCACAGCCTCGATCCAGCCTCCGCGCAACAAACCATAGAGCAGGACAACCAGCAACGCGATCACGCCACCGCCCAGCGCACACCAGCGCACAATCCGCATCGTCTCGATCCGCAGACGCGGCGCTTCGGTATCAAGCGAGGCGAGCGATTGCCCGATCTTGCCGATTTCACTGCGCGGACCGGTTGCCAATACCCGGGCCATGCCACTGCCGCGCGTTACAATCGAGCCGGAGAACACATAAGGCAGCGCCTCCCCGCCCGGTCGCGCAACTTCTGGCGAGGCACCGGCAACTGACGCAATCTTGCCTACCGGAAGGGATTCGCCGGTCAGCAGCGATTCATCGGCTTCAAGCTCGATGGCCTTTATCACAAGCGCATCTGCGGCAACCCGGTCGCCCTGTTCCAGCAGCAGAAGATCATCACAAACCACGTCGCGTCCAGCGATGCGCACCTGCGCACCATCGCGGATGACCAAAGCGCGCGGGGCAGACAAATCGCGCAGCGCCTCGAGCACGTGTTCAGTGCGCGTTTCCTGTACAACGGTAATGATGATCGAGAAGCTGGCAAAACCGAGCAGGATCAACGCTTCGGCCAAATCACCCAACAGAAGATAAGCTATTCCGCCAATCAGCAACAGCGCCAGCATAGGCTCGCGCACCACTTCCAAAGCGATGCGCCAAACCGAACGAGAGCCTGCGCGTGGCAATTCGTTGTAGCCATCAGCCGCCAGCTTGGCCTGCGCTGCTTCAGCGGTAAGGCCGGTTTGATGAGGGGCATCAATCATCGCCGCGCCCGCTGCCGCTGCTGCTGCCGTCACCACCGTCTGAAGCGCTGCGATGGCAGCGCGCGTAATTGTCGATGTTCCTGATGCCTTCTTCAAAATGCTCTGCGCGGATTTGCGCTGGCTGATGCTCGTGGCAGCCATAGCACGTATATGCCGTAAGCTTGCCTCCTGCATGACATGTTATGTGTTTATCGGCTTTGTACTTGCGCGATCACAGCACAGACCACCCAGAGCGCGGCAGCAAGAATGCTATGGCCAGACCCCATCGTTGGTCCCGCCGATGGGGGGAATTTTGGAAAACCAGTATTGGCGCCACTCATAATAATCGCAGCGACGATAGTTTCAAAAAAGTCCGCAAAATCGAATTGCCTCGCAATCACGATAGACTAACCGCCAAGTCAACGCTTTTTAAGGATTGTCCGATGGCTGTTGAAGTGCTGCTCCCGAAGCTTGGGTTTTCGATGAACGAAGGTCAGATCGCCGAATGGCTGGTGCAAGACGGCGCGCAAGTGAACGAAGGCGATCCGCTGTTCCTGCTAGAAGCCGATAAGTCGACCAATGAAGTTGAAGCCCCGGCCAGCGGCACGCTGAGCATCCAGGCTGTTGTGGGTGAAACCTACGAAGTTGGAACAGTTATCGCTTACATCGAATAGGCGCGGGCAACTCAGAAAATGGGGTTGATTCAATGACCGAGATCATCGGACCGTTTATGCGCGATGATTGCGCAGCTTTTCTTAAGGCTTTCCTCGCGCAACCGTGCCAGCCAACAGCGAAGCGAGGGTACTGATTGATGCTGCACAGCTTTTTTCGGGCTATCCGGAATTTACGGTATCGGGCGGCAAAGGTGCGCGCATTGCCGTTACTTATGCCGAAGCGCTTTACGATGAAAAGCGCCACAAGGGTGATCGCAACGATGTGGGCAACCGCAAGGCCATCGGGCTGGAAGATGTCTTTTTGCCCGATGGTGGCGCTGATCGAACGTTCCGTCCGCTGTGGTGGCGCACATGGCGCTATCTTCAGATCGACGTAAAAACAGGCGCTGAGCCAGTGCAGCTTGGCGGCATGGCTGTGCATGAAACCGGCTATCCCTTTGCTGAAAAGGCGTGGTTCCGCAGCAGCGATCCACAGCTTGATCGCATTTGGAACATTGGCTGGCAAACCCTGAAGGTCAACGCCCATGAAACGTACATGGACAGTTCGTACTGGGAACAACTGCAATACGTGGGTGACACCCGGGTTGAGGCCGAGATTGCCGATGCTGTCAGTGGCGATCCTCGGCTTGTGCGCAATTCTATCGATGCTTTCGGCGATTCCATGAACGCAGAAGGCATGATTCAATCAGCCTATCCTTCCAGCACAGAAAACGTCATTCCCACGTTCGGCCTGTTCTGGATCGGCATGATGCACGACTACTGGATGCGCCAGCCCGACATTGGCGTTGTGAAGCGTAACCTGCCCAAGGCGCAGCGTGTGCTCAATTGGTACGCGCCGCACGTGGCGTCCAATGGCCTGCTCACGCGCAATCCGGGCTGGAACTTTGTGGATTGGGTGGGAGATCCGCCTATGGCGCGCGACGCTTTCCCTTCGTTCGACAAAGCTTCGAACACGTCTTGCCTCACCTCGTTGATCTATCTCGGCGCATTGCGTGAAGCTGCTGATATGGAATTCGCGCTGGGCCAAGCCCCCCTTGCCCAAGCGCATCTTGACCAGGCATCCAGACTGTCGTCCGCAATTGAGAAAAACTGCTGGGACGCCACACGCCAATTGTATGCAGATGATCCCTCGCATGCGGTTTACAGCCAACATACCAATGCCTTGGCCGTGCTCTATGATGTTGCGGGTCCAGCGAAGGCGCAGGATATCGTTGCGCGCATTGTTGGCAAGGAGGGTATCGATCCCCCATCAGGCATCCTGGCTACCAGCTACTATTTCGCGTGGTATCTTAATCGGGCTATCGTTCACGCAGGCCTGGGTGATCGGTACATTGATCTGCTCAGCACATGGCGCGGGCTGGATGCGCCGAACTTCACGACATGGCCTGAGGCGCGCGGTAACACCCGATCAGATAGCCACGCATGGAGCGCGCATCCCACGGCGGGCCTGTTGGGACTTGTCGCCGGGATTCAGCCCGCAGCGCCGGGTTATGGGCGGGTTCGCATTGCCCCGCATCCGGGTAATCTCAAGACATTCGATGCAGCGGCAGCCACCCCCTCAGGGCTGGTGCGCGTCCGCTATGCTGCAAATGCGGATCGCCGCACGTTCAAGCTTACCATGCCAAAGCGTTTGGCCGGTGATTTCATCTGGCAGGGTTCAACCCGCAAGTTAAAGCCCGGCACCAATACTTTTTCGGTTGAAGCCAAATAAGCAAATCCCGGCCTCTGCGCTGCAGAGACCGGGAGCAACGTGGCTCAGACGATGCCAGCGCCGAGGCCCACGGCTTTGCGCTCTTGCGCCTTGCGGCTGCGGTATTGGCTCAAGCGATAGGCTTCGAGTACATCGATAGCGCCGCCTGCTTCCATGCGCGCTTTGGCAAGAATAGGTGCAACATCAATGTTGTACGCCCGGCGGAGCGCCTGGAACGCCATCATAGTGTCGTTCGAGGCTTGCGCCGCGTGCAGCGCTTCACGATCAACCAGACTGGCCTTGGCATAGCATTGCGCGATGGCTTCGGCTGACGACAGCATCGATTCAATCGGATCGGTTACGTTGTGCGATTGATCTATCATATAGCTGGGGTTGAAACCGTCACGCGGGTTCATCTCGGCTTCGATCAGTTCATTGAACACCAGAAACAACTGATGCGGGTTGATACTGCCGCTGTCGAGATCGTCATCGCCATACTTGCTGTCGTTGAAGTGGAAGCCGCCAAGCTTGCCGAAGCGATGCAGGCGGGCAACGATCTGTTCGATGTTGACGTTTGGCGCATGGTGGCCAAGATCAACTAGGCATTTGGCCTTGGGACCAAGCTCCTGCGCCGCAAGGATGGACGAGCCCCAATCGGAAATGACAGTGGAATAGAACGCCGGTTCGAACATCTTGTGTTCCAGCAGCATCCGCCAATCATCCGGCAAAGCGGCGTAAATCTTCGAGGCCGCCTCAAGATAGCGGTCAAGGCTGCCGGCAAAATCTTGCTGGCCGGGGAAGTTGGTGCCATCGCCAACCCACACGGTCAGATCGGTTGACCCCAGTTGGCGGCCGATTTCGATGCATTCGATGTTGTGATCAACCGCTTGCTGGCGCGTGGCGGCATCCTGCGCGGCGAGCGAACCGTTGGCATAAGTGTGCACCTGCGCCTGCTGGTCTTGGAATGTGTTGGAATTCACCGCGTCCCAACCAAGGCCAAGGGCCGCTGCTTCCTCACGCAGGGCCTTGAAATCGCTAACCTTGTCCCAAGGGAAGTGAGGCGAGACACGTGGCGTCACCTGGCTCAATTGGTTGATGACGGCGCAATCTTCCAACTTTTCATGAATGTTGGTCGGCTCACCGGCAATCGGGAACTTGGCAAAGCGTGTGCCGCCACGGCCCGCGCCCCACGATGGCACCGCCACCGAGAACCCGGCAACGCGCCGCTTGATCGCGTCAATATCGATCCCGGTACGCGCCAGCTTGCGGCCCAAGGCAGTGTAATCTTCGTCCAGCGCTTCGGCTTGAACCGCGTTGCGTTCGGCGATCAAGTCAGCCGAGATGGGCAGTTGTGACATGGTAATCCTCTCCGGGAATCTTATCGCGTAAACGCTTGTGCGTTGCCCGCATCGACATTGATCATATTGCCGGTGGACTTGGCCGACATGTCACTGGCGAGGAAATAGACAGCTTCGGCGATGTCTTCTGGCAGAACGTCGCGGCCCAGCATCGAACGCTTGCGATAATGCTCTTCCAGCTCTGCGCCTGAATCGATGCCGTGCGCGCCAGCTCGTTCCTTGCGCCAGTCACCATCCCAGATGCGGCTGCCCTTTATCACGGCATCAGGATTGACGACGTTGACGCGGATGCCGTGCGGTGCGCCTTCAAGCGCGAGGCAGCGCGCCAGATGGTTGGCCGCAGCCTTGGCCGAAGCATAAGCGCTGGCATTGGTTGCAGCGGCAACCCCGTTCTTCGAGCCGATGAACACGACCGATGCGCCGCCTTGCGCCTTCATCCGCTTGAGCAGAGGCCATGCCGAACGCGAGGTCAGGAAATAGCCCTGCGCCAGCACATCATAATTGCGGTTCCACAGTGCGATGGTGGTTTCTTCCAGCGGTGCGGAACTGGCGATCCCGGCATTGGCAACCAGAATGTCCAACCCGCCAAATTCACGCGAGGCCGCATCAAATGCCGCCTGCACTTGCACTTCATCGGTCACATCACAAACCACGGCGCGGACCACATCCTTGCCATATTGCTTGGCAAAACCGGCGCGGACATCTTCAACCGAGGTGGCATCGCGATCTGCCAGCATCACACATGCGCCATCTTTCAACAGACGGGCTGCCGAAGCAGCGCCGATGCCACCTGCCCCGCCGGTGACCAAAGCGATCTTGCCCACCATTGGCTTGGGCGCAGGCATGCGCTGCAACTTGGCTTCTTCGAGCAGCCAGTATTCGATATCGAAAGCTTCCTGCTCATCCAGCGCGATGTAATCACCGATGGCTTCGGCACCGCGCATTACATTGATAGCATTGCCATAGAATTCGCCGGCAAGGCGTGCAATGGTCTTGTCGCCTGCAAAGGTGATCCGACCAACGCCGGGGACGAGCACGACGACAGGATTGGCATCGCGCATCTTCGGCGAATTGGCGCGCTTGCAGCGTTCGTAATAGGCCGCATACATCTCACGATAAGCCGCGATCTTTTCCGCAAGATAAGTGTCATCTTGCAGCTTTGCCGGATCGAGCGTCAGTGGCGCAATTTTGGTGCGCAGGAAGTGGTCGGGGCAGGAAGTGCCAAGGCCCGCCAAGCGTTCAAATTCTGCGCTGCCGACAAATTCAAGCGCTTCGGCATCATCCGAGTAATGGGCCAGCTTCGGCCGCGCGCCCGTCATCAAGCCGCGAAGGCGTGGCATCAAATCAGCAGCGACAGCCGCGCGATCAGCGTGTGGCGCCACAATTTGGCCACCAAATGCCGGTTTTTCGCCCATTTTTACGTTAAGGTGCGCAGCGGCCTCGGCAATCAGCTTTACGGTGTGTTCGTAGCAAGCCTTGGCGCTGTCGGCCCAGCAGATGATGCCATGGCCAGCCAGCATCACGCCTTCAACATGCGGATTTGCCGCGACAAAATCGCGCAGCATCACGCCCAGCGTATAGCCCGGACGCTTCCATGGCAGCCAGCCAATCTTGCCACCCCAGATTTCCTGTGTTGCCGCTTCACCGCCCGACGATGCGGCCAAGGCGATGATTGCATCTGGATGAACGTGATCAACATGCGCGAATGGCAGCAATGAATGCAGCGGCGTATCGATGCTGGCCGCGCGACCATTCAGATTGAATGTGCAGTGCGGCAGATAGCCCACCATCTTGTCGTCATCATCGGGGCCGCCATAATGGGCTTCCAAGCCCAGCAGCTTGGCCTGATAAAGCGTTGAAAAGCCATCAAGCTTCATCGATCCGATATCACCGCCCGATCCCTTGACCCACAGCACATCGACAGTTTCGCCGGTAAGCGGATCAACTTCCTGCAACTTGGCGGAGGTATTCCCGCCGCCAAAGTTGGTCACCGTCAAGTCCGAGCCCAGCAGATTCGAGCGGTATAACAACTGTTCGGCAGGTGAAAGTGTGGCAGCAACAGCATCGTCCCAACGGCTGGTTGGAATGACGAAAGGAAGGGCGGCGCTAGCGATGGTTGGCGAAATCGTCGTTTGCACGTTCATGGCATCCCTGCAATCAAAATTGCCGACTTAGGGCCGGTTGGATAAGGAGTTAGCATTTGATCTAGTTTTGAACAAGATTGATTGCTAATGATTGATTTCAAGAATTTTGGGTTAGGAGAGGGCGCTTGGCGCTAAGCGCAAGTTTTACAGGCCACACGGTCGTTATCGATCTTGGCAAAACGCTGAGTAAAGTTAGCCTGTGGGATTTGGACGGGCATATGCTCGACCGCCAGACGCGCCCGAATCTTCCGTTTGAGATTGACGGGGTTCGCAGACTCAATGCCCTGGCTATCGCGCAATGGCTGGTTGAAACCCTTGCAAAATACGCTGACCATCCCGTTTCAACAATTGTGCCAGTCGGCCACGGCGCTGGCGTAGTAGCGCTCAAAAACGGTCAACTGGCATTCCCTCCGCTCGATTACGAACAAGCCATCCCTTCCGATGTCATGGCCGCCTATCGCAAGGCCCGCGATCCATTTGACCAAACCGGATCGCCCGCCCTTCCCGACGGCCTGAACTTTGGCAGCCAGTTGTGGTGGTTGGAGCAGTTGGAAGCCGAAGGCATGGAAAACGCCACATTCTTGCCTTGGGCGCAGTATTGGGCGTGGTTCCTTACCGGCAATGCGGTCAGTGAAGTCACCAGCCTTGGGTGCCATTCCGATGTGTGGAGCCCGCAAGCAGGAGATTTTTCGCCGATGGCACTCCGGCTCGGTTGGGCGTCGCGGTTCGCGCCGATTGTTCGCGCTGGCGATAGCGTCGGCATGTTGTCCCCCCCCATCGTCAAGGCTACGGGACTATCGCCCAACGTGCGCGTGCTGGCGGGGCTGCATGATTCCAACGCGGCCCTTGTGGCTGCACGGGGTTTTGCCGAAATCGCCGATAATGAAGCGACGATTCTTTCCACCGGCACATGGTTCATCGCCATGCGCTTGCCCTCCGTGCCAGTAGACATCGCCAGCCTGCCCGAAGCGCGCGATTGCCTCGTAAATGTCGATGTTCATGGCCGCGCGGTGCCATCGGCGCGCTTCATGGGCGGGCGCGAGATTGAAACGCTGATCGAGATTGATACCCGCCGCGTCGATATCAAGCCCGATCAACCCGCGCTGCTCGCCTCTGTACCGACAGTGCTGCGCGAAAACCGCATGATCCTGCCCACGTTGATGCGCGGCTTTGGTCCCTTCCCTGATGGCGCTTTTGCGTGGATCAATCGTCCTGAAGATTGGTATGAACGGCGCGCAGCGGCGTGTCTCTATGCCGCATTGGTGGCAGATACCTCGCTCGATCTGATCGGCGCATCGGGCCGCTTGCTCGTCGAAGGCCGTTTTGCCGAAGCCGAGATATTCGTCCGCGCGCTGGCGTCATTGCGGCCTGATATGGCAGTCTTCACCGCCAACACGCATAATGACGTATCGTTCGGTGCATTGCGGCTGAACAATCCCAGCCTGAAGCCGCAGGGCGAACTGGTCCGCGTCGAACCCTTGGACGCCGATCTGGATACCTATCGCAATCGCTGGAAGTATGAAGTTGAAGCCGCAAGCGTGAGAAAAGCCGTATGATCGCCGCCTCGATTCCTGATTTCCGTGAACTCGCGCGCCGTCGCCTTCCGCATTTCCTGTTCGAATATATCGATGGCGGCTCCTACACCGAAACCACGCTGCGCCGGAACATCACCGACCTTGCCGATATTGCCCTGCGCCAGCGAGTGTTGCGCGATGTTTCGGGGCTTGATGTGTCGACTGAACTGTTCGGCCAGAAGGTGAGCCTGCCCGTAGCATTGGGCCCCATCGGCCTGGCTGGGATGAATGCGCGCCGTGGTGAATGCCAGGCCGTGCGTGCCGCCGAAACAGCAGGCATCCCGTTCACACTCTCAACCGTATCGGCCTGCTCGATGGCAGAAGTCGCCAAAGCGGCCGCAAAGCCGTTCTGGTTCCAGCTTTACATGACCCGCGACCGTGGTTTCATGCGGGAATTGTTGCAGGAGGCTGTTGAACTCAATTGCTCTACGCTGGTGTTCACCGTGGACATGCCTGTTCCCGGCAGCCGCTATCGCGATTACCATTCGGGCCTTGCCGGAGCATCGGGCCTGAAAGGCGCGCTGCGCCGCACGCTGCAAGGCGCGATGAAACCCGCGTGGGCGTGGGATGTCGGCGTGATGGGCCGACCGCATGGGCTTGGCAACATTGCGCGCAAGTTGGAAGGCAAGACCGGCATCGAAGACTTCTTTGCGTGGATGCGCAACAATTTCGATAGCTCGATTGCTTGGCGCGATCTCGATTTCATCCGTTCGGAATGGAAGGGGCCGCTGGTGATTAAAGGCCTGCTCGATGCTGAGGATGCCAGAGAAGCTGCCAATCTCGGCGCGGATGGCGTGGTCGTTTCCAATCACGGCGGTCGCCAGTTGGACGGCGTGCTCTCCACCGCGCGCGCTTTGCCTGCCATTGCCGATGCTGTGGGTGATCGCCTGACCGTGCTGGCAGACGGCGGGGTACGCTCTGGCCTTGATGTGATCCGCTTGCTCGCGCTGGGTGCCAAAGGCGTGCTGCTGGGCCGCGCGTGGGTGTTTGCATTGGCGGCACAGGGCCAAACCGGCGTTGAACATATGCTCCGCCTGATTGAAGCGGAAATGCGCATCGCGATGACGCTGACCGGCGTGAAGAGCATTGCCGAGATTGATCGCTCGATCCTTGCAAACCGATAAAGATAAACGAAAGGGACAGGACCGATGGGCGCAAACCCCGCATTGGGCGTATTATTTCACTGGATCGGCGGTTTTTCATCAGCCAGCTTTTATGTTCCATATAAGCGGATCAAGCTGTGGTCTTGGGAAGTGTTCTGGTTGGCAGGCGGAATTTTTTCCTGGGCGATCGCACCCTGGTTCTTTGCCTCGCTGCAAACCGACAATTTGCTTGGAGTTTTGTCGGCAACGCCATCAAACACGCTGTTCTGGTGCTGGTTCTGGGGCGCCATGTGGGGCTTTGGCGGATTAACCTTCGGCCTGACCATGCGCTACCTTGGTCTTTCGCTGGGCATGGCGGTGGCCTTGGGCCTAACTACCGTGATCGGCACCATGGGGCCGCCGATCTTTGACGGCACATTAGGCCAGATCGTTGCCACCGCCAGCGGCAAGTTGACCCTGCTCGGCATTGTCATAACACTTGTCGGAATCGTCGTCGTCGCCCGCGCTGGCAGCGCCAAAGAGGCTGAACTGAGCGGTGAAAAGTCCGAAGGCGTTGCCGAATTCAACTTGCGCAAAGGCCTGCTGATCGCCGTATTCTCCGGCATCATGTCCGGCTGCTTTGCCTGGGGCCTGGCCGCTGGACAGCCGATCCGCGATCTCACTCTTGCCGCGGGAACTGATCCGCTGTCGCAAGGCTTGCCCGTGCTGTGCGTCGTTCTGGCGGGCGGCCTCACCACCAATGCGCTGTGGTGTGCCTATCTGATCTTCAAGAACAAAAGCTTCGGCCAATTCTTCGGCGCAGCCCCGGCCGATGCTACCCCCGGCGAACGCCCGAACCTGCTCGCCAACTGGTTGCTGGCAGCCCTTGGCGGCACGCTATGGTATGGCCAGTTCTTCTTCTACACCATGGGCGAAAGCCAGATGGGCGAATACGGTTTCTCGTCGTGGACGCTGCATATGGCCTCAATCATCTTGTTTTCCACGCTCTGGGGCTTTGCGCTGAAGGAATGGAAAGGCGCCAGCCGCCGCACCCGCACACTCGTGTGGACAGGCATTGGTTTGCTGGTTGGATCAACCGTCGTGATCGGTCTGGGGAACATGTTAAACGCAGCTGCTTAAAGTGGTCGATTTCGCTCATCTGCCCGTGCATAAGCGCTTCCGAAAAGGATAGAACGCAGATGCACGCGGCAGAACGAGAACGAAGGATTTTTAAAGCGCTGCGGCCCAACGGCTTTGTCAGCTATCGTGAACTCGAAGCATTGCTTGATGCATCCCCCGCCACGATTCGCCGGGATCTGACGCGGCTTGAGGATATCGGCCAGATCGTGCGTGTTCACGGCGGTGCGAAGCTTCCCGAAAAGAATGACGCCTCAGGGCCACATCTGCTCGGCACCCCATTTGACCAGTCGATCACTCTTCACTTGGCCGAAAAACAGGCCATTGGAAAAGCAGCCGCAAAACTCTGCTCCCCGGGCGAAGGCGTGATGATCGACGGCGGCAGCACCACCCTACAGATGTGCCCGCACCTTGATGGACTGGGCATGCAAGTCCTCACCAATTCGCTGCACATCGTAACCGCTTTGTTGCCACAAGCGTCAACACGAATCCTTGTGCCGTCAGGTTCGGTATTCCGCGAACAAAACATCATTCTTGCCGCAGCCGGCGAGGAATCAATGCCGCGCTTTCATGCTCCGCGCCTGTTCATGGGTGCAGCCGCGATTGGCCCGCAAGGCGTGATGCAGGCCGATGTCGTCCTCGTGGCTGCCGAACGCCGCCTGATTGATCGCGCAGACGAGGTTATCCTGTTGGTCGACAGCAGCAAGTTCCGCTCACAATCAGGCACCATTGTCTGTGGCCTCGACGAAATCGATATGGTCATCACAGATAGGGGAATCTCTGCCCAAACAGCGAAAGAACTGCGCAACGCCGGTGTCAAACTTGTTGTGGTTTAGCGCCTTTGCGTTGACGGCAATTCCTCACATCCTACCAGCATTTTCCCAATCCCCACAATCTGTTGCAAAGGATACTGTGCCCGTTCCTGTCGCAGCATTGGGGCTTGAGACATATCGTTTGTGGCCGGAGCGCGCGCCGCAAGCGCAATTCAAAATCAATCCAGATCGCATCGGCCAGTACAGCCGTGCCTCCGAGGTGTTCTTCAGAGCCGGGATTTCGCCGATTTATAGACGCAAAGCTGGAATTGGCAGCCCAGCGACTTGGGCATCAAACGCAAAGAGGCCTCCCGCCAGCGGCTGCGCCGCCAGCTCCTCCTCGGACAATCCGACACGTGCGGTGGTGACATAAACAGTCCGCAAGTCTGGTCCGCCGAATGCAATTTTGGTTACGCGCGCGCAGGGCAGGTCGATCCGCTGGAGGAGCTGCCCGTCCGGGGAATATCGGTGCACAGCCCATCCATCCCAAAGGGCTAAGCCCGCTTGAGATGGCAGTCCAGCGCCCCGTTCCTGACGGTAGATATGAATACGTTGCCAATTGGGGGTGGTCAGACGAACTGGCCAGTTGGACGTGGCCAGGGGCAGAAACAAAGCCGCTCCGGGTTCGCCTCTTTACGCGCGGTGATCGCGTGGAACTGCGGCTAAATGGCCAACTCGTTGGTGAAAAAGCGCTCACCGTTGCCGACAAGATGCACGCCGAGATGACTGTTCCTTACGCCCCCGGCGTGCTGGAAGCCGTCGCCTATTTACGCGGCAAAGTGATCAGGCGGCGCCAGTTTGAAACCGTAGGCCCTGCGACACGTCTGGCCTTGGTGATTGAGCCTTATGGCGGCAGCAGCAGCACGCAGTCGTTGTCGTTTGTGCGCGTGGAAGTGCAAGATGCCCAAGGCCGCGTTTTGCCAGATGACAAGCGCGCGGTCCGCCTTTCCATTGATGGCCCGGCTGACCTTGTTGCGTTTGGCAATGCCAATCCGCTTGCAACAGGCTCGCTACAAAGGCCCGATGCGCAAACATGGCGCGGACAGGCTCTCGCCATTTTGCGCTCGCGCGGTATGGCAGAAACTGTGCAAGTGCAGGTAAGCGCAGATGGCCTACCCAGCGCGACAGCCAAACTAGCGCTCAAGCCAAGCTGAAAAAAGCGATGGGCGGTGTTTGCTGTAACGCACCCACCGCCCTCTTTTTGCCAGAAATCCGGTGTGATTGCGTCAATCCGCCTGCTTACGCGCAGAACTGCAAGATATTGCGCCGCTTGAAAAATTTCTGAAACAGGCACTTATAATGACGCTCTAAATGATGAGGCATATGCGTTATCTTAGTCAAATGACCCAGAATTCGAGTACTGGCGCCACAGGTTGGGGGCATTAATGTTTAAATTGGCGCGCGGACTGACGGGCTTAGTTGCGACACTTGTGCTGGCATCCTGCGCGGGATCCCAGCACGTTTCCCGTAAAACGCTAAAGGCAGGTGCGACATATGTGGCGATGGGCAGTTCTTATGCTGCCGGTCCTGACCTTGGCCAGCCAAAGCCTGATATGCCGAAGCGTTGCAGCCGCGATTATGGCAGCTACCCCTCGCTTCTGGCGGAGCGGTTGAAACTGGACCTGATCGACGCAACATGCAGTGGTGCCACCACCGCGCATGTGCGTGGACCGTGGAAAGAATTGCCGCCGCAAATCGATGCATTGACGCCGGAAACACGGCTGGTGACGATCACTATCGGCGGCAATGACATCAATTACGTGCGCAACCTTTATGTCGCCACCTGTGATAGCGTGAAGATGCAACGCGTTTGTCCGCCGCTACTGGTCCCCACAGAAGCGGAATGGGCCAAGCTTGAGGCAGACTTGCGCAAAATTGCCAATGAAGTGCGGCTGCGCGCGCCACAGGCCAAGCTGGTGTTTGTTGATTATGTTACGCTGGTTCCCGATGGCACGCTTTGCCCATCAGTTCCGATGACGGATGCTAACGCCAAAACGATGCGCCAGATCGGCGTTCGGTTTGCTGCTGTGACGGCAAAGGCTGCGCGGGCAAGTAATGCAGAACTGCTTGCTGCGGGCGAACTGTCAAAACATCATACGCCTTGCGACGCTGATCCGTGGAGCATTGGCACGCTTATGGTGCCCGGCACCGCGCCTTGGCACCCGAATGGCGCCGGTATGCGTGGTATTGCGCAAGCACTGGTCACCAAGCTGGGAGGGTAGACTAGAGCGCTTTCAGACCAATCTGGATCACTATGACGGAGCCGATTTTGCCCAAAAAGCGCGCTAAACTCATGGCCGCCCAGTGCAAGCCTTCCGATCAAGCGCGACCCACCGCATCGCGTTTTCAAGCAGGGTTACGTGTTGGGGCTGACTGTAAGTTTCGGGTAGATGCCCGATCGCCGAGTAGAACATGCGCCCCTTACCCACACAATTGGTCCACGCCAATGGATGATCACCCATCTTCAAATCGATGCCCTGTGGTCCGATGGGGACATAGCTGGCCTCATCCAATGTGAGCAGCACTTTTGCACCAACGCTGCGCGGGTTGGTTTTGAATGAGTACCATTCATCCGACATTTTCCATTCCGGTGGCAATCCAGCAGCAAGCGGATGCGCCTTATCTACGGCGATACGCGCTTCCTGGAATTGCGGCTTCATCGGATGCGCCAAAAATCGCGCGCCAATCAGAGTATCGGTGTACCAATCCCAAAAGAAAGCGGGATCGCCTGCCGAACCGTGGATGGCGAAGAAGCCGCCGCCGCGCTCAAGATAAGTTTTGAACGCCTTGCGCTGTGACAGGGTCAGCACATCGCCACTGATGTTGTTCCAGATGACGGCATCAAATTGCTTGAGCGTTTTGGGATTAATGGCACCGCCTTTGTCGGTCGTTGCAATTGACCAGCCATTGCGCTTACCCATTTCGATAAACGCAGCATGGGCAGCATCGACCGAAGGGGAATCGCGAAATCCGGTGATCTTTTCAAATAACAGCATGCGGGGTTTACCGGTAGCAGGAGCAAACTTCGGGACATCGTTATCATAGCGGTCGCAGCGAGCGATTTTGTCAGCCTCAGTGACTGGGAGTTTGCGCAAGGCGGCGTCAATTTCAGGCAGGGCTTCGGGCTTGAGCCCTGTAAACATTGCTGCCGAACGCAAAGTGAGAATAGCTGCGAATGTTGGCGGTTTCGTACCGACAAAAGCAGCCGGACCTTTATCAAACGAACGCCCGGTGCGCTGTTCCACTATCGCCTTTGCCTCAGCATTAAGCAGGATATCTACCAGCGGCGATTCCATCGAAAACGGGGCATCGCGTAAAGGACAGTCCGTCACCGGCTTTGCCGATGCCACCCCGCCGCTGATCGCGCAAAGTGCCAGCGCCGAGGCGACAAGCTTAAATCCAAACTGGCTCATAACACGCCTTCTTTCAGGAATTTGGCAGCAGTATCGGCAGCTCGTGCCGAAAGCGCCATATAGGTCAACGAGGGGTTCTGACAGCCGCCGGACGCCATTGCCGCGCCATCAGTCACGAACAGGTTGGGCACGTCATGCGCCTGATTGTGCTTGTTAAGGACCGAAGTTTTGGGATCCTTACCCATGCACGCCGTACCCATTTCGTGAATGCCAAGGCCCGGTGTGCCCGGTTCGGCCATAGAGCTGACGACGGTGCCGCCCACAGCTTCGATCATGGCCTTGCCATCGATCATGATTTGCTTGACCATCTTGCGCTCGTTCTCGCCATGGCTACATTCGATGTGGACCGTGGGCATTCCCCACTTGTCTGGCTTGTTGGCGTTCAGCGTTACGCGGTTTTCGGGGTTGGGCAGCATTTCACCAAAGCCGGCGATGTAGATCATCCAGGGCCCCAACTTGCGGGTGCGTTCCTTCAGTTCAGCGCCAAGCCCCGGTTTGCCAATCGCTGCACTGCGCCAGCTCATGCGGGATGCTCCGCCCTGATAACCGTAACCGCGCAGGAACTCTCCATCTTCGGTAACATTGCGGAACCGCGGAATGTAAAGCCCGGTTGGCCGCCGCCCGTGGTAATAAGTGTCCGGGCCTTTTGGCAGTACACCTGCTACCGACATGCCATAAAGGTGGTCCATCAGATTGCGACCGACCATGCCGGACGTATTTGCCAAACCGTTTGGCATGGCTTCAGACTTTGAATTGAGCAGGATCTGCGCCGTACCAATGGACGATGCGCAGCTGAAGATGACCTTGGCGTCATAGGTCTGGCCAGCACCGGTGTTGGAATCAATCACGCGCACGCCGGTGGCCTTGCCAGTTTTGGGATCGTGCACGATCGAGTGAACTATGGCGTCTGTAATGATCGTGAGATTGCCGGTCCGCTCGGCCGCCGGAAGCGAGGAGCTGAGGCTGGAATGATAGGCACCATAGCTGCATCCACGCTCACAGATCGAACGGTTTTGACAACTTGACCGGCCCAGTTCCTCATGGTGCGGCTGCGCCTTGGACAAGTTGGCGACGCGGCCCGGGATCACCTTGCGGCCCGGAAATTTGTCCTCGACAGCCTTTTTGAACAGGAGTTCGGCATCGTTGAGCGCAAATGGCGGCAGAAACTCGCCATCGGGCAACTGCTCAAGGCCTTCTCGCGATCCGGCAACGCCGATGAAGCGTTCGATATGATCGTACCACGGAGCCAGATCGTCATAGCGAATCGGCCAGTCCGAGCCATGGCCATCCTTGGCGTTTGCCTCGAAGTCCTGCGGCGACATGCGATACGTCTGGCGTCCCCACATCAGGGACCGGCCACCCAGATGATTGCCGCGAATCCACGAGAACGGCTTGTTTTCAGGCGTGGTATAGGGGTGTTCGCTGTCTTTGACCCAGTATTGCTGGGTCGCGGTGGTCACGGCATAGCACTGGCTTTGGACCGGATAATCGCGTGTCAATTCCTCTTCGGGGATCATCCCGGCGTTGGGCAAGTCCCATGGCTGCATCCAGTCGGTGTAGGACGTGCCGTGTTCCATCTTGCGGCCTCGTTCGAGGACAAGGGTCTTGAGCCCGCGTTCGCACAATTCCTTGACAGCGATTCCGCCGCTCATGCCCGAACCAATGACAATAGCGTCAAACATCATGCAATTCCTCTGATCAGAACATGCCGCCAGCGGCGGGGCGGGTTTCAGATGTGACGGGGATCGATGGCTGCCATTCGCCGGGCGCGTGGATATAGGATAGCTCTTGTGTCAAGGCAGGCTCGGATACGTAATAAAGCAGCACGATCAGTTCCTTGAGCTTGCCATAGCCGGGGTTCACGAACGCGGGGCCTGCCATCAGGTTCTTGATTGATCGGGGCGCTTGGCTGGCAGTGGTTTTAAGCGCTGCCGCATCATGGCCTTTGAGCAAAGCCAAGCGCTCTGTCGCAGACAACTGAGCAAAGCCCTTGCCGAGGGCTGTGCGCGCCAGGCTATCGATTTCGGCCAACGCCTCGGTGATCTGGTAGCGGCGTTCGCCCGAGGCCCAATTGACCAGCAATGCGTCGATGCTTGCAGGCACCTTGGCGTCGATGGCCCCTGCGGTATCGGTGCGCGGAACAATCGTATCGGCCACTGCGGTCAGCAACGCAAAAGTGCTGCTATCCAGATAGGGCTTGGTCCGCGTCGCAGCAGCGGCCAACGCTGATACCGAAAATGTGCTGGCAGCAGCCCCTGCCCCCACAAGCATAAGCGCACGTTCGATCAATGTGCGGCGATCAATAAGCATCGGGTTCGTCATAACTCGGTCCTCCATGGACGGATCAGGCAGCTTCATCCCAGCATTGGCGAATATAGCGGATGCCCTCGCGGTAAACTTCTTCAGGGCTTTCAAAGAAATTGCGCCAGACGCGGGTTGCTGCGGCCAGTTCCGGCACCCCCCGCCCAAAGGCCTCGATCGTCAACCACTGGTCATAGCCCAGCGCGCGCAGCGCATGGATCGTTTCGCGGATCCTTGCATGGCCGCGCCCGGGCGTGCCCCGGTCATTCTCAGAGATATGGACATGGGCAAGATTGCCTGATGCGTGAAGCGCATGCAGCGCCGCAATCGGATCGCGCTCTTCAATGTTGGCATGGAATGTATCGTAAAGAATGCCGATCCCACCATCACCAATGCGCTGGGCATAGGAAATGGCTTGCTCGCAGGTATTGAGCAAGTGCGCTTCGAAGCGGTTGAGCGGCTCCAGCCCTTGCGCGATCCCTGCCTGACGCATGAGCGGCAGGACTTGTCGGTGAACGGCGGCGCAACGGTCCAGTTCAGCCTCGCTAGGGCGATTACCACTGAATACGCCCAACGGCTGAAACCACGGACCTGCGATAACCTGTCCGCCGAGTGTGGCGGTGCAATCAAGGACGCGCTTGAGATGATCGACCGCCCGCGCATGGCAGGCGGCGTCATCTGAAACAGGGTTATGGGCCTCATCCGGGATCAAGGCCACGACCGTGCGTTCCAGCCCGATGTCATCAAGCACGCCCGCCAACCAGCGGTAGTGCCCCTCATTGCTCACATCGAACAACGGGATTTCAACGCCATCAAAACCTTCCGCTTTGAGAGCTTCGAGAATCGGCAAATGCTCTGCCGCAACGTGGCCAGTCCACAAAAGCATGTTTATGCCGATCTTCATGCACTCAGCCCTTCGTGCTGCGTTCGACAAGGCGAACCGCACCGAAGATGAAGAACAGCGCGATCGGGATAATCGCGATGGTTTGAAAGCTTTGCGCTGCGGCGAAGGCCAACACTTGCTGTAGTTCGGGGCTACCGGGCTCAAGGGCCGCAAAGGCTGCCTCGCTTCCTGCCTTTTCCAGTTTGGCTTGATCATAAATCGCGCCAAGTTGCGGCAGCACATAGTAAATTGCCAAGGCGCCGGCAAAGCCGACCAGACCGATCCCCCAAGGCCCGCTTTTGGGATAGCGCCGCGAAACCGCAGCCAGCATGGTTGGCCACATAAAGCAAACGCCGAACGCCCACACTGTTGCGGCCAAAAGCGCAGTAACAGGCGAATTGGCAATACTAAGCAGATAAAGACCAAGGCTTGCGGGCAGTGTGCACATCAGCAGCAGGCCCATGTCGGAAAAGCGCTGGTCCAATGCTCCTGCAAAATGGCGCATGATGAACATGATCGCCGACACATAGACCAACACGAGGATGCCCGGCATGCCCACTGTCTGGCTAAGCGTCACATCAACCCAAGCCCCCGGCGCAAGTTCGCTGGATGCGGTGAGGAACATGATTGCAAAGAACACCCAGAAACCGGGGCGCTTGAATGGCTCGGCCATCATTTCACCAAAGGGAACGGCGGCAACTTTGCTTTCGGTTTGCGGGAAGGAATGGCGCGAGGCCCAGATCGCCAGAACAACGCCCGGAACGATGCAGATTGCCACCAGTGCTTGCCACGGCAGATCGAACCACTGGAAGAACGCAACGCTCGTCAATCCGCCAACGATCAATCCAGCGGGCCACCATGCGTGGAGAGCGTTAAGCTTGCCGGTCTTGTCGTTGGAATAGAGCGTTGCGATCACGGGGTTTATCGAGGCCTCGGTAGCCCCCCAGCCAAAACCCCAGATCACCATCGCAAGGTTCAGCAGCAGAACTGTAGATGAACCAGCACCACCTGCGACCAACACCAGCAGCGGCCCGACAATATAGCACGCCGCCGCAAACAGGATCACGCGCTTGGCGCCGAAACGGTCAAGTAGAGGACTGATGACCAGCAAGCTCAGCGCAAAGCCGAGAAAGGAATTGCCCAGCACAGTGCCGATCAGCTCGCCCGAATGCTGCGCATCAATGGGATCGAGAAGTGCGACCTTCATCGCGCCTGCCGCACCTGCACGCACAGCATTGGCGAGCGCCGCGATGAACAGTGCCAGAACGCATATCCAGAAGATCGACTTCTTATGCTCTTCAGGTGTCTTCATTTCTCTCTCCGGGGTTGTACCGCTTGTCGGCTATTGCAACCCTAGAACTTGGCGGACAAAGCCAAGATCGGCCCCCGATCCTGCGAAATCATCAAACGCGCGGTCAGCCTTGCGGATCATATGGCGGGCAATAAACGGCGCGCCTTCGGCTGCACCTTGTTCGGGATGCTTATAGGCACACTCCCATTCAAGCACGGCCCAACCATCATAGCCGTGATGCGTCAGCTTGGTGAAAATGCTGGTGAAGTCGACCTGGCCATCACCCAGAGAGCGGAATCGCCCGGGGCGCTCGGCCCATCCGGAATAGGAGCCGTAGACACCGGCTTTCCCGTTCGGGCGGAACTCGGCATCCTTGACATGGAAGGCTTTGATGCGTTCGTGATAGATATCGATAAACGCCAGATAATCGAGTTGTTGCAGCACGAAGTGACTGGGATCGTACAAAATGTTGGCGCGCGGGTGATTGCCGACTGCTTCCAAGAAACGTTCGAATGTCACACCGTCATGGAGATCTTCGCCCGGATGCAACTCGTAGCAGAGATTGACGCCGTTCTCGTCGAATTTGTCGAGAATCGGCTTCCACCTGCGCGCGAGTTCAGCAAAACCTTCTTCGACCAATCCGGCAGGACGCTGCGGCCACGGATAGACCGTGTGCCACAGCAGCGCGCCGGAAAATGAAGCGTGCGCGTTCAGGCCAAAGCGGCGGCTTGCGGCCGCTGCGAGATGAAGCTGGTTGACCGCCCATTCGGTCCGCGCAGCAGAGTTGCCATGCAGTGCTGCGGGCGCGAAGCCATCGAACATCAAATCATAGGCCGGATGGCAGGCAACCAGTTGGCCCTGCAAGTGGGTCGAAAGTTCGGTCACTTCCACGCCGTTCTGCGCACAAATGCCCTTAACTTCCTCGACGTAATCCTGACTCTCTGCGGCCAGTTCCAAATCGAAAAGGCGCGCATCCCAAGTGGGAATCTGAACGCCTTTATAGCCCAAGTCGCCCATGTAACGGGTGATCGCATCCAAAGAATTGAAAGGAGCTTGATCGCTCGCGAACTGCGCGAGGAAAATTGCGGGGCCCTTCATGGCAATTCCTTTCAAAGCTCGGTCCAAACCGCGCCGGCACGGCTCGATTCAAGGCTGGCGCGCAGGAAGTTCATGCCAGAGAGTGCATCGGCAATCGTTGCAAAGCCCGGCTCGTCAGCATTTGAGGGTTCATCCCGGATTCTTGCGCCGAACGCTTGGTAAATGTTGGCAAAGGCTTCGAGATAGCCTTCGGGATGACCAGCGGGCGTACGCTGAATCGCAAGAATGTCAGGCGAAAGGTAAGCGCGGTTAGCACCTGCGTTCCAGATTTCCGTGGGCTTGTCACGATAAGCGATGCGCATGGTGTTAGGCTCTTCCTGCCGCCAATGCAGCCCCGCCTCATCACACCAAACATCAATCGCAAGGTCATTGATGTCGCCGACGAGCACCTGGCTTGCAGTCAAAGTCCCCTTGCCGCCGCCGGACAAGCGCAACAGCGCTGCGCCATCATCATCAATCCGGCGCCCTTCCAGCATGGTCAGTTCCGCGCAAATCGAGACAATCCGCTCACCCGTGATGAATTCCACCAAGTTAGCGGCATGCGTTCCAATATCGCCAAACGCGCCAGCCTCACCCGACAATGCCGGATCGACACGCCATGCGGCCTGCTTGTTGTTTTCAAGGTCGGCCGCGCGCGATAGCCAATCCTGCGTGTATTTTACCGCAACACGGCGGACTTTCCCGAACTGGTCCGAAGTGACCAACCGGCGCGCCTGCTTGACCAACGGATAGCCGGTATACGTATGGGTGATGGCAATCAGGCGGCCGGTGCGAATGGTGGCATCGGCAATCGCTTGGGCCGCTTCAATACTGTGGGCCAACGGCTTATCGATGATAACGTCAAATCCAGCTTCCATAGCCGCGATGGCTGGCGCTGCATGGGCATGATTGGGGGTGACGATAGACACGGCCTCAATCCGGATATCCCCAGGAAGTGAGGCCTCGCGCTCAAGCAATTCGGCCCATGAACCATAGACACGGGCGGGATCGACACCGATTTCGGCGCCTGATGCGAAGGACTTTTCAGCAGTGGACGAAAAAGCCCCTGCAACAAGCTCCCAATTGCCCGCAATAGCCGCAGCGGTGCGGTGGACTCCGCCAATGAATGCCCCTTGCCCGCCACCAATCATGCCATAGCGAACCGGCTTCATGGTGTCTCCACCGCTACGACAGCGTCTGCGATACGGTTGAGCGAGCAACTATCGCCTTCCAGTTTCAGCGCCCAACGCACAGCCCCCGTCAGTAGCGCCGTCATTTCAGGTTCGTTGAATGATGCTGCGGTATGTCCGCCTGCTGAATAGAGCGCGCGCCCTTTGCCTACACACCGCCACCACGCAATCGGGTGATCAGTTCCCATGGCCAGTTCCTGACCAAACACCCCCTTCTGGACGTAAGTTTTTTCGTCCAAAGTGGCGAGCACGGTGATTCCGGGGCGGCGCGGCGATTTGTCGAACGAATACCATTCGTCGGTACGCTCGATCGAGGCAGGCAAATTGCGCGTGGCCGGGTGCGAACGCTCTTCGATCCGCATGGTAGCCTTCTGGAACTGGGGATCCATCGGATGCCCGATAAAGTGCGTGCCGATGACGGTATCGACATACCAGCCCCATGCATCGTGCGAATTATCGCCAGCAGCGTGTATGCCTACATAACCGCCACCGTTTTCAAGGAACGCTTTGAAGGCGGCGCGCTGTGCAGGCGTAAACACGTCACCGCTGGTATTGTTGAAGATCACCGCATCGAAGCGTGCCAGAATGGCTGGCGAAAAGGTCGCACCGTTTTCGGTCTGAAAATGCCCCCATCCGTTGTCCTTGGCTAGCTTGGCAAACAGCACATTGCCCGCCGGGATTGCCTCTTCATGGCGGAAGCCGTTGGTTTTGGAAAAGACCAGTATGGCCGGCCGGTTGATTTGCGCAGGAAGCGCGGGCGGAGCCGTTTCATAAACCTTCAAACCACCCAGCATAACGCGGTGGATTGTGTCCCAGTTGCGCCAGGCGTTGAATGCCAGAATTGCGGCAAGCGCCAGCGAAATCCAAAGGACGATTTTAATGATCTTTCGCAACGTCTTACGCCTCCACTAATTGGGGAATTAGCATTTTTCATGCGTGCCGCGGCTGCCTCGCTCCCGTTGCGGCAGTATAGGGACGTTCGATAGCGTTCGATTAATGCCTTAACCAGCAGTATCGTGCTTGCGGGGCTTGCTTCATCGCAACTGGGATATCTAGGCTCAGGACTCATTGATTGAGCCAGAAGATGACGGTTGCGGCGATGCAGATG
>NZ_LJHY01000030.1 GCF_001295795.1 Novosphingobium sp. AAP83
CGCGGCAGCAGCAGTTCTTGCATCGCTTTGGCCATCGCCAGCGCTGCGTCGAGGTGTTTGTTCTCGACGATCGCCGCCTGATTTACCTGCCTGATCTTGTCGTGCATCCGGTAAGGCAGGACATGGTCGCCGTGCCGGATCTCAAGGCTGCCATCGGGATACTCGCAGACCTCGACCCGCTTTCCGGCGAGCGCACGGCTGATCTCGTTCGGCTTTTCGCCACAGGTGTGATCGCTTTATGGAACATTACGATATTCAAGGAAGCACATAGCGGGATTCTTGTGAATCCCTCATCTGGGCTTTGGCGCTGGTAATCCAACATTTGTCGCTGGTGACACTTTGCCCGCAGGTAAAGTATCACAGCCGCGCCTTTGCCCGACCCGCGCACCCCCTGCAACAATGCACAGTACAATGTGATGTGCGTTGACATGCGCCATCAGAGTGTGACAGGGCGAATCGCATGGCACAGGACATCTTGGCGCGTGCGCGCAAACTCATCGAAGATCGCATCATCTCGCGGGCAGCCCTCGCCCGTGCAGCAGGTCTTCATCCCAATTCACTGCGCGACGTATTGTCGCCCGAATGGAACCCCACGGCTGACACGCTGAGCAAGCTTGAACGCGCGATGGACGGTGAAGACGAGGACGAGTTCGAACTCGCCACGGTTGAGGAAATGATCACCGAAGTCCGCAATGGCCGCATGGTCATTCTGGTTGATGATGAAGACCGCGAAAACGAAGGTGATCTGGTGATCCCCGCGCAGATGGCAACGCCTGAATCGGTCAACTTCATGGCAACGCACGGGCGCGGGCTGATCTGCCTGTGCCTCACCAGCGAACGCGCGGGCCACCTCGGCCTTGAACTGATGGCGCGCAACAACGGCACCCGCCACGGCACCGCCTTCACCGTTTCGATCGAAGCCCGCGACGGCGTCGACACCGGCATTTCAGCGGCTGACCGCGCCCGCACCATCGCCGTGGCAGTCGATGCCGGCAAGACCCGCGACGATATCGTTTCGCCCGGCCACGTCTTCCCGCTGATCGCGCGCGATGGCGGCGTGCTGGTGCGCGCTGGCCACACCGAAGCCGCGATCGATCTGCCGCGCCTTGCCGGGCTCAATCCCTCGGGCGTGATCTGCGAAATCATGAACGATGACGGCACGATGGCGCGGCTCGATGACCTCAAGATCTTCGCGCGCAAGCACGGGCTGAAAATCGGCACGATCCGCGATCTGATCGAATATCGCCGCCGCAACGATCACCTCGTCGAATGCATCCAGCAGGCCCCGTTTGAAACCGATTACGGCGGCGACTGGACGATCAAGACCTATCGCAACAAGATCGACGGTTCGGTTCACCTTGTCCTGCAAAAGGGCGCGATCGTTGCCGATCAGCCGACGCTGGTGCGCATGCACACGATCTCGATCCTGTCAGACGTGCTGGGCGCACCCGGCCCGCGCAAACGCATCCTGCAACGCGCGATGACCGAAATCGGCGAGGCAGGTTCCGGCCTGATCGTGCTGCTCATGCCGGGCGAACCCGATCAACTGATCCGCGAAGTCGATGGCACCGGCGGGCGCGACATGGAACTGCGCAGCTATGGCATCGGCGCGCAAATCCTGGCTGATCTTGGCGTGCACGACATGACCCTGCTCACCAATTCGCACCACAATCTCGTCGCGCTTGAAGGTTACGGCCTCAGCATCAAGGGCGAACGCGCTATCCCGAAAGCTTGAAACACTGCCCTATCCCTCTCTCCCATGGGGAGAGGGATAGGCATCGAACCCGCCAGTGGCGGGCGGGG
>NZ_LJHY01000031.1 GCF_001295795.1 Novosphingobium sp. AAP83
GATCTCTTCACACTCGTCCCGGAATTGACCGGCAAGCTGTAAAGCTTCCGGCAAAGCCCCACAAACGAAAGGCCCCGCAAGCTTGCGGGGCCTTTTTGCGTTTTAACCGCCGCTGTGTTTATCGGCCTTGCGTTTGCCAAAGCGCATGCCGGTTTCCAGCCGCGCGCGCAGTTGGGCGTAATAGGCCTCGAGGAAGGCGCGTTCGTCGCCCGCACCGGCGCTCCAGCCGATCTTGCGGCAGATCGTTTGCGCCACATCGACCAGCGCTTCTTCGCGGTTTTCGCGCAGGACGCGTTCGAGCGTTTGCAGTTCGAACTCGCCATAGACGGCAAGGTCTGCGTCGCTGAAGCGGTATTGCGCGCCGGTTGTTTGCGACTGGCCGCGCGCGGCATCGCTGACCGAGAGCGCCTGCTCCAGCTTGCGCTTTGGCGCTTCGACGACCCATGTCCCCGCGATCAGATCACCGCAGCGCAAACGGTCCCGGTTGAAGAACGGGAACAGCACGAAGATCAGGAACCAGATGACTCCAGCCCAACTGGCAACGCCAGCATCACCATCATCGGCCATGGCAGACACGATGAAGATAACCGGCATGAACAGTTCGATATCGCGCACCAGATTGCGCGCGATCACGGCCTCGGTTGTCAGCCGCGCGCCAGCACTTGCCCCCCCGCTGGCACTGCCGCGCGCGGCCACGCGAATGCCGACGATACGCTTGCCCGGAGTTGCCCCGCGCGGGCCCAGTTCGAAGAACAGGAACCATGCGTTGCGGAACAGGAACAGCGCAATGATCCAGATGACGGCCAGTGCCTGCACCGCGCGGGCGGCCGGGCCCTTGCCGTCTTCCAGATTGATGCCTGTGGCTTCGGCGATCTTGAACAGGATCAGCGTCATCCCGATCATCGCGCCGACAATCATCGTCAGGTCTATCATCAGCGCACCCGCCCGCGCCCCGCGCGAGGCGAGCAGGAAAGGCAGCGACACGCCTTCGGGCGTGGTTACGATTCGTCGCCGTTTGCCATCGTAATCGAGCGGTGTTCCGGTCACCGGCTGGCGGCGTTTGGGCCATGAGAGCGCCATCACACGCGCACTCCGCGCCGGAAGGCAAAGAAATAGCCGATCCAGAACACCAGCATGAACCCGCCCACGGTGAGGCGCGCGGGCGTGTCGTCCACCAGTTGGCGGGCAAAGCCTTCAAGCACGGCGGCAACGATCAGCATCAGGACAACGCCGGTCATCACTTGCGCCGCGCGCCGTCCGGCAGCAGCAGCGGCATCAAGGACCGAGGCATTGCCGGGAAAGGCCATCGCGCGCCCGATATGCAGTCCCGCCGCGCCCGCCAGCAGGATCGCGAACAGTTCGGTCGTGCCGTGAATCGACAGCCAGCCGACGAAATCGAGCGTCAGGCCTTTGCCGTGATAGAGCCACAGCATCGCGCCCAGCAATGCGGTATTGTGGATCAGCAGCAGCATAGTGGGCAGGCCGAAGGCAAAGCCCAATGCGAAGCACATGATCGAAACTTGCGCATTGTTGCTGAACAGTGCTGCGGCGAACAGGGTCAACCCGTCCTTATCCTGATGGCCGAACAGCGTGCCGCGCAGCACTTCCTGGCTGGCCCCGGGCACGCGTTCATCGGCAAATCCGGATGAGACGAGCGAATAGTACCAATCGGGGTTTGCCTCGACAAGCATCCAGCCGACCACGGTGCCCGCCACCATCAGCGCCAGCGCGATCAGGATATCGCTGCCCATGGCGCGCACCGAGGCGCTCCATTCCCCGCCAAGGAAGCGCTTGAACCACGACCAGAGCGAGGCGCGCGGACCATAGACGAGGAACCACGCACGCTGGGTCAGCGTCTCAAGATAGGCGATCAGCGCGGCATCGAGCGAGGTTTCGCGCGCAATCGAAAGGCTGGAGGCGGCAGTGCGATAAAGCGCGGGCAGGGCGAGCAGGTCCTCGTCCGAAACGCGCCGCATCCGGCCTGCTTCCATCTGTGTGACCACGGCTTCCAGCCGCTTCCATTCGCCTTCACGCTCCAGCCGGAACCGGTCAGAACGCAGCGCGGCTTGCTCTGCCGCAACCGCTTGTTCGGGGGCTTTGGAGAACCAGCCGCCAATCTTCTGCGCGATGGTGGCATTAGCTGGCGTCATCCGATCCGCCCTTCGCGCTTTACGGTAAGATAGGCATCGAGCAGCCGCGTGCCGATCTTGTCATGCGGGGCTTCAATCACGCGCACGCCAAGCTGGCGCAGCCGTTGCAGCACCAAGGCGCGCTGGCGGATCAGCGATGTGGCGGTGACGGCTTGGCCTACGCTGTCCATATCCACAACCGGTGCCGAGACGATCCGCGCCAGATCGGCATCGGACATCACCACGAACAGCACGACATGGCGTTCCACCAGCCGCCCGACATTTTCGACCATCAGTTCGGCGCTGGTGGGATCGGCGAAATCCGAGAACAGCACGATCAGCGAGCGGCGTTGCAGGCGGGCGGCGAGTGTGGACAGAGCGAGGGTAAAGTTGGCCTCGCCGTAGTGATATTCCAGCCCTGCCGCAGCGCGTTGCAACCGCGCGAAATCGCGGCTGGAGGTGACGAAGGGCGTCGCGACTTCGGGCCTTGCCGCAAAGCCGAACAGGGCGACGCGGTCTTGCGCCTTCAATGCGACATAGGCGGTGGTCAGCGCGGCGGTGACGGCGCGATCGATGCGCGGCAGGCCATCGATGGGTTCGCACATTGCCTGCCCGCAATCGAACGCGAAGACGATCTGGTTGTTGCGCTCGACCTCGTATTCCTTGGCATAGAGGCGGGCGTGGCGGGCGGAGCTTTTCCAATCGATCCGGCGGCGGTCCATGCCGGGTTCGTATTCGGCCAGTGCCTCAAAATCGGTGCCTTCGCCACGGATACGGCGGGCGATCATGCCGAACTGGGCATCGCGCAGGAACAATTGCAGCGCGGGGCTGCGCACCGGGGCGATATTGGGCCAGATGCGCACCGCGCTATCGAGCGCGCGGCTGGTCTGGCGGTGGGCAAGCCCGAGCGGGCCGCTCCAGCGCAGCCATACGCGGCTGACAGCGCCGGTGCCGCGCCTGTTCGGGTGCAAGTCTGTCGTTCCGCTCCAAGCGCCGTCCAGAGGCGCGAGGGTGAGGGCTATGCGGCCTCCGGGTGCGAGGCGCGGGCCACATTCCAGCGCGGCTTCGGCCCGCGCGCGAGGGCCTGCGCGGGTAAGGTCGGCCAGCACGGTCAGCGCGGTGGCTTCACCAACTTCGGCATCGGCGGGCACGATCACGCGCAAATCTGCCAAAGCGCCCGCAAACACCCCGTCGAGCAGCACCAGCACCAGCAGCGCGCCACCCAATGCGGGCGCGGCGATCCACGCGCCGGGTGCCGCAGCGGCAAGGATGAGCGCCAGCGGGGCAAGCCCTGCGACCATCAGCACCGCCGTCCGTGTCGGCAACAAGGCGGGCGGTGCGCTCAACGCGGCGCTTCCGTGCTTTCCACCAAAACCGCAACAATCGCCTCGACCTGCTTGCCCTCGATCTCTGCCGCAGGGCTGAGCAGCAGGCGATGGCGCAACACGGCGGTAGCCAGCGCCTTCACATCGTCGGGGATCACATAGTTGCGGCCATCAAGCGCGGCGCGGGCGCGCGCGGCCCCTGCCAGCAGCACGGCGGCGCGGGGCGAGGCACCGGCAAACAGATCGCCGGTCTCGCGGGTGGCGCGCACCAGCCGCACAACATAATCGACAATCGATTCGGCCAGCGTGACCGAGGCCACGGCGGCATTGGCACGCGCCAATTCATCGCCGTCGGTTACAGCCACGATCCCCATCTCCGCAGGCTTGGGCGCGCCGCGTCCTTGGCCATAACGCGTGACAATGCGGGCTTCTTCCTCCGCCGAGGGATAGCCGACCAGCAGTTTGAACAAGAAGCGGTCAAGCTGCGCTTCGGGCAGGGGATAGACGCCCTGGCTTTCGATGGGGTTCTGTGTGGCGACGACCATGAAGCGGTCAGACAGCGCGTGCGCCTCGCCATCCAAGGTGACGCGGCGCTCCTGCATCGCTTCGAGCAGTGCGGCCTGCGTTTTGGGCGGGGTGCGGTTGATTTCATCGGCCAGCAACAGTTCGTGGAAAATCGGCCCGCGCGTAAGGGTGAACTGGCTGGTCTGAAAGTTGAACAGGTTGGAGCCCAGAATATCGCCCGGCATCAGATCCGGCGTGAACTGGATGCGCCCGAAATCAAGCCCGAGCGTGGTGGCAAGGCATTGCGCAAGGAACGTCTTGGCGGTGCCGGGAGGGCCTTCGAGCAGCACATGGCCGCCAGCAAACAGCGCGACGAGCAGATGGTCGAGCACCGCTTCCTGTCCGACCACGGCCTTGCCCACTTCGCTGCGAATCTTCGCGGCCAGTGTGCCCAGCTCCTCAAGGGTCATATCGCTCACGTCAGGTCCTTCTCGATCTGATGCACCACGGCAGCACGCCGGGTTAGTTCATGGGGTTTGCGCGCGGCGCGCAAATGCGCAGCGGCGGCGGAAAAACGGGGTCCGCCAAGGCCACGCCGGTCTTGCGCAGCGTCGATCAGCTTTTCGATGGCCTCTGCCGATTGCCCGCGCGGCAGGCCGAGCACCACCGCTAGCCGTTCCCGCGTCGCATCGGCATAGGGCGTGGCGACAAGGTGGACGCGACCTGTGCGCCGGATAAGACCAGCGGCATTGGCCACCAGCGCGGCCTTTCCATTGGCGATCTCCGGCCCGCTTTGCAGCGCAGGGCCAAAGCGGTAGAACGCGCGCCAAGCCACTGCCAGCGCGGCCAAAATCAGGCAGAGCGTGGCGGCCAGAAACGGTGGCTCGAACGCCAGCGTCAAAAGGTTGCGGTTTGCGCCAAAGCCGTTGAATGTCATGTCGAAAGCGAACGGTTGGCTGCGGTTGTCAGCCGTGGCAAGGATCAGATCGCGCGCCATCAGCGCGGTGGTCTTGTCAGCCAAGCCCCAGTTGTCGAGCAAGTCCGGCTCAAACACCAGCACCACCGGATAACGGTCTTCATCCTCGCCACCGTATGCAGGGTTTATCCCGGCAAAGGTGTTGAGTGCGGGGTAATAGCCATCATCATCCAGCCACGCCGCCAGCACTTTGCCGTTGCCCGCATTTATGATCGGCACCAAGCCTTTGCCCGATCCCGTCTCTACCCGCCGCTGATCCGGCAATGGTCCCAGCCGCGTTCCTACACGCCAGCCGCCGACCGGAGGGGATTTGTCGGTGCCAATGTCCACCGTCACATCATCGGCAAAACCTTGCCAGTTCGGTGCTGAAGTATCGATCACCTGCACCCAGCCGCGTTTGGCCTTTTGGGAATTTACACCCACCGCGGTCCACTTGGGCGTGACCACAATCGTCGGCCCGATATAGCGCCGTGTTTCGATGATCCGGGCAATCTCTTTGCCATCTGCCTCTGCCGGAGGTGTAAGGATCAGCAGCCCGTTTTGCGATTCCAGCGCTTTGCGGTTGCGCTGGCGGATCACATCCAGCCCCTCATCCTCCAGCATCCGGGCGATCCCGGCATAGCCGTTCAGGCCATACCCGCCGACATGCGCGCCGCCATTGTTGCCGCTACCGCCGGTATTGTTGCCCATGAACCATAGCAGGCCGACAAAGGCCAAGGCACCGACCAGCAGCATGCCAATTACGGTTGAGCGCGGGAAGGGGGATGCCGCAGCGCTCATGCCGCAACCTCAAGCCGTTCCAGCGCGAATCGTGCGTAAGCCGCGCGTGCCGCAGACCAATCTTCGGCGTTCAGGCGGCGCAGGGCGTAGCGGGCACGCTCTACCAATCCGGCAATCTCGGCAAAGGCGTGGCGGGCGCTTTGCGGCAGGGCCATGATCGCGCCGATTTCGCGCGCGGTGCTGGATGGCGATAGCCAGTCGGGACGCGCGCGGGCGATCTGGCCGATGCTGCGCTGAAGCAGCAGATGTGCGGCTTCGTCATAGCGCCCTTCGGCGGCCAGCCGGTCAGCATCTTCGAGCAGGGCAAGCGCTTCTTCGCGCGCTGGCGTCCAATCGGGAGCCACTGCCTTGATTCGGCCTTTGCGATCGCGCCACATTGGCCAGAGCAGTGCCCACGCGATCCAGGCGACGCCAAGCCCCGCGCTGATGAGCAAGGCCATTTCGATCCAGCCCCAATTCACACCCAGCATCTGTCCGAACGGAGACAGGAGCCAATCCAGAAAGCGGCCAATCGCCTTTAGCCATTCGGGCACTACAGGAGCCGGATCGGGCGGAACGGGCGCGAATTGGATGTCACCGGCATCACGCAGCGAGGCCCATGCCTTTTCCGCCGCAGCAGCGTCATCGCTTGAAGTGTTTGCCGGGGCTGCTGCTGTCACGGACGTAGTGGTTACACGCACAGGCGATCCGGGCAAGTATAACTAACCCCGGATACGCTCCATCGGGTAGGTTCCGAGCATGCGCAGGTGCTTGGCGAAATACTCAAGCTCTTCAAAAGCGCGGTCCACCGCCGGATCACCCGGAGCGCCAACAATATCGGCGAAGAATTCGGTTGCGGCAAAACTTGCCCCGCGCTGGTAACTTTCCAGCTTGGTCATGTTGACGCCATTCGTGGCGAAACCGCCCAGTGCCTTGTAAAGCGCGGCTGGAATGTTGCGCACTTCGAATACGAACGTGGTCATGGCTGGCGCAGCCATGGCAGCAGGGTCAAGCGGGGTCTTGGACAGGATAACGAATCGCGTGGTGTTATCGTGCGCGTCCTCGACGTTGTCCTCGATCACTTTGAGGCCATAGAGCTCCGCCGCGATTCGCGGGGCAAGCGCTGCAACGCCGGGATCGCCCAGCTCGGCAACATAGGCCGCAGCGCCCGCCGTATCGGCATAGCTCATCGGCACGATGCCGCGTGCTCGCAGATAGAATCGCGATTGGCCCAGCGCTTGCGGGTGGCTGTAAGCGGCAGTGAATGGTCCGTCGCCAAGCGCCATCAGGCTGGCATGAATCTCCAAGAAGTGTTCGCCGACAATCGACAAACCGCTTTCAGGCAGCAGGAAGTGGATGTCGGCAACGCGCCCATGCTGCGAGTTTTCGATGGGGATGATAGCCTGACCCGCGCGGCCCTCTTTCACCGCATCCAGTGCATCTTCGAAAGAAAAGCACGGCAGTGGCAAGCAATCGGGCAGGGCTTCCATCGCGGCGCGGTGCGAATTTGCGCCCGGGGCACCTTGAAACGATACGGCACGCGCCGGATCGGCGGCGGCAGCGGCGGCCATTTGTTCGACAAGGACGAGCGCGGGTGCGGGATAACTCTGCATAGTGACTGTGCGATTAAGCCTCCGTGCCCCTTGCGGCAAGGGCGTGATCCCGCTTCTTGTCATTTTGCGCGTCAAAGCATCTTGCACTTGGGCGGGGGTCTGACTAGAGCGAGCCGCAACTCGCGCGGGGGTCGACAAGGTGTCGGCGTGCGCCAATGGGGTTCGTAAATGGACGACCGTTTCAACACCATCGCTGGATGGGCTTTGTTCGGGGGCATCGTTGCTCTGGGCCTCTCCAGCCTTTCGGGACACTATTTCCTTGCTGATAAGGAGCATCGCCCTGAAAAGATGGGCTATGCGATTGAAGGCGTAGAAGAAGAAGCTGCGGCTGGCGCTGAAAAGGAAGTGCCATTGGCAACCCTGCTTGCCACGGGCGACATCGCCAAGGGTGAAGCTGTTTTTGCCAAGTGCAAAGCATGCCATGTTGCCACCCAAGGTGGTGCTAACGGCATCGGGCCTGCCCTCTATGGGATTGTTGGCAAGCCTGTAGGCAAGTCTGTTGCGGGCTTTGCCTATTCGGCAGATCTTGCAGGGCACGGCGGCAATTGGGATTTCACCACGCTTGATGCTTGGCTGAAGAATCCCAAGGCATTCGCCGCTGGCACCAAGATGTCGTTCGCCGGTCTCGCCAAGGGCGAAGATCGCGCCAACGTGATTCTCTATCTCAACTCGCTCGGCTCAAACCTGCCGCTGCCCGCCGCTGAAGCGGCTCCTGCCGCAGAAGCAGCGCCCGCGGATGCAAGCGCTTCTGGTGCAGCTGTCGAAGCAGCGCCCTCGGAAGCTGCTGCACAGTAAGGCAGCTTTGCGCGAATCATGCAAAGGGCGTCGGGAGCAATCCGGGCGCCTTTTGCATTATGGCTGCGGTGGATTGCGCAGATCATAGGCGCGCTGGGCAGCGGCTACCTCGATCATGCAGGTTTCGGCCCAGTCGATCATGCCGCGCATCGCGATGATCAGCCCGCGGCCAAGCGGCGTGATCGCATAAGTCACCGTCACGGGCACCGTCGGCTCGACCGCGCGGCTGACGAGCCCGTCGCGCTCCAATGATCGCAGCGTCTGGCTGAGCATCTTCTGGCTCACGCCCTCAATCCGCCGCTTCAGCGTGTTGAAGCGCAGGTCCTCTTGCGAAAGCAGCAGCAGGATCAGCGCGCTCCATTTATCGGCGATACGGTCCAGCAACTGCCGGGTGGGGCAATTGGCGGCGTAGACATCGCCGCGCAGATAGATCGGCGGGAGCGGGGTTACCTCGTGGTGACCAGGTATGGAAATTGTGCCTTCTTGCATGACTGGCATCCATATCGCACTTGGTATCCATTGGAAACCACCAAGGAGATATCCCGATGAAAGTTGCAGTTTTGGGCGCTAGTGGCCGTGCCGGATCAGAAATCACCGCCGAGCTTTCGCGCCGTGGACACGAAGTAATCGCCATTGCGCGCAAGCCCGAAGCCATTGCTGCGGTGTCTGGCGTCACCGCTGTCGCAGGCGATGCGAGCAACCCCGATGCGCTGGCAGGCCTGATTGCCGGTGTAGACGCCGTGATCAGCGCTATTCACTTCGATGTCACTGCGCAGACGTTGCTTTCAGCGGTCAAAGCGGCAGGCGTTCCGCGTCTCCTGATCACCGGTGGGGCGGCTAGCCTTGAAGTGGCGCCCGGCAAAATCCTGTTTGATGCAATGGACCTGCCCGAAGAATGGAAACCCGCGATTCTGGGCGGGATCACGTTCCTCAACGAGATTCGCAAGGAAACCGAGGTGGACTGGACGTTCTTCTCACCCGCGGCGTTCATCGAAGAAGGCCCGCGCACCGGCACATTCCGCCTTGGTACGGACCAGCTTGTAGTGGACGATAAGGGTGAAAGCCGGATCAGCTTTGCCGATTATGCCATCGCCATGGTGGACGAGCTCGAACAGCACCGCCACCCGCGCGCCCGCTTTACCGCTGCCTATTAAGCGGGGCAGGCAGTTGCCATGATCGTCGCGCCAAGCGTCGCGGGTTCGACCTTTTCATACAGGTCAGCCCGGTCGCTTGGCACGGCGTTGCGGGCAATCACTTTGCCATCGGCGGTGAAGTCGGTGGCGGCGGCAATCAGCATGCGCTGGCTGGCGCAATCATATTGGAACAGGACAATCTTGCGTCCAGCGTCGATTCCTGATGCACCGGTTTGATCAAATCCGGCCCAGACCTGCCGGACAGTGAACCGGCGATCGGCACTTGGCGGCAATTCCCGAACCGATTCGGGCCGCACCAGAACCTCGGTGCGATCCTCGGCCACCCCGATAAGTTTCCAGTCCGCACTCCAGCCTCGTGCCATCGCCTCGCCGGAGAAGCCAAGGAGGGCAAAAGGGAGCAGCATTTTGCGGACGGTCATCATCGGGTGGCTCCGGAACATTCGGGTAATGTTTCGATAACCATATCTGCAAACGGTGCGACTACGGGATTCTACGTGAGTCCCGCGATGTGACAGGCGCCTGGGCAAATCCTAACGCCGCCTATTCCGGCCTGCCCTTGAACCCTTGCGCAATCACATACCATTCGGACGAATCCTTGCGGCTGGACGGCGGCTTGGCATGCTTCACAGTCGTGAAGTTCTTTTTGAGGATCGTCAGCAGTTCCGCATCGGTCCCGCCTGCGAACACTTTGGCGACAAACCCTCCGCCCGGTGCCAGCGAGGTAATCGCAAAGTCCACCGCCGTTTCGACCAGGCCCATCGTGCGCAAATGATCGGTTTGCTTATGGCCCAAGGTATTGGCAGCCATATCGCAGACCACCAGATCAGGCGGACCATCCAGCGCCCCTTGCAGGGCTGCGGGCGCTTCATCGGCCATGAAGTCCATCTCTAAGATGACCACGCCCTCAATCGGCTCGGTCGGCAACAGATCAATGCCGACGATCTTGGCCGAGGGAGCCTTCTTGCGCACGACTTGCGCCCATCCGCCCGGCGCTATGCCCAGATCGACAACGCGTTTGGCATTGCGCAGCAGGCTGAACTTTTCGTCCAGTTCGATCAGCTTGAACGCCGCGCGGCTGCGCCATCCTTCGGCGCGGGCTTGCTTCACGTAAGGATCGTTGATCTGTCGCGTCAGCCAGCGCGACGAGGAGGCCGTGCGCTTCTTGGCGGTGCGCAAGCGCTCGTTCGGGTCTTTGCCGGATCGGCTCATGCTACAAAATTCCGTTGTTGGGCGGGCGCGCGGGAAGGTTCGCCGCCGCTCGCCATAAGGCTGCGCAAGATGCCCTCGCGAATGCCGCGATCGGCAATGCCAAGGCGTTCGGCTGGCCAGATATCGAGGATCGATTCGAGGATGGCACACCCCGCCACCACAAGGTCGGAACGCTCGCGCCCGATGCAGGGTACGGCCACGCGTTCGGCATAGGACATCTTGGCAAGGCTTTGGCTGATCGCGCGCATCGAATCCGCAGGGACGATCAGGCCATCCACCGCCCGCCTGTCATAGTGCGGCAGTTCCAGATGCAGGCTGGCCAGCGTAGTCACGGTGCCGCTGGTGCCCAGCAGGCGAATCCGCTCTTGCGCCAGCGCCACTTCGCGCATCGGCGAAACCCGCACCGCAAAGTCGGCAAAGCCTTCGTCAACACAGCGGCGCATTTCGGCATAGGCCTCGGCACGCGCCTCGGGGTGATCGTCAATCGGGCCAATGCTTTCGGTCAGCGAGACGACGCCCCATGGTGCGGATTGCCAATCAAGGATGCGCGGCACGGTTTCGCCCGTTTCGACCAGCACCATCTCGGTCGATCCGCCGCCGATATCAAAGATCATCGCGGGACCATCGCCCTGTTCCAGCAGGATGTGGCAGCCCAGCACAGCCAGCCGCGCTTCTTCTTGCGCGGTGATGATGTTCAGGTGGATGCCGGTTTCCTCGCGCACCCGCTCAATAAACGCAGCGCCATTGGTCGCGCGGCGGCAGGCCTCCGTCGCCACAGAGCGTGCCAGATGGACATTACGCTTGCGCAGCTTCTCGGCACAAACATGGAGCGCTGCCAGCGCGCGGTCCATCGCTTCGTCCGAAAGCCGTCCGGTCTGCGCCAGCCCTTCGCCAAGCCGCACCACGCGGCTAAATGCATCGATTACCACGAAGTGTTCGCCCGAAGGCCGCGCGATCAACAGGCGGCAATTGTTGGTGCCCAGATCAATCGCGGCATAGGCCTGTCGATGGTAGGGCAGGGGCTTTTGCCACAGCGCGACACGCTCAGGCACAATTACACCGGCACCGGTTTCTACGGCACGCACGGGCGCTTGCGCAGCCTCTGGCGATATGACCACCCTTGGCGGGGGCGGGCTGATCGTGCCAGCCGATGTGGGCGGGAGGCTGCTCCCGGCATTGTTGCGGCTCGGTCGGGACTTGCTTCGTCCCTTCTTCCGGCTGCCTTTGTTTTTGCCGGCCCTATGTTTTCCGGCTTTATGTTTGCCGGATTCCACGCCTTGCCCATTGGCTGGCGGAAGGTATTCCGCCATGATTCGAATTCACTTATGTTTTCCCGCGCTGCATGATGCCTGCCGGGTACTTGCCAGCAATGCTAACGACACAGTGCCTTGCCTGCAAGGCCAGCACCCCAAAAATGCCGTTTACCCTTCTTGACTCACAGTTTTTCGCCGCCTAATTGCGCACCCACACTGCCCCGTCGTCTAACGGTAAGACTACGGTTTCTGATACCGTCTATCGAGGTTCGAATCCTTGCGGGGCATCCATCTTCTTTTAAATTTTTGATAAATTGCGGCCAGTTGCTTGGCCCTCTTGCGCTTTTGCACTGATCGTCCGACTAATACGGGCATGACAGAAGAAGAAAAGCAGCACGATCTGACCAAGCGCAAGTTCTATAAGGCCAAGCAGGAAGCGGGCTTTATAGACAGTCGGCCCAAATCCACTCCGCAGCAGCAGGACCCGTCTTATCGGCTGGCATTTCGCGATACCGATTTCTTGTTACGTGAAGAATTGCGGCCTGTGCGGTTTCAGTTGGAACTGCTCAAGCCCGACATGTTGCTGGACGAGGCCGGGATCGGCTCAACCTTGGTGATCTATGGGTCAGCGCGGATCCCTTCGCCTGATGAGGCAGAGGTCGCACTGGCGGCTGCTGCGACGCCTGAGAAAAAGGCGGTGGCCGAGCGGCTCGCGGCCAAGGCGAAATACTATGAAGAAGCACGCAAGCTGGCCTATACAGCCAGCAGTTGTGGAATGATTGAGGACGGTCAGCGGCAGTTCGTGATCTGTTCGGGCGGCGGCCCTTCGATCATGGAGGCGGCCAACCGCGGCGCGCAAGAGGCAGGTGCCGAATCGATCGGCCTGAACATCGTGTTGCCTCATGAACAAGCGCCCAACAGCTATGTCACCCCACACCTGTCGTTCCAGTTCCACTACTTCGCGCTGCGCAAGATGCATTTCCTGCTGCGCGCCCGCGCGGTGGCGGTGTTCCCCGGCGGGTTCGGCACGTTCGATGAATTCTTTGAACTGCTCACGCTTGTCCAGACCGGCAAGATGAAGCCGATCCCGATCCTGCTGTTCGGCGGCGATTACTGGAACCGGGTGATCAACTTCGAGGCTCTGGCCGAGGAAGGCGTGATCAATTACGAGGATCTGGAACTGTTTACGCCGGTCGAGACTGCCGAAGAGGCGTGGGCACACATCGTCAAGTTCTACGATCTCGACTGTGGCTGAGGCCATTATCCGCACGCAGCGCCTGTTGCTGCGTCCCGTGCATGAGTCCGGGGATCTTGCGGCCATGCACACCATCATGAAGCAGTCGCGCGCGATGGCCTATTGGTCCACACCGCCGCATGCCAGCGAGGTTCAGACGCGCGAATGGCTGGCGAACATGGCGCAGATCGAACCTGCGCTGGGCGAGGATTTTATCGTTGAATTCGAAGGCCGTGTGATCGGCAAAGCGGGGTTCTACCGCTTCCCCGATATCGGCTATCTGTTGGACCCTGCGGTGTGGGGGCAGGGGATCGGGCGCGAGGCCGTGGAGGCCATCGTCGCACGCGGGTTTGCGGTGCATCACCTGCCGCGTATCACTGCCGATGTCGATCCGCGCAACAAGGCCTCGATGCGCTTGCTTGAAGGCTTGGCCTTTGCCGAAACGCACCGGCAGGCCCGCACATGGCTGGTCGGTGATATGTGGTGCGATAGCGTTTATTACGCGCTGACCCGCGAGGAGTGGGATCAGCGCACCGCGTGATGGCCAAGCGGACCATGGCCTGCGCCAAAGCCGGGCGCGGCCAGCAGGGCGGCGCGGACGAATTCGCGCGCATCCTCAACCGCCTCTTCCAGTGAAGCGCCAAGGCCGAGGAAGGTGGCAATCGCGCTCGACATCGTGCAGCCGGTGCCGTGGGTGTGGCGCGTTTTGATGCGCGGCGCGGTCCAGACCATTTCGGGCTGGCCGGGGATCACCAGCCGGTCAATCACGTCGGCTCCCTCGGCATCGCCCCCCTTGGCGATATAGGTGATGCCGCGCGCCTGCATGGCCACATCGCCGCCCAGCGCCAAAAGTTCGGGCACATTGGGCGTGGTCAGCGTGGCCAGCGTCATTAGCCTTTCAAAAGCCGTGATAGTGGAGGCGTCAGCCAGCGCGGCACCGCTGGTGGCGATCATCACGGGATCAAACACCACGGGCACAGACAGGCCCGCCAGCTTGTCGGCCACAACCCCCGCGATTTCAGGTGAGCCCAGCATCCCGATCTTCACCGCATCCACGCCGATATCCCGGATGCAGGCGTCAATCTGCGCGGCCACCATCGCCGGATCGACCGGCAGAACGGCATGGACGCCGGTCGTGTCCTGCGCGGTGAGGGCGCAGATCGCGGTCATCGCATAGCCGCCGAGCATGGTGATCGTCTTGATGTCGGCCTGAATACCGGCACCGCCGCTTGAATCAGAGCCGGCGATGGAAAGGATACGGGGAGGGTTCATTGTTTCGGGTTAGGGCTGTGCGGATGCTTCGACAAGCTCAGCATGAGCGGGTCATTTATTGTTGCATCGCACACATTGCGCAGCTTCACACACACCGCTCATCCTGAGCTTGTCGAAGGATGGAATTTGCGCACCACAGATGGCGGGTTCTTCGCGTGCAAGGCTTTGGCGCGGGTCGGGCGGTCCATCAGCTCGCCGCTGCAATTGGGGCAGCGATCATCCAGCGAGTCTGAACATTCGGCGCAAAAAGTGCATTCGAACGAACAGATGAATGCGCCGGGCGCTTCGGCAGGAAGATCGGTGCCGCAGCGTTCGCAATCAGGGCGCATTTCCAGCATCAAGCTGCCTTTCGCACGGCGTTGCAGATTTCATCGACGACTGCTTCGACTTCATCGGCATCATCGCCTTCGGCCATGACGCGGATGACGGGTTCAGTGCCCGATGGCCGGATAACAAGCCTGCCTTTGCCTGCAAGACGCGCTTCAGCCGCAGCGATCACGTCCTTGACGCTTTGCGCCTCCAGTGGCTTTCCGCCTGCAAATCGCACGTTCTTGAGGATTTGTGGCACGGGATCGAACTGGTGGAGCAATTCGCTGGCTGGTTTGCCCGATGATACCATCGCCGAAAGCACTTGCAGCGCGGCAACCGTGCCGTCGCCGGTGGTGGCATGATCGGTCAGGATCATGTGGCCCGATTGTTCGCCGCCCACGTTGAAGCCGCCCGAACGCATGCGCTCAAGCACGTAGCGATCACCCACAGAGGTGCGCTCCAGCGTCAACCCCTGCGAGTTCAGATGGCGTTCGAGGCCAAGGTTGGACATCACCGTGGCCACCACGCCGCCGCCGCGCAATTCGCCGCGCGCATGCAATTGCGTGCCGATCAGCGCCATTATCTGGTCGCCGTCCACTGTCTGGCTCTTTTCATCGACCACGATCAGCCGGTCGGCATCGCCATCCAGCGCAATGCCGATATCGGCGCGGGTTTCGCGCACTTTGGCCTTGATCGCATCAAGATGGGTGGAACCGACATTGAGGTTGATGTTCTTGCCATTGGGCTCAACACCCATGGCAATCACTTCTGCGCCCAGTTCCCACAGCGCGGAAGGCGTTACGTGATAGGCCGCGCCATTGGCGCAATCGATCACGATGCGCAGCCCGTCCAGCCGCACATTATCGGGCAGGCTGGCCTTGACCGCGTGGATATAGCGGCCGCGTGCGTCTTCGATGCGGCGGGCGCGGCCCACTTGCGTGGCATCGGCCAGCACCATGTCCTGTTCCAGCATGGCTTCGATGGCGAGTTCCGCATCGTCGGAAAGCTTGAAGCCATCGGGGCCGAACAGTTTGATGCCGTTATCTTCAAACGGGTTGTGGCTGGCCGAGATCATCACGCCAAGATCCGCGCGCATCGAACGGGCGAGCATGGCGACGGCAGGCGTGGGCATCGGACCCAGCAGAACCACGTCCATTCCCACCGAAGTGAACCCTGCCACCATCGCGCTTTCCATCATGTAGCCTGAAAGGCGCGTGTCCTTGCCGATCACCACACGGTGGCGATGATCGCCACGCTGGAAATAGGTGCCAGCGGCCTGCCCCACCTTCATTGCGGTGGCGGCGGTCATGACGCCTGCATTGGTGCGGCCCCGGATGCCATCAGTGCCAAAAAACTTGCGTGCCATGGAAAACATTTTCCCTATTCCCAGCGCCACCTTTGGCGGCTTGCTGCATTGCTATGCTTGGATGTGTAGCTAATGTCACCTCAACATGACCTTACCGAATCCGGAAAAATCGTCCAACGTCTTGCCGCCCATCGCCCAAGTGCCGGCGATGTGGACGTTTATCGGCCTCGTTGGCGGGTTGCTTGGTGGCTTGGCGATTGCATTTCTCGTGCCCCAGGCCTTGCCCATCGTGCAAACATGGGTCCAGCCCATCGGCGAAATGTGGCTGCGCGCCCTTCAGGCGACGATTGTGCCGCTGGTCGCCGCGCTCTTGTTCACCGGTGTAACGCAGACCGTTGCGATGGCCAGCGCGGGCGCAATGGCACGGCGCAGCCTTGGCATGTTCCTGGCCTTTCTGGCGTTTAGCGCGGGGATGGCCATTGTGGTTACGCCATTGCTGCTCTCGCTCTTCCCCGTTCCGGCAGAAGCGGGCGCGGCCTTGCGCATCAGCCTTGGCACAACAGAAGCCGGCCCGGTTCCGGGCGTTGCCGAATTCCTGCGGTCCATCGTGCCCACCAACGTGATCAATGCCGCCGCCAATGACCGGATGTTGCCGCTGATCCTGTTCATATCGGTGTTTGCGCTCGCGGTCGGACGGCTGGCAGGTCCGCAGCGCGAGGTGATGACGACATTCTTTGCCGCGCTTGCCTCGGCCATGCTGGTGGTGATCGGTTGGGTTCTGGCGCTAGCCCCTATCGGCGTATTCGCGCTGAGCATGGCGGTGGCAGCCACCAGCGGCACGGCCGCCATCGGCGCGCTGGCGCATTATGTCGGCATCGTGGTGCTGACCGGATCGGTCGTGCTGGTGGCAGGCTATGTCTTTGCCGTGGCCATTGCCCGCCAGCCTTTGGGAGCTTTCGCCCGCGCGATGCTGCCGGTGCAGACCATTGCCCTGTCCACCCAGTCATCGCTCGCCTCTTTGCCTGCCATGCTGGGCGCCTGCCGCGATCTGGGCGTGCGCGAGACGACGTCCGAATTCGTGATGCCGCTGGCCGTCGCCCTGTTCCGCGCCACCAGCCCTGCGATGAACCTTGCCGTGGCGATCTATGTCGCGCACCTCTATGACGTCACACTGTCGCCCATGGTGTTGATTTCGGCTTGGACAGTGGCGATCTTGGTTTCGTTAAGCTCGGTCAGCCTGCCCGGATCGATCAGCTTCGTCGCCTCTGTCGGTCCGATTGCGATTGCGATGAATGCCCCGGTTGCGCCGCTGGCGCTGCTGGTCGCGGTTGAAGTGCTGCCCGACCTCATGCGCACGCTGGGCAACGTGACGATGGATGTGGCGGTCACCGCTGCGGTTGATCGCAAAGCTGCGCAAAGCGCCTGACGCGCTGTCGATATCCAACGGAAATTCGATGTCTTTGGCTGCCGATTGCGGCACCGATGCGTGTTTCGCGCGTTGGCCAAGGATACGCAATTTCACAAGGACGTCGATCGCCCATGGCCATTACCCTGCCCCCGCTGCCTTATGCCAATGATGCGCTAGAACCTGCGGTCTCCGCAGTCACGCTCAAAACGCACCACGGCAAGCATCACAAGGCCTATATCGATAAGACCAACGCGGCGATTGTAGATACCGATCAAGCAGATGCGAGCCTTGAACAGATCATCGCAGCCGCCGCAGCCAAAGGCGACAAAGGCCTGTTCAACAATGCCGCACAAAGCTGGAATCACGCCTTTTACTGGAACAGCCTAACACCAGGCATGTCAGAGCCCGCAGGCGACTTGGCCAGCGCCATTGCGGCATCATTCGGTTCGCTCAGTGCGCTCAAGGTGGAACTGCTGGCGCAAGGCACGGCGCATTTCGCGTCGGGTTGGGTGTGGCTACTGGCGCGGGGCCATAGCCTGAGTGTCGAGCAGAGCCATGACGCCGCAACCTTTGCCACAGGAGACGCCAAGCCGCTGCTGGTGATTGATCTGTGGGAGCACGCCTATTATCTCGATCACAAGAACCTGCGTCCGGATTATCTCAAGGCCGTAATCGAGGGCCACCTCAACTGGGCGTTTGCCGCCGAAAACCTTGGCCGCGGCGGCACTTGGGCCTATCCCGCCTGACCTTCGGGGGTCGGGTCATCCCCATCCATCAACGCATCCAGCCCGGCGAGGCGGCCCGGCTCGAACAAAGCCTCGCCAAACATGAAGCCGACAATGTTGGGCTTGCCGATGTGGTCCAGCAAAGCGGTAATCGTGAGCAGGATAGGCACAGACAAAAGCGCGCCCAACACGCCCCAGATCCACGAAAAATAGCTGATCGAAATCAGGATCGCGACGGGGTTCAGCGTGAACCGAGCGCCAAGGATCGTAGGCGTGATTACGTTGGATTCAACCGCGTGCAGCCCGAGATAGGCCAGCATCGGAATGACACCGACGGCAACGCTTGGCGCAGTACCAAGCCCTACCAGCCCGATCAGGCCCATGAACATCAGCGGGCCGATATAGGGCAGGAAGTTGAGCACGAAGGCCAATCCGCCCCACATGATCGGCGCGCCAAGATCAAAGGCCCAAGCCCCTGTTGCCACGATCACGCCCACCCCGAAGTTTACGAGGGCCACGGTCAGGATATAGCTGCTGACCCGTTCCTGTACGTCGCGCAATACTCGGGCGAGGCGCACCGATGCATTGAACGAATGGCGATCCAGCACCATTCGCCGCCGCATCCTGATACGCGATTCGATCATGAAGAAGGTCATCAGCAGCGTCAGAATGACTTCAAGGATTAAGCTGGGCGTGGCGATGGCCACTTGTTCGATCACCGAGGGGCTGGCGAGTACGACTTCGCGGCTGGAACTGCTGCCGGTAATGCGCGCAAGCTGGCGGTTGACGTCTGCGATCCATGAAAGATTGCCGCGCAATTCGGTGAAACGCCGCGCCACTTGCCGCGCCAGCGATGGGACTTGATCCACCATAACAAAAGCGGGTTGCAAAATGAGCAGCAACGCCACCAGCACAATGGCGATCATGGCCAAAATCGCCACGAACGATGCCAGCATGTTGGGAAGGCCGATACGGGTGAGCCGGTCGGCCATGGGCGAGACAATGATCGTGAAAATCATCGCGGTGACAGGCGGCAGGAACACCACAGAGCCGATCGACAGGACAAACGGCAGCGCCAGAAACAGGCCGAGTCCCAACAGTAGAACAATCGCCGATTGCAACCGCGCGCGACGGTCATGCACGTCCAATTTGGGCGCAAGCATGTCAAACGGGTCTGGCTGGGTCGACTGGTTCACCTGTGGGGCAGCCTTGAAAATGAAGTTGCGCAGCGCGAAGCGCAAGTTCCCCATTCACCGCAATTATTTGCCAATCAAGTGCGAGATTGGCCAGCCCTGCCGATTTGCCGATCAGCGTGGCGCAAATGCCCCGCTCTCCCGGCATCTGGCCCTAAGGCGTCTCGTGCTGGTGTCCGTGCAGCACCGTTTGATCCAGTTCGCTCATGATGGCGCTATGGGCGACGGCATCCAATGTGCTGCGGCGCGGGATCTGGCCGCTTTCGATCATCAAGGTAAGCGCTGCCCGCGCCCGCCCGACACGGCTTTTGATTGTGCCGACAGCACAACCACAAATCTTTGACGCCTCTTCATAGCTGAATCCGCCTGCGCCCACGAGGAGCAAAGCCTCGCGCCGTTCGGGCGGCAGGGTCAAAAGCGCCCTGTGCATGTCTGAAAGGTGCATCGGCCCTTCCTGCGCGGCCGGTGCCACAAGAATACGCTCTGCCACGGCTTCATCATAATCGCCGCGAAAGCGATTGCGGCGCATGTCAGTCAGGTAGGCATTGCGCAGGATCACAAATGTCCATGCCCGCATTGATGTGCCAGGTTCAAACCGTTCCTGCGCGGCCCACGCCTTTAACAGGGCTTCCTGCACCAGATCATCGGCCAGATCGGGGCGCCCGCACAAACCACGCGCAAAGGCGCGCAAGTGCGGGATAACCCCCGTTAATTCACGTTTAAACGCAATAGGATCAATCGCCGGGCGCGGCGACATGTCAGCCTCAGCCATGTGGGGGGGCATCCAGTTTATCAAGCAACTGGGTGAAGCTATCGGGCAACGGTTCATCCAGGACAGAATCGTAAAGGCGTTTAAGCCCGTCTGCCCATTCGGGCGCGTGCGGCTTGGCCCCTTTCCGGCTTTTGGCACCGGGGATCATCGGCTTTTCTTTCGACATTCGCTCTGACAACGCCTCCCCCTCCAGGGATAATTTAAAAACAAACCGCAAAGAGGCGCGGCAGATGCGCATTTTACACCACTAGGGTCGCGCCGGTAGAGCAATCGCCAATGGTTCTTCAGACGTGGAACGATATGAGCCGCTGTCAGTTCCCGTTTTGCCAGGACGCAAAGGAAATTCCTTTCCGACGGGTCTTGGGTCAAGGAGGACGAGCGCGCACAATGGAGAGGCTTCTTGCGATGAAGAAGCAGGGGCCACGCTGGTACGAACGCTTCCCGCGTGCCGTACCGGTGGGGATTTTCGTGATGACGATGGCGATCGCGCTGCTTAGCGTTTTTGCGCTCGAGGATGCCGAAGACCAACGCCAGAAAGCCCAGATCGCCCAAACTACCCAGGCAGTAGCATCGGGATTGGAACGAAGCGGTAACACAAATGCGGCCTATCTGTGGTCAAGCGCCGCTTTGTTTGCCTCCCAGCAATTCGTTGAAGCGCCCCTGTTTCGCACCTTCGTCACGCAGTTGCACCTTGAAGGCCGCTATGTCGGCTCGGACGGAATCGGATGGGCGATGAAGATGGACCGCATGTCTGTCCCGATGGTCGAAGCGATTATGCGGGGGGGAAACCAGCCAAAATTTTCCGTGCGGCCAAAACCTGCCATCGACCGGGCTTTTGTGGTGCCGGTGATGTTTCTGGAACCTGATTCTGTCCGCAACCGCCGCGCGATCGGCTTCGATATGTATTCTGAACCGGTGCGTCTGGCGGCGATGAATCGAGCTGAACGCAGCGGCCAGCCAACCGCAACAGGTCGGGTCGTGCTCTCGCAAGAAGCACGACCCGATGGGGCGGCGGGTTTTCTGGTTTATATGCCTGTCTATGCTTTGCAGAAAGAAGGCGGCAAGCACAAGCTGCGCGGCTTTGTCTATTCCCCGTTTGATGCGCAGACTTTTCTTACATCATCGATTGATGCCGCACAGCTTCAGGGTGCAGGCGTGCGCTTGTTTGATCCAACGCCCACCGGTTTGCAGCTTATGGCCAGCGTTGTCCCGGTCGGGCGCTCGGGGCAAACTGTGCGCCGTCCGGTCACTATTGCGGGTCACCGTTTCATGATCGAGCTTGCCGCACCGGCAACGGCGATGTTCTCGACAATGTCGGGAATGATGCTGCTGTTTGGCTTGCTTGTGGCAACGCTGCTGCTGGTCTTGGCACGCCTGTTGACGCAACAGGCAATTGAGGACCGGATTGCGCTGGCGTGGTTCGAACAGCAATCCTCGATCCGCAATTCCTTAACGCGCGAGCTTAATCACCGGGTCAAAAACACTTTGGCCAATGTGCTGTCGATTATAGCGTTGACCCGCCGTCGCGCCAAATCCTTGCCCGAATTTGCCGACAGTCTGGAGGGGCGTATCCGCGCACTTTCGGCAACGCATGATTTGTTAACGCAATCGGATTGGGGGACAACACCGGTTGCGCTGGTGATCCGGGCGGAACTGGCACCTTACGCACAAGATGTGCTGCGGCATTTGGCGATTGAAGGTCCTGATTTGGAACTGGCTCCCAACGATGCCTTGTCTCTAGGCCTTGCTATCCATGAACTGGCGACAAACGCCGCCAAGTATGGCGCGCTTAGCGTCGAACAGGGCCGTGTTTCCATCCATTGGGAAATCACCGAAGAAAACCTGGCACGGATCGAATGGATCGAAACTGGCGGACCTGCGATTGATGCCCGACAACAGCGCAAGCGCGGCTTTGGCACCGAATTGATCGAAAAGGTCGTAGCCCATGAACTGCGCCATCCGGTGGATTTGCAGTTCGATCCCGAAGGTGTGCGGTGCACCCTGTTTGTCCCGGTGCGCCGCCGTGATGGCTTTACCATGCGCCAGGGCCGCACCTGATGGCGCGGCCCTCAGGCTTCCACTAGTCGAACGGGCGGCTGGACCCGAAGAACAGGGCCTGGCTGATCGCGGTGCGCACGGTCTGTTCCTGAAACGGCTTGGTTACAAGATATGTCGGCTCTGGCCGATCTCCGGTCAGCAGGCGTTCGGGATAAGCCGTGATGAAAATCACCGGCACTGAACACATCCGCAAGATATCTTCCACTGCGTCTAGCCCCGAACTGCCATCGGCCAACTGGATATCGGCCAGCACCAGCCCCGGCTTTTCACGTGATACGATGTCGACCGCCTGCGTGCGTGTTGCTGCCATGCCGCAAACGTCGTGGCCCAATGACCGGACGAGGTCTTCAAGTTGCATTGATATCAGCGGCTCATCTTCGATGATCAGGACAGATGTTGCCGATTCCCGGTCGATTTCGGCAATCGCATCCTGAACAAGGTTTGCAACCTCATCGGGCTCACGATCCATGATATAGGCAGTATCATCGACGCTGAAGTCCTCCAGCGTCGTAAGCAGCAGGGCTTGCCGGTTGGCCGGTGTCATTGCCGCCAGCCGCTCTTGCGCTGCGGCCTCATGCTGGCCAAGTGCCCGGGAACGGTCAACCGTATCGACATAAGCGGTAGACCAGACGCGATTGAACGCATGGTAAAGCTGTGGCCGGCCTTCGCCGATCAGACCCCGCAGAGCGTCATCGGCAAGAGCGGCTTCAAGCGTGGCACGGACGAACGAATCGCCCGCGCTCTGGCTACCGGTCAATGCCCGCGCATAACGGCGCAGATATGGCAGTTGATTGGCAACTTTTGCACCAAGAGACATTCAAACCCCTTCCCAGACAGTATCGTCCAGATCAACGCGCGAACCTGGTGTCCGGTTCCCGACCCCCGGCAAGAAGAAAGCAGGCTCCTTACAGATTGGATCTTCTTAGGCGCACCTTCTACATATATATCTGATATATAATGATAATAATTTTTCAAAAGTGTGGGAACCGCAAACCTTGATGGTCGTTTTCCCTATGTCACCACCGAGACCCCCCCTCCCGTCCAAACGGTGGTGATACGATCCCGAAAGGTCCTCGTCGGCAACGACGGGGACCTTTTTTGGCAGATCATACGCCCCGGCTGCACGCCTCTTTGGTGTGTGGCCGGGGTGGCTTTTTCCGGCGCTCAAACCCGATAGGAAAGGGCGCTGCGAATGCGCCCGAGCAGCCCTTCGGGTTTGTGGTGTTGGATCAGAGCAATCAATTCATCGGTATGGAAAGGTTTGGCCAGCACGTGGCCGAGCACGGCAGCCGTGGGCGGGATCGATCCGGGCGCTGCGGTCGTGAACACGACCAGTGGCCGCGCTCCACCCAGTTGCATCGCCAGCTCCGCCAAAGCCCAACCATCATCCCGATCGGCCAGGTGCACATCAAGCACCAGAACCGAAGGAACCTGGCGGCCCAGATGCTGCATCGCTTCTGCAATGCTGGCGCAAGTGATGACCGGATCGGCACCGGCCTCAAAAAGCGCTTCGGCAATATCGAGCGCAATCAGGCCGTCATCTTCCACCACCAACGCATGGCCGAGCGCTCTGCGCGTCGTACGCGCTACCGGCTTGGTCTGGCCATGGTCATCGCTGGTCAACGTGGTCTGTATTCCCGGGGGCTCTGTCGATCAAACGCGAAGCGGCCCCCACCGTTCCAAAGCAGAACGGTGGTCCCGGCCAAAATCAGAGCGGCTTGTCGTAGATCACGTAAGACTTGTTGACGGTGCTGTTGATGGCTTCGGCAATGGCATTCATTCCTTGGTTGTCTTCCAGAATCCAGCCGATCTCTCCGCGCTTTGCGTCATATTCGCGGATCGCGTTGCGGCGGATATACTCGATCATCATGAACGCCAGTTGGCTGGCCATGCGCGATGATTGCAGCCGTTTGCGCACACCCATCAACGGCACGCGCATCGTGTGTACCTTTGGCTTGCGCAACCACAGCAGCAGCTTGGCCCAGTTGAACGGAAACAGCTTGCCGCCCATGGGCTTGATCACTTCGTTCAGGTCGGGCAGCGTCATCATGAACGCCACCGGCTCGCCTTCATACTCGGCAATCATGATCAGGTCTTCGCGCACAATCGGCTTGAACTTCTTCCCCGCATATTTGATCTCGGCATCGCTGAACGGCACAAAGCCCCAGTTATCCGACCACGCATCGTTGAGAATATCGAGGATCAGCGCGGCTTCGGCATCGAACTTTGATTTGTCGACATTGCGGATGCGGATCTTTGCGTTCTTTTCGCCCGATTGGATGATGCGCTGGATCAGCGGCGGAAACTCGTTGAGGATGTCCAAATCATAGGTGTTGAGCGTCTTGGCGGTTTGATAGCCCAGCGCCTCGATATAGTGGCGATAGCGTTCGGGCTGGTGGCCCATCATCACCGTTGGTGCCTGATCGAAGCCCTTGATCAACTGGCCCGGCTCTTCCCAGATCGACATCGACAGCGGGGCTAAAACGCGGGTCATGCCTTTGGTGCGCAACCAATCCTCGGCACGGCCGATCAGGGCTTGCGCCACCGGTTCGTCCTCGGCTTCGAGCATGCCCCAATTGCCAGTGCCCGGGCCCATGCCTTGTGATGCATCCATGGCGATGGCCAGATGATCGATATGCGCCGAAATGCGCCCCACCACCGCGCCTGCGCGCCGTGCGAGGAACAACTGGACATCGGCATGGCCAAAGAACGGGTTCTTACCCGGCGTAATCAGCTCTTCAGCGTCCATCCGCAGCGGCGGCACCCAGCACGGTTCGGACGCATTGAGGCGATAAGCCAGATCGATAAAGGCCTTTCGGTCAGCCTTGCCGGAGACGGGAGTGATGATTACTTCACTAGGAGCCACGTTCTTGCCTTTGTTTGCGGGTAAGCGGGGTTTGGTCGGCGAACTGCGGTTCAATCCGGCCCATTGTCAAGCCACAGGACGCAAGTGGGAGCGTTCTTTGGCGCAATTGCCCGGCAATCGCCGGGTCAACAGGGTAAACTGGAACTGCAAGGCATGATCGCGACTGAAACTCTCACCGCCCCCCGCACTGCGGCCCCGGCGCAGCCCACGCTGCCAAAGGGACTTGCGGGTACGCCAGACGACAAAGAGATGCTGCGCGCCGCGGTTGAACTCACGCGCGATATCGCCACCGCACGGCCAGAGATCTACTGGCCTGACATGCTGCTTTCCGCCGCGCTTGGCTATGCCGCGCTGGTAGGGGCGATCCTGCTGGAAAATCCCGCGCTCGCAGTGCTTTCCGGTATTGTATCAGCGTTCGCCTTCTATCGCGCGCTGCTGTTCATCCATGAACTGACGCACATCCACAAGACCGCGCTTCCGGGCTTCCGCTTTGGCTGGAACCTGCTCATCGGCATACCGATGCTCATCCCGTCGCTGATGTATGAAGGCGTCCACACGCTCCACCACGCGCGCACCCGCTATGGCACGGCGGAAGACCCTGAATACCTGCCCCTTGCGCTGATGAAGCCGTGGTCGCTGCCGCTGTTCACGGTCACCGCGCTGCTCCTGCCGGTCGGACTCATTCTCCGGTTTGCCGTTCTGGTGCCGCTGGGCGTGATTATCCCACCCTTGCGCAAGCTGGTGTGGGAGCGCGCCTCTTCGCTATCGATCAACCCCGAATTCCGCCGCCGTCCGCCCGAAGGCGATTTCGCCAAGATGGTTTTCTGGCAGGAGCTTGGCGCATCGCTATGGGCGATTTCCCTGCTCGGGTGGAGCGCGACGCATTCATGGCGACCGCTGCTGATCGGGCTTGCGGTGGTTTCGCTCACCGCTTTGCTCAATCAGATCCGTACGCTCGTCGCGCATTTGTGGGAGAATGAGGGCGATGCGATGACCGTGACCGGGCAATACCTCGATTCGGTCAACGTCCCGCCGCCTGCGCTGATGGCACCGCTCTGGGCACCGGTGGGCTTGCGTTATCACGCGCTGCATCACTTGCTGCCGTCGATGCCCTACCATTCGCTGGATGAGGCGCACCGCCGCATCACCGCGCACCTTGGCGGTGTCTCGACTTATGAGAAATCGAATTACACAGGCTTGCTACCGCTGATCGGGCGTCTGGCGCGCAGCACTATGCTTGCGCGATGACCTGTTATTCCTCGGTACGGATCAACACCGTTTCGCCAATCAGGAAGAACAGCACGAACGGAGCCCAAGCGGCCAGAATTGGCGGGTAGGCTCCGAAATTGCCCATAGCCAGCGCCGCGTTATCAAACACGAAATAGGCAAAGCCCAAGCCCATCCCCATTGCTGCGCGCACAAACAGATGCCCTGATCGCGCCAGCCCGAACGCAGCAACCGCGCCCAGCAAGGGCATCAGCATCGCCGACAAGGGGCCGGATATCTTGTGCCACCATTTGCCCTCAAGCTCGGTCGTGCGGAAACCCGCCTCGCGGATCGCCGCGATGGAGCCGCTCAGCTCGGTCAGCGATTGCGCATCGGCATCCACTTTGGCGATCACCACTTGCACCGGCTCCACCGATTTGGCGAGAATCTGATCACTGGCAGACGCCGTTTTGCGCGCGCTTTGCACATCGAACATCATCGGCTGGTGGAATGTCCAGCCCGGATTGGCAAAGCTGGCGGTCTGCGCGGTGGCGATTTCGGTGACCATGCCGGTAGGATCGCGGCGATACCAGCTCACCCCCGTCATGCGCATCGCCTTGCCATCGCCGGACACGGTGCGCGCAAACAGGATGTTCGGCCCGTCTTGCAGCCAGACATTCGTCTTCACCGCTGATTCCTTGGGGATCGGGCCGTACTGCACGTTCTGCCACGCCTTCAGCGTCGCGCTGGACCGCGTAACAACGCGTTCGTTGAACGCAAACGTCACCACCGATGTCACGGCTGCCACCAGAAACAGCGGTGCCAGAACCTGATGCGCCGAAAGCCCGCCAGCCTTCATCGCAATCACTTCGCTGTTCTGGTTCAGCGTCATAAGCGTGATAATCGTGGCCAGCAGCACCGAATAAGGCAGAAACCGGCTGACAAGTTGCGGCGCGCGCAGCGAAACATAGGTCAGCAGTTCACCTTGCCCGTTGCCCGCCGCCGCCATCACTTTGCCGCTTTCGCTTAACAGATCCAGCATTTGCAGGATCAACACCAGCATCAGCAGCACTGCCACGATCCGCACGGCAAACATCTTACCGATATACATCGCCAGCGTGCGCGAGGGGAAGAATTCAAACTGCATGATGCGCCTCGCTGACCGTAGCCGCGACCGGTTCATCGCGCAGAGCTTTGCGCGCAAACAGCTTGCGCATTGACCGCGATATCTTGGCGAAACCTGTTTCCAGCGCGCCAATCGGCTGGCCGCCCGGCACATAGGCGATCCGCCAATACATCCACACGATCATCGCGGCAAACACCGCAAACGGCCCCCACAAGGCGAGTACCGGATCAACCCGCCCGAGCGCGGCCACGTCCTGCCCGTATTGATTGACCTTGTGATAGGCCACAACCAGAATGATCGAGAGGAAAATGCCCAACGCTGAGGTTGATCGTTTTGGCGGCACCGCCAAGGCCACCGCCAGCAGCGGCAGCAAAAACATCATGACAACCTCGACCAACCGGTAATTCAGACTGGCCTGTGTCTGGTTGCGCAGTTCGGGAGAGCTGGTTTCGCTCCAGCCGATCCGCAGCAGTTCGGGCAGGAAGTATTCCTTGTCGGCATCGCCGCGCTGGCGGAATTGCTCGATCTTGGGCAGATCAATCGGCAGATCGTGGCTGGCAAAGCTGAGCACGCGAGGCGAGGCAATGGTCGGCCCGTCCTGCACGATCTGGCCATCGGTCAGCCGCAGGATCACCGTGTCGGGGCTTTCGCGGTTGGCAAAGAAGCGGCCTTCTCGTGCGGAAATCACCATCACCTGACCATTGCCGGTCTGTATGCGCGCAAAGATGCCGCGCAGATCACGCCCCTCATCGCGGCTGGCGTCTACACGCAGCGCAGTGCGGTCTTGCAGCGAATTGAATTCACCTACCCGGATCGATGCGCCCAAGGCCCCCGAACGCAGTTCAAACTGGAGCTGTTCGTAATAATAGCGTGACAGCGGCTGGAGATAGCTGACGATCAGCAGGTTGAGCGCGGCCAGCACAATCGCAAACATATAGGGCACGCGCAGCAGCCGGGTATAAGACAGCCCAACCGCGCGCATCACATCGAGTTCAGAGCTCATCGCCAGCTTGCGGAACGCAAACAGGATGCCCAGCAACAGCCCCAGCGGGATCGCAAGGCTGGCATATTCGGGCAGAAGGTTTGCCAGCATCTTGAACACGACGCTTACCGGTCCGCCTTGTGTCGCCACAAAATCGAACAGCTTGAGCATCTTGTCGAGCACGAGCAGCGATGCGGCCAGCACAAACACCGACAGCATCGGCACGAAAACGAGCCGGGCAATATAACGATCAGTGGCGGTAAACAGTTTCACGGTGGAGCGCGTTCAACCAGAGTGCGAAGATCGAAATGGGTTCCGCGCCGGTCCTGCCACGATGGGCATGAACGACACATGATGCCCGACTAGCCGCATCATCCGGTTCGGGGAAGGGAAAAGCGCCCCGACCCCGGTTTGCGGTGCAATCGCGGTGGTTTGGCGGTAGGGGGCAGGGCAGTCATTGGGATATAGAAGCGGGAATTGGGCACAAACCGCTGTCCTACATGCAACGACCCTTCTAAAGTTTATGCCGCTCTTTGAACCGGTAAAACCATCGGCATAGCCCGGCCCCGAAAGGTTCGCTCCCCCGGCCTCCTGAGCTTTTCCTCAGGACAGTGTAAACTGTGTAAACTTGTTCAGGTTAAATGCCGTGAACCTGAACAAATCCGCTGCTAACAGAGCAGGAAGACGCGGGGCGATGCCTCCTCACCCCGTCATCAAAATTGACATGCGCCGGTTGCGCGGGTCTGCCGGGTCATTTTGGATCAGCGGTTCGCGGTCGGCCACGCCTTCGATGCGGCGGAAGCGGCTTTCGGCGATGCCTTGGCGCATCAGTGCCTGCCGTGTGGATTCGGCGCGGCCTGCCGAAAGCGACCAGTTGTTGGCCACGCCCGATTTCCACGGCAGCGAGTCTGTATGGCCGCGCACGGTGAACTGGCCAGCGCCGGGTGCCACGACTTGCCCCACCGCGCGCAGCAATTCTGCCGCATCGGGTGTCAGCACTGTGGTGCCCAGCCGGAACATCGAAAATTCGGCGTCGTCCACCAGATCGATGCGGATGCCTTCGCTGGTTTCGATCATGCGCACTTGCCGCGCCAGCTTCTTCAGCTTTTCCGAAGCCGCCAGCTTTTGCGCCAACTTCTCTTTCATCACTTGTGTGCGCTTGACCTTGCTGCCGCCTTCCTTCGCGCCGCCGGTGGCATCGCGCGGGATGGTGATCGTCTTGTTACCGGTCTGGCCTGCGCGGTGCGCGTAATCATCCGCATCGGTCAGCGATGATCCGCCCAGCACGCCATAACCGCCCGCGCTGCCTTGCCGCATTTTCACGAGGGTTGGCGTAAAGTAGTCGGCAATGCCTTTGCGTTGCTTTTCGGTGGTTGCACCCAGCAGCCACATCAGCAGGAAGAACGCCATCATCGCGGTCACAAAGTCGGCATAGGCCACTTTCCATGCGCCGCCGTGATGGCCCGCGGCCACCATCGTGATCTTCTTGACGATGATCGGGCGCGGTGGCTCGTTCTTGCCTTTGGTGGGGGACTTGGCCATCGCTTAGCGCCCACGCAGCGCGTCGAGCAGTTCCGACAGGCCGGGGCGGAATGAATGGCCAAGGCCAGAGCGCGCGCTTTCCACCACCAGCGGCTGCGGCCAGCCGTGCAGGCTGGCGATGATCACTTGCTTCACCGCCTGGAAAATCATCTCGTCCTGATCGAGCACTTGTTTCAGGCGGCCCGCGATGGGCGCAACGATGCCATAAGCCAGCAAAATGCCGAGAAACGTGCCGACCAGCGCCGAGCCGATCATTCCGCCAAGGATCGCTGGCGGCTTGTCGATCGAACCCATGGTTTTCACAACGCCCAGAACGGCGGCCACAATCCCGAGCGCGGGAAGCGCATCGGCCAAGCCTTGGATTGCGTGCTGCGCTTCGCTTTCCTCGTGGAAATGCGTTTTCATCGCGTGATCCATCACGTCTTCCACCGCATGCACTTCCAGCGTGCCCGAGGACACCACGATCAACGTAAGCGTATCGCAGATCAACGAGACCAGCGCCTTATTGCCCAGCAAACGGGGATATTCGGCAAAGATCGGCGAGTTTTTGGGATCGGTCACATGGCTTTCCAGCGCCACCGGACCATCACTGCGCAGGATCTTCATCAGCTTCGTGCACAGCACGATGGCATCAACGTGGTCCTGCTTATTGTGCTTGGGGCCTTTGAAGGTCTTTCCAAAGCCGCCGCCGATGCCCTTCAATTCGTGCATAGAATTGCCGGTGACAAGCGCGCCCACGGCAGCGCCGCCAATGATCAGCATTTCATGGGGCAGCGCGTGCAGCACTGGCCCCAGATCGCCGCCAGTGATCGCAAAACCGCCAAACACCATGGCAAGGAGAATGACGAGGCCGATGATCACGAACATGCAAGTTTATCCCGGTCTGGCGGTGTATGGTTCAGCGCAGCTGATCGAACAGCGAAAGGTTGGCGAGCTTCGAGAAGCTCGCTTGGCTGGCTTCCAGCACCAGCATCGTGTTTTGCAGCCGCGCGATGGATTCGGTCAGGTCGTTTCCGCCCACTTCGGTCTGTTCTTGCGTCCGCAATTCGGAAAGCGAGATACGCCGCTCAGTGTTAAGATCGATCCAATTGAGGCGTGAGCCAACTACGGTCTGCGCGGTAGTGATTGATTCAAGACCATCGCGCAGCAAGCCCAGTGCGGTATTGGCAGCGCTGGCACCGCCCGTGCCCGATGCCAGCGCATCGGCCAGATCTTTGGTCACGGCCAGCAGATCACGCGGGGCACCGCCTGATGTAAACTCAAGGAATTCAGGCCCGGTCACCCCGCGCGCGACGGTTTGCCCATCACCAAGGGAGACGGTGCCCGCCGTCAGCGTGCCATCGTATTGCGCAACGCCTGAGGCGTTGACGGAATAGGCATCGCCCGAACTTTCCCCGCCAAACAATGCGCGGCCTGCGCCATCGCGGGTATTGGCCAAAGACACCAGATTTTCCTGGATTTGCGCTACTTCCTGCCCGATCCCGCGGCGCTGACTGTCACTAATCGTGGCCGATGCGGCCTGTGTTGCCAGCTCTTGCAAGCGTATGACGAAATTGGCGAACTGGGTCAGCGCACCGTCGGTCAATGTCAAATCGGATGTGGCGCGGTTGGCGGCGGCACTATCGATCTGGTCAACCGCTTCGGCTCTGGCCAATTGGCGCAGGCGTGATGCGGCCACCGGATCATCGGACGAACGCTGCAAGCGCTGCCCGCTCGACATCTCGGCCTGGGTCTCTTCGGCCTGCTTGCGCAAGGCGGTGAGATCCATCAGCGAGCGTTCGTAAAAGGCGCTGGTCGATGTGCCGTAGATCGTGCTCATGGCGGTTTACCCAATTCCCAAGAGGGTGTCGAAAATGTCCGAGGCGACTTGCATCACTTTGCCCGAAGCCTGAAATGCCTGCTGGTAGCGCACCAGATTGACCGCTTCGGCATCGAGATCGACGCCGGATTGCGCTGAAAGCGCCACTTTTGCGGTATCGGCAATGGTCTGCAATGCCCCCAGCGTTACGTTGCGTCCGGCCAATGTGCCCGAGATGTCGAACAGGATCTGGTCCATCCCGTCGGCAGGATTGAGCGTGCCGATGGCGTTGCGGATGGCCGTCAGATTGCCGGCATTGCGGCTGCCGATAGGATCGTTCAGCGGCGCGGTGGCCAGTTTGCGCACATCGGAAACCGCAAGCGTCATCGTTGCGGCGTTGGTGCCTGAAAAGATGTCGGTGCCCGGATTGCCGTCCAGATCGTCGCCTGTTGCTTGCGCGGCGTTGAACGTGGTCACGATATCTTCGGCCAGCCCGTCAACATCCAGCTTCAATTGCGCCAGCTTGCCCAGCGCCAGTTGCTGCCCGGCCAACGACCCGCCTGAAAGTGTTACGGCATTGCCGCCCACATCAAAGCTCACCGTGCCATCGGCGGCGGTTGTCATGGCTACTGCCACAGCGTTGCCGCCGGTTACCAGATCGCGTCCGGTTGTGCCGCCAAGCTTTACCGCCACGGTGCCATCGATGGCAAACGTCGTGCCGATATTGCCGAACTGGCTTAACTGGTTGAGCAACTTGTCGCGCTGGTCGAGCAGCGAGGTCTTGTCGCTGCTGGCATCCGAAGCGCGGGAAAGCCGCGTGTTGGTGCGCGCCAATTCCCCGGCGATACGATTGACTTGCGTCACCCCGTCGCTGGCAAGGAATTGCAGACCTTCGCCTGCCGCTGTCAATTCCTGCGCGGCAATCTGGAAAGTGCCCACCATCGTGCGCGCTTTTTCGATGACCGATGCGCGCAGCGATGTATCAACCGGGTCTTGCGTCAGTTGCTGAAGCGAGGATTCAAAGCCGACGATGGCGCTATAAACGCCAGATTGTTCGATGGCCGATTCAATGTTGGACAGGCCTGCGGCTTCTGCCGTGCCGCGTGCCACATCGGATCCGGTTCGGCGCACTTCGGCTTGCCGGAACGCATCGGCATTGCGGGTGATGGAATCAAGCCGCACGCCTGAAAGCGATAAGTCGCCGATGCGATAGGCACCGCCAGTGGAAGCCACTTCCGCCATCTGGGCAGAGCGCCTGACATAGCCTTCGGTCGAGGCGTTGGCGATGTTCTGCGCCGTAACATCCAGCCCGATACGGGCGGCCAGCGCGCCACTGCGGGCGATGGAGAGGAGGTCAGACGCCATGGCTTACTTGCCCCCTTCCGCTGTCGCAGCTTTTGCGCCCGCTTCCGGCGGAAGCAGCGCGGCAAGGTGGTTCTCGATCTGCTTGGCAAGGCCCAGCATGCCGGTGTTCGATGCGATTTCGGCAAAGCGATCATCGCGCATCTGCACGAATGTCTGGTCCATCTGGCCAAACAGGCCATCACTGTCGAGGCTGGCAGCACGCGCGCTGGCCAACATCTGCCGCAGAAAAATCGCTTCGAACTGCTTGGCAGCGCCTGCCAGCTTCTCGCGCTCGGAGGCGACCTTGGGGCCAAGGCTCAGACCGGTGGCGGCTGTGGTGGGGGAGATCTCCATCAGATCACCACCATTTCAGCTTTGAGCGCGCCAGCTTGTTTGAGCGCCTCAAGGATCGCAACAAGATCTGATGGACTTGTGCCCAACTTGTTCAGCGCATCGACCAGCGAGGACAGCGAAGCGCCGGGCTTGAACAAGGTAACCTTGTTGCCCTCTTCGGCCACATCGATCTGGCTGGCGGGCGTCACTGCCGTTTGACCACGGCCAAGCGCATTGGGCTGTGAAACCTGGCTCTTTTCATCGATTTTGACCACCAGCCTGCCATGACTGATCGCAGCTGGGGACAAACGAACCGCGTTGTTGATTACCACAGTGCCCGTACGGCTGTTGATAATAACGCGCGCTGCGGTTTCGGCAGGCGTGATGTCCAGCATCTCGATTGATGCCATCGCCGTCGCGCGCGAATCTGCGCCCGCAGGCAAGCGCAAGGCCAGCGTGATGCCGTCTTCGATGGTGGCCGATTGCGGGAAACGCGCGTTGATCGCATCGCGCACGCGCTGTGCGGTCAGGAAATCGGCTTCGAACAGGTTCCAGCGCAACACTTCGCCGCTATCAAAGCCGGAGGACACCGCACGTTCGACGGAGGCCCCTTCGGCGATGCGGCCAACAGTTGGCACGTTGACGGTCAGCTGCGAACCATCGCGTGCGGTAATGCCGAGGCCGCCAACGGCAAGGTTGCCCTGCGCCATCGCGTAAATCTGGCCATCTGCACCATAAAGTGGGGCCATAATCAAAGCTCCGCCGCGCAAGGACTTCGCTCTGCCAATGGTTGATACCGTTACATCAATACGTTGGCCGGGTTTGGCAAAGGCGGGCAGGTCTGCTGTAATCATGACCGCCGCTGCGTTCTTTAAGGGCGGGGAGATACCGGGGGGCAATTGCATGCCCAGCCGCCCGGCGGTGCCGCGCATGGCCTGCGTCAGATATTCAAGGTTGTCATCGCCCGTGCCTGCAAGCCCGACGACGATTCCATAGCCTGTCAATTGGTTGGCGCGCACGCCTTGGAACTCGCCCAGATCGCGCACGCGTTCGGCCATGGCGGGCGCTGGCAAGAGCGCCGCAAAGCTGATGAGCAGGGACAGAATGAAGCGGACCAGCATATTCATAAGGCCTTAGAAGGGCGAAACTGCATTGAAGAACTTGCTTAACCAGCCTTCGCGGCTTGCGCGTCCGACCGAGCCATTCCCGGTGTATTCAACGCGCGCATCCGCGATCTGGGTGGAAAGAATGCGGTTTTCCTGATCGATATCGCCAAGGCGCACGATCCCTGAAAATTGTACCCATTCCTGCCCTTGGCTTAGCATCATGCGCTTCTCCCCGCGGACAAGCGCGGTGCCGTTGCCCCGCACTTCTGCGATGGTCACAGCCACGTCCCCTGCGAGCGTGCTCGTTTGCAAGGCGTTGCCCTGACCATTGAACGACGATCCGCCTGATGCATTAAGGGCATTGGGGTTGAGAAACGACAGTGGCCCCGCCGAGGGGGGGGTGACCGCGAACTGGCCTTGCTTTTGCGTACGGGCCACAGCGGTCTTGGCAGAGGTCAGGTTTTCGATCAGCACGACCGTCACCAGATCGCCAACTTGATGCGCGCGCCTGCCTTCGACAAAGCCGGTGTAGCCGGTGCTCGCGTTGAAGATTGATCCGGCGGTGGGCGGTTGCGGCTGCGCCGTCGCAGGGTTTTGCGGCAACGTCGGTTCGAAACCGGGCTTGGGCCGCGCGGCGTTTGCCGGATCGGTCAGGAATACGACAGCAGCAGTGGCCAGCGTTCCTATAACCATCGCGCGCAGAGCGCTTTTGCGGCGGCGGGGGGGCAACGATGCATAGCCCGAGAAATGGTGCTCGAAGGGGGTGTTCATGTCTATCACAGCGTTTGGTTGGCGTTCTGGAGCATTTCATCGACGGCCGAGATCATCTTGGAATTGATCTCATAAGCGCGCTGCGCCTCGATCATGTCGACGAGCTCTTCCACGACATTGACGTTCGAGGCTTCAAGATAGCCTTGCTGGATGCGGCCCCGGCCCAGCTCTCCGGGAATGCCGACTTGCGCCGCGCCCGAGGCTGCGGTTTCCTGCAAGAAGTTGTCGCCCATTGAACGCAAGCCGCCGGGATTGGCGAAGCTGGCAATGGTGATCTGGCCCAGTTCGGCAGGTTCTGCCTGTCCTGCAACGGTTGCCGAAACGATGCCATCAGGCGAAATCGTGATCGCACTTGCCCCTTCAGGGATCGCGATGGCGGGGTTCAGCGCATAGCCTTGCGCGGTCACCAGCACACCTTCGGCTGAGCGGCTGAAGTTGCCTGCACGGGTATAGGCAAGCACGCCGCCGGGCATGGTGACTTGGAAATAGCCATCGCCGTCCAGCGCCATGTCCAGCGCATTGCCGGTTGTTTGCAGTGTGCCTTGCGTATCGATCCGCGTAGTCGCCTGAAGCGCAACGCCGGTGCCAAGGTTCAGGCCGGTGGCATAAGCCGTCTCGTTCGAGGACTGCTGGCCTGCAACGCGGGCGTCCTGATAGGCCAGGGTGGCAAAGTTGGCGCGGTCGCGTTTGAATCCGGTCGTGCCGATATTGGCAAGGTTGTTGGCGATCACGCGCATCCGCGTGTCTTGCGCCTCAAGCCCAGTGCGGGCGACGTGCAGGGCGGAACTTGGCATGGGGTTTTACCTTTCTGAAATCACGAAATGCGCATCAGGGCAGAGCTGGATTCATCCACCTCGCGCGCCTGGCTGACGACTTTGGTGCGGATATCGAACAGGCGCTGCGCCTCGACCATTTCGACAAGGATGCGCGTGGGATCGACGTTGGACTGTTCCAGACTGCCGACCATCAGCTTGGCCTCTTCGTCTTGCGGCAACACGCCGCCACCGGTGACACGGAACAGGCCGTCCAGCCCCTTGTCGATGGCGGTTCCTGTCGTTGAAGCGATCTTGATCCGCCCTACATTCTGCGGCGGCTGATCCGGCGCTTCGGGGTTTGCAACATTCACCCCGCCATCGGGCGAGATCGTGACCTTCGATCCTAAAGGCACGGTGATCGGTCCACCTTCGCCGATGATGGGGCGGTTGTCCCCGTTTTGCAGCACGCCGCCTGCGCTGATCGAAAGATCGCCGCGCCGGGTATAGGCTTCGGTTCCATCGTCGGCCTGTACCGAAAGCATGGTGTCGCCGGTTAGCGCCACGTCCATCGGCTTGCCCGTTTCGATCAACGAACCTTGCGCCATCGAAGAGCCGCGCACTTCGCCATCGGTCATCGCGCGTGCTTCAAGGCTGGGGCCTTTCAGCGTCATCGGCGTGGTCGTCAGCATCTCGGCGCGAAAGCCGATGGTCTGGGCGTTGGCCATGTTGCTGGCGATCACGCGCTGGCGCACGGTCGATCCGGTCATCCCGGAATAGGCGGTGTAGATCAGGCGGTCCATCGGGCGGCTTTCAAGCTAAAGGATTGAACAGTAAGAGAATTAGCTCTGGAGCTGGATCACGGTCTGCGAAATCTGGGTGGCCGTATCGATCGCCTTGGCGTTCGCCTGGAAATTGCGCTGGGCGGTAATCAGGCTCACCAGTTCCTCGGCGATGTCCACGTTGGAACGCTCCAGCGCACCCGACAGCAGCGAGCCGTATTGACCGGTGCTGGGCTGGCCATAAGTTGCCGCGCCTGAAATTCCCGATGCCACCCAGTTGGACGAACCCACTTGCTTCAGGCCCTGCGGCGCGATGAAGCTGGCCAACGCTACTTTGCCGATGATCAGGTTTGATCCGTCAGCATATGATGCAACTACCGCGCCATCATCGGCAACAGTAATGCCTGCAAAATCAATAGGATTACCGTTGGCATCAACGCCATTGCTGGCTGGAATTAGTGCGTCGACGGGCGTCTGCGACGTGATGACACCCGCAGTCGTTGTCGGGAACACTTGCAGCCGGTTGTTCGAGCCATCGCTGATGAAACCCGAGCCATCTACGGTCATGCTGCCGTTGCGGGTATAGAGCGTTTCTTGGGTTACCACATTCTTGGTGGTGAAAAACCCGTCGCCGTTGATCGCCAGATCCAGGGCTGATCCGGTTTGCTCGATGGGGCCGAGCGCAAAATTTTGGCTAATCGATTCAACCGCTGCGCCAATGCCCACGACCAGCTTCGGGTTCGTAAACGCGCTACCCACCACAATATCGGCAAACTCGGTCCGGCTCTTCTTGAAGCCCGTTGTTTCAGCATTGGCGATGTTGTGGCTGATTACGCCAAGATCGGTCTGCGCGTTCTTGAGGCCGTTGAGCGAGGTGTAAAAGGACATGTGGGTCTCCTGCGGGAAAGGTGGTCAAACGGTGGCGGATGGGGGCGTCTGGGTGGACGCAAGCTTGGCGATCGTGCTGTTCAGCGTGTCGAGCTTGGCCGAAATCTGCGCGAGGGTGTCGTTCTGACCGGTGATGGTCTGAAGCGATTCCTTCATTTCGTTGGTGTTGGACAAGTTGGAAAACTGGGCCAGTTGCGCCAGCATCAGCGTGTTATCCACCGGCTCTGTCGGGTCCTGATTGTTCAACTGCGTGGTCAGCAGCTTGATGAAATCTTCGGCGCCCAAATCGCCCCAGCCTTTGGCCGTGGTGGTGTTGGATTTGGAGCCGGTGACACCGGAGGTGGAGGTTACAGAAGCGACTGACATTATTTCATCCTCATCGTTTCGAGCATGAGCTGCTTTGCGGTTTGCATCGCCTCGACCACGTTCTGGTATTGGCGCGAGCTTTCGAGCATCTCGACCATCTCGGCGTTCTCATCGACCGGGGCGGTCCAGACATCGCCATTGGCATCGGCCAGCGGGTGGCCGGGATCGTGCTGGCGAATGGGGGTGGCATCTGAACGCTTGACGCCTGCGACGCGCACCGTCGAAAGGCCGTTGGCCTGATCGAGCTGTTCGGCAAAAACCGGGCGCAGCGGGCGATAGGCCTCGGCCTCGCTTGTGGTGACAGTGCCGGCGTTGGCAAGGTTCGATGCCGCTGCGTTCATGCGCACCAATTGGGCCGACATGGCCCGACCGGTGACTTGGAACAGATTGAGCGGTGCATTGTTTGGCATGGCTTATTCGCCCTTTATTGCGCGGGTGATTGTCTCGACCCGGCCACGCAGGAAGTTGAGTGTGGCCGAATAGCCCACCGCGTTTTCGGCAAAGGCTGTCTGTTCGGTCGCCATCTCCACGGTGTTGCCATCAAGGCTGGGCATCACCGGTATGCGATAGCGTGTGGCCGCGGTCATCGCCTGATCCGCACTGGCACCATTGGTGCGGGCTTTCAGGGCTGTGGCAAAATCGATGTCCTTGGCTTTGAAACCCGGGGTTGCCGCGTTCGCTATGTTGGACGTCAGCAGGCCCATGCGCTGCGAGCGCAGTTCCAGTGCCTTTCCGTGAATGCCGAATAAGGACTCAGACATCGTATCGTACCTTGGGTCTTGCCAGAGGGAGTAATGCCGGTGTTCCAGCAAGCCCTGTGCCAAACGCGCAAATGCGGGGCCGGGCGCGGCGCGGGCGGGCACAAGCGGCAAAGCATTGCCGGATGGCGGCAAATTGCAGGCAAGGGGCTGAATTTTGCCTGCCGCCTGCCGTTCTTTGCCTTGAGGAGACCCCCGGTCCATGCAACTTCCGCTGCTGATTGACGGCATCTCGGCCACTATTGTGCTGGGCGGGACCGCGCTTGCCACCGTGCTGCGCGCAGGCTGGCACGAACTGGCTGTGACCGGGCAGGCCTTGGGCGGGCTGTGGCATCCGCGCTTTACCGCAGAACAGGCCAAGGCCGATCTTGCGCCGCAGGTGACCGCCATCGTCCGTGACGGGGTGCTGCGGGTTACGCCGCGCAGCACCGGAGACCGGGAATTTGACGAGGGCACCGAGGCGCTGATCCGCGAGCGTTCGCTTGATCCGCTGATCGCCCGCCATCACACTTTTCGCCGCCAACGCATGGCAACGGCCAATACGGCCGTGCGCACATTGGCGCAGGCGGCTGAGCTGGGGCCGGTGTTCGGCATGGTCGGCACGCTGGTATCGCTTAGCCAATTGCCCACAGGCGGGCTGGATAGCAGCGCGCTGAATGGCGCGATCTCTACTGCCGTGATGACCACGCTTTACGGGCTGCTGCTGGCCAATCTGGTGCTTGCCCCGCTGGCGCGCATGGTGGAACGCCACGCGCAGGCAGAGGAGAACGCACGGCAGGACGTGATTGATTGGCTGACTGCGCAGCTTGAATCCGCTGTTCCGCCTCGCGTCCAGCCTTTGCGCCCGCAGGTGGTCCCGCGCGAGAGACAGCACGTATGATCGTGCGTGCGGGCACCGGCTGGCAATATGCGCTGGCCGATCTATCGCTGATCCTGTTTCTGGTGACCGCCTCGGCGCTCGCCCAGACCAATAGCGCGCCCAAAGCGCCGCCGCCGCCAGTCCCTCCAGCCCCCATTGCCGCGGCGTTCACGTCCGAGCCGGTGGCCGTGTGGAGCGCGGGCGAAGGCGCGCCACCGCTGGCGCAATGGCTGGCGCAAGTGGCGGCTGACCCCCGTTTGGAAGTGCAGATTATCGTGCGCTTTGCCGACAAGAAGCGCGATGCAGCCGTGGCGCAAGCTGTCCAGCTTGTTGCAGAAGGTGGGCCAAGGGCCAGCGGGGCGCGTATTCTGGTGGAACCGGGTGATCGTGCCGGTGCCAGCGTATCGCTGACTTATGCGAGCGAGGGGTTCACACCGCCCGCAACCGCCGTGGTTACAGCGGCTTTGGCACGATGATTGCGATGATGGCTGCATTCTGAAGCTATTGCCGGACACGCCCCATGAAGATTTCCCTCCGCATCGCCACTGCTGCCGCAACAGCGCTGGCTGCTTTTACGCAAGTGCCAACGGCAGCGGCACAGGCCAGAGGTTTCCACGATCTGGTAGCGATAGATGCCGCAATTGCCGCGTTTACCGGCGCGGGCATTGGCGTGCCGGGAGGCGCAAACTTGCCTGTAGACCGCCGGATGCGGCTGGCCCAGTGCTATTCCCCGCTGGCGCTTTCATGGTACGGCAACCGGCAAGACAACGTGCTGGTGCAGTGCCCGGATGTGGGTGGCTGGCGGCTGTTTGTTGCCGTTTCCGGCAATGGGCGGCAAGGCGCTGCCCCGATGGCCCCACTGGCTGTTGCACGCGGCGAGGCAATTACCATCGCGGTTGCAGGCGAGGGCTTTTCGGTGACCCAATCGGGCGAAGCGATGGAGGCAGGCGCAGTGGGCGCGTGGATTCGCGTGCGTACCAGCGCCAAAGCCACGCCGATCCGCGCACAAGTGTCGCGGCCCGGACTGGTCATCGTGCCGGTGGAATGATGCGGTTGCCGGATAAATTTCACAAACCGGCAAAATTTTTCCGCATGGCCCCTTAAAGCTTCCTTTAGATCGCCGTTCTTGGATGCATGAAACGCTAGGAGCGTCACCATGTCATCTATTGAAATCGGTGCACCGCGTCCGGTTGGGCCGGTGCAAGTCAAAACTGCCACCACTGCCAAAGCGGCTCCTGCTGTCGTTGCTTCGGAAGCGACTTCTGTTGCCGATGCCGGACCTGCTGCCAATGTCCAGCGTTCGTCAGCGCTTGATGCCGGCGCTGCTGCACCTGTCGATATCGAGCGGGTGAAAGACATTCGCCAGGCCATCGAAAAGGGCAACTACCCGCTGGTCCCGGCGCGTATCGCCGATGCCATGATTGCTGCCGGAATGCTGTTGAGGACTGCCTCCTGATGACCAACACCACCACAGCCCGCCCTGTCACCGGCACAAGCGCAGAAGTGACCTCGCCCTTGCGCGATACGCTTCGGCAGATGCTTGCCGTGCTGCAGGAAGAACGGCACGCGCTTGCCGGACTGGACCTTGATCTGATCATGGGCTGCGCTTCAAGCAAGGCAGAGCTGTGCGGCACTTTGGCCGATGTCGGCGATGCGCTGGTGGACGAGGAATGCCGTGCGCTGCTGGACTCTGCGCGCCGCCTGAACGAGGCCAATCGCCGGGTGCGCAACCTGATTGCCGCCAATGTTTCGGCGCGGCTTGATGCGCTTACCGGCAGCACGCCGCTCTATCGTGCAGGCGCGCAAGTTCACCGCTTGCGCAGCGCCTGAGCCATTTGGCACGGCCTTTGCTGAACACCTTCCGTGATGCCGCTGTGATGCGGACGGAAGGGACAAGGCGTGAGTTCATACGATCCGACGAGAATGCCAAGTGCCCCGACCACGCCGAGTGATTCCGGGGCCAACGTGCGTTCGGCCATTGCCGGTGCTGCACAGGCGACAGGCGTCGACTTCGGCTTTCTGATGGCGCAAGCCAAGCTTGAATCGAGCCTTGATCCCACCGCCCGCGCGCGCACATCCAGCGCGAGCGGGCTTTACCAATTTACCGGCGAAACATGGCTGCGCACGCTCGACAAACACGGCGCCAGTCACGGCCTTGGCTGGGCGAGCGAGCTGATCCAGGGCGGATCGGTTAGTGATCCGGCGGCCAAAGCGCAATTGCTGGCGATGCGGTTCGATCCGCAAGTCGCCTCGCTAATGGCGGGCGAACTGGCCAATGATAACAGTGAATATCTGACCGCCACGCTGGGCCGCAAACCCGATCATGCCGAGCTTTATCTGGCGCATTTCTTTGGTGCGGAGGGTGCGTCCAAGTTTCTGACTGCGCTCAATCGCAACCCTGCCCAAAGCGCCGCCGAGATACTGCCAGCGGCGGCCGCAGCCAACCGTTCCACCTTTTATGGTGCAAGGGGCGTTGCCCGGTCTGTCAACGAAGTGATGGGCTTGATCCGCAAGCGCATGGCCGGGGCGTCCGGGGACTCCGGAGCCGATGAGGCACTGCAATGGGCGGCATCGATAGGCATTTCACCCGCCATGGCGCCAGCGCAGTTCAGCGGCGGCCCCATCGCGCGCGAATTCCAGGGCGCGGCGGCAAGTTCCGGCAATCCCCTAATTGCCGCTGCCTCGCCGCCTGCCGCATCAATGGCCGATACTTTGCGCCAGACCTTTTCGTTGAACGATGGCGGCTCGGCTCCGGCCCATGTCCGTCAGGCCTATGGCCGTCTTTCGGCATTGGGGCTGTAATCCGTGTTCAAACGCTTTGGCTCTCCCGCCGCTTTTGCCCTGCCGTCCGGTGTTTTGACGCTCATCGTCCTGATGGTCGTGCCGATCCCGGCAGTGATGCTCGACGTGTTCTTCGTGCTGAACATCGCGCTTTCGGTCGCGATCCTGATGGCGGCGATGAATGCGGAAAAGCCGCTCGATTTCTCCTCGTTCCCGTCGGTGCTGCTGTTTGCCACGTTGCTGCGCCTTGCGCTGAACGTCGCGTCCACCCGCATCGTTCTGGTCAACGGCCATGAAGGTGGCGCGGCGGCGGGCCATGTGATCGAGGCGTTTGGCGCGTTTCTGATCGGGGGCAATTTTGCCGTCGGCCTGTTCGTGTTCATGATTTTGATGATCATCAACATGATCGTGGTGACCAAGGGCGCGGGCCGTGTTTCCGAAGTTTCGGCGCGCTTCACACTGGATGCCTTGCCCGGCAAGCAGATGGCGATCGACGCCGATCTGGCCGCCGGGATCATGACCGCAGACGAAGCCAAGGCGCGCCGCCGCGAGGTTGCCACCGAGGCCGATTTCTATGGTTCGATGGATGGTTCGTCCAAGTTTGTGAAGGGCGATGCGATTGCCGCGCTGCTGATCCTTGGCGTGAACATCATCGCCGGTTTCTGCCTTGGCATGATCACGCATGGGTTGAGCGCTGCCGAGGCTGCGCAGTTCTATATCACGCTGGCGGTGGGCGATGCGCTGGTGGCGCAAGTGCCCTCGCTGTTGCTGTCTATCGCGGCGGCCGTGATCGTCACGCGTGTTTCCGATAGCCGCGATCTGGCGGGGCAGATTGGCGGCCAGTTCGCCAATCCCGCGATCTGGTTGCCGGTCACCGTCGTCATGACCGCCGTCGGCCTTATCCCGGCCATGCCGCAAACTATTTTCCTGCCCGCTGCGGGGATTTCCGGCTGGCTGTGGTGGACGCTGAAGAAGCGCGCCGACCGGCCAGTGCCGGTGGTGATCCCTGAACCGCCCGCTATCGATCCGGCGCGGATCACGCTTGATGATGTGAGCGACCATACGCTGGTCACCATCGAGATGGGCTATGGCCTGATCCATCTGGTTGATGAGCGGCGCGGATCGCCTCTGGTTGCGCGGATTACCGGTGTTCGCAAGCAGCTCAGCCAGACGTTCGGCTTTATCGTGCCGCAATTCCGTGTGCGGGATTCCTTGGAGCTTGGCCCCAATGCCTATCGTATCTTGCTGGGCGGGGTGCCGATTGGCGTGGCCGAAATGCGGCCCGATAAGGTCCTAGCGATTGATGCGGGCGAGGCCAATTCTGATCACGGATTGCGCGGTGAAAAGACCCGCGACCCAAGCTTTGGCTGCCCCGCCATCTGGATTGATCCGGCGCAGCGCGATCTGGCGATCGCCGAGGGTTTCCTGACGGTCGATGCCAGCACGGTCATCGCCACCCATCTCAATCAGGTGCTCGGTGACCGGCCATCGGCGCTGCTTGGCCCCGATGAGGTCAAGGCGATCCTTGAGGGCGTTAAAGAGCGCTCGGCTGGGCTGGTCGAAACGATCCATCCTGCGCCGATGTCATTGGGTGCGCTGACTCGCTTGTTCCATGCGCTGCTGGATGACGGCCTGTCGATTGGTCATCCGATCCCGATCCTGTCGGCCTTGAGCCAGGCCTTGCAGCAAACCACGGATCACGACCGGTTGGTTGATCTGCTACGCGCTTCGCTGGGCGAGATGGTGATCGGGCGCATTTGCGCCGCCGATGAGCGTCTGCCTGTGGTCACGCTGGAAGCGGGCCTTGAACAGATGATCGTATCGGGGATGCACGATCCATCCACGGGCCAGCCGGTGATCGAACCCGATCTGGCGCGCGGCATTGGTGAACGTATCTCTGCGATCATTTCCGAGCGTGGCCCCGCAGCGCCGCCGATTGCGCTGATCGTCCAGCCGCGCGCGCGCCGTCCGCTGGCGGCACTGCTGCGCCAGCGCGCGCCGCAATGCCTTGTCCTTTCCATATCCGAACTCCCGCCTTCGCAGCCGATCGAGGTTATCTCGGTCATCGGCGGCGAAGCGCCCCAACAAGAGAGCGCAGCGATGCCGATCCCTGAGGGAATTGCCGCATGAAACACGATCCACGCAGTTTCGCCGCCGCACAGGCTTATAAAAAGGACGAAGTCAGCGACCGGATAAGGCGGTTTCTGCCGATGGTCAAACGTCTGGCGTGGCACGTCCACGGCTCTGGCCGCGCCGGGATAGAGCTGGAGGATTTGATTCAGGCGGGGCTGGTTGCGCTGACAGAATGTTCGCAAAAACATTCCGGCCCGACCGAGGACGGCTTTGCCGCTTATGCCAAACTGCGCGTGCGCGGGGCGATGGTCGATCTGGTACGGCGGTCAACGCCTCTGTCACGCTCTGCCACCGAACGCCGGCGGGCGCTGCGCGAAAAGACCGCGACCCTTTCAACCGAACTGGGCCGTCCGCCCAGCGAGGCGGAGCTCGCCGCTTCGATGGGAATGACCGAAAACCAGTTGGCCGATCAGCGTGCGGCGGATGAACCCTTGCGGTTCGAACATATCGACGATGCCTATTCCGACAGCAATGCGGCCTTTGCCGATGATCGCCCGGACAGCTTTGCCATGCTGGCCGATCAGGAAATGCGCGAGGGTGTGGCGGCGGCTATCGGCAGTTTGCCCGAACGCTTGCAAATGATCATCCAGTTGTATTTCGTGGAAGAGCTGAACCTTGCCGAGATCGCCGAAGTGCTCACCGTCAGCATCCCGCGCGTGCACCAGTTGAAGGCGCAGGCGCTGGACAAGCTGAAAGAGGCGCTGGGTGAGGGGTATGAAGTGCTTTGAGCTCGTCATTGAGAGCGCTGGGAAGCAATCCAGAGGTTGTGCACGGGCGCTCTAAAGCGCGTGTTCACCGGCCAGAATCGGATCGCCGACGGACATTTTCTTGCCATCGGTGATGATCACTTTGTCGCCGAGCTTGGCCACTTTGAACAGTTTGGCGGCGAAATCATCGGGCACGCCGACGCAGCCATTGGTGGCATAGCCCAGTTGAACTTTGCTGCCGTGGATGGCTACGCCATCATTGGTTAGGCGCATCATGTGCGGCATGGGGGCATCATAGATGTTCGAGACGTGATCAGCGTCTTTCTCGGTGATCGGGAAAATGCCGGTGGGGGTGGGCTTCTCGCCATAGCCCTTGAGGATCGCTGCTGCGCCGATTTCATGGCCATCGCGGAATACGCTGATGACACGCGCGGTCAGGTCTACCGTTACCACAAGCGGGCCGGTGGCAGGCGCGCGGGTTTCATCCCAATAGAACTTGCCGAACTTGATTGGCTCGTTGATCGGCAGGATTGATTTGACGATGAATGGACTATCGGCGGGCGGGGCAACTGCGGCGGCGGGCGCTACCGCCAGCGTAGGGTTTGCGGGGTTGGGGGCTGCGACGATGTCGAACGGCGCCTCGGCCTTCACCACCGATGCTTTTGCGGTGCCGTTGCCGAATGCCATCTCGGCGATATCGTGGCCGGCATAGAACGCGAGTAGCGAGGCAGCAGATGTGGCGACAAAACCCAGAGGTACGCGGACCCAGCGGCTGCTCCACAGGCTTGGTTGCTTCGTCATTTCAGCATCTCTCCTTTCGCTTCACCCGGATAAGCCTTCGCGCGCGGCCATGCGAGTCTGCAAAACGCGCTGTCCCGTGCCGGGACGCGGGCGTGCGGACCGGTTTCCAAACATAGTTTACAGGGGTTAACTAAGCGTGTTGGTCCCGGCTTGGCTGGTTACTTTGGGGGCCGCTCACTTTGGGGCAGGGCCAGTTTGCGCCATAGGGCTTCAAGCGGACCTTGGGCAAAGCGCGCAAGCCACCATTGCGGCCATGCGAGCATAGCTGCCCAACCGAGCAGGACAAAGCCGGGCAGCCACGCGCGCGGTGCCTCTGGCCCAAGGCCCAATCCCCAGCCGCAAAAGATTGCGCCCATCAGCACGCTTGTACCAAGGTAATTGGTGAAGGCGCAGCGCCCCGCGGCCACTAGCGCACGGCCCGGCAGGCTGCTTTGAACCTGCGGAAACACGAGCATCAACAGCGCGCCATAGCCTGCGGCCATCGCCAGATGCGGCAAGGCCATGCCGTGTTCAATCGCGGCAAACATTGCGCGCGGCGGCCAATCGTGCGCAGCCAGCCATTGCAGCGCCAGCACCGTTGGCAGCGCGCCTGATGCGATGCCGACGACCGCCAGCCACGCCATCTTCCGCCGCGACCATGTGGTGAAAAAGCCGCCCTGTAACGCGGCCATGCCGATGAGCATCAGCGGCATGGTTTCGGTGAATGTGGAAAGCACGACGTTGAGCGGGTGCAGTGGGATCATGGTCAGCTTCAGCCTGATGGCTTGCAAAAAGCCCGCTTGTAAAATGGCGGTGTCATCGCTGACGGATTGGCCGATGCGGACCATCATCCCTGCTTGTTCGGCAATATCGGCAGGCGAGCCAACGCCCGCCAGCACGGCTTGTTCGATAAAAACGCCCGGAAGCGCAACAAACGCTGCCATCAATTGCGTAACGGCATAGAACGGCAGTGCAATCGCCAGCAATTGCACCGGCGCAAGCCGTCGCAGCGCCAATGCACCCATCCCGCTCAGCGCATACGTGAACAGGATATCGCCCCACCACAGCAGCGCGAAATGCAAATAACCGAACAGCGCCAGCCACATCAGCCGCCGCAATTGCGCGGTATCGGGATTGGCGCCTGCGCGCTCGGCGGCATCGGCAAACAGCACCATGCTCGCCCCGAACAGCAGGCTGAACAGCGCGCGCATTTTGCCTTCGAACACCACAAAAGCCACGCTGAACCACGCAGCGCCCCCCGGTTCCATCTGCGGGATCGCGGGCGAAAAGGTGGCGAGTGATGGTCCCCAGAAGCCGGTAATGTTGATCGCAAGAATGCCCAGCACGGCCACGCCGCGCAGGAAATCGACCGCTTCGATGCGGGGATAGGACGTTGGTATAATCAAGCCGTTAAGGCTGTACCACCAGACATGTAAACCCGCCAGACTTGAGCGCCAAGCAGGCCTTGTTAGCATCGGCTTGCGAGGTATAGCCACCTGCCAGCACTCGCGTGACACTGCCCGACGGCAGATCAATCCGGTTGTGTCCTGCTATTTCAGGACGGTTGCGCACTTTGGCCCAAAGTCCGTCGGCGTTGCTCTTCACACCAAACGCGCCAAGCTGGACGCGCCAGTTGCCTTTGGCAGCAGGAGGCGTCACCGAAGCCGGTTTGGCCACCGCAATTGCGACGGGCTTTGGCGGCGTAGCGGCTGGTACCGGAATGCGTTTGGGCGGTGTCATCACCACTGGATTGGCGAAATCGGCACCAGCGGTAACCGGGCCTGACGCAAGTCGTGGGCCGTTCGTCGTGGATGGCGGAAGGTCTGTGCTCTGGATGGCAGCGTTGGTCTGGGCGCTGCGGATCGGTGCGGTGGGCGTGGCGTTCACGCCAAGATCGGCGGCGGCAAATTGCTGGGACTGGGCCGCTTTGGCGCGTTGCTCAAGCTCTCCTGCCAGCGAAACGCCAAGTTGGCGCTGTTCCAGCGGGATCATCCCATCCATGGTGCCAAGGCCGCGTGTGGCTTGTTCAAGGCCGGATGCCGAAGCCCTGCTCATCAAAGCATAAGCGCGGACCCAGTCTTTGCCGACGACGTCGCCGTTAAAGTGGGCAATGCCCATGATATACTGAGCGCGCGGATCGCCGCGTTCGGCCGATGCCTGCAAGAACGGCACGGCATCTGCTTTGCGGCCATCCTGAAACAGCAGCAGTCCTAGCGTGTCAGCAGCCTTGATGTGGCCGTTTTCGGCAGCTTTGCGATACCAGGCTTCGGCGCGTTTGATATCCTGCGGCACGCCCCGGCCCAATTTGTGCGCCTGGCCCAGATTGAACTGGGCATCGGGATCGCCGTTGGCGGCTGGGCCCATCCATTCTTTCACGGCAAGTGCATGATCTCCGCGCGACCAGGCATCGACGCCCGCTTTTACATCGGCAAGCGCAGGTGTGGCGGCCAGCACCAGTCCCGATGCCACAAGCGCAGCCTTCAAACCTGCTGCATATGTCAAGCGTGCCATGATTTGAAAGTCCGTCCCTGATTTCGTGCCGTGAATTACATGAGGCGAATGTGGTCTATCCCGCTACCCATATAGTGCCGATCATTTACCGGTTCTTACAAGTCCGTGTTATAGTCAACAAAGCGTTAGCAAAGTATTAGCGCCTGAATATTAACCTTCAAGGTAGGCCGTGACTGCTAAAAACCGGGCATTAGGCATCCCGGTGCGAAGCCTGCTTGCCTTTTATACGATTGTGCCAAAATCTTAACTAAAATTTTAGGCCAATCTGCGAATCCTCGACGCACAAATTTATGATTTGAGCAGGGGTTCAGGTTTTGCGCGTTTTGGCATTGGCATCGCAGAAAGGTGGATCGGGCAAGACAACCTTGTCCGGGCACCTCGCCGTCCAAGCCCAGCGGGCGGGCGCCGGACCTGTTGTTCTGATCGATATCGATCCGCAAGGATCGCTTTCGGATTGGTGGAATGAGCGTGAAGCCGAATTCCCCGCTTTTGCCCAAACTACCGTTGCCCGTCTTGCCAGCGATCTTGCGATCTTGCGTCAGCAAGGTTTCAAACTGGCCGTCATTGATACACCGCCAGCGATTACTATGGCTATTCAATCGGTTATCGCAGTTGCGGAACTCATTGTTGTGCCAACCCGACCCAGCCCGCACGATTTGCGCGCCGTCGGGGCCACGGTGGATTTGTGTGATCGCGCGGGCAAGCCATTGATTTTCGTGGTGAATGCTGCAACGCCCAAGGCGCGTATCACGTCAGAGGCCGCAGTTGCGCTTTCGCAGCATGGCACAGTGGCTCCGGTAACTTTGCACCAACGCACTGATTTTGCGGCCTCTATGATCGATGGGCGCACGGTGATGGAATGTGATCCGAGCAGCAAATCGGCCGCTGAAGTGGCGGTTTTGTGGACATATGTTTCGGAACGGCTTGAAAAGAATTTCCGCCGCACCGTTTTCGCGGTGCCGCAACAGGCCTCTGCCATGCCGATGACAGGTGGCGCGCAACGCCCGATTGGTGGCTTTGGCCGCCGCATTGCGGGTTCTTGAGGGCGGAATGATGAGCGCAGCCAAACCCCTTGCCGCACTGTCATCTGGTCTGCTGGCCCGCAAAGGCGCTGCCCGCCCAGCGATGCGCCCGCAACTGGCGCTGAGCGCCGATGAGCACCGCCGCGTGCTGATCAGCATGGGGGAGACTGCGTCTGTCGCGGCATCTGACGATCTTGGCTGGAACGATCTGGGTGAGGATGCGTCCGTCCCATCTGCCGAAGCACCTGTGATCGTCCAGCAGCTTGAAACGCTGGCTACCGCCGTTACCGCCATGCCGCCCGTGCGCCGCACGAAAGCGGGCAAGGAAGTGCGTTCCGCGCTGGCCGAAGGCCGCAAGGCCGCGTTTACGCTGCGGCTCGACCAATATCGCCATCTGCGCCTCCGTCTGGCCTGCACGTTGCAATCGCGCAGTGCCCAGTCGGTCTTGATCGAGGCGCTCGACCGATTTCTCGCAGATCAACCCGGGATCGAAACGATCGCCCGGCGCGCTACGCGCAACTGATTGCCTGAAGGAACCCCGAGAATGAGCAACCTCTTTGCCACCTTCGTCCCCAGCCGTAATGTGCGGTTGGTTTTGTCTACAGTGCTGGCCGCAGGCGTGTTGACGGGCTGCGCCACGGGCGCGATCCGACCTGGCAAATTTGTGGCGTCCGCCGAGAAGGCAATGACCAAGGGCGATATCAAGCAGGCCGTCGAAAATGCCGAAAAGGCTGTGCTGGCCGATCCGCGCAATGCAGCCTACCGGGTGTTGCTGGGCAATGCCTATCTCAAATCGGGCCGGTTTGAATCGGCGCGCCAAGCCTATGACGAAGCGATGGAACTGGGCGAGGATAGCAACCGTACAGCGCTGAGCCTTGCACTGGCCGACATTGCACTGGGCCGCCATCCCGAAGCGATCGATACGCTCAATTCCTATCGAGATAGCCTCGCGCCTGCCGACTATGGTCTGGCTGTGGCGTTGGCCGGGCAGCCGGCACAGGGCGTTGCGGTGCTATCCGATGCCATTCGCGGTGGCGAAAACACCGTGAAAATTCGCCAGAATCTGGCTTTGGCTTATGCGCTTTCCGGCCAGTGGCGTGAGGCCCGTGCGATGGCCGCGCAAGACTTGCCTGCGGCTGATGTTAGCGGGCGCATGGAAACATGGGCGATGATGGGCCAGCGTGAATTGACCCGCGAACGCGTGGCCGAACTGCTTTCTGTGCCCCTGCGCGCCGATAGTGGGCAGCCGACCGCGCTGGCGCTGGCCAATTTCCCAACGACGATGCAGCTTTCGGCAGACGCCGCGACACGCGCTGAACCGCTGGCGCAGGCTGTCGTATCGGAACTGGCGCCGCTGGATGAGTCTGTAGGCGTCGAACCATCCCTCGCCGATGCCTCGTCGCAGCCGCTGCAAGGCCAATTGGCGCTGATTGATCTGCCTGCGTCCACCCCTGCCTATAAGGCTCCGGTTTATAAGGCTCCGGCTCCCAAGGCTGCGGTGAGCAAGGCTGCGACACCCAAAGTACAATTGGTCAAGAAGCCGCCGGTCAAGACAGCCGCCCCTGCGACCAAGGCCGTTCCTGCTTCGGTTGGCAAGAGCCCGCACGGCGTCCAGTTGGGCGCGTTCGCAAGTGCCGAGGGCGCACGCCGCGCCTGGCGGCATTTTGCCGCACGTAATCCGGCGCTGGCCAGCTATCGCAACGTGACCACCAAAGTGACCGTCAACGGCAAGACGCTGTGGCGGGTACGCGCAGCGGGCTTCTCCGGCCTTGCTGCGGCGACATCGCTGTGCGGTTCGGTCAAGGCCAATGGCGGGCCGTGTCTGGTGCTGCGCGATGTGGGCAAGACGAACCTGCCGGGTCAGAGCGCCGTCACTTCGCGCATGGCCAAGCGCTGACCCTGAACCAGTTTGAGAGGGAACGGGCGCGGGCTTCCAACAGGAGCCTGCGCCCGATCTGTTTTAATCGATCTGTGCGCCGCCCTTGAACAGGGCGGTGACGCGGCCTTCAACGGGGCGGCGATCAAACGGGGTGTTGCCCGCAGCGGCTGCCATTTTATCGGAACTGACGACCCAAGGGCGGACAGGATCGACGATGGCGAAGTCAGCCTCTGCGCCCACTTCAAGCTTGCCAGCGGATACGCCCAGCAGCTTTGCCGGATTGGTGGCGAGCAATTCAAATGCGCGCGCCATCGAGATTTTGCCATCACGCACCAGCGTGAGCGTGAGCGGCAGCAGCGTTTCTGCGCCTGCCATGCCGGGTTCGGCATCGGCAAAGGGCAGGCGCTTGTCCTCCGGCCCGCGCGGATCGTGGCCGGATGCAATCACATCAATCGTGCCATCGGCAATCGCGGCGATCACGGCCTTGCGATCGGAATCGCGGCGCAGCGGGGGCGAGAGGCGGCAGAAGGTGCGGAAGCCGACCAGTTCGAGGTCTGACAGGATGAAGTGCGCAGGCGTGACGCCCGCTGTAATGCGGATACCGCGCGCTTTGGCTGCGCGCACCAGATCAAGGGCGCGGGCGGTGGTTACCTGCCGGAAATGGACATGCGCGCCTGATAGCTCGGCCAGCGCAATGTCGCGCGATACTGCGAGGGCCTCGGCTTCGGCGGGGGCAGAGGGCAGACCCAGCCGTGTGGCGACTTCGCCTGCAGTGGCCACGGCCTTGCCGGTGATTGCCGCGTCTTCAGCATGGGTGACGACCACGAGGCCGAGCATCGCGCAATATTGCAACAGGCGCAGCATCACGCCCGAATCGCTGATCCAGGTGCGGCCGGTGGCGACCGCCTTTGCGCCCGCATCGCGCATCAGCGCCAGTTCGGCCAGTTCGCTGCCTTCAAGCCCGCGCGTTGCGGCGGCGAGCGGGTGGACCCACAAGTCCGGCTTGCCCGATTGAGCGGCGAACCGCACGCGGGCGGGGTGATCGAGCGGCGGGCCTTGATCGGGCATCAGCGCGGCGCGCGTGATCCCGCCAAAGTGGAACGCGGGCTTATCAATCGCGAAGACGCCCAGATCGACAAGGCCGGGGGCGACGAGCGCGCCTTTGGCATCGAACACGGTATCGCCATCCACCGGCGTCACGTCGCCCATTGCAACGATCTGGCCATTTTCGCAGCGGATGGCGCCTGTTTGCGGCTCGCCCGTGGGCAGAACCAGTTTGCCGCCGGTGATGGTAAGGGGCGGTGCGATCATGCCGCTGCTCCTTGTGCTTCCCAGCCGGGTACCTGGCGCGTCCGGCGCGTCAGCACTTCAAGGCAGGCCATGCGGATTGCCACGCCCATTTCCACCTGTGTGGTGATCAGGCTGCGGGTGGGATGATCGGCCACGGTGGAATCGATCTCGACTCCCCGGTTCATCGGGCCGGGGTGCATGATGAAGGCATCAGGCTCTGCCTTGGCCAGACGTTCGGGGGTGAGGCCATACAAGTGGCGGTATTCGCGCGGGGAGGGGATGAACTGCCCGCTCATGCGCTCCTGCTGCAAGCGCAGCATCATCACCACGTTCGCGCCCTTTAGCGCGGCATCAAAATCATAGAACGGCGTAACGCCCATCACGTCCACTTCTTCGGGCATGAGCGCGGGCGGGGCGCATACGCGCACATCTGCGCCTAGCGCGGTCAGGCTGAGGATGTTCGAGCGCGCGACGCGGCTGTGCAGGATATCGCCGCAAATCGTCACTTTCAGGCCATTGAGGTCGCTACCAATCGGCAGTTTCAGCGCATGACGCATGGTCAGCGCATCGAGCAAGGCCTGCGTCGGGTGTTCGTGCTGGCCATCGCCTGCGTTCAAGACCGGGCAATCGACCTTTTCGGCGATCAGCCGCACCGCGCCGGAACTGGCATGGCGGATCACGATGGCATCGGCGCGCATGGCGTTCAATGTCATCGCCGTATCGATCAGCGTTTCGCCCTTCTTCACGCTGCTGGTGGCGGCGTGCATGTTGACCACATCTGCGCCCAGACGCTTGCCCGCAATCTCAAACGAAAGCAGCGTGCGGGTGGAGTTTTCGAAGAAGGCGTTGATGATCGTAAGGCCGCCCAGAAGATCGGTCTTCTTCTTGCTCTGCCGGTTGAGGTCGACCCATTGCTCTGCTTCATCGAGCAGATAGAGGATTTCATGGCGGGCAAGCTGGCCGATGCCGGTCAGATCGCGGTGCGGGAAAGCAAGGCCGCCCGTCGGGTAACGGCCTGCCTGTGGAAGGTTAGCGCTTTGCATTAAACCAAGTTCCCTAGAGGTCAGGTCGGCTGCGCTCAAGCGGTTTCCTGCTGGCATTGTGCACTCGTCCACAATAGAGTTGCACGCATGAGCTTTGCCCGTTCGGTCTGGAAGATCCTCGTCGCCATCAAAGATGGCTTGGTCCTTTTGTTTCTGCTGCTGTTTTTCGCAGTGCTTTACGCGGCGCTTACCGCGCGACCCAGCCCGGGCATGGTGCGCGAAGGCGCGCTCTATTTGGCGCTGAATGGTGGAATCGTTGAAGAAGCCGCCCAATTATCGCCAACATCGCTGTTGCTTTCTGGCGATGCGCCCGCGCCCGAATATGTGGAACGCGATCTGGTGCGCGCGATTGAAAGCGCCGCCACGGACAAGCGGATCAAGGCTGTCGTGCTTGATCTCGAACAGTTCTCCGGCGGGTCGGGCGTGCAAATCGCCAATATCGGCGCTGCGCTCGATAAAGTGCGCGCCGCCAAAAAGCCGGTGCTGGTGCGCTCCTTGATCTATACCGACGATGCGATTCAGTTGGCCGCGCATTCCACCGAGGCGTGGATTGATCCAATGGGCGGCGTTGCGATCAGCGGCCCGGGCGGCACGATGCTGTTCTATAAGGGCCTGCTCGATAAGCTGAAGGTCAAAGCCAACGTCTTTAAAGTTGGCACCTATAAAAGCGCGGTGGAGCCTTACATCCGCAGCGATTCTTCGCCTGAATCGCGCGATGCGTTAAACGCGGTGCTGCAAGCAGTCTGGCAAAACTGGCAGGACGATGTGAAGCGCGCGCGGCCCAAAGCCAATTACACGCCCGCCATCACCGATCCGGCCAAATGGGTGGCCGATGCGGGCGGCGATGCCGCGCAAGCGGCGGTAAAATCAGGCATGATTGACCGCGTGGGAGATCGCATCGCTTTTGGCCAACGCGTGGCCGAACTGGTCGGGGCGGATGGTGATGGCGGGTTGGGGGCGTTTAAGGGCACCGAACTTGGCGTCTATCTCGCCGATAAGCCCGCGCCCAAATCGGGCAAGGCCGTGGCGGTTGTTACTGTCGCGGGTGAAATCGTCGATGGCGATGCTGGCCCCGGCGTGGCCGGCGGAGATCGGATTGCCGCTTTGATCGATGGCGTCACCAAAAGCGATGATTACGCAGCGCTCGTCCTTCGGGTGGATTCGCCCGGCGGTTCGGTGCTGGCATCAGAACGCATCCGCGCGGCGGTGGAACGGGTCAAGGCCAAGGGCTTGCCGATTGCCGTATCGATGGGCAGCACGGCGGCCAGCGGCGGCTATTGGGTATCAACGCCTGCCCAGCGCATCTTTGCCGAACCCTCCACGATCACCGGCTCCATCGGCGTGTTCGCGGTGTTCCCCAGCTTCGAGGCGACCTTGCCCGAATATGGCGTGACGACCGAACACGTCGCCACCACCCCGCTATCGGGCCAGCCCGACTTGCTCGGCGGCATCACCCCGCAAGTGGCCGCTGTAATGCAAAACCAGGTCGAACAAACCTACGCCCGCTTCATCGGCTATGTCGCCAAATCGCGCGGCAAAACCACGGCGGATATCGACAAAATCGGGCAGGGCCGCATCTGGGACGGCGGCACCGCGCGCCAATTGGGTCTCGTAGATGAATTCGGCGGCGTGGAAGATGCCGTGGCATGGGCCGCAAAGAAGGCAGGCGCAAAGGAATGGCACGCGGCCTATATCCAGAGCGAAGCCAGCCCGATTGCGCAATTCCTGCAACAGATGGAAACGGGCGAGGCGCGGGCAAGTGGCGCGAAAGACCTCGCCGGGGTGCTGGCTGCGCGGCAACAGGGCTTGCTGGCGCGGATTGAGGCTGACGTTAGCCGCCTGATCAGCGGTGGCGGGATGCGGGCTTATTGCCTTGAGTGCGTGAGCGATGATCGCGCTGCTCCGCCAAGCGGGGCGGGCGAGAAGTTAGGGCTGATGCAGATGTTGGCGCGGTTATTGGGGTAGGGGCAAGCGCCCTTTAATTGGCCTCTTTGTCCCCAACCAACCCGTCCCACTCAGCCCACGCAATCGCGCGGCCCGGATAGGCCACTTTCGCAAAGGGCCAGTCTGTTTTGAGCCAGTTGGTCGCCCACGCATAAAGCTCCCTATCAAAGCCTGCGTCGTATTCGGCCTTGGTTACCCAGATGCGGACCATGGCGTCGTAGCCTTTGACGGGGCTGGGGTATACATAGATGCAGCCGCGTTCACGGCTGCCATCGGGGGTGAGCACGGAATAGGCGAAGGATTCGCGTTTGCTGAAGCGGGCTTGTTCGGTTTCCATGTCCAGCATGGCATCGGCATCGGTGATGCCTGCGTGCGGCCAGGCGGTGCTGCGGGTGAAGGTCTTTTGCAGGTGTTCGATGGACGACATATAGGCGTCAAAATCGACCTTCACCAAAGCGGGGCTGAGCGGCACGACCTTGAAGCCGGGCGTTTGTACCAGAACCGGCACGGTGAAATCGGCGGCGATCCATGGTGATTTCGGGGCTACGGCGGTCGCGGGTTCGCTTGCCGCTTGGGTGCATGCGGGGGTGCCGATGGCCAACAGGGCGGCGGCCAGACGGGTGGCGGCGATCTTCAAGGTCATGATGCGTACTCCTTGGGCAGGAGCCTATTCTCCATCGGGGCGTTCACCAAAACCTTTAGAGCGCTTTCCGACCAATCTGGCTCACCGTGATTGACGCAGGAAGCCGCTCGGCAAGGAGCCTTGCGCAGGGCGGGCTGGTTGCCCGTCCAAGCAAGGTAACGCAGTCCGAGGGGCTTCCTGCATCAACCCCTACGGGGCGGGCCCCTTTTGGCCGATTGCTGCGTCTATCGTCGGTCACTATGCGACGGCATGGCTCCCTCCTCAATCCTGGCACTCGGCCAAAATCGGCTCCGTCACGGTGAGCCAGATTGGTCGGAAAGCGCTCTAATGCGGCGTGGCATCGGTGGGAGAGGCGTAAGCTTTGGCGCAGCGGTGCGTGAGCGTGGCCAGTTCGGCGAACAGGTCCGGCTCGTCTTTCTTGAAGTTGAAGCAGCTTTTGCCTTGCATGCGTTTCAGCAGCGCGGGCGATGCATCAGCCAGCAGGGCGGGCAGGGCATAGAGCGGCATCAGGTGGCATGAAACATAGGCCTTCTTGATCTGCACCATGCCGAACCACGCAGGTTCCTGTTTGCCCGGTTCATTCCACGGCGTTTTCATCACCAGATGGCCGGGCGCATCCTGCGTGACCGTCATGCCGGACGCCTGATCCAGCATCATGGCGCGCAAAGCTGTGAACACGGGCGCAAAAGCATCGGACATGGCGATCTCCCGGATGGATGCCTGCAACATATGGCAACCGGGGCGGAGCGCCAAGCCATAGCGAATCAATCGGGCGCTGTAGGCACTATTCCGGGCGGACTGCCCGGATCAATGCGGTCCGGCTCGATTGGGGGCGTCTCATCCGGCTGGATTACCGGGGGGATCTCATCAGGTTGCGTCACCGGCGGTGATTCCGGCGGGGATTGGGGGGCGATTCGGTCGGGCTGGTGGATTTCGGGGGCTGTGGCCATGGTATGCGTCCTCAAATCGATCATATATCTCCATAAACGCCCTCCTATGGTGCCCGGTTCCACAAGGAAAATCCAAGGTGCTTGCCCTTTGTGAAAGGCTGGGATAGGGGCACCGCTCTCTATTTGCCGGATGCGGGCGTGGCGGAATTGGTAGACGCAGCAGGTTTAGGTCCTGCCATCGCAAGATGTGGGGGTTCGAGTCCCTTCGCCCGCACCAGACCGCGCGCCAGAGTCTGAAACGGAATTTGCTGCGCCTTGGGGCGCGCGTGATATTGATGAAAGTTGGATCAGGATGCAGATCGTCGAAACAACCAACGAAGGCCTGAAGCGCGCCTACACCGTCACCATCCCTGCGGGCGATATCGCCGCGCGGGTTGAAGGTGAGGTCAAGAAGATCGCGCCGCAGATCAAGATGCCCGGCTTCCGCCCCGGCAAGGTGCCAGCAAACCTCGTGCGCAAGATGCATGGCGCGCAGCTTCATCAAGAAGCGCTGCAAACCTCGATCCGCGATGCGATGGACAAGCTGGTTGCAGAACACAAGCTGCGCCCTGCGATGCAGCCCGCCGTTGCCATGGCTGATGGCTATGACGTGGGCAAGGACGCAGAACTGACGGTGGAACTCGAAGTTCTGCCCGTGGTTGAAACCCCCTCGCTTGACGGCTTGAAGCTGGAAAAGCTGGTCGTTCCGGTGACGGAAGAGCAGGTGACCGAAGCCATTGGCCGCATCGCGCAGGGCCAGAAGTCGTTCACCGATGCCGAAGAAGGTGCCGTCGCCAAGGATGGTGACCAGATCATCATCGATTTCCTCGGCAAGGTTGATGGCGTGGCCTTTGAAGGCGGCGCTGCTGAAGATACCCCGCTGGAACTGGGCGCTGGCCGCTTTATCCCGGGCTTTGAAGAGCAGCTTGTCGGCGTGAAGGTTGGCGATGAAAAGGTCATCAACGTAACCTTCCCCGAAGATTACCCGGCGGAAAACCTCAAGGGCAAGGAAGCCACTTTCGACATCACCGTGAAGGCGGTGAAGGTTGCCGGTGAATTCGAAGCCAATGACGAATTCGCCAAGATGCTCGGCCTTGAAAGCCTTGAGCAACTCAGCACTCTGCTGCGCGGCCAGCTTGAGCAGGAAACTGCGGGCCTGACCCGCACCCAGATGAAGCGCGCGCTGCTGGATCAGCTTGCCGCCGGTCATGATTTCGCCGTGCCGCCTTCGATGGTTGAGGCTGAATTCGAACAGATCTGGCAGCAGCTTCAGCAAGAAGCACAGGGCGAAGAAAACCCTGAAGAAGCGCTGAAGGAAATCGAAGCCGAGAAGGACGATTACCGCAAGATCGCCGAACGCCGCGTGCGTTTGGGCCTGCTCCTTTCGGAAATCGGCCAAGCCAATGGCGTTCAGGTTACCGCGCAGGAAATGGAAATGCTGATCCGTCAGGCCCAGCAGCAGTACCGCGAAGAAGACCGCCAGCGCTTTGCCGAATACGTCCGTTCCGAACCGTTGGTCGCTGCGCAACTGCGCGCACCGCTGTACGAAGACAAGGTCGTCGACTTCCTGTTCGACAAGGCCGAAGTCACGGAACGTGAAGTGACCAAGGAAGAGCTGCAAGCCGCGATCGAAGCGGAAGACGGCGCTGCGCCTGCTGAAGCCAAGCCTGCCAAGAAGGCTGCACCCAAGAAGAAGGCTGCTGCTGAAGCGCCGGCTGAAGAAGCTCCTGCTGAAGAAGCCGCTGCTGAAGAAAAGCCCAAGAAGGCTGCTCCGAAGAAGAAGGCTGCTGCGGCAGAAGAAGCTCCTGCCGCAGAGGAAGCGCCTGCTCCAAAGAAGAAGGCCGCGCCCAAGAAGAAGGCTGAAGGCTGATCCATTTCGGATTGATCCTGCCTGACGGGGCGGGATATCAGACGGCCCGGCGTGCTTTTGCATGCCGGGCCGTTGTGCTTTTCGGGCCAAAAATACGCAGTTGTGCGCCGTATGAATTCGTAAGTTGTTAAGAAATCTGCTGGTTCGTCCGAACCGGAGCGGTTTCACGATTCGCGGCACCCCCGTGTTGTGTCAGAATCCAAAGGCAAGAACCCTTGATATACGGGGAACTGCCATGCACACGGTTCGTAATCGCGTCGCTTCCAAACCGCGCAACAAGGGCAAGATGCCAAAGCGCGGGCCTCATCCAAAAGCAGAGTCGGCATTCATGCTGAGGTCGGCGAATCCGCCTGCTTTTCCGACAGGCTTGATCGTGCCCCCGCCGCGCGGCGCGATGATTACAGCAGTGCCATGGCCCGAAATTGCTGCGCCCGCGACCGGCGTTTGTACTCGGCCGACGCCGTCGTCCAAGATCGCTGCGGGCAAAGCGAAGGCGGCAAAACCCAAATCGGGCCGGGGTAAAAAGGGGGCGCGAATGGCGCTCAAACCGGGGCCGCATAGGCACCCCATCGCCACGCTTCCTCCGGTCACCGCCGGGGCAACCCTTGCAAAGGATAAACCCGCCGCGATGCTGACACATGACCTGCTCGACCGTGCGCTTGCAATGCGCCCTATGCCAATCGCGGAAGTGCCGGTGCCTGCGCCACCACCCCGCGCTCCCGTGACAGCGGTGGCTGACAAACCCATCGCGCGCGGACAAGCGCTGGCCCCGGTGCGCGGGCAGGGTCTGTTTGACATCATCGGCCATTGGCTGCGCGATGCCGGGAACTGGCTTATCCGTTTGGATAAAAGCCGCCGCAAAGACGAAGAGCGCGCCCGCATCGCCCAAGCCAAGGCGCGCCATCACGCACTGCAATCGCAATTCGATGCGCTCGAAGCCCTGCGGGAGGCCGGCAGGGCGGATTGAGTCCTGCCTGCTATTCGCCCCAGCGCTTGAAGCTTGGCACGGGTACTGTGGCGGTTCGCGCGCGTTCATAAGCGGCACCGGCTTCCAGCACGGCCTTGTCGTTCCACTTTGCGCCCATGAACGATAGGCCGATGGGCAAGCCTTCGACCGAACCCATCGGCACTGTCAGGTGAGGGTATCCGGCGATGGCAGCAAGGTTGCCTGCGCCCACACCGACAAAGTGATCACCCAATACCAGATCGATCGGCCAAGCCGGGCCTTCGGTCGGTGCGATCAGGAAGGCAATGCGGTTGTCGTGGAGCAACTTGTCGATACCCTGCGCCCCTGCCAGTTTCAGCGAATTGGCGCGCGCTGCTTCATAGGCGGGTTTGTCGGTGGTCGCTTCGGCCTGTTCGAACACGTCCTGGCCGAACCAGCGCAATTCGGCAGGCGTGGCTTTGTTGAAGGCGATCAGATCGGCCAGCGATTTCGGCCCTTTTGCGGCAGGGGTGGAACGCAAATAGGCCCCCATATCCTCGCGCAGTTCATAGAGCAGCACGGTGAATTCATCGCGGCCCATTTCGGGCGGAACAGTGTAATCGATCTCGACCAGTTCTGCACCCGCGGCCTTGAGATCGGCCAGTGCCTTGTCAAACAGCGCCAGCAAACCCGGATGGCTGCCTGCCTGTTTGCGCAACACGCCCAGACGCACGCCTTTAAGGCTGGCGGTGGCGAGGCCGGTGGTGAAATCGGCCTTGCGCTTGTCGGCCTCAGCCGTGGCCGCATCAGCCGGATCGCTGCCTGCCAGCGCGTTCATCAGCAGTGCGGCATCGCCGACTCTGCGGGTCATCGGGCCAGCGGTGTCCTGGCTGTGGCTGATCGGCACAACATGGGTGCGGCTGATCAGGCCCACGGTGGGTTTGAAGCCTACGATGCCATTGACCGACGCGGGACACGTGATCGAGCCATCGGTTTCGGTGCCGATGGCCGCCCATGCCAGCCCTGCTGCAATCGCAGAGCCGCTGCCCGATGACGACCCGCATGGGGTGCGGTCAATCGCATGAGGGTTCTTTGTCTGACCGCCAGTCGCGCTCCATCCGCTTGAAGAGGAGGACGAGCGGATATTGGCCCATTCGGACAAGTTGGTTTTGCCCAAAATGACCACACCTGCCTTGCGCAGCCGCGCTACCAGCAGCGCATCGCGACCGGTCACGTTGTCTTTCAGGGCAAGGCTTCCGGCGGTGGTGGCAAGGGGGCCCGCCGTCTCGATGTTGTCCTTGATCAGCACGGCCTTGCCCGCAAGCGGCCCGGCGATAGTGCGGCTTGCAGCCTCTTCCTTCAGAGCGTCAGGATTTATTGCAATCACGGCGCCCAGCAGCGGTCCGCCATCATCCAGCGCAGCGATCCGCTCAAGATAGTGTGAAACCGTCTGGCTTTGCACCGGGAAAGCTGTCAGTGCCGTTGCTGTTGCAGCGGTAACCCTCAGAACCAAAGCGGAAACTTTCATGCTCTCTTGTCCTGCTGCCACCGAATGCATGGTGCTTTGCTGGCGTAGTGAGTGCATGCAAGACAGACCGCTCGCAACGCCTTTGTGCAGAAACATGGCACATCCATCCACGGGTTTGCGCGGATTTGCAGTTAACGCACTTGAACATCGCGCCGTGGCACGCGACATAGCAGTTCTAACCAAATGAGGATTCCCATGCTCGACTTGTTCGGCGCTTCGAGCGCCAGTGTTTATGGCGGCCAGGGCAAGTTCACCCAAGACCCCGTCACAGGTGCCCTGATCCCGGTCGTGGTCGAGCAATCGAGCCGCGGCGAGCGGAGCTTCGACATCTATTCGCGCTTGCTGCGTGAACGAATCATCTTCGTCACGGGCGAAGTTGAAGACCATATGGCCTCGGTGATCATCGCCCAGCTCCTGTTCCTCGAGTCGGAAAATCCGTCGAAGGACATTTCGATGTATATTAACTCGCCCGGCGGCGTCGTTACGGCAGGTCTCGCGATCTATGATACGATGCAGTATATTCGCCCACGCGTGTCTACCGTGTGCATCGGACAAGCCGCATCGATGGGCTCGTTCCTGCTGGCAGCCGGTGAACCCGGTATGCGGATCGCGCTGCCAAACGCGCGGATCATGGTGCACCAGCCTTCGGGCGGCGCACGCGGCATGGCCTCGGATATCGAGATTCAGGCCCGTGAAATCCTGCGTATCCGCTCGCGCATGAACGATCTTTACGTGAAATTCACCGGCCGCAGCCTTGACGAGATCGAAAAGGCGATGGACCGCGATACCTTCCTTGAGGCTGAAGAAGCGTTGAAGTTTGGTATCGTTGACAAGGTCTTCGAAACCCGTCCGGCAACAGATGCCGCGGGCGAAGTTGAGGGATCGGGCGGCGCGCCTGCGTGAATTACCGGTTCTTTTCCCACCGCGCCTTAAGCTTCATGAAAGGCGCGGCGGGATAAGAACTATCACTTGTTTTTAAGTCCGGTTGATTAATGCCCCTGTGGTAGTAGGATAATCGGCACCGCCTCTCGTGGAGGGGCGTCTGGGATGGACGAATGACCAAGCTTTCTGGATCGGATACCAAGAGCACGCTCTACTGTAGCTTCTGTGGGAAGTCGCAGCACGAAGTGCGCAAGCTCATTGCTGGGCCTACCGTGTTCATTTGCGATGAATGCGTCGAACTGTGCAACGACATCATCCGCGAAGAGACCAAAGCCGGTATCGCGGGCAAGAAAGATGGCGGAGTACCCACCCCGCGCGACATTTTTGAGACTCTGAACGATTATGTGATCGGGCAAGATCGCGCCAAGCGCGTGCTCTCGGTGGCCGTACACAACCACTACAAACGGTTGAAGCACAGCGGCAAGGGCGGCGAGGTCGAGCTTTCGAAGTCGAACATCTTGCTCGTCGGGCCGACCGGTTCGGGCAAGACGCTGCTGGCGCAAACGCTGGCCAAGACATTCGACGTGCCGTTTACGATGGCTGATGCCACCACGCTGACCGAAGCGGGTTATGTGGGTGAAGACGTTGAAAACATCATCCTGAAGCTGCTTCAGGCATCGGATTACAACGTCGAAAAGGCGCAAGCCGGGATCGTCTATATCGACGAAATCGACAAGATCAGCCGCAAGGCCGAAAATCCTTCGATCACGCGCGACGTTTCGGGCGAAGGCGTGCAACAGGCGCTGCTTAAGCTGATGGAGGGCACTACTGCTTCTGTGCCGCCACAAGGCGGGCGCAAGCATCCGCAGCAGGAATTCCTGCAAGTCGACACGACGAACATCCTGTTCATCTGCGGCGGCGCGTTTGCGGGCCTTGATAAGATCATCTCTGACCGTCTGCAAAAGCGTTCAATCGGTTTCGGCGCGCATGTGGCCGATCCTGAAAAGCGCAAGATCGGCGAATTGCTGCAAAAGGCAGAGCCTGAGGATCTCCTCAAGTTCGGTCTGATTCCGGAATTCGTTGGCCGTCTGCCGGTTATCGCAACGCTTGAAGACCTCGACATTGAAGCTCTGGTCAAGATTCTGCGCGAACCCAAGAACGCGCTGATCAAGCAATATGCCAAGCTGTTCGAGCTGGAAGACGTGGCTTTGACCTTCACTGACGATGCGCTCGAAGCCATCGCCAAGAAGGCCATTGCGCGCAAAACCGGCGCTCGCGGGCTTCGCTCTATCGTTGAAGGCTTGCTGCTTGATACGATGTTCGATGTGCCGACCGAAACCGACATTGCCGAAATCGTCGTCGACAAGGACGTCGTGGAAGGCCGCAAGGACCCGATCCGCGTGCTCAAGGGCAAGGAGGAAGAAGCGGCTTAAACGCGCTTCTTTCCCGACCGCATACAAAAAGGGCGGGTGCAGCGATGCACCCGCCCTCTTGTTTATGCCCGCGGTGTGACCCGATGGCGAATTGGCATCAGTTCGGCAGCGAGACAGCATCAGTCACGTGAATGACGCCGTTTTTTTGCATGATATCAGCTGCAATGACGTGGGCCATGCCGCCCTTCTCATCGGTGAGCGTGACCTTGCCACCCATCAGCGATGCGGTGAGCGTGCCACCCGATACGGTGGTGATCTTGGCTGAGCCGCCGCCTGCGGTAATCAGAGCCAGGACATCGGCCGCAAGGACTTTGCCCGCAACCACATGGTACGTCAGAACCTTGGTGAGCGTTGCCTTGTTCTCGGGCTTGAGCAAAGTGTCGACAGTGCCCGCTGGCAGCTTGGCAAAGGCCGCGTTGGTGGGCGCAAACACTGTGAACGGCCCAGCGCTGTTCAGCGTATCAACGAGGCCTGCGGCCTTGACCGCTGCGACAAGCGTGGTGTGATCGGCAGAGGCCACCGCGCCGTCAACAATCGTGCCGCTTTCGGTAGCGGCCACTGCCGGAGTGGTGAAAACGGGCAGGGCGGTTGCTGCAGTTGCGATAAGCGCGGCAATCAGGAACTTGCGGGTCATGGTAAACTCCTCATTCGAAGAATAGTGTGATCCGGCGGTGCAAAAAAAGGGCGCCGGATGGCCCCGTCCAATGTCCAAGGTGGTGTGCGTAATGGCGAATACGACATGGCCAATAGGGCAGGGTATTGATCGGGAACAATAAACCAAAAAACCGGCGCGCTGCTTGGAAGCAGCGCGCCGTCGAAGGTAGACCTCGGCCGAAGGGAACGAATTGGCCGGACAGTCTGCGCGGGAAACCGGAGCGATGGGGTATATCTATCCGGAAAGTTTTCCCGCAGGCACCAGATGGCCCGTCGCGCGCTGCGTTGCAGCATGTCCTTTGGGCCAATGCCCGCAAGGTCAGGTGCGGGTCAGGTCAAACGGTTGCGTCGCTATGCAGGGCGCAGTCGTGGCCGACCAGCGTTTCGACCTGGACCGTGGCGTGGCCGATGCCAAAATCGTGTTCGAGTTCATGCGCGAGGTGGTGGAGGAAATCATCGCCCGGATGGCCACCGGGCATGACGAGGTGCGCCGTCAGCGCTGTTTCGGTTGTGCTGATTGGCCAGATATGCAGATCGTGCACGGCTTCCACGCCGTTCAGCGTGGCGAGGAAATGGCGCACTTTTTGTTCGTCAATCCGCGCGGGAACGGCGTGCAGGCTCATCTTCAGCGAGTCCTTGAGCAGACCCCATGTGCCCACGGCGATGATCCCGACAATTACCAGACTGGTGACCGGATCGATCCACTGCGCGCCCGTCAGCGTGATCAGCAGGCCTGCGATTACGACGCCTGCCGAAACGGCGGCATCAGCGACCATGTGCAGATAAGCGCCGCGAATGTTGATATCATGATGGCGGCCGCGCATGAACATCAGCGCGGTGATGGTGTTGATCACGATGCCGATGGCGGCAATGACCATCACTGGTCCGCCCGCCACGGGTGCCGGATCAATCAGACGGCGGATCGTTTCGACAAGGATTGCGCCCAGCGCCATCAGCAGGAACGCCGCATTGCCCAGCGCGGCAAGGATGGAACTGGACTTGTAGCCATAAGTATAGCGCGCCGAAGGGGGGCGTGCGGCGAGCACACTGGCGACCCATGCGATCACAAGCCCTAGCACGTCTGACAGGTTGTGCCCGGCATCGGCGACCAGTGCCATCGATCCCGAGATCACGCCATAGACCGCCTCGACCATCACGAACGCGAGGTTGAGCGTTATGCCGACCGCAAATGCGCGCCCGAAGCTGGCGGGGGCGTGGGAATGCCCGTGCCCGTGATGAACATGGTCATGATGATGATGGCCTGCGGACATGCGTTCTCCCTAGCGCCTTACAAGCCGGTAGGAAACGTCTTTGAAGTGTCAGGGGGCCTGTAAGCCGGGTTCTGTAGCGCCGACGGTATCCCACTGGTGGACCGTATCGGCACTGGCAGCCATTCCTCTAGGCGGACCGTTGCCGGAACGCTCAAGCAATCAACCCGGACTGCTGGCCCGAAACAAGCCTGTTCTTGCGAACGCGCAGTCCCTATTCGATCTTGCTCCGAGTGGGGTTTGCCATGCCGCTTCCGTTGCCGGTCGCGCGGTGCGCTCTTACCGCACCCTTTCACCCTTACCTCGGTTTGAAGCCGAGGCGGTCTGCTCTCTGTGGCACTTTCCCTTGACCGGGGACGTTAATCCCCAGCCCGGCGGGCGTTACCCGCCACCCTTGTTTCGTGGAGCCCGGACTTTCCTCGGTGTTTTGCAACAACGCGGCTGCCCGGCCCCCTGACACGGAGGCTCACCTAGCATGCCCCAAGTCACGTTCCAACAGCAGTTCGAAAAGCAATGCCCCGATCTGTCCGTCCACTTCGCCATCGATCTTATGGGGCCGCCAGCGCCGCTGGAACGCGCGTACTGCTGCCTTCTGGTCAGTGATGTCATAGCCGAAGCGTTCGAGCGCAAGGAAGAACGCGCCTTCGTTATCAAAGATCAGCCGGATTTTCAGCTTTGGCACGGGCAGGCAGAGGCGGTGGCGGGCGAGCACTTCCCACGGGAACAATTCGCCCGGATCTTCCTTGCGGGCGGGCGCGATGTCGGAATGGCCGACGACATTGGCGCGCGGGATGTTGTGGCGTTTGACGATATCGGCCAGCAGCGGGAGCAGCGCCTCGATCTGCGCATCGGTGAACGGGCGGTAGCCGAATTCGTGGCCGGGATTGACCATTTCGATCCCGATCGAGGCGGAATTGACATCGGTGATCCCGCGCCACGACCCGCGCCCCGCATGCCACGCCCGCTTGGCCTCATCGACGAGGCCGGTGACCGTGCCGTCCTCGTCGATCATGTAATGCGCCGATACTTCGGCGACGGGATCGCACAGCCGGTCAAGCGCGGCCTGTGCGCTTTCCATGCCGGTATAGTGCAGCACGACCATCGTGACCGGCAGCTTACGCTCGTTCCAGTTGGGCGAGGGCACTTCGCGATGGACGAGCCAGCGGCGCATCGGGCCTGAAGGGTCTTCGTCAGGCAGAGGGGAGCACCGCGCCCAGAACAAGGCTTTCCGCCGTGACATGGACCTGGATGCCGCCGCCGACCGATGCGGCCAATTGCTGGATCATCGCGGCGGGCGCGGTGCGGCTGGCGAGTTCGCCTGCGGGCAGCGTGCCTTCCAGAGCTTGCCCGATGGCGGGATCGAAGGCGATGCGTTGTCCGGCGGCGCGCACCACGATTTCGGTGGTGCCATCGCGCATTTCCGCGCCGATATCGAGCGTGCCGCCGCGCACCAGCGCATCAAGGCCGATCAGCGCAAGGTTGAGCAGCGTTTTGACCGCAGGCTTGGGCAGGGCATCCACGCCGAACATCCAGTTCACCGAAACGCGGGCGTTTGCGCCAACCAGCGCATCGACCAGCGAACGTGCTTCGTTGACCGAGACGGAATCGCCAAAGCCGCCCGCCGCGCCAAAGGCGAGGCGGAAGAATTTGAGCTTGTCTGCCGATGCCTTGGCGCTTTGTTCGAGCAACTCGAAACAGCGCTTGCGCATCTCGGGGTCTTTTTCCTCGGCCAGCAGTTCAAGCCCGTTGGATAAGGCACCGACGGGGCTGAGCAGATCGTGGCACAGGCGCGAACACAGCAGGCTGGCAAGATCGATGGGGGAGGCGGTCATGTTCAGGAAACTATCCCTTTACCTTAACAGGTTTACACAGTTTACACTGTCCAAGAGACAAAATCCGCGCCCCGCCCGCTGCAACGAAAACCCCGGAGCCGGGGCCGTTTGCAACAGAAAGAGGCGGTCTTTGCCAAATCATTCGAACACCAGCCTTAGCCTTGTGTGACCGCGTAGGAAAGCGCTTCGAAGCCATCTGGCCCATCGGTCCAACACGTAATCGCATCGTTAGCCACGATTGCCCAGACCCGTCCGTCGCGCGCGGCAGATTGGGCATCGGTGGCAGAGGGCCGTGCAAGGCCATTGGGGTGCGAATGGAAATAGCCGAGGACGTGCGGCCCAAGCCCGTCTCGCGCCGCACGATGCGCGGCGATCAGCGCTGCGGGATCGATCTCGAAATGAAGCGCCGGATCGGGCGCGACATTGGCGGCAGGCACCGCGCTTTCGACGCAAGCGCCAGTGCCCAGCAACAACCCGCAAGCCTCAAGCGGTGGGGCATCGCGCGCTGCTGCAAGCATCGCCGTCAGGGCGCTCTGGCGGATGTGAAGGGCCATGACGCAGATGTGGCGGACGGGCGCGGGGCTGGCAAGGGTGGTGCGCCGGGTGCAGTGCAGTGCGCCCTTTCGTCATCCCCCCGCCCTTTCGTTATCCCCGCGCAGACGGGGATCCAGTCTGACGCCGAATCTGGATCCCCGCCTGCGCGAGAATGACGAGGGAGGGACTAATTGTTGCAGAATATTTCTAATATGCCCGAAAGTAGGTATAAAGTTCCAACATGCATTAACTAAGGATATGAATAGGTGCCAAAAAGTAAAATATATGAATTCAAAATTGGAACATTATCAAAATTTAAACTTGCTCTGATCGGTCGTTTATAAGTAGTTTTTCCTATCATGGCCGGAGCGGTTTCCGGCACTACTTGATTCCGGGGTTACACTATGGCTGTCATTAATGGTACGAATTCAAGCGAAACGCTGGTCGGCACTTCCAATAGCGATACGATCACGGGATTCGGCGGGAATGACACGCTGACCGGTGGAGCTGGGCTGGATTCGTTTATTTATACAGCGCGCCAGTTTGGGGCCGACACGATCACGGATTTTGTTCAGGGCCAAGATCGGGTTGACTTATCGGCATTGGGTTGGGGTGATTTTTCGCAAATTCAGCCATTTATCACGCAAGTTGGTACAGGTTCGCGTTT
>NZ_LJHY01000032.1 GCF_001295795.1 Novosphingobium sp. AAP83
CCATCGCCTGCACAGCCGGACCAACCACCGGTCAAACGCAAGCGGGGTCGCCCTCCCCCACCCCGGCTGACACCTATCGAAGCAGCACAGCGCATGCTTGAGGGCTGTTGAGCGGGCCCACTGCAAAGCAGCGGGTCCACAGGTGCTACCAATGCCGGACCAGCGCACCAGCAGGGGCTACGCTGCACAATTCGGAAGGGTTCCGCGCAGCCCCTGCTGCATCAGACGGGGACATTTCTAAATAGCGGAAATAGTGTCTTCTCTACTGAGCCAGAACAAGGCCGTGCATTCGTTCCCTATGAAAATCCAGCGTGGCAGGCCACTACCAGCGGATGGTCTGCGGTGATCAGATCAGGCCGGTCGCGCGCGGTGAGCAGGCCCAGCGTTCGGCGGAAATCATAGTCCGCCAGTGGCACGGCGACGATGCCGGTGCGGACAAGGGATTCGGGCGCGGTCGTCACGCCCATCCCGGCGCGTACCATTTCAAGGCAGCGGTCATCGTTGGCCGAGCGCAGGAAGAACGGCGGGCGCACGCCGCGCTGGGTGAACCAGCGGCTCGTCTCGGCCAGAATTTCGCAACTGCGGCGCGCGATCATCGTTTCGGAGGCCACATCGCGTGCGTCGATGGACGCCGCGCCGGCCAAAACGTGGCCTTCGGGCAGGAGCAGGCGATAGCCCTCCTCCAATAGGACCACCGACGGGCGGTTGGCATCTTCGGGGCGCAGCAAAGTGATGATCGCATCGATCTGCCCCTCGCCCAATTTGCGGCGCAGTTCGGCGTCGGTGCCTTCGCTAAGCGTTATGGCTTGCGCCTCTGTCCACGCCCGGGCGATCAATGCAAGGCTCGCGGTGGCGATGGATGGGATCACGCCGAGGCGCAACGGGCTGAGCGGTGCAGGCGCATCATCGAAAGCGGCCTCGGCAGCGCGGAATTCGCGCTCTATCGCGCGGGCATGGGCGACCAGCTTTGCGCCCGCCTCGGTCAACCGCACTTGCCGCCTTTCGCGTTGAAACAGCAGCGTTCCGGCCATCCGTTCCAGTTCGGCGATGGCGGCAGATAGCGTCGGCTGCGCCACGCCCAGACGTTCAGCGGCGCGGGTGAAGTTGCCGGTTTCGACAAGTGCGAGGAATTGGCGAAGATGGGCGCGCTTTATCATAGGCGAATCCTATACCAACACCCAGCATAAATCAATTTTGAGCCTAGAATTGGTGATGATAGATGTGCCGCTGAAAAATATCGAGAGGATGCAGCGATGAGCGCCCCTGTCCTGGCAAGTGCTTTGGATACCAGCAGCCCCGAGGCGATCGCCCGCGCCGCGCACAATCGCGCTTTGGCCGCAGACTTGCGCGCGCGCGTGGCCAAGGCGGCGCGTGGCGGCGATGAACGCAGCCGCGATCGTCACGTGGCGCGCGGCAAGTTGCTGCCGCGTGACCGGGTGGAGCGTCTGCTCGATCCGGGCTCGCCGTTCCTTGAGGTCGGCCAACTTGCCGCCAATGGCCTCTATGGCGATGAAGTGCCGGGCGCGGGGATTATCGCAGGCGTTGGCCGCGTTTCGGGCCGCCAGTGCATGATCTTTGCCAATGACGCCACGGTCAAAGGCGGCACCTACTTCCCGATGACGGTGAAGAAGCATCTGCGCGCGCAGGAAATCGCGCAGGAAAACCGCCTTCCCTGCATCTATCTGGTCGATAGTGGCGGGGCCAACCTGCCCAATCAGGCCGAAGTGTTCCCGGACCGCGATCACTTCGGGCGGTTCTTCTATAATCAGGCGAACATGAGTGCGCTGGGCATCCCGCAGATCGCCAGCGTGATGGGCAGTTGCACCGCAGGTGGCGCTTATGTGCCTGCAATGAGCGATGAATCGGTGATCGTGCGCGAACAGGGCACGATCTTCCTTGCCGGGCCACCGCTGGTGAAGGCTGCAACCGGCGAAGAGATTACCGCCGAGGCGCTGGGCGGCGG
>NZ_LJHY01000033.1 GCF_001295795.1 Novosphingobium sp. AAP83
GTCGGCATGAAATACTATTATAGTATATAGAGAATCACTACTGAGACACAGAGTGAGAAGGATTACAAAGTGATCTAACTACAGAATGTAGTTACCATAACATTCTATAGACAACAATATAAAGATAATATGCTATAAGAGCTATGGGTCTCTAAAGGCATACCATCACAGAGATATGATCAAAAAAAGATGATCATAGAAGCCGTAATCGATACCATCAGAGATAAATAGTGTTGCTGCCATTGGTAGTGACATTCTGTCTCTATGTGTATCGATCAAAAGATCGAATTCACCACAGACATTTCACCGACATTCAAAGGATGGATTCCGCCCTTATAGACAGTCATACCTTCAACACACCTAAACATAAGTCTCTATGAAAATGAATCACAAGCAAACCATAATCAGTCAATACAATAAGAACATATCATCATACATAGATACAGGTAATTACAAGCCATATCTCATTACCACTATGTTCAATATGGCAAACCATCTACCAGATTGTGTAGAAGGTGATCTTCTCAATCGCATAAAGCACATAAGGCATTCTGACCCGTCATCATGTGTTTTGCCAGCACTCTACACGCAACTCAGTGATCATAGATTCAAGATCAACAGGTCTTTGAACCATAGGATTTATGAGAAGGATATCACTGTTCGAAGACTGAATTTTGTATGGAAGCAGTATGATATCTTCCAAACTCATATGGTCAAAACCCTCATTAAAAACGCTGGCAGGTCGAACAAAATCAAACTCTACCCAAAAAGTTGGGATTTTATCGATGTGTCTGGTTCGAAGCGTGGCAACCATGTGTGGGATGATGACTTCAGCATCCATCTCCATAGCATTTATCTGATACAAAATGAGATTGCTGAAAAGTTTGAAGGCTTGATGGCTGGTGGTTTCAATGAAATTTTATGGCATCCCAAGCTTTCTGGTGTGCGCCGTGTTCACGGTGAAACCATTGGTTCAGAGCCAGATGATATGGCTAACGTGATTGAGTATGCCAGCAAGTTTGCGATGGGTATCGATCCGTTAAAGCAGAGAGACGATCTGCCTTTGAGCTTCCAGTTCCCTATCACGGGTGAAGAGCGTTTGCTGAAACGAAAAGTGGCTCAGGATATTGCGGCTGCTTGATCACCTGTATGGAAATCGTTCGGTTTTGAGCCTGTTGTCGTGAGTGTATCGAATATTAGGATTCGACTTA
>NZ_LJHY01000034.1 GCF_001295795.1 Novosphingobium sp. AAP83
GTGCCATTCTCCGCGAAGTTCGCTGTCGCCCCTGAGGTGACGCTCGGCCCTTCGTTCCCCCCCTGGTTGTCTTGGGTGACTGTAATTCTGACCTGACTGGTGTTCTGCCACGCCTGGAAATTGCCGTAGAAATCACCCGCGACTAGTTCGAGCTGGCCATCGCCGTCCAAGTCTACAAAAGTGGGTGTGCTGTAGCCCCCACTCCCCACGCTGATACCGTCTAAAGGATTGTCGACGCCGGTGAGCTCGACATAGCCATTGGCGGTGTTTTGCCAAACCCGGAAGGTGCCGTCATAGTCTCCCGAGACGAGGTCGAGCCGACCATCGCCGTCCAAGTCTACGAAGACTGGCGCTCTGCCGTACCCGGACGTGCTATCAATCAGGTTGAAGGGGTTGTCGGCGCCAGTGAGCTCTGTGTAGCCGTTAACGGTGTTTTGCCAAACCCGGAAGGTGCCAAAATTTTCTCCCGAGACGAGGTCGAGCCGACCATCGCCGTCCAAGTCTACAAAAGTTGGTGTGCTAACATCCCCTACGTCGAAGCCGTTGAATGGATTGTCGGCTCCAGTGAGCTCTGTGTAGCCGTTAACGGTGTTTTGCCAAACCCGGAAGGTGCCAAAATTTTCTCCCACGACGAGGTCGAGCCGACCATCGCCGTTCAAGTCTACGAAGGTCGGAGCGGTGACAGACGGAAAAATAATACCGTCAAAAGGATTTGACGGGCCGACTAGCTCGTTAAAACGGAAAAGGGAAAGGTCAGCGTTGTTCACGTCCACCACATTCAGCGTCAGCGTCCGCGTTGCGGTTGGCGTGCTGCTGACATTGGCGTAGCTCAGCCGCTGGATCAGCGCATCGACCGCGGCACTGGTCACGCTGGCGTCGAACGTGATCGTGAAGTCTCCGCCAACACCGCCCGTTGCTGTTCCGAATGCCAGCCCTTCATAGCTGACTATGGTGCCGTCAAAACCGATCTGGCCAGCGCCACTGCCCTCGGTCATGACCGAGACTCTGTCCTCGACCAGCAGGCCACCCATCACCAGCTTGCCGCCGCTCAGGCTCGCCGAGAGAGTGAACACTACATCGCTGTCGAGCAGTTGCGGCCCCGGGTTGGCGGCATTCTGAGAGCCCGATCCGAAAGTTGTTGAGCAATACCAGCATGTTGTGATTCACACCT
>NZ_LJHY01000035.1 GCF_001295795.1 Novosphingobium sp. AAP83
ATAATGATGCAGGATTTTGATATGGTGAAAGGTGGTTGGGTTGAGAACATTTGCATCAGACTCACTTGTCGATCACACCGCCTCGATGGTAGCTAATGAAACAAAGGTATTTTCTAGGCCCCTATAGAAGCAAGAAAGCTGGACCATGCAGGTTGAGGAATGCGCATTTAGGCCAGAAATTTTATCTGCCTTTTCGCCAGAAGTCCGAAAAAATATGGAGGATTTTGCCAAAGCGATTAGCCATGCCGAGGGCGTGTTGCGAGGCTATCATCAACATACAGATGCGGCATTTAAAGCTTCGCCAAAAGAGCCATTCGAAGATATAAAAATTAATGCCCGTCAAATTTTTACACTATCGTGGGCGAAATGTATTCTATTTTCAAAATCAATAGTTGATAGCGTCAATAATAGAAATATATTGTCTGCCTTTCAAGCCATTAGAGGCTATGTCGAACTTGTAGCGACTTTGAGGTATACTGTTAATAAGATGGAACCTATTATCCACAAAGCTGCTGATTATGGAACCATTTCAGTAGAAGACGCACGTACAATTGCTGGACATATGGACATACTACTTCATGGGGGCAGGTTTAATTGGAAAACCTATTTCGAAGAGGGAGTTTCTGCTATGATTGATCGCAAAAAATTAAAAAGGACAAAAGAGGAAAAGGCTAAATTTGAAACTAAAGCTCTTAGAATAGGTACGTGTATCAATGACTGGGGCTTAGAATCCCCTGCCGCTGAATTTATTTATGACTATCTATGCGAATTGGTGCACCCCAATAAGGGAAGCAACATGATACTATTGGTCCAGCGGGATAGTGGAGTTGTGTTTGACATAAATGAAATGAGCGAAATGGGGATAGAATTATTTGAAAGAGTTTTCCCCTACGCCGCATCAATGTGTATGGGTGAAATGGGTCGAACACAACCATTTTTTGCTGCCTTGGGCGTTGAGGAAGCCCAAGCCGCAGTACTTCATTAATGCAACAATGGCCTGAAAAATTAGCATCAAAATTGCCTGTGCCGCCGCCCTGAGCTTCACATCATTCAGCACACTCACAATCTGAAGCACATCCGCCTTTGGAAACAGGCCACCAACACCTTGATCGTCCAGATCGGTAAACGGCGACTCATACAGGCGCTTGGGTTCCATCGCTCCATTTTCGGTTAGATGGTCGATGATCAGATTGATGAACTCGATTTGGTTGGCATTGGGATTTCGCCCCTGAAGGAAGCCAGCAAATGCATTCTTAGCTGCATCACGTTCAAGGCCAACCAGCGAACGAATGAACAGGCCCAACCCACCTTGGTCGTGCAAGGCGGAAAGGTCAACATTGGTCGCCACAGCTTCCTCGACCATGATCCGTTCAAGCTCAGACAAATCTTGTGGGGTTAGCTGTTCATTCCGTCGAAGCTTTTGGATCGTGATGTGATCGGAGTGGCTTTGCAGGAAGTGCCGCACCTTTAACTGAAAACGACCCTTGTCCGTACCGACACCTGCATCAGGCAGTGCAATGGTGGAGCCTTCACCAATCTCGTCGGTGAAGTCGGTATATACAATCTGTTTTGCATCGCCTTCGATCAGCATTGACCTGCAAATCAAGGCATGTCATAAGACCACCTCCTGAATTTAGATAAATTTTTCAGTCATAGTATGCTGCGGGGGGTTATGCGCACTTTCACAGTCTCAATTGCCTTGATTGGTGTTGCCTTGATAAGTCATCCAGTGAATGCGGACATTGGGAGTTTTTTAGCTGACGCAGGGGACATCGGTGCAGGGATCGAACGTGAACAGTACGAGCGAGCTAGAAGGCAGCAAAATTTGGAGATGATGCGCCTTTGCAATGAGATAATTCGCTTGGGCGGTCAGTGTAATATGACACAAGGCATAGCGTCTACTCAAGACCTGTCTTATGAACCTGCCACAATTATAAACCAGATAGAAACGGGAGACATATCTATCAAAACATGTAATTATAAAACTTTTAAAGGTTATGTGTTTCATGTAAATTATAGGGGACAGTGTCCTTATTCGGTTAAGGTTAATCCTGAGACAAACAGGGTGCTTTCTAATTAGGCACAGTGTTGCTTCTCATCCTTTTTATAGGGTTGAGAACGCTGAGAAACACATCAGCGGCTTTTCATCTAGAATTTAGCGAGGCGTTCCGACAGGTTGGCTAGCGGACACAGCATCGTCAGCGATGTCGGTGATTTCATCTTGCTGAACATCGGTAAACGCAGACTTATCTGAGGGTTCCTCAACGCAACTGGCAAGCAGCAAAGAAAGTGCGAAGGCGATGCTGACCTTAGCGTGAGAAATCAGTCGCACTTTTATCTCCCAGAACGGCTAGAATCTGCATCGCAATCACGCACCCATCCGCCAATTTTTGAAAACGAAATTTTTAATTAATTCAATGGAATAAAAGCGATAGAGTCCTTGGCTGATGACCATGAGTGGCGACAGCTTTCTGATCCAACGAGATAGGACATGCAACAGCTTGCGTTCGAGAGCGGCTTGCAGAAGTTTCAAACTATGTCGCTGAAACGCCGCTTGAATATCCAAGCCAATTGCCAGCATTTAATTTAGCAGAGAAGAGAATTTTTCATGCGCAGTTATGTTACGAAGCTTCTCCGCATTCCCGCCAATCATTATAAACGTTTCCGTTTTTTGGTGATATAAAAACCCACTCAGTCATGGCCTTATTATCGACTCTATTTACAATTACGCAGCCGTGCAATATCCCAAATGAAGCGTTTATGGGCATGTCTGAGTTCGATTTTTCAAAATGAATACCCGCCGATTTTGATCCGACGTCAGCAATTGAAACTTTGAAAAAATCACCAACTTGATAATTGCACTCTCTTCCTCGTTCGCTGTTTTCGCATTTTTTTGAAGAATTTAAGATAGATAGTAGCGTCCTGTCATCGACGAATGGTGTAGCGGCAAGCTTTTTACATCCCACAACTGAAAAGATCGAGACAAGAATCGCAGCACTGAAAGCCCACTTTTTCATTCGGAATTACAGCCTTCCTGAATTGAAGCCACTACCGCCTTCACAACCCTTTTTGCCACGAAACGTAGCCAAAAACTAGGGTCAGGGGACGCTGTTAGGTTTGCAACCCATAGAGCACATCCCAAACATCGCCATACACCGCCGCACGTTCATATCCTTGCCGTGAAGCCCCTCTCAATGAACGGTCTTTTCCCCTACGTCAGCTGTTGATTCATCATCATCTGTGCAGCTTGGCAATTCTTGCAAAACTCCACCAGCAATGCCTTCATGCACAACGTCGGTGAACACTGATGAAAATTTTTGAAGCAGTTTCAGCACATGCGGAGGAAATAGGCCCACGTCATATGGATGGGTGTAGTACCCGTAAAAACGTCCCAATTCAGCCCTATAGGCAAATTGCAGCATGATTTTGCTACAGTTGGCATGGTTCACAAAACGCAGCATAGCTATCTCGTCCAGCTCCGCCACTGCATCCCAATAAGTGTATATTATCAGTAATTTACGCTTTTGATCAACGTCGATCCAGAAATTAAATGGATAAGCGGTAACGTAGATTCCGCCCAGATGTTGATGTTCGATTGCGGCGTTATCTAGAATGGTTTTTATGGTTTCGTCATTGATAGTGTTTGGATCGAGCATTTTGGATTTCAAGGCAATCTCCTTGGTGTGAAGGGGCAGCTTTTGTCCTTCAGAAACAGGTTGGCATTGATTTTATGCACCGTGAAGATGGCTGGCGGCAGTGTCATATGGTGCAGAATATGGTTGGATTATACCATGAGATTGGGTGATTTTCCAGATACCAGAGCGTCAAAGCATGAATGATCATCTGCTGGTTGCAGGACCATGCTTCTCGTGCTCAACCTGCGGATATGCCACCAATGGGAAACGCTATGATTTTGAAGCATATATGTCGCTGGACAATGGGTTTTGCACTGGCTGGATTGGCTGGATGTATGCCTCAAAAACAGGCGGTTATGGCTCTTCCAGCAGAGTATGCGACGTTTCAGTTTGCTGACGAGATAGCGGGGTTAGAGTTCGATTTTCCCATCGATAACATCGAAGTTCGAAAGCTTGAGGGTGGCCGTCAGTACTTCAATGCGTCAGGGGTCATCAAAAACACATCAGATGCGACACTGAAGGTTCCAACTTTGACGATGGCCTTCAAAACCAAAGGAGAAAAAATTGTTTTTCTCCATGATGTTACTTTGCCTTACAATGACATTGCACCCCATGAAGTGATGGAGGTTTCCGCCCATGTGATCGGTGTGCCAAAAAATGCCAAGCATGTTGAAATTGGCTGGAAAGCTGGTGCTGGCGCTGTGAGCACTCCGTAGCAAAATGAAGATGGGGTTGCGCAAGGCCAAAGCAGTATATGACACGATAGGCTATCACGCTAAGCATTTACGCTATGCCATGCTGGAAACTACTCATAATATTGATTTGGAACGAAACACGCTCTCAAATTGAGTGGCAATGACCGTTGCCTGATTCTTCAAGGGCCTTATGCTCGAAGTTGGAAAAGCAGAATCAAAGCATGTTTCATCAAGGATGCCGATAATGGCAGATAGCGTTCAGGCCACAGCAAATCTGTCAGATCACGGCTCTGTACGCCAACCGTCACTAATGAAAGGCTTCAGGCTTAGGAAACTCGGTATCTTTGTCCTGTGCGCAGTGGGCTGCTCTGTAGCTTGCATTGCGATCTACAACTCAATGGCAACGTCACGTGCTGCCGATGCCTATGTGGGGAAGGACAATCCAGCCGCAGACTACCTGATTTCGATGAGAGACCCACCCATAGATTATGCTCGTGTCGTAAAGACCCCCATTGATTTTAACGAGGCAGGGAGAGCCTCGAAGTCAGCGCCGTTCACCAAAGGTGATCAGTGCTGGAAGGCGTATGATGCAACGCCCAGTTGGAGCCAATACGATTATTGCGTGGCTTACGACAAGGTAATCCGATCACATGCGTCACCTCGTCAGATCAAAGTTCATGCAATAGGGTCTGGTTACCCATCTGCGATTGAACGAAAGGGAGAGCGTTTTCTCGTTGGCAAGTCCGGAGCATTGAAAGGTGAGCATGTAGCGATCCAGCGTGCCAACGACGTTGGGATGGCAGTACAGATCGACAATCGGTGATATGGATGGACTTGTAGCCTGATTGGCTATTCCAAAAATTGCGTAGAATATGTCCAATAAGGCTCTCTCTTAAATAATTAGTTTTATTCATAATTGACAATAATCAGAGCCAAATGATGAATATCCAATTTGAATGTTTTAACTAGTAGGAAATCAAAATGAGTTTTTTCGAAAAGGTTCTCGGCGAACTTTACTATTTTCCAATGATGATGGAAGAAAATAGAAGAGATCGATGCAATATAAATTTGAAAATGCAATATTTTGTTACGCAGCAAAATAAAGAGGTTGTTTTTTCTGGTGTACCTATTTCAACAGGAGGAGGGTACGAATTTAGTGATCGTAAACAATATGTGCACTGCTATGTTATTGAGGAGCGTCAAAGAACAATTAGTTTCAAATGGTTTAATTCTATGAAGGAAGCGTTCGAATATCGTGACAGCATAAACATTGGCAGTGATCCAAACGTCTTACGTGTAGCTGGGCCACGAAAACTGCCATATGGTAAAGATGAGAGGTTTGGCTTTGGCGGGGGTTTGTTTTAATATAGGTCTGTAAATTGAAAAAGATTCAGCCTCGCCAAATTCGCCTCTTTCACTTCTTCTGAAACATCCAGTCCAACATCACCGGGCACGAAATCCAGACCACGGCTTGGATGGTTCCAAGTCCACCAAAGCCACTTTCGGATTTCCAGTTCTGTTTCATGATCAAGTACCACATTGCCATCACACAGCACACGGTACAGCCCTGCCATGTCATCAACAGGATGGATCACAGGGATTTTTGGCCACTGATCTGAAATCCGTTTCAGCATATCACTTAGACTATCCCGCCTTGGCTTTTTTGACCGCCAACGTGCGAACCAGCCATTGGGCTTAGGTTCTGTTTCTTCAACAGGTTTCGGTTCCGCATCAGGCTCTGTGATAACGGACAGATCGGTCTCGTTAGTTTGAAACCAAGACCCATTCGGCCAAAACAATGCACCACATGGACAGCCACGCAATTCTGTATGCAGGTGGTGAAGATCACCATAACCCCAACCATCAGGCCATTGCTTCCAGCCGCTAAGATTGACCGATGCGTAAAACCCGACTGCGTAGACACGTTCACAGCAAGGGCATGAAACATCCCGATAAATTGTTCGTGTCACTAACAATATCCACGCTTTGGCGGTCTACTCTGCTTGGGCAGCAGGAAACGCCGACTTCAGCTTCTTACGCACACCCTTGGCAATATCCTTTTAGCCTACCTTACGCCCAAGACCAATGGCTTTAGCAATTTCAGCACGTCTCGCTGCATAGTTTGGTGCCACCAAAGCATGATCCGCTGCCAGATTCCAACGAGAACGGTATTCCTTTGGCGTCATAGCATGTTCAATCATCAGGTGACGCTTGAGTGCTTTGCCTTTGAATCCACATTCCATGCAGGTGACAAAATCTGGCTTGACCGATGCACGGATCGAAACGGTTGGTACAGGTTTCTCGTCCACAACAGGTGCGGGTTCACCACCCTTTGCCAGCGCCTGATAGACTGAATTGATCAGCTTCGGGAGATCGTTCATGCCAACGCTGTTGTTGCTGACGTGAGCGCACACGATGTCGCTGGTAAGTTTGAAGAGCGTTGCGTTTTCCATGACGTACCCATCCCGAATGTCTGCCGCAAACTATCGCCAGATATTCCGTGAATGCAAGGTGTGACGGAGGTTCAATGATTTCCAGTGACAGAACCAATGCCTCATCATAATCTAACCATTCGGTTGCCCACTTAGGGTCAAAGCAGTCGTAGGCGGGGTCATGGATCAAGACGGTGAGTTGGTGCTACATCCATCACAGGAAATCCGTGAGGGCACTGCTGGTTTCGGCATTGGAAAGCTAGCTCTCGTTGGCCTGTGCGCCCTTGTTGGAACCGTAGCTGGCAATGCGATCTATGATAGTGTGATAGCGCCACGTGCCCACCAAGCCTTCATGGAAAAGACCACACCGTCTGCAAGCTATCTGAAAGCAACACGTTCGCCATCCATAGATTATGCACGTGCTGATCAAGCCACGGCTGATTTCTACCAAACCTATGATGAAGCTGAAGTGTCTGATTTATTGGCAAAAGGCGACCAATGTTGGAGTGTCTTTGATGCCTCGCCTAGTTGGGGCCAGTTTGACTATTGCGTCGTCTACGACATAGGTGTGCGATCACAGTTATCGCCGGAAGACATTGAAAACCACTCAAAAAAGCTTGGAATGTCGTCTGTGATGCACCGTAAGGATGAAAGCTTCCTTATCGGCAAGGCACAAGTTTTGGGGGGTGAACTTTTCGCTGTGCGACGGTTCAATGAGATTATCCTGACCACTCAAATTTAGTGTCGGGATCGGTTGGTACGTGAAGCTGGCTTGGTTGCTGGAAGTTTTGGGGTAAGCGAGTGTCGGACAAGAGCTTTTACGAAATTCTTTGCGTCGAACCCAACGCAACAATGGCTGAGATACGTGCTGCCTATCTGAAACAGGCGAAGCGTTGGCATCCAGATCGTAACGCTGGCAATAAGGAAGAAGCTGAACGGCGTTTCAAGGATATAGCACACGCTTACGAGGTGCTTTCCAACTCAGAAAAACGAGCAGCATATGATGCCGCTGGTGCTGCTAACCAAAAATCCGCTGCCTCTGATGGCACGATGGACGATGGTGATGCATTCGACCTTTTCATCTCGGTTTTGCTCGATCTGGCCTTCGAACTGGCTGAAAGCGGTGCCGACCAAATTGCGATCTACCAAGCTCTGGTAGATATGGGTTGCCCGATTGGTGCTGCTAAAACGCTTGCTCAAAGGGCGTACAAGCATGGCGGCAATGGCAAGGCTGGTGCTTCACGTGAGGAACCATCAAAAAAACAGAAAACAGCTACGCAGAATTCTCCTAATGATTTGAACAATCCATCCGATAATCAAGAGGCCATTCAATCCAACGATACCGAAGATCATCAGTGGATGAAATGGATTTTTGCGATTATAATTTTTTTTGCTATATTTATTATTTACACAATAAGTGTTGCAAATTACAGTCATTCACCGTCAATCGAAGCCACTGAAGCGGCAGTTGAAGCAACAGAGCTAGCTGTTGAGGTGGTTGAAGAAAGGAAAAATGACCCCGTCCCCGTTGAACCAATACAATCGGAGGTACTCAACCAAAATCCACCAATCGGCAATCTGCAACCATATGTTCCACAAATAACAGTTCAAAATCTCGATAGAGACGAAAGACTATCATTGCAACTGGCGTGTATGGATGCGCAAATGCAAGGCCCTGCCGCTTATAATAAATGCGTTGAACAACAAATTAAGCAGATTAATCCTCAAAATAGGAACCCAGAAAAGGCACAACTTAATCGAGATCAGCATCTTTCACTACAGTTAGCTTGCATGAATGCGCAGATGCAGGGGCCAGAAGCGTACAATCAATGTGTGGATTATCAACTTTCATTAATCGGACTTTAGATCGAGTGGTTTATTGGAAAAGCCACCTCTTGCAGCGGTTCGAATGCTGAAAGCCCCTGCGCTCTCTTGAGCACAGTCAGCAGCAATCCATTCGCATATGCCTCCACCAGATAACCATGGTTTGCGTGTTCACGCCCAAAGATGACCGTCGAAACCTTCGCCAAATCCAGTGCTTCAGCTTCCATCATTAGGCCCATGTCCGCAAAATAGGCTGCACCATCATTCTCCGCCCATTCATGCCAATCGAAGCCAGCAATGACCCACTTATCCTTCAGGCAGGTGCGGATAAAATCTATCACAACATCATGATATTCCAAGGTATCTTCATCGATATGGTAGCCGATAATGAGAGGCGTGGAATCCTCAACGAATGAGAACCACGGCTGTCTGAACGTGTTATAAAATGCGCCAAGCTTATGAAGGCGACCTGTTGCGGCTTTGCCTGTGTAGTAGCTAGTGTTAATATCTCCCATAGCTGTTATCCTTATGTTTTTATTATTTAAAATTCGTCATGCCCATCAGACATGAATGGTGATGGTAAGTCCATATCTTCAACATCTTGCCATAGGGGCCTATTGATTTGACGTGCCTCTTCAGCCTGAACCAGAAGCAAATGCTGCTGTGTCAAAGCTTGGTTGAGTTGTTCGAGTTTGCGATTTCGTAGCTCGACGTTTACGATTTGTTCTGAGCAAAAAAGGCCCATCATTTCCGTGAGAATGGATGTTCTGGTTCTGCCAATCATTGATGCAATTGCATCAAATCGGTCCAAATCACTCTTCTCGATCAGAAAATTTACAAGTGTTTTTGCCATGTTCCTCCTCGCATAAGTTGATGAAAACCATAAATTTTTGGTCCTCATGCATATTTATACGAGGCGAGATTTTCACACAGTTTTAGCCTGACGTGCAACATGTTGAATGGCTGAACGGCTGACACCGAACCGTTTCGCCAAAACAGCCAGAGACGCACCTTCAGCCTTCAAAGCCATGATCTGTGATCGATCATCAGAAGATAGGGTTGGTTTGCGACCAAGTTTCTTGCCTTCAGCTTTTGCCCTTTGAAGGCCAGCCTGTGTTCTTTCGATGAGCAAATCCCGTTCCATCTCAGAAACCGCTGAGATGACCGCCATGGTCATTTTTCCAGCGGGGGAAGTTAGATCAACACCGCCAAGGGCCAAACAGTGCACCTTCACACCCATGCCATCCAACTTTTCAACGGTGGCTCGAACATCCATTGCATTTCGACCTAGCCGATCAAGCTTAGTCACGATGAGCACGTCACCAGCTTCAAGTCTGTCCACGAGCTTCTTGAAGCCATGACGTTCCATAGCAGCAACAGAACCACTAACAGTTTCTGCCACCACACGGTGCTCAGCGATCTGGAAGCCAGCCGCTATAATTTCATGGAGTTGATTCAGATTGGTCTGGTCAGCCGTGGAGACCCTTAGATATGCAAATGTTCTCAACCCAACCACCTTTCACCATATCAAAATCCTGCATCATTAT
>NZ_LJHY01000036.1 GCF_001295795.1 Novosphingobium sp. AAP83
GTCGAGCGTAGTCGAGACACCGTGCAAAGTGTCTCGACTACGCTCGACACGAACGGAATTGAGGAGAACAGAAGACGTCCTCCTCAGCCGTCAGCCTCAGCCACCGGCGCCGCCACAGCCGCTTTGCGCTTGCTCACCAGCAGCTTGTCGATCTTGCGACCATCCATATCGACCACTTCAAAGCGCCAGCCCTGATCGTAGAAATGCTCGCCTTCATTGGGCAGTTTCTTGAGCACGGACAGGCAATATCCGGCTGTCGTGGCAAATTCACGGTCGTCCGATAGGTCGATTCCCAGCCGGTCGGCCAAGGCATCGGCGGGCAACGCACCCGAAATCAGCAACGACCCGTCCTCGCGCTCCACCACCATCGGCCCATCACCGGCATCGCCATGGCCCACGAAATTGCCAGCAATCGCGGCGAGCAAATCTGCGGGCGTCACAATGCCTTCAAGGTGGCCATATTCATCGTGCACCAGCGCCACTGCCACTTCGGCCTGCTGGATCATGGTCAACGCATCCATCGTATCGAGCTGGTCGGGCACGATGGCAGGCTTTTTCATCAACCGGCCCAGTTGCACTTTGCGCCCGCGCAGCAGGGTGGAAAGCACATCGCGCACTTTGACCACGCCCACGATCTTGTCGACCGAGCCATCGGCCACGAGCAGCAGCGAATGGGGGCTATCTTCAATCGCTGCGCGCAGTTCAATTTCGGGGGCGCGGCGTTCGATCCAGTGGAGTTCGGTGCGCGGGGTCATCACTTCACGCACCGGGCGTTCGGCCAGCCGCATGATCCCGCTCATCAGCGCGCGCTCTTCCTCCTCGATCACGCCTGAACGCGTCGCCTCGGCGAAGATCATGTGCAGTTCTTCGGCGGTAACGTCCTGATCGGTCGCCGCTTTCAGGCCCATCATGCGGATCAGCAAGCTTGATGATTTGTCGAGCGTCCACACGAACGGCGCGGTGATGCGCGACATCATCGCCATGAATGGCGCGGCGATCTTGGCAATGGGTTCCGCGGCGCGCAGGGCCAATTGCTTGGGCACCAATTCGCCAACGACTAGGCTAAGATACGTGGTGATCGCAATCACGATGGCAAAGCCCGCATCATCGGCGAACCGTTCTGGCACGCCCCATGCCACCAATCGCTCTGCGGTGGGTCCGCCAAGGCTCGATCCGGAATAGGCACCCGCAATGATACCTACCAAAGTTATTCCGATCTGGACGGTCGAAAGAAATTTTCCGGGATCGGCGGCCAGCTCAATCGCGATCTTCGCGCCCTTGCTGCCTTCCTCGGCAGCGACCTTCAACCGCGCAGTGCGCGCGGAAACAATCGCCAGTTCCGACATGGAAAACAAGCCGTTGAGCACAACGAGGCCCAAAATGAGCAGTACATCAGACCAAGGATAAGGTGTCACGAAGGCGTCCCTAACAGATTTGAACGCCAAGGCGAAGGGCGCACTTAAAGTTCCGTCACCAATCGCCCGCAATTTCCGTTCGGGAACCGTTCAGTCGGAATGGGCTTATCTCAACTGTCAAAACAGCAAACCGTTGCATATGATTGAACCGGAATGTTGATCAAAGGGGACAGGAAATGACTATTCGTCGCATTATGATGTCGAGCGTTTGTGCGGTTTCGCTAATCGGTCTTTCGGCTTGCGTTACCGATCCCAACACCGGTGAACAAAAAGTTTCCCGCACTGCAATCGGCGGCCTTGGCGGCGTGCTGGGTGGCGCATTGCTTGGCGGACTGATTGGCGGCAAGACCGGGCGCATCGTTGGTGCGGGTATCGGCGGCGTAGCTGGCGGTGTGATTGGTTACCAAAAAGATAAGCAAATCAAAGAATTGCGTGAACAGACCGTAGGTAGCGGGATTGACGTGAGTGAAACCGATGGCGGCAACGCGATCCTCGTGAACTTGCCCAATGGCGTCACCTTCGATGTCGATAGCTCGACCGTGCGCCCATCCTTTGCTGCCACGCTGGACCGCGTGGCGCAGTCGTTGATGCAGTATCCAAACTCGCTGATTGACGTTTATGGCCATACCGATTCAACCGGATCTGACGCCTATAATCAGGCACTTTCAGAACGTCGCGCCCGCGCGGTTGCCGATTACCTGACCTCGCGCGGGGTTGGCTATGCCCGCATTCGCAGCCAGGGCTTTGGCGAATCGCAGCCGATTGCTTCGAATGATACAGAGCAAGGCCGTTCGGCCAATCGCCGCGTTGAAATCAAGATCGTCCCCATCAGCCAGGACGATGTGAACGCTGCCCGCACCGGCAACTGATCGCGCATCGATTTTAAGCCAGTGGCGTCGCTCCCTCGCGGAGCGGCGCCGTTTGCTATGTGGCGCAAACGATTCGCGGTTGACCGCCATGCCGTTGCGCTGGCATCGGCGGCGCCAGCAGGAGACTTGACCACATGCCGATTCAACGCCGCGCGATCAACGGACGCCTGACCAATCCGGTGGGCCTCGGCTGCATGTCGCTCAGTTGGGCTTATGGCGGGCGGCCAAGCGATGAGGACGGCATCCGCTTGCTCCACCACGCGATCGATATCGGCTACGATCATTTCGATACCGCGCGGCTCTATGGCTTGGGCCATAATGAAACGCAGGTCGGCATTGCGCTCAAAGGGCGGCGCGATAAAGTCTTCCTCGCTTCGAAAATGGGCATCTTTGCCAGCGGTGAAAAACGCGGGGTGGATTGCCACCCCGATACGATCCGCAGTGAACTCGAAGTGTCGCTCAAGCTGCTCCAAACCGATCATATCGACCTCTATTACATGCACCGCCGCGACTTTTCAGTGCCGATCGAGGATTCGGTCGGCGCGCTGGCGGACCTTGTGAAAGAGGGCAAGATCGGCAGCATCGGCCTTTCTGAAATGTCGGCTGATACCTTGCGCAAAGCCCATGCGGTCCATCCGATTGCCGCGATGCAAACCGAATATTCGCCATGGACGCGCCAAGCGGAAATCGCCGTGCTTGATGCCTGCTGCGAATTGGGCACCACATTCGTGGCATTCTCGCCCGTGGCGCGCGGCGTGCTTGCCAATGGCGTAACCGATCCTGCGGCACTGGAAGAAAAAGACATCCGCCGCGCCATGCCGCGCTTCACGGGCGATAACTGGACGAACAATCTGGCGCTGGTCCAGCAGTTCAACGCCGTCGCCGCGCGTGCGGAGGTCACTCCGGCGCAATTGTGTTTGGCGTGGGTACTATCGCGCGGTGATCACATCGTGACCATTCCCGGCACCGGCAAGATCGCCCATCTGGAAGAAAACATCGCGCGCTGGGACTGGGAATTGCCCGCTGCGCTCGCCGCTGAAGTCGATGCGTTGATCAATCAGCAGACCGTGGCAGGCCACCGCTATGCCGGTGCGATTCTGTCCACCATCGACACCGAGGATTTCGCATAAGCCATTGTAGAAATTGCCTCGTCATTGTGAGAAGGCGAAGCCGACGAAGCAATCTAACGTCATCTGGCTTTAGAACGTCTGGGCCGCAACATTGGCGAGCTCTAAGCCCAAGCCTTCTCCGCACGGTCAGCCAAACGCTCAATCGCAGCGGCATGAATGGCAGGAGCTGTGACCAGCAGCCCAAAGGCGCGCGGATCGCGTTTGTTGAACGAGATCGGCTTACCAAACACGTCGCTGACTGCCGCGCCTGCTTCGCGCGCAATTAGTGTCGCGGCGGCAATATCCCATTCAAAACCCCAGCGGATCGTAGCCAGCAAATCCGCCTCATCGGCACCCACCATGGCTATGCGCAGCGCGATGGAATTGGGCTTGTCGACCGTCACAAGGTCCGAATCGACACGCGCCAGGCTGTCCGCCGGGACGCGCGAGCCCGGCAATCGCGGGCGGTTGCTGGCAATCAGCTTTTGCCGGTTGCGCGTGGCGCCTTGGCCCGCAATGGCAGACCAGTATTCGCCGCGTGCAGGCGCGCTCAAAATGCCGAACAGCGGGCGGCCTTCGCTCACCAACGCCACGGAAACCGACCAGCCGGAGCGGCCACGCACGAAATCGCGGGTGCCATCAATCGGATCGACCAGCCAGCACAGGCCCTTATCCAGCCGTTCAGGGTGATCGACCGTTTCTTCGGAAAGCCAGCCCGCCGAGGGCAAAAGCGCCCCCAGCTCGCGCTTCAGGAATGTGTCCACCGCGATATCGGCCTCACACACCGGACTGCCGGGCACCTTCTCCCACACTTTCAGCGCATGGCTATGCCCTGGCCATTGGGCAAGAGCCATGGCCCCTGCTTGGGCAACAATCTGATGGAGGCGATCATGGTCAATCATGCTACTTTTCGTCAGGTGGCCTTTCTTAAAGGGCGGCGCAAGACGCATTCCGCCTATACTTTGCGTAAGGAGGGCGTTTACGCCCCTTTTCAAGCCCTCTGCGCTGTGCTTAAGGCAGCGGGACTCAAGCACCAACGGCGGTGCATATCATTGCGTCAACGGCTTCGTTCGTTGCCGTAATGGCACGCGCAGCCGGGGCCCATTGCATAGCGAGGATCACGCATGAACGTTCATGAATATCAGGGCAAAGAACTCCTTGCGAAGTTTGGCGTTGGCATTCCGGCAGGCATCGCCGCGCTGACGGTTGAAGAAGCCGTTGCTGCTGCCAAGCAACTTCCCGGACCGCTTTATGTGGTCAAGGCCCAGATCCACGCCGGTGGCCGCGGCAAGGGCAAGTTCAAGGAACTCCCCGCCGATGCCAAGGGCGGCGTACGCCTTGCCAAGAGCATCGAGGAAGTCGAAGCTTTCGCCAAGGAAATGCTCGGTAACACGCTCGTCACCATCCAGACGGGTGAAGCTGGCAAGCAGGTGAACCGCCTCTATGTCACCGATGGCGTTGATATCGCCAAGGAATACTACCTCTCGATGGTCGTTGATCGTGGCACCAGTCGCATCGCGCTGATCGTGTCGACCGAAGGCGGCATGGACATCGAAGAAGTCGCGCATTCGACGCCGGAAAAGATCGCCACGATCGTGATCGATCCGGTCGAAGGCTTCATGCCGCACCATGGCCGCGCTGTTGGCTTTGCGCTCGGCCTGTCGGGCGATCTGCACAAGCAGGCCGCCAAGATCGCGAACCAGCTTTACAACGCGTTTGTCGCGCTCGATTGCGACATGCTCGAAATCAACCCGCTGGTCGAAACCAAGGACGGCAACCTGCTCGTCCTCGATACCAAGATGAGCTTCGATTCGAACGCGCTGTATCGTCACCCCGACGTCTTCGCGCTGCGCGACGAAACCGAAGAAGATCCGGCTGAAATCGAAGCATCGAAGTATGACCTTGCCTACATCAAGCTTGATGGCAACATAGGCTGCATGGTCAACGGCGCTGGTCTTGCCATGGCTACGATGGACATCATCAAGCTGAACGGCGAATTCCCCGCCAACTTCCTCGATGTGGGCGGCGGCGCCAACAAGGAAAAGGTCACCGCAGCGTTCAAGATCATCCTCAAGGACCCTGCCGTGAAGGGCATCCTCGTCAACATCTTTGGCGGGATCATGAAGTGCGACATCATCGCTGAAGGCATCGTTGCCGCAGCGAAGGAAGTGAACCTCTCGGTTCCTCTGGTCGTCCGTCTCGAAGGCACCAACGTCCAGCAGGGCAAGGACATTCTGGCAAACTCCGGTCTGCCCATCGTCGCTGCCAACGATCTGGGCGATGCCGCCAAGAAGATCGTCGCCGAAGTGCGCGCGGTCGCCTGACCCGACGCACGCTGCGAATGAACGAAAGGGGCGCTGGGCAACCGGCGCCCCTTTCTGCATTTAGGGCGCACGAGGAATGCCTGATTCGGTATCACCATCGCATCCATGATTGACGTTTACGTAAGCGTGAATTATGGCGCTTGCATTGGATTAAAGGAAAGGACTGCTGGCCGATGAAAGCCCTGGTCTGCGTGAAGCGCGTGATCGATTATAACGTGAAGCCGCGAGT
>NZ_LJHY01000037.1 GCF_001295795.1 Novosphingobium sp. AAP83
AGAGGGAGCAGCCCTCCTCGGACCAATCCGCCTCGAACTACCCGGTTTTTGCGGGTCTCCAGCTCGACATGGCGTTGACAAATGTGACCGAACTCGCACGCAGCCGATCAAATTGATTGCGGATCGCAGCCGGCAATCCTCATGACCCATGAGGATTGTCCTCCCGGGCATGCCGTTAGAATGTAGCGAAGCTTCGTAAGGTTAAGCGAAGCTGCCAAACCGAGCTATGCGACTTACGCGACCGATCCCGTGCAGCCAATGATGTCGAAATACTCGCAAGCAACCACCGACCAGCGATAACGCCGCTCGGCAATCTCTTTCATCATGCCCGGCTTCGGGTTCAGACCACCATTGGCAACCCGTTGCAGCAACAGGACCAACTGGCCGACATTCTCGAAATATTCAGCAACCTCTTCGGTCGTTGCCCGATTAAAACCGCAATCGAACGCCAGAATTAGCGCGTGGCAGTGCATCGCTTCAACGAGCGAGGGATTGGTCCCACCCGCAGAATGACCATGCAAATAGAGCGCGGCATTATCGTGAAGTGTCCGCAGTTCCCCCGCGTCATAAACAGGATCGAGCAGATACAAATGCGGCACCGCCGAATAAGACCGCCGGAGATTCTGACCATAAGTGCTAGCGCTCCAATTGCCCACGAACACCAATGGCACCGCATCCATGCGTGCAAAGGCTTCGAGGATCATTGCAACATTATTCTCAGGCTCGATCCGGCAGATCGCCAGCGCATATGCTGGCGGCAAGCCGCGTCCCGCCAAAACCTCGCTTGGCATTATATCCAGAAATTGATCGCCGCCATAAGGAATTACATGGCACGCAACGCCATAACAACTCTTGATGTGGCGAGCGATTTCGATATTGTCGGCGATGACATCGTGGGACCATTTTGATGCGATCCGTTCTGAAAGACGCAGGAACCAGCGCGAAAGCCCTTGCCATTTCGCACGCTTCCATTCGATCCCGTCGACATTGGTGATTATCCGCATCGAAGTCAGCAGCCGTAAAACCGGAATGCCAACTGCACCAGACACGCCAAGCACCAACAGTACGTCCGTCCCCTTTCTCCAAGCCGACATCATCGACCAAAGATCATACAGCAAGCTCTGGGCACCATTGGCGTTGAGCGGCACGTATCTGCACAACGCGCCGTGGAAGCGCTCCTGTCGATCCTGATAGGCCTTGCTGCTGCAATAGACTGTCAGTTCGCAACATGTGCCGTGAGCATTGTGATAGCGCGCCAGATTTTCGACAAGCGTTTCGAAGCCGCCATAGCAAGCTGGAAGGCCAACTGTTCCTATAATCGCAACTTTCATCCTATCGCCCAATTTTCCGCGCGATCATCAACTGCCCGATATAACGGAAACCTGCCGCTTGAAGCAGCTTGTCGATCGGCCAAAGCACTGAATAAACCACCCACTTTGAGCGGTTGGCGATGCGGCGAAGCGGATCGACGATGCCACGGTTGCGGAATTCACCGCCGCGCATGCTGGCAGAATCCGACCGCCGAAACAGAACGCCGGTATAGTTGCGAACGAGGTCGAACAGGCTGCATTGTTCTTTTGAAACCACAGGATCGAGCCCGAGCCGCAATGCCATATTGCGCAGCGCTACCGGACTGAATCGCGAGAGATGGTGCGGCGGAAAATCAAGCGGAGGGCGCCAGCTCATCTCGTTGTTTGGCGCCGAGATCACCAGATAACCGCCGGGTTTTAACAAGGCGACACAATCGCGTAGTACCGGATCAAAATCATCAAGATGTTCGATCACCTCAAACAGCGTAACGACATCAAAGCGTCGATCCTCGGCCAGCAAATCTGCAACCGGACGATTGGAAATCCGCCCGTTTAACCCAAACCTGTCTATCCCCCATTTAAGCGCGGTACGGTTGAAATCGACGCCGTACGCGTCGAACAACCGGTCACAAAGGTGGCGGACAAAAAAGCCGTCAAAACAGCCCACATCCAACGTCATACCGCCGGCTGGCACCCGTTCTGCGATAAAGTCGAGTGCACGTTGGTGATGCCATTGGATGCGGTCGCCCGTTGCAGGGAAAAGCTCAAGATCATCAAGATAGTCGCAATCGCCCTCATAGTCGGTCGACTGCGTCACGTTGCTGCTCTTGAAAACTTCATAGCCACAGGAATCGCAGCGAAAATGGCCGTACTGCCCAAAATTGCCGATAGCCTGCATCGTTGCTGCACAACAGGCACAAACAAGCTGTGTCACTGTCCGCCCTCCAACCCGTATAGCGAAAAAGTCAGGGAGTTCAGTTGCTTCACGTCGAACTTTTCTTCACAGTAGCGACGGGAACGCAAACGGGCTTTTTCGATCATCGCAGAGTCGACACGCATCACGGCTCGGGCGAGCGATCGTGCGCTACGCGGAGTACACAGGAAACCATTGATGCCGTCGATGACGGTTTCCCGGCAGCCGGGCGCGTCGGTGGTGATCAGCGTTTTGCCTAGCGCCAGCGCCTCGATCAACGATCGCGGCACACCTTCGCGGTAGTAGGAGGGCAACGCAACGATGTCCGACGCAATCATGTAGTCAGAGATATTGTCCTTAAACCCAAGATAATGAACGCCTTGGTCGCGCGCAAATGTAGCAACGTCACCGGCAGAAAAATGCCTGCTCGTCCCACTATCGATTAAGCCTAGGTGGACAAAACAATACCGACCGGGTGCCGCATCGCCGACAAGGCGGGCCGCATCATAAAATTCAAGAAATCCCTTTTCCGGCACACCACGAGCAGGGAAAAGTACGACCATACGGTTCGTAAGATCAGTTCCGATCTCGTGCGCCAGCATGGCCCGCATCTGAGCCTTGATGTCAGCACCAGGCAGTTGGAACTGGGATAGGTCGATCCCTGAACCATTGGTCAGGCGTGCGTTCTTCTGCCTGACGGCGCCGAGCGAAACGAGTTCATGCATATCGTCAGGATTCTGAAACAAAACGTTGACGTGCCGTGACAAAGCGATGCGATATTGCGCCAATAGCGCACTACGAAGCAGCCTCGCTCGTGCATCGTCCCGACTAAACAAGGTTCCAAGCCCCGTCACGGTCATCACAATCCGGGGCACACTCGCCAACCGTGCGGCAAGCGCGCCATAAATAACTGCTTTGTGTGTGAAACCGTGAACCACATCTGGCTTCTCGTCGCAGACAATTCTCCACAAACGATAGAGCAAGCCCACAATGTGGAGCGGTGATACGGAATGGCGCGAAAATTCAACGAGATGAATGCGGACACCCATACCAAGCAGGCGTCCGGTATACTCGCTATCAGGGCAGACGCCGACGACCTCATGCCCTGCTTTGAGCAGCGCCCGGATCAACGGATTCCGGAACACATACAGGGCGCCGCCACTGTTACACATAAGGACAATTTTCATCTATGCGCTCCGATAAGTTCGCTGAAGCATGGTGTTTCGATGAACCGTCGGCGGCACAACCCGCTGCCCCACTCCCTGTTGGATCATACCCTTCGGCTTTATCGCCAACGAAAAGGCCATTAGAATCCAGAGCAACGAAAAACGCCCTCCATTGTGCGTAATTCCGTACAGAATGGGCGGCAAGCAGATCGACAGGGCACCGATCCATCCGAAACTCTCTTTGCATCCGCGTATCCAAAAATAGAAAATCGAAAGGAAAAACGCGCCGCCAATAAACCCGTAATATGTCAATGGAGCCATAAAAGTGCTGTGCACCTCCGCTCCATCGTGCCTCATCCAAGCTTCGAAGGATGAAATACCAAAAATCTTTTCAAAAAATGTTCCTTCAAAATACAACGAATAGCCTCTAACCTCTAAACTCGAATCGTTCTCATAAGCAAGATTTGACAACCGGTCGTAAGCAACGAAATCAACAATCCTGTTTGGATTGGTCATCACTACAAAAATAATCATCATCGCCACTGCGGAGAACAACAACAATAACCAAATCCGATTTGAAACACTTTCTTTAATTGAGAAGTGCCATAATAAAAATGCAGGTATTATAATGATTGACAGCATTGCTGCCTTTGATAATGAAACTATCGCCAGAAAAAATGTAAATCCTAAAATACAAATATAGTATAAGATATTTACATTATTGGCAAAAAATAGTGTCGTTGCTAAACTACACGCTAAAACTGAAAAATATCCGATTTGATTTGGATTGTTGAAAGTTCCGACTGGGCGTTCAACAAATTCTGATAATGATAATGTAAATCCAAAAGCAAATACACCAAACGTAGCAATCGAAATTGCGATTATGAGAGAACGACTAATTAAAGTAGTGACACCATCCGACGATCCGCTTTTTAAATGAAAAAATTTATGCACGAAAAAGAACGTTGCCAGCCCAAATATGGCATGGGTCGGATTAAGTAGTGTCAATATTTCTCCACTATCAATGAATGCTACAAATTCACGCATAACCGCATATAAAACAAAAAGAGACATTCCCCCGAGCAACTTGTTTGCAGTCGGCGTCGACGTAATAAAATTCACTTTAAGGAAAAGGCACATCGCAAAAAATGCAATCAATAATATATGAGATATCTGAATTCCTCCAGAATCAAAAAAGTAAAGTGGCGTAAGAGCGACGCTACTAAAAAGAAAAAATCTCATCATTAAAAATAATCTCGCTTTCACAGAACAATAAATCTATACTTCCACCCAACCCTCAAAAATGATGATCGCCAAAATCATCTGTTTTAGTCATTAACAAGACTTAAAACGAACGAAGGATTCAGTAGCTGGAGACCCGCAAAAACCGGGTAGTTCGAGTCGGATTGGTCCGAGGAGGGCTGCTCCCTCTGCTTTTCGGCGATAACGA
>NZ_LJHY01000038.1 GCF_001295795.1 Novosphingobium sp. AAP83
CGAGCGAAGTCGAGACACAGCTCGTGAGTGTCTCGACTTCGCTCGACACGAACGGACTTGGGTGAGACCGGGTACTTAAACCCCGCCCTCTTCCCGCTCAATCTCGCGCCAGCCGATGTCGCGGCGGCAGAAGCCATCGGGGAGGGTGATCGCGTCAACCGCCGCATAAGCCAGATCGCGCGCCGCCTTCACGCTAGGCCCTTTGGCCGTCACGTTCAGCACGCGCCCGCCGCTGGCGCTTAGCACGCCGTCGCCTGAAAGCGTGGTGCCTGCATGGAATACTTTGGCACCGCCTGCCTCGGCTGCGGGGATACCATCGATCCGCCCCCCCTTTTTGGGCGTGCCGGGATAGCCTTGCGCCGCCATCACCACCGTCATCGCCACGTCGGATGAATAGCGTGGCGGTTGTAGCGCTGACAGCCTGTTGTCAGCACAGGCCAGCAGCAGTTCCACAAGATCACCTTCGAAGCGCATCATCAGCACCTGGCATTCGGGATCGCCAAAGCGCGCATTGTATTCGATCAGCTTGGGGCCTTCGCTGGTCAGCATCAGGCCCGCGTAAAGCACGCCCGAATAGGGGTTGCCTTCGTCCGCCATGGCTTTGACGGTGGGCGCGATGATCCGCGACAGCGTTTCGGCTTCGAGTTCAGGCGTCAGCACGCGGGCGGGGCTATAGGCACCCATGCCGCCGGTGTTGGGGCCGGTATCGCCATTGCCCACGCGCTTGTGGTCTTGGGCAGAGCCGAACGGCACGATGGTCGCGCCATCGGTCAGCGCAAAGAAGCTCGCTTCCTCGCCGATCATGAATTCCTCGATCACCACTTCGGCACCGGCGGAACCGAGCGCGCCGTCGAACATGTCGTCCACCGCAGCCTCGGCCTGCGCCATCGTCATCGCCACGACCACGCCTTTGCCCGCCGCCAAACCATCGGCCTTGATCACCACCGGAGCGCCAAAGCGCGTCAAAGCGGCGCGCGCCTCTTCCAGCGATTTTGCGCGGACATAGCCTGCGGTGGGGATGCCGGCGCGCTCGCACAAGTCCTTGGTAAAGCCCTTGGACCCTTCAAGCTGCGCCGCCGCACGGCTCGGGCCGAACACCGAAAAGCCTGCCGCGCGCAGTGAATCCGTCAACCCGTCGACCAGCGGTGCTTCGGGGCCAACCACGATCAGGCCGATGTGCTGCGTCTCGCAGAACGTCACCACGCTGGCGTGATCGGTCAGTTCCAGCGCCACAATCTGCGCGTGATCGGCCACGCCCGGATTGCCGGGGGCGGCATAGAGCTTGCCCAGCAGTGGCGATTGGGCCAGTTTCCAGCTAAGCGCATGTTCGCGCCCACCAGACCCGATCAGCAGGATATTCATGGCATTCCCTTCCGCGCCCGATAGCGATGACGACATCAACGGTTCTGGCGGGCTCCTAGCGAGGGAATCGGCTGGCGACAACGCTCCGGCCCTTTCCATCTCCGAGATTTCGCAACTGCTGAAGCGCACGGTCGAGGATCGCTTCGGCTTTGTGCGCGTGCGGGGCGAGCTTTCGGGCGTCAAACGCGCAGCTTCCGGCCACTTGTACCTCAGCCTCAAGGATGAGAACGCCAAGCTGGACGGGGTGATGTGGCGCGGCGGCGTGCAGAAGCTGGGCTTCCGGCCCGAAGACGGCACCGAGGTGATCGCCACCGGCAAGCTGACGACCTATCCCGGCCGTTCGAATTACCAGATCGTGATCGACCGGATGGAGATCGCGGGCGAAGGCGCGCTGCTGGCGCTGCTGGCCAAGCTGAAAGCGCGGCTTGAGGGCGAAGGCCTGTTCGATCCGGCGCGCAAAAAGGCGCTGCCGTTCCTGCCGCGCGTGATCGGCGTGGTCACATCGCCCACCGGCGCGGTGATCCGCGATATCCTGCACCGCTTGTCTGATCGCTTCCCCACGCGCGTGATCGTCTGGCCGGTGCTGGTGCAGGGCCAAGGCGCGGGCGCGCAAGTGGCCAATGCCGTGCGCGGCTTTTCCGATATGCCCGCAAATGGCCCGATCCCCCGCCCCGATCTGGTGATTGTCGCGCGCGGTGGCGGCTCGATCGAAGATTTGTGGTGCTTTAACGAAGAAGATGTGGTCCGCGCGGTGGCGGAATGCACGATCCCGATTATCAGCGCGGTGGGCCACGAAACTGACACCACGCTGTGCGATTTCGCCGCCGATTTGCGCGCACCCACCCCCACCGCCGCTGCCGAACTCGCGGTGCCGGTGCAGGCTGAACTGGCGGCTTTCGTTGCCGATCTTAACGCCCGCCAGCGCCGCGCGCTCGCCCGCCAGCTGGCGCAAGCCAAAGAGCGGCTTGAAGCGCGCAGCCAGCGCCTGCCCCAGCCACAAGCGCTGTTGCAAGGCCAAGCCCAGCGCGTCGATGATCTGGGCGACCGCTTGCGCCGCGCGCTGGTCCACCGCACCGAAATTGCCGGATCGCTGCTTGCGCGCCATGCCGGAGCCTTGCGCCCGGCGCTGCTATCCGCGCGGGTATCGCGAGAGCGGGAGCGACTGGCCGCGCAACGCCTGCGCCCCGAAACGCTGCTTCAGCGGATCGATCATGCGCGCGGAAAGGTCGATGCGCTCGACCGTTTGCGCCGCTCGCTTGATCCAAAAGCCCCGCTCGCACGCGGCTATGTGCTTGTGACCGCGCCCGATGGCCATGTCGTGCGTAACCGCGCCGATGCCGCGACGCACCCGGCGCTGCGTATCGAATTTGCCGATGGTACGCTCGATGTGGCGACCGATCTGGCGAACCCGCCACCACGCCCCGCGCCAAAACCGCGCCCGGCTGCTTCCCGGCCCGGCCAGCAGGAATTGTTCTGAAGCCACAAAGGCGCTAGGTTACCCCCATGTTGATGTCCCAGAATGACCGCCTTGCGCGGATGCACTATCTCCCCGGTGGTTTGCGCCAGTTGTCCGCAGGCGATCACGTGATCTGCGCAGTATCGGGCGTAAAGATCCCGCTCGATATGCTGCGCTATTGGTGTGCGCAGCGGCAGGAAGCCTATGCTTCGTGCGAGATTTCCACGCGCCGCCATCTTGAGGGCCAATGATCGACCGGCGGGACTTTATCCTTGGCAGTGGCGCGGCTGTCGCGGCCCTGTCGTTCGGCGATAGTCCGGCCTTTGGCGTCAGCCCTGCACTGCCCATCGCCATCGATCCCGGCGGACGATTGACGCAAGGTGGCTGGTTGCGCGGACGCGTGGCCCCCGGCATTCGGGCATTGACGCTCGATGGCCAGCCCGTCCCGTTTGCCAGTGACGGCAAATTCCTGATCGCATTTGATCGGGATTCCGGCCCTGCCGCGCAATTGCTGGCCGTTCAAACCAACGGCAAAAACTTTACCCAGCCGCTGACCATCAGCCCGCGTGGCTGGCAGATTGAACATATCAACGCCGCGCGCCGCCCCGGCGGCATCACCGACGAAAACTATGCCCGCCTGCGCAAGGCCGAACTGGCGCGCATTTCCGCCGCGCGCCGGATCGAAACGAGCGCGCAAGGCTGGCGGCAAGACTTTGTCCGCCCCGCGCCTGGCAGATTCTCGGGCCGGTTCGGATCACAGCGCGTCTATCGCGGCGTGCCGGGTGCCTATCATTCGGGCCTTGATATCGCGGGCGGCGCGAACACGCCCTATGTTGCGCCCGCCGATGGCGTGGTGATCCTTGCCGCCAGCGCGCCGTTCAGTCTGGAAGGCAACCTGCTGATGATCGATCACGGCATGGGGTTGAACAGCGCGTTCCTGCACAGCGCGCAATTGCTGGTGAAGGAGGGCGATGCGGTAAAACGCGGGCAGCAGATCGGACGGATCGGCGCGACAGGCCGCGCCACCGGGCCGCACCTTCACTGGTCAATCAAATGGAACGAGCGCCGGCTTGATCCCTTGCTGATGCTGCCGGTACAGCCAGCCCCCGCCGCGCGTTAAGACCTATCGGACGGATGGCGGCGCGGGCAAAGGCCGCACTTTCCACATCCTGATACCTCCCGATGCTCCCAGCGGTACAGGCTCTAGCCAGGCAGGTGCTTTTCCTGCAGCAAGGTGCGCCATGAAGCCATCGGGAGCCAGACGGCGGTAAAGCCGCGCTTCGCCATCGGTGGGGCAGATCACCACCAGTGTGGCTTTGCGACGTGCGATGATCGCCCGCGCGCCATGATCCGGCCCCAGAAACGCGACCAGCGAATCGCGTATCGCGGCGCTGGCGCGGTGATGTCCGGTTGCCACCACGGTATGCGGTGTGTTCACCAGAATGACCGGGCCAAGATCAATTCCGGCCAGAATGATCGTCGCGGGCTCTTTGGCCAAAGCGGGCAAGGCTTTGGGCAACTTGCAAAGCCCCGCCGAGCTTGGCCGGGCGGGTTGGCTCATCACCGCTTCGCCAGCAAGGCCTATGGCCACACCCGGCACCAGCAGCACCACCAGAAACACCATGCGCAACAGCCGCCGCATAATCAGCGGATCGGCCTGCCACGCGGCCACTTGCGCGCGGAATTGCCAGGCGGCAGGAATGGTGGCGAACAGACAGGACACCGCCGAGGCGCGCGTCACCAGCAAGCCGACTACGGTGGCGCCCGCCAGCAACAAGCCCATATCCAGCCACCAGTCGCGGCTCTCCTGATCTTGGGCATTGCGCCACAACCGCCAGCACGCGATCAGGCCGAACAGCGGCAGCAGCATCATCGTGGCACTCACCAGCAGGACTTGTCGCCACACCGGCAGCCCTTCGGCCACCGAATCGAGCCATACCCGCTTCACCAGCGGGTCCAGCGCGGCAAAGGCATCCATCCCGATACATTGCGGCGCGCGCAAGCCCATTATCGCCAGCGCGCCAAGCCCGATCAGGCCCAGCATTATCAGGCTCAGCGCAGCCGGACGGCGGCGCAGGCGCGGCATCAGCAAGGTGCAACCGGCAGCGCACCACAGCAGCGCCATCACATGCACCGGCGAAATGGCATCGCAATGATCCGCCAGATCAGACAGTCCGCGCGTCAACAGGAACAACGCGGCGCTGCCAAGGCCCAGGCTGGCCATATAGGCACCCAACCATTCGCGCTGGCCGCGCAACATCCGCAAAGCGCAAACGCCACCAAATATAATCGCCAAAGGTAGCGATTCCAGCGAAATCGCCAAGGCCAGCGCCAGCGCCAATCCGGCTACAGCCCCGCCTACACGCTGCCCGCGCGAGGCCATGCCATTCAATGCCACCAGCGCGAGGACGAATTGCCAGCCGTGGTGATCGATGTTCAGCGGCATCATCCGCACCGAGGCAGGGATTGCGGCCACGACCATCTGCGCGGCAATAATTCCTGCCATCTTGCCAAACTGGCGCGCCGCCAGCCGTGCGCTCAGCAGCATGGCAGCCGCCAGATTGATCAGCGGCACCATCACAGTGGCTATGATCTCGGCCTGCGCCTGCCCCAAAAACGGGCGGAAAATCAGGATGATAGCGGCCAGCGGCACATCTACGATGCGCGTCCAGTGCATCGCCACGCCATCGGGCGGTGCAATCCGGTATTGGTGAAGATCAAACCAGCCCTGCCCGTTCAGCAAATCACGCACTTGCTGCATCCGCAAGGCATCGTCGGCGTCCATGAAGCCGGTCGGGCCAATATTGCCGCGCATCGCAATCAACATCAGCACCGAGGTGATTGCCCACAACAGCAATACTGCCAGCACCGGCGTGGTCGCACGCTCCCTGGTCGAAGGCGCTCCGGCCTGAAGCGCTCTCATGAGAACACGATCCGTTTGCGCAGCAACCACGTTGCTGCAAAGCTAATGGCAATGGCGATGATCTTGGACAGCCGGGAATCAACGCCCAGTACGGTCCCCATGCCCACTATCAACGTGGTCAGCACAAGGCCCACCAAAGCGGACCCCACAAACAGCGCCTTCTGGCGGGTGCGGGCACCACGCTCTTCGGCCACGCTATCTGTAAACACCGCGCGGCTTGAAAGCAGCCAATGCGCGACAATCCCCAACGAATAGCCCGCCGCCGAGGCGAGTACCGGCACCACCCCAAGCGCCAGAAGCGCAAGGAACGATACCATGTCGACCGCCAGCGCGCCCACACTGGCCAGCAGGTAGCGCAACAGCATTATGCGGCGCAGACGGTCAATCATCGGCGGCATCATCCCGGTTATAGCTTGGATCAAGCGGCCTTTGACGAGACAATCCGTTCCGGCACATCGCGCACCGATGCCAGCGCTGCGGCCTGATCGGGCGTCACGGCGACACGGGTCGGGATCACCTTTTCGGCACCCTCGTCGCCGGCTTCATGATATTCGGCGTCTTCGTTCACGCACCACGTATCATAAATGCGCGCGCCTGCCGTAATATTTTCGACCGTCAGCATCGCGGTCATCATCGCGTGATCCTGATTGTTATAGCGGTGCATCCCGTTGCGGCCCACAAGGTGCAATGTCGGGTGCGCTGCTTCCAGTTCGGTGCGCATCGCATCAACATTGGCCGCATATTCATCGTCGTAAACAGGATAGGCCTTTTCCTGCCGCACCACCACGCCGCCAATCACTTTGTCCGGGCTAACAAGGCCCAGGATCGCCATTTCGCGGGTCGCCAGTGCAACCAGATCATCGTCTGTTGAATCCCACAGCGCATCGCCTTCAAAGCAGAAGTATTCCAGCCCCACGCAGGCCACGCTTTCATCGGGCACCATTTCGGGCGACCACGAACGGAAGTTCTGGATGCGGCCCACTTTCACTTTGCTATCGTGGATATAGATCCAGTTGTCGGGAAACAGCTCTTCCGAACGGATCTTCAGCGCAACGGTCAGGAAATCGCGATAGCGCAGCCGGCTCGCCTCCAGCGATGACGCGGGCAGCGGGTGCAACCGCGCCGCCAGTTCGCGCATCGGCGCAGAACTTATGGCATGCGCCGCCTCGATCACCACTTCTTGCCCGTCAGCGTCACTGGCCGATAAGCGCCAGCCACCCTTGCCATCGGCGGCCAATTGCTTGAACGCATGGCCCATCAGCACTTCGCCTTTGCCACTGGCCACGATCTTGTCGCGCGCGGCATCCCACATCATGCCGGGGCCAAGGCGCGGATAACGGAAGGTTTCAAGCAGCGTCTTGGTCTGCATGCCATCGTTCGGACGCTTGTTCAGGCCAAGGCTGCGCTTCAGGCCATCGACCACCGCGCCCCAAAGCGACAGGCCCTTGATGCGCTGCGCCGCCCAATCCGCGCTCATTTCATCGCAAGGCATGCCCCACACCTTCTCGGTATAGGTCTTGAAAAAGATCGAATAAAGCTTTTGGCCGAACTGGTTGATGGTCCAGTCCTCAAAGCTTTTCACGTTGCGATTGGGAAACGCCTTGGCCTGCGCAAAGCTTAGCATGCACAAAGTGGACCGGACGATCCCCAGATTCCACAACGCTTCGAACGCGCGCAAAGGGTAGGAGTAGAACTTGCCCTCATAATAGATGCGGCTCATCCGGGGGCGCTGGATGAAATCGTCGGGCAGAATCTCGTTCCACAAATCAACGACTTGCTTCGATTTCGAGAAAAAGCGGTGGCCGCCGATATCGAAACGATAGCCTTCGTGTTCCACGGTGCGGCTGATCCCGCCAACGTATGTCTGGTCTTTTTCGATAATCGCAACCGATAGCCCGCGCTTCGTCAGAAGATAGCCTGCGGTCAGCCCTGCCGGGCCTGCCCCGATGATCGCCACGTCCACCGTGCAGCTGTCACTTTTGCGCATGCCGTTTGTCCCGGTCTGGCTCCCTGCCAGGATCTCACCGTTCACCATCGAAACCCCCGTTCAAGCGCTATTCGCCGGAACCCAGAGGTGAACAAAAATGGCTAAAACTTGGTTAACGCGCGCGCAGTGAAGTACGAAAATTGCAGGCTTTGGCCCTATCTTGGCGACATTGCGTCGATGGCTGGACCATCAGCAACGCCATCATGCTCATCCGGCTGCAACGGCGCTGCGATCTGGGCCAGTTCATCAAGTTGGAAGGTCTGCTCAAACAGCAATCCGTAATGGGGATGTTTGCGCCAGCGCACTTTGGCATAAATCGTGGGCAGTGCCCCCGTTTCAATCCGGACAAGCTCGTTCAACAACAGCCACTTGTCGCAAACGACCTTGGCCCCGCGTTGCGATATATCCGCAAAGGTAACATTAACCGCCGCGCCGCCCGAATAAAGCATGGCATCGAGTTGCACGCGCAAACGCACCTGACGCTTGGGAAAGGCACCGCTGCTCTCGTCGAGCAAGCTTTCAAGGTTGATATCGCCCAGAAAGCGCAAACCGGCATAGTCGCCGTCCCGCCAGACCAGTTCTACCGGATAGCGCTCGCCATTGCTCGCCTCGACAGCGATGGCGCTGTAGTAGTCTGGCAACGGCGTGAACAGGCGGACTTTGACGCCCATGGTTGATGCATCGCGAATGATGCACAGATATTCGCGGGCCTCATCAATGACCAGTTTAGCCGCGCGGATGAGCAAGGTGAAACGCGGTGAAACGCGGTGCTCCTCATCATTCCGTCCGCCCGAAACAGGCCGATTCTGCTCGTCTTTGCTGGCCAAGCGTAATCCCCTTGCGCGATGCTCTCGGCAGAAGTCGGGGCTGACAAAGGCCCCGGTCTGCCCAGTATAACCCCGAAAGTCCTACTTCGGGGTTAACCACATTTGGACATTAGAGAGCTGTAATACTTATTCGGCGAGTTTCACCACCACTTTGGACCAATCCACCAGTTTGAAGTTCTGTGCCGCAGGCGCATTGTTGCCGTCTTGCGCCACAAACAGTCCGGCACGATAGGCAGGGCCGAAATCGCCCAAGGCCAGTTCGATACCATCGGTATCACTGGTCGCACCATATTGGCCCGCTGCAATGCGGAATCGCTTACCCGCCTTGGCCGTGTTCAGATCAAGCAGGACGTATGCATTGTCGCCCTGACTCGAGGCCACCAGCCAGCCGCCGCCCGCGCCTTCGGGCGCAAGTGCCAGCCCTTCAACGTCGTCGACCAGCCCTTGCTCTGCCCCCACTTTGGCGAAAGCGGTTGCAGCAAGATTCGTCGCGCGCAGATCAACCTTCCAGATGCCGATATCCTCTTCGGCCACATAAAGCGTGCCGGTGCGGTCATCGACCACGCAGCCTTCCGATTGCGTGGCAAACTTCACATTGCGCAAGTATTCAGGCTTGATTGCGCCATCACGTTCGACAAGGCGGCTTTCGGCAACCGTGCCATCTTTCAGCACCACATAGGCCCGCGCCAATTCACCATCAGCCAGCGCGCCACCCATGCAAAAGCCATAGGCTTCGGCAGGTGCATGGCCCGCTGGCAGGAAACTCTGCGCACCCAGCGTGGTCAGCTTGCCGCTCGCCCCATCCAGCCGGAACAAGGCGATGCGCGGCTCGGCGCGGTCGGTCCGGTCACTGGCCGCCACCACGATCACGCCGGGGCGCACTTCGCGCAGATCGACGTTGTTCAACGCGCCCGCTGCTACGAAATCACGGACCTTGCCATCAAGCCCGTAAACATAAAGCCCAGCCTTCTTGTCCGTGCCAACAATCAAACTGGCGGCAGGATTAGCCGAATTGCGCCAAATCGCGGGATCATCTGCCGCATCCGCCGCTGCCGTGCCAACCGGAGCGGTTTCGCCGGACGCTGTAATATCTATGGCAGGATAGTATGGACGCGGCGGAGTCATTACTGCGGCACATCCAGCAAGTGCCATTAACGACCCAACAATCGCAAACGAACGCATCACACACCTCAATTCGTTTCTCTGCCTTTACCCATGGCCTATCGGTCAACCAAACGCTAGGTCATTGATATATTGTCATATTAATGACATAAAAATGCAGCCCCACTGTAACGACGTGTCGCCATAGCGTTCTTCATAAATACAGGGAGTCACACTATGATAACAGTCCGCACTTGTCGGGCTGCCAGCCGCGTGCTTGCAGTTCTGATGGCAACAGCCGCTTTTCCAGCATTAGCCAATACTGTAACGGGTCTTGTACTTGATGATAGCGGCACGCGCCCGCTAGCCGGTGCAGAAGTTCGCATCAGTGGTTCTGACCGCGTTACCCAAGTTGATGGCGAAGGCCGCTTCCGTTTTACAGGCGTTGCCGCCGGTAATTACAATGTTACTGTCAGCTTCGCAGGCGCCAAGGCGCAGACGCAAGAAGTTTCGGTCGTCGATGGCGGCGTGCGTGAGCTTTCCTTCGCGATGGCACCTGAAGGCTCGGCCGGATCGATGATTCTGGTCATGGGCCAGCAAGCAACCTTGCTCTCGGCCATTTCGCGCCAGCGCGGTTCCGATACCGTCACAACCGTTCTCACGCGCGATTCCATCGGCCAGTTCCCTGATCAGAACGTAGCAGAATCGCTGCGCCGTGCGCCCGGTATCAATGTCTTGAACGATCAGGGCGAAGGCCGATTCGTTTCGGTGCGCGGTCTGGCTCCGGGCCTCAACTCCTCATCGATCAACGGCAATCGCGTGCTGTCCACCGGCGGTGACAACCGCGATGTGGCGCTTGACGTTGTGCCCAACGAGCTGATCGAATCGATCGAAATCAAGAAGTCGCTGACACCGGATATGGACGGCGACACCATTGGTGGTTCGATCGACATTCAAACCACCAGCGCATTTGACCGCAAAAAGGGCTTCATCGGCCTTGTTGCCGAAGGCGGCTACAATGAACTGGCTGATCAATGGTCGCCTAAGTTCTCAGGCAACTTCTCGCAACCGATCACCGAAAACTTCGGCATCGCAGGCGGCGCAAGCTGGAACCGTCGCCGCTTTGCCACTGACAATATCGAAGCCGATGGGTGGGTCACCACCGATGCTGGCGTCGAATATGCCGAAGACCTTGAATACCGCGATTATGACGTGCAACGCAATCGTTGGGGCGGCAACCTCAGCCTTGATTGGCGTCCATCAACCAGCACCACGCTGTATCTGCGCGGTCTTTATTCGAAGTTTGATGACACCGAACTGCGCCGCCGCTTGGTATTCGGCTTCACTGAAGAACCAGCCTCAGCAGCAGGCAACGCCGTTACCTTTGATTCCGCCGATGGCCGCATTCAGGTTCGTCGCGATTTGAAGGATCGCCGCGAAGTACAGTCCATCGCCACCGTATCATTCGGCGGCAAGACCGAAACCGGCCCTTGGACAATCACGTATGACGTCGCCCGCTCCTATGCCGATCAGCAGGAAAACGGCTCAATCGATCCGATCCGCTTCCAGCGCCGCTTCCAAACGCCCGGCGCGCTCGGCGTAACGGTTGACTACGAAGATCTGCAACGCCCTGCCTACAGCGTCAACTTTGGCAGCGCAGGGTTCCTGAACCCAGCTGGTTACGGCTTCACCCTGCTTGAGCGCACAACCCGCGAAGACGCCAAGGACAAGGAATGGAGCTTCCGCACCGACGTTGCGCGTGAATTCGCACTGGCAGGCGGTGACTTTGAACTGAAAGCGGGCGCAAAAGTCCGTCTGCGTGACAAGCGCCAGAACTTCATCATCGACTTGTTCGAAGGCGTGAACGGTGGCCTCAATCTTGGCAATGTTCTTGGCACCCAGACATATACCCTTGCAGATATTGGCCCATTGCCAGATCTCGCACTGGTGCGCGCCTTTGCCGCCAGAACGCCCGATGCGCAATTTGATCGCAATGATCTTGAAAGCGATTTCGTTGCCGCCTCTGAAAGCTTCCGCGCCAAGGAAGATATCTACGCAGGCTATGTTCAAGGCCGCCTCGATACCGGCGCTCTGCGTCTGATCGCCGGGGTTCGCGTTGAACACACCAAGCAAAACCTGACCGGTAGCCGCACTGACATTGTCGAAGAGGGCGGCACCCGCAACGGCGTTGTGCTTGATGAAGACACCTTGTTTATCGCACCGGTGAACTTTGCGCGCAGCTACACCAATGTCCTGCCAAGTCTGAACCTGCGTGCTGATCTTGCCAAGAATGTGGTGGCCCGCTTTGGCGCGTTCCGCTCGCTCTCGCGCCCAAGTTTTGGCCAACTGGCACCGCGCTTTACATTGTCCGAAAACGAAGACGGTGAACGCGAAGGCACTTTTGGCAACCCCGATCTGCGCCCCTATAAGGCTTGGAACATGGATGCCACGCTCGAGTATTACTTCTCGAACCAGTCGGTTATCCAAGGCGGTCTGTTCTACAAGTCGATTGATGATTTCATCGTCACCTCGCGCCAATTGGACGGAACTTTCGCTGGCATCGATTTCACCGAAGCTGATATCCCGGTAAACGGCGATAAGGCCGAGGTGTTTGGCGCTGAATTCAGCTACAGCCAAGCCTTTACGATGCTGCCAGCGCCATTCGACGGCCTCGTTACCAACATCAACTATACCTACACCAACGCGCGTGGTGATGTTTTGGGCCGCCGCATTCCGCTGCCACAGGCATCAAAGCACACCGCCAACTTCGTGCTGGGTTATGAAAAAGGGCCGATTTCGCTGCGCGCTGCCGCCAGCTATCGTGATCAGTTCTTGGATGAATTGGGCGAAGATGCTGAATTTGATCGATATGTCAGGCCACTGTTCCAGATCGATCTTTCGGCCAAGTATCGCATCAACAAGGCGTTCCAGTTGTTCTTCGAGGTCGTGAACCTCAACAACGCCGACTTCACGGCTTACAACAACGGCCCAACCCGCCGCCGTTTGCTGCAATTTGAAACCTACCAGCGCACCTTCAAGGGCGGCATGCGCGCCAACTTCTAATCCATCAAAACCACACAAAGCCACAGCCCGGTACGCGTTGCACGCGTGCCGGGCTGTGGTGCTTTTGGCGGCTACGCAAATGGAGGGCTTGGTGCGGACGGCGGGACTCGAACCCGCACGATCAAAGATCAAGGGATTTTAAGTCTGCTTACATAGGATGCCATTTTCTACCTATATAGCCGTAAATATCTGTAAATAAGATATTTTTACACAGACCGATGTTCCGGAACATTCCCTGACTTTTGGTGTAATTCCCGTACTGATTACACAAAGATTGCAACAGTGAGAGATTGCGACTGAGCCATCCAGGTACAGTCTTACGTTGTTGGGCCAACCAAGATCTGGCCGGAACGGCCGGCCGGGCTGACCTCGGATTCCGCAGAGCCTACTCCGCTCAAACACTCAGCCAAACCTCTTTTCGGTGCCAAGCCAAGCGACTTCTCTGTTCATCTACCAACTGTAGCGGCGGCACTTGATCGAGCGCCAGAGCCTTAAGTGCTGATTTGCCAAGACTAGGCGAAGCAATCGCGTAGCCCAAGTCGTCGAAAGTGATCAACCCGCTGTCGAATGCGGCGTCCCACAACGACGACAGCAGCAAACCATTGTGGACATTCAGCCTCTCATGATCGCTTTCACAATCGGCCTAAGGGATGATATGTGAGGCACGAAGCAGTTGCGGATCAACTACACCAGTGAACGGGCAAGTTCTGTTCCAGTAGTCCATGACCGCTGCCCGGAATCGATCCTGTCCGATCCGAACTTTCTGCGCGCGTTCGGCCTCTGTGTCGCCCAGATGCGAGGTTTCTCGAACGAAGTCTTCAAAGGGCAACGTGGGCAGGCTCAGCGACAGGCGGTAGACTGCACTGACGCCAGCGAAAAGGGCGTCTCTTGTCATGAAGGCAAAGGCCGCCGCATGCCCCTTCGCGCATGGTCCGGCAGACTCTGCTTTGAGTTCTCGGGCTGCTCCTGGATGAGCGACTGACAAAAAAATGGCCCATGGATGCCAGATGCTGTCGCGGCCACAGCGATTTCGCCCGGTACGGACGCAGACGAGTAAAACAGCCAACCGTCGGCCTGGCCTTGGGCAATGCGATACCCTTGACCGTTGGCAGCATCGCGAAGCTCGAATTCGAGCGCGAATGGGTAATCAAGCAGGCGCTGACTGGTTTCGATCATGCGACAGGGTCGCTTTCAATCTCCTGCGCGATGTAATGACGGAATGCCGCTGACGAGGTGAAGCATCTGAACCCAGCCGAATTAGCCACCGTTATCAGATCAGCACTTTCATCAATTAAAACGGCGACAGGCTCAGTCAGCTCTTGCCGCACACCGTCGGGCCACGCCAAGTCGAGGACGGCTCGTTGTTCTCCATTTGATTGATCAACCAGCTCATATCCTAGAACGCCTTGGGTAAGACGTAAGCGCGAATTTCGGCGCACCTATCCGTATGATTGAGATGCTGAGACAAGGTGTCCACTTACACGAGGTGGACACCTATGATGATACAGCGGATGGGTCGGTGTGGATTGGAGGTAGCGTGCTTGAGGCACGATGGCCGCCGGCTTTACGAGCCTGAGAGCAAGGAGCGCTTGATTGATGCGTGCCTTCAACCTGGGGTTTCGCTTGCGGGTTTGGCGCTGGAGCACGGGGTGAATGCCAATCTGCTGCGCAAATGGGTTGCGCGGCGGATCCAGCTTCAAGGTAAGGTGGCGCGGCCTGCCTCAGGATCTGTTGTGCTGCCTGAAGCGCCAGGGTTTGTGCGTGTGGCCACATCATCATTACAGGCAGCACAGAGTTCTGGATCACTGCCAACAAGATCCGTGGAGCCTATAAACCAGCCAAGATTACAAGCGACGATGCCCAACGGTGTGACATTGTCGCTCGATGGATGCGACGCACAGATGTTGGCTGCCATGATTGCTGCATTGGGGCGTTGCGATGTTCCGCCTGTCGCCTGATCTGTGCGTTTATCTGCACCGCGATCCGATCGACTTCAGATGCGGGATCAACAGCCTTGCGATTTTGGTTGAGCAATCGATGGGGCTCAATCCGATGGCGCAGGCAGTCTATGCATTTTGCAATCGCGGCCGCAACCGGGTGAAGCTTTTGCTGTATGATCGTTCGGGATTTTTGCTGGTTCTGAAGCGTTTGGAGGAAGATCGGTTTTTCTGGCCCAAGGGTCAGGAAACCGTTCTGACGCTGACCACAGAGCAATTGCATTGGTTGTTGGACGGCATCGACCTTGCTGCAGTGCGGCGCCACCCGGAACGTTTTCATCGCAGCATGGGCATGAATGTAGCAACTCTCGGACGCCAAAAGCCCCCTGTCCATGTTTGGTGCTCGCAACGCTAACGGAAGTTCGGTAGAGGTCCCGCGGATGAATGCGTCGGTAGATCCACTGCCTCAGCTGGACGGAGAGGAAGCAGAACTGGTTGGGACCTACTATCTCAATGATTACGCGGCATGAGGCTTAAAGGCCCCGGGGGCATAGCCGGAGGTGGGCCGGTTCGTCGGCATTGATCGTCGCTAGGTCCACCAAGGCCAGCATGTAACTGGCCTTGGTGGAGCCACCCTACTTTATGCTCTTCTCGATGAAACCAAGCGTAGTCGCGTTCTCAATGAGGGTCCGGACTTTCGCGCGGTCGAGGCCCGACGGAACCTCTGCGTCAATCTCAAGCCTGAGGGTAACCTCGCTGCCTGCCATAGTGGTCAACTGCTCGACAATCGCCTCAACGATCTGATGCATCACACGCGCCGGCCGATCTGGTGAGATCATCACGGTTCCTGAGAAGCGCGTCGGGTTCTTCTCGACCACTGGGCCAGGTGCGACCGGAGGTGTTCCCGTCGGATCACCGCCGGGGACTGGCGGCGTAGTCCCCGGAGTGACGCCTCCACCCTCAGGCACGACCGCTGGCTTGGGCCGATTGGCCTCAGCGACATCCGGCTGGATGATGACGGACTCGCTATCAATGACGATCTGCGCCCCACCTGCGTGGTCAATCGCCAGACCGGCATAGGTCTTCTTGGCCTCGTCCCATCGCTCGGCATACGCAAACGGACCCGGGAGCATACCGCCGACGGCCGCCTGAACTGTCTTGGCCAGAACCTCGCGGTTTTTGACCCGCGGCATGTAGGTGTAGCGGTTCAGATACTCCCACAGGTCCTTGAGATGCAGGTGGGACTTGCCGTTCCAGATGTATTTCTGCAGCTCGCGGTCAAGGCGAGCCGGGCCGAGCTCAGGGAGCAGGCCTTCGTCGCTGACGAGCTTCTTGCTGGCCCTTGCCAGCAATCCGTCCTGAGCCGGGACTTTGGCGGTCGTCCATTCCAGATCGGCCTGCGCGGTCTCTTGGACAGGGTAGATCAGATAGCACCAAGCTTCCTTGATCCGGGTCTTCAGGGTTTCATTGGCCTCACGCAGCTTTACGTTAGCCAGCCCAAAATCGCTCTGGGTCAGGTTCAGTCGGTCCTTTTCACCCACAATCACTGCCCACGCCAAGGCCGAGCGCATGGAGGCCTTAAGGTTGTCGAGTTGGCGTTGTTCCGCCGCCAGGAAGACAAGCATGTTGCGATACACGCGCGGGGTCGTGCCCCGCTGCATCAGGATATCTTTGGCCTCGGTCAGGGCCTCGGAGGCCGAACTGCCGGAATGGGAATGCGCCACACCCAGCACGACGGCACGTACGCCGCCTGCCTCGTCTGGCACGTCGGACGAACTGCCCGGTGCGACCTGAACGGCGTCGAAATGCCCGCGATCTGACAGGCCGTTGATGTAGATCCCCAGCGCCTTGTCGATCTCCAGAAGGACCAAAGCCTCCTCGATCTGCCCAGCACGATCTGCGGCGATCCGGTTCAGGCTCGCAGACATCGAATACCAATAGCGGCCAAGGTCGCTGTGCATGAACTTGGCTTGGTTGGTGAGCCGCCTTAGCGCATCGCCGAAGATGGCTGGCCGTTCGCCCGGCTGGACCACACCCAGATTGATCTGCTTGTCGTCCAGACCCTTGTTCTCCTGCCCATGGGTCGGCGCTGTGCCCATAAAAATGGAGCGCGCAACCCGGCGGGTCGCAGAGTAGCGGTTCAGGTTCGGAGCGGACTGATCAATCTTGTAGGGCGTCGACGTAATGCCATCGACGTCGCCGGCGATGATCGACTGCCAGCTGGCGTCGAGATAGTGGAGCAGTTCGGGCTCCACTCGGGCCGAGCTGATCGCCACGCTGCCCGGCATGATCATGACCGACGGGTCATTACCCATCCATAGTTCGTGGATTACCTGCGCCATGAGACGCAGCACACCCCGCGTGCGCTGAAACTTCTCCAGCGAGCCCCAACTAGTATAGAGCTGGTCGAACATCTCCGGATGTATCGGGTAGGATTTTTCCAGCTTGCGGCGATAGTCCTCGTCTGCACACCCCTTCGGGAAATCATCAGGATTTTCACGATAGAGTTTTGCGTACTGCTTCAGCGTGTTGTCACGGTGATGGAACCGGTCGCTGGGGATTTCCTTGAACAGGCGCCGCCGAACGATCTCGTAGCTCTCTTCCTGAGAGGCTGGCCGCCAGGACGATTCCACCCGGCTGAAGGTCTGCTTGAGCCTCACGAGCGCTTCTTGCCCGCCTTCGCCGCCGACCTCGATCTGAGATGCCGGAAGCGACGCCACCAGCAATGTGCCCGGGCTCGCCTTCACGGCTTCGGTCAGCGACTGAACGAAGGACAGGTTGGCGTCGAAGGAGCCTGAGGGCAGGCCCTCGACCTTGTAGACCTGACGAAGATAGGCGACCCACTCGTCGATCAGGATCAGCGATGGCGAGTACTTCTTGAAAATCGCTTCGAGTAGATTCGAACCGGGCGCGATCCCGCGCTCGTCATTGTCGGCCACCATGGCAAAGCCTTCTGCCCCGCCAAGCTGCCAGGCCAGTTCGCCCCAAGTGGTGCGAATTTTCAGGCCACCCTCAACACTCAAGACATCCTGCGGGCCACGCGAGGTACCGACCAGGACGGCACGGTTGATCTTTTTCGGAACGGTCAGGCCGTGCTGCGACAGCAACTGGTCCAGCCCCGGCAAGTCCTGGGCCGCTGTGCCACTGGCCATGTGATAGAGCGCCAGCATCGAGTGGGTCTTGCCGCCGCCGAAATTGGTCTGCAGTTCGACGACCGGATCGCCGCTGGCGCTGGACAGCCGCTTGGCCGCGCCGACCAGCAGGTTGCTCAAGCCCTCGGTCAGATAGGTGCGGGCAAAGAACTCGGTCGGGTTTTTGTACTCCGACGGGGCGCTGCCATTGTGGACCTTGGCCATATCCGCGGCGAACTCAGCCTGCTGAAACTCACCGGTGGCGACGTCCTGGTGAGGCTCCACCACCTCGCGCCAAGGCATGAGCCCGGCCACGGTTTCGACCGAGATATCGAGGCGGTGGGTCTTCCGCCTTTCCTCGTTGCGCTGCAACTCGGTGAACTTGGTGCGCAGGATCGTGTCGCGCATCTTGGCGATCTCGGTCGCCACTTCCCCTGCGCTGATCGACTCCATGAGCCGCCGCATGGTGTCCAGGGCGCGCTCTGCGTCGTCGTAGGTGAAGGTCTCATTGTGCGAGAGCTTGTTGCGCACATCGAGAAGTTCCGAGACGTAGGAGCGCTCCGGGTGCCCAAGCACCATGGAGAACGCGTCCTTCCAGAACGCCATCATAGTCTTCAAGAGACCCTGCTGATCCCAGCCAACCTCACCGTTGGAGTTTGGCTTCAGGCCGGACACACGCTGCACCACCTCGACCTGCCAGTGACCGGTGAGCGAGCTTTCGAGGCGCTTTTCAACGAACGGGACCAGGGCCTCGGGAAGAAGCTCCATGCCTTCGAAAACATATTGACGGGTACTTTTGGCCATCTTCCGTCTCCCTTAAAGATCGAGGCGTTGTTGAAGATCACCACGCGTGTCGTAGACTGATGCGGCCTGACGGCTCAACTCGGTCCAGTCGGCAATCAATGCGTTGTAGGCAGTGGCCTCCTTGGCATCCTGTCGCTTGTTGGCGCTTATGTCGTAGAGGATGTAAGCTAGGTCCTTAACGGCCTCGGCCTTGTCACCAATTTTCTTCAGCAGGACGGCTGTCGCGTGCGAGATACCGTCCTTTTCGTGCAACCGCACGAGGTGCTGAAGGCACTCCCAGATCGTTAGGTGCTGATCGGTCCCAGGCTCCCATTTGTCGTCCAATTCATCCCGACGAAGAACGCGAACCTTACCGGCCTGGCTTTCGACGATTCCTGCGTGCTTAACGCTTTCGACCGAGATTCCGCGCGCAGTGGCGATGTTGTTGGCTGTGCCGTAGTCGCCGGCCTTAAGCCCATTCTGTTCGAACCAAGTGATGGCAAAACGGGTATCAGCGTCGAACTCGCCCTGGATACCGCCAAGGTATTCGTCCAGCTCGCGGTTGATCAGTTGCAGGGCAGCCTTCACGCTCATCGGGCTGTCGTCGGATTCCAGTACGGCACGATATCGCGAGAACACGCCCATGCCAGGGCCGATGGCTGATTGCGGCATATCGGCCGGGGCGATGTTGGCGGCCTGAAGCTCCGCGATGGATGGTGGCAGTTCACGTTTGAGTGCGCGGATGAACTCGGCCCGAGTGATGGTCTCGGCCGTCGCTTCCTTCTTGCGACATACCAGGACAACCGAATTGGCTAGAGCATTGGTACCCGACGCAATCATGCGGTTTGCCATTTCGGTCCGCAGCGGCCAAGTACCGACGACTGCATAGCCAGCTTCGACAACAGCCTGAAGAAACGTTGCCCAACCAGTCGAACTTATGCCTTCTTGAGCGATTTCACTTTGCTTAAAGGCGTAGTAAATTGATGCAGGGTACAAATCTGATGACTGCTTTGCCATATTTGAAATGGCTTTACTCATTCCGGCAAGAAAGAAATCTTCTGCTGCCTCTTTTCCGCCATGTCTATAAGGAGTGGCTACAAGTTCGTCTGACTTTGGTGTTGCCAAAAATTCAAAAAGCTGCGGATAAACAGGGCGGATAACTGGCTTCATCCAGCAAAAGAAAAAGTCGGAAAGATCAGCATACCCGATGTTATCGTAGTACGGAGGGTCCGTGGAAATCACCGTACCTGCCGGATAGACTACGGATTGGGCATCATGTTGGATTTCCACTCCCTCGTTTCCAGGGGAGAAATTCTCGATGGCTTTCCAAGTCCATTCGACGCAAGGCTCCCAACTTCCCGTGGAACCAGAAAAGGGATTTCCCTCGGCAAAATCCCATGTCATCGGGATGGCCTGTCGACCAAAAGTGTTTCTTAGGCTCGAGCGGCTGGAGTCCCATGTACAAATAGTGCTGCCGCGATCTGCCATTTTTGTTATTGCGAATGCAGAATATAAGCAGACGGCTTCAGAATAGGCCCTTGTTGATCGGCCTCCATCGCGAAGTGCTACGCCATCGTTTTCCATTCCTGCAGCTAACCCATCGGCCTCAATCTGTGCACGAGCTGCATGAACAAGCTCGCTGAAGGTGTTCAAAGCAACGAGCTGACGATCAGTAAAAAGGTCTCCGAAAGTTTTCATTCCGTAGTCCGGCGGGGAAAACCACCTCGGATTATCTGCCTGTAATTGTTCGGGTTTCCAACTTGGACGCGCAGAAAGAGCAAGGGTCTCATGATCGTCGTTAGGCTCTAAAAATACTCGGCCATTTTTGCCATCTGCTACAATTGCAATAAGGGTTTGACCCATTTGTCCTGCACGACCAATATTCTTGACATGATTTGGGGTGATCGCCGTATCCGACATTAGGCAACGGAAACTTGCGCCGCGACCCGCCTTGGTTCCTTCACTAGCATTGGCCAGTTCGGATTTGGTTCCGCCTTTCCGGATGCGGTAGGTAATCTTCTTGTTCAATTTGTCGACAAGAGGCTCGATCCAGGCCTCTTTCCCCGCCTTTGTACTTAGCTGAAAGCTCGACACTATAGGAACGTGCGCGTCCGAAAAGGCAGGGTCTGGACTTGGCACTGTCCTCGCCCATATCCAAGCTACGACTGTTGCTTTGCCGCCGCCTAAGTCCTTTGGCAGGTCAACCTGCGGATAAAGATGCCCTATCTGCTCCCGTGCCTTTTCGCGGATCCATTCGCCATAATACTTCACATCCTCCGCCAACCCTTCAGCATTGCGGTAGTGGATGCGGTCCTTCACCCCCGGGTGGATTGGCTGCTGATCCTTGAACCTCGGCGGAACCTCGATCATCGCCTTGCCGATCATCACCGCGACCGGGTTCAGGTCGGACCCATAGGCGGGCAGGCCCAGCCGCTGCGCCTCCAGCGGGATAGATCCGCCACCAGAGAATGGGTCATAAACCGGAGGCAGCACACCACCACAGCTACGCCGGATTTCCGCGCGCGCCCGCTCCAACACTTCCTCGTTGGTCGAGTTTTCCCACTTCACCAAGTCTTCGATGATCGCAAACAGCCGCTTGCGTTCGGCGTCCTGTAACTCCGCCGTAGGAAACTGATCAGGCAGGCTGGAGGGGTCATCGACCAGCTGCGCGAACAATACAGCCCGACACGCAGCCAAGGGCCGCCGCGCCCACCACAGGTGTAGGGTGCTGGGATGGCCATGCCGGATCGATTTCTCTCTCGCCGACGCGGCGTTGATCGCCTCCAGTGGAATCGCAACTTCGATCAGTTTCTTCTTGTAGGGTTGTGTCATGCGGGTGCCTCGGCCCGATCAAGCAGGCGCTTTATGTTGAACTGAATGGCGTTTTGTTCGAACGGCGGTTCGCGCGTGTCGAGAGCGCCGCGGACATAGCGCGGCTCCCGGGCGAAACCTGCCTCGACCTGAACAATGGCCAGGATAAACTTGTCCGGCTCGTGCAGGGAGGTGATTACCTCCTGCCGCGTGATCATCACGCTGTCGGCGCCATCGATCCGTCCCTTGACCTCGATAAAGCGCAGATGATCCGTCCTCGGGTCGTAGGAAGCGATGTCATAGCCAACCTTCTGGGCCGACACGTCCTTAGGCGAATTGCCTAGCTCAATTTCTGCATTGATCACTGCTGTCATGGCGGCCATCTCAATCAGCCGCCGGGCAACCGGGTCCTCAGAAAAGCCTCCGCCTCCAACATCACCCTCTGGCTGACGTGCCTGCAACAATCCGCGCGGAATAACGATCATGCCGCCACGCACCCGCGGCGGCTGGGACGAGATGAACCGCTCCTGTTCCAGGATCGCCATCCGGCGTTTTAGCCTTTCAGACAGGTCTTCGGCACGGCGCTGGGCGTTCTGCCAGTTGAGGCGGGTCTTCTTGCCAGCCCGCTCTTCTTCCTTGAGCTCGAAAGTCCGGGCGTCCCAGTAATTCACTTCCTTTTTTAGGCGCGCGCGGACTTCCTGTTCGACCTTGCCAATCTCTGGAACGCGGCGAGCCTTAACCTCGGCGACATGGCTCTGGGCCAGCTCGACCGTTGCGAAGCGAACGGCCGTCTTTTCCAGATCGTTGCGAAGCCAGTCCTCATGGAGGAGGTCATCGGCCAGGGCGATCTCGGCGGGCGTCGCGGGCCGCAGATTGAGGTGCGGCGCAATCCCGGCGTCTGTGGCCTTGCCGTCCTTATCGATCGCCGCGAACTGCAGCTTCTCGGAAATGATGTGCGGCTTGCCGGTGGAGGTCAGCCGGCTGTCCTGGACGCTGTGTTCGAGCAGGAACAGGGCCTCAATGCCCTCGCCGGGGTCGGTATCGTCGACCATGACCGCGCCACGCTTCATCAGGTGGTCGTACTGTTCGCGGATGACGCTGATCACCGCCTCCATCAGCGGATGGCCCGGATAGAGGAAGGCCGCCACCGGCTGCTGATTGATACGGCTCTTCTCGAAGCAGATCCGCTCGTACTTCTTCTGGATCGGCGCGCCCGAGCCGATCTGTCGGTCGCGCTCTCTCAGGACCACCGGCACGTGGAGAATTTCCCAGCGGCCTTCCTCCCGGCGTTTGATCTGGCCGCCAAGGTGCTGGAAGGCCTCGACGAAGAAGCTCTGAACGTGATGGGGCTGCAGCCGTTGTGCCTCGGCTCGTTCCATTTCCAGCCTCAGCTCATGCACCTTGGTCTGGGGCATGGTGTCGTTGGTGAGGGCACGGCGCTCAAGCAGCCGCAGAAGATGGTCCTGATCAACGGCGCCATCGACGACCTGGAACAGGCGGGCTTTGACATCCTCCTGTTCGCCATACTGGATCGCCTCGAACAGCAGGTCCTTCAGGGCCGTGCCTTCGAACAGCTCACCCAGGACGTCATAGACACGGCCGCCGAGCGCCTCACGCGCGGCCTCCAGCTTTTCCAGCAGACGGCCATAAACCTCGCCCTCGCGGGTGTCGGCCGCGACCAGGTTCCAGAGGTGGCAGACCTCGGTCTGGCCGATCCGGTGGATACGGCCGAAACGCTGTTCGATCTTGTTGGGGTTCCAGGGCAGGTCGTAATTGACCATCAGATGGCCGCGCTGAAGGTTCACACCTTCGCCCGCTGCGTCATTGGCGATAAGGACCAGCATGTCTCGGTCCTGCATGAACCGCTCGACGATCTTGCGGCGTTCTTCACGGGTCACGCCGCCGTGGATCACATCGACAGCATCAGGCTTGCCAATGCGCGCCCGCACCTTGTCGACGAGGTAATGCAGGGTGTCCTTGGGCTCGGTGAAGATGATCAGCTTGCGCCGGTTGCCATCGGTATCGACCATCAGATCATCGTCGAGGATGCGGTTGAGCTGGGTCCACTTGGTGTCCTGGCCTGAGCCGAGAACGTTCAGCGCCATGCTCTCCAGACCCTTGAGGGTCTGAACCTCAATCTCCAGCTGTTCGATGGTTTCGGCAGTGGTCGCGCCGGTCGAGATCAGGTCCTCGATCTCGTCGACCTCGTCCTGGCCGTATTCCTCGATGTCGCGCAGGTCGTCTTCTCGAACATTGGCGACGCTGAAGTCGGTTCGACCGCCACGGCGAGCAAGACGCGCCTCTGCGAGCTGGTTTTCGAGACGTTCGCGACGACGCTTCAGGGACTGGTAGATCGCGGCGGGCGACGATGCGAGGCGGCGCTGCAAGATCTGCAAGGCGAAGCCGACGTTGTTGCGCTTTTTGCCATCGCCCTCGGCAAACCGCTGAACGCGGTTCATTTCGGTCCGGACGTATTCTGTGACGGCGCTGTAGAGCTCGGCCTCCATAGGCGAGAGCTCGTACTTTACGGTGTAGGCGCGGCGCTCCGGGAAAAGCGGTCGGCCGTCAAACCGGAGCAGCTCTTCCTTGGTGAGGCGCCGCATCATATCGGCCGTGTCGGCATAGTGGACGCCGTCCCGGAAGCGACCCTCAAACCGGTCACCATCCAGCAATGCCATGAACAGCTGGAAGTCCTCTTCCTTCCCATTGTGGGGCGTGGCCGACATGAGCAGCAGGTGGCGCGACGCCTGACCCAGCAATTGGCCCAGCTGGTACCGCTTGGTGTATTTCACGTCCCCGCCGAAATAAGACGCCGACATGCGGTGGGCTTCGTCGCAGATCACCAGATCCCACTCGGTGGAACTGGCGAGTTTCTGCTGCAGGTCTTCATTGCGGGCCAGCACATCGAGGCGCGCGATGAGCCGGGGGTGATCGTTGAACGCGTTTCCGGACCGGGATGTCTCGATCATGTCGCGGGTTAGGATGTCGAACTCCAGACCGAACTTCTGGCCGAGCTCATCCTGCCACTGTTCGACCAGGCTGCCCGGAGCAACGATCAGACAGCGTTCGAGATCACTGCGGGCAATCAGCTCCTTGATCAGCAGGCCGGCCATGATCGTCTTGCCGGCGCCCGGGTCATCGGCCAGCAGGAACCGCAGCGGCTGGCGCGTGAGCATCTCGCCGTAGACCGCAGAGATCTGATGCGGCAGAGGCTCGACAAGGCTGGTGTGGATGGCGAGGTAGGGATCGAAGAAGTGCGCCAGCTTGATCCGGTTGGCCTCAGTCACCAGCCGGAGCAGAGCGCCGTTGGCGTCGAAGGACCAGGCGTGGCCGCGGGTTTCAACGGACAGGCGGTGCTCATCGTCGCGATAGAGCGTGGTCTCGGCCACAGACCCACCGGGGACGCGGTAGACGAGATTGATTGCCTGCCGGCCTATCCAGTCGACGGAGACGATTTCAACCGGCTGGCCAGGTATGACCCCCTGAACGACAGCTCCGTTTTTGATATCCTCGAGCTTTGTCACGCCACGACCTCCCGGTTAAGGAGTATGATCTGTTGATCCTGAGGCTTTCGTGCTGCCGGATCAGTATCTAACCCGAGGCGCTTAAGGGTGTAGTAAAGCAATGCTTTTCTGACTGGGATATGAACGCTGCCGCTTATCATCCCGTAATCCAATTCTATCGCTCGCTTCTGGGCAGTACTTAGATCAGGGTGCGGAGCAATCTTGAGGTCTACGATCTCATCCCATGCAGTGTCATTAGTCGAGATCATCCTCGCATCGCGGCTCTGCCGAGTGGCAACGATGCGAGAGATGACGAAGTCTCGATATTCTCCGCTATTCTCGCAGTAAGACCGCGCGTGCCACCTGAACCCGTCAAAGGCCAATGCATGAGGTGCAATCCAGCGCCACTCGGGGTCTGGAGAGGACATTGACTGATAACGAACTTCGACAGCATCATGCCGGCGAATGGCAATAACGATCGCGCGCAACACGACTGGGTCAATGCCCCGTGCCGGTGATGGTGCTGTATCGAAGGCAGGTAGGTTGCCGATCCAGGAATCATGGCTGGCGACAATGCCTTCCGCCACAGAACGCACCTGGGACAGATAGCTTGTGGCATCTGGCTCGTAAAAAAGCGAAATGAAACCGGATGAGCGGACATAGGTTTTGCCGCTCTTATCGTAGACCATATTGTCCGGTACCAGTGCGATGTAGCGGCTCAGGTCACCCGATGCCTGATTGGGCGAGATACCAAACTGCTCGATCAGATCACTTCGATTGACGTGACCTTCCCAGAACAACCGGAACTCGATGAACTGGAGCTTTTGCTCCACTCCCCATCGCAGATTTGGCTTGTCTTCGGCCATGGTACCCTCGAATCATTTTCCGGAACCTTCCAGAAAATGGATGGGTCTAGCCTTAGAGCAACATCGCTTATGCACAACCGTATGCTCTGCCAATTTGGTACGATGCGGGTAAGAATTAACACTGAAAGCTTGTTCGGTCTCGCTTCATGTCAATACTCGATGTGGAATGGGCGTCAGCCTAGTCTGCCGCTTCAGCCAACGTAAAAAGATTTGGAAGTCAGCCTTCGCGGGCTCGACAACCCGGAAAGCTAGGCCGAAAGAACCGATCAAGCACGGTGATTGCGTCATCAAGATCGACGGCGGCAGCAGTCCCCAAGTCCAGACATTCTCGCGCCCAATTCATGGCTTGCGCGTTGTTTTCGCTAAGGATGACTCGGACCTCGCCTTCGTCCGTTGTTTCGTGCCCCAATGAAACATCATCGATTTCAAGTTGCCGAGCGCTCATGCGAAAATCATCCATCATACCTTCGCGCTCATTGTCGCTGCATTCTACCAGTAAGCAGCAGAGCGCGTCGGCGAGATGGTCGAGGTAGTCAATCGGGCCAGCAAACTGTGGGGGCTGCAAGAGATCTGAGTCCGCTTCCTCGGCATTATCGTAATCGTCATCGCAGCTGTCCTCTAGCCACTCTCGATCAAGCGCCATTCGGTTCACGACGCTCATAACTTCTGCTGCGAGGGCGTCTGTATCAATTCTGGTTGGCGGATCTCCAATGATGCTGATAGGATCTTCACCTTGACCCCAGCACCAGTCGAAAGTGAGCAGGATTGCTTCAGTGCGATCCATCGACTCGATTAATGCCTTCAAATGAGGCGCGAACAGATCAGACCAAGCAAAGTCCAAAAAAGTCACCGGCCCGATCTGTTGATCGTAACAGTAGTCATCCCAGAGGTTTTCAGCATAGTCGTTATCGCTGAGCATCGCACAGGCGGGGTATTGTTTAATCTGATCAATTACCTCGGTCGCCAGACGCTCGATGCGAGTTATAGCAAATCGCATCACAGAGCGGCGCAGCAGTTTTTCTTCACTGTCGTTTTCCATCGCGCCTACCACTCCGAAATCAAATACATAATATAGTTGATAAACCTAGAGCCTGCCGATTGCGATGGCTTTTGCATGGACATGCGGCGGCTCGTTGGACGAAACTTTGCTCGTGTTAGGCAAGAGCGGGGCCTGACGCAGGAAAAGGTTGCAGAGATTTCCGGGTTCTCACAACAATACATCAGCGGCCTTGAAAGAGGTCACCGTAATCCAACGGTGGTAACGCTGTTTGAATTGGCGCAGGCGATCGGTGTGGCACCTATCGAACTTTTGACGTCGGATTAGAACGCGACCCCATTTTCGGCCTACGCGATAGATGAAGCGGGCGTTGACCTGTCGGGCTTTGCCCTTGCCGATCTTGTCGACCGCAGTCCGCATGTTATCGAAGATGCCGCGCTGCGGCACACCGCCCAGCACGCGGATTGCCTGCGTCAGCGCATCAAACAGCATCTCATGCGTCTGAAGCGGTTAGGCGCGCACGATAAACGCCTTGCTGTGTGATAGCTTGGTGTGTGCTGCCTGTAGCTTGACCCGTTCGCCACCAAGAATGGCCCAATCTTCGCTCCAGTCGAATTGGAACGCCTCACCTGGCTGGAAAACCAAAGGCATGTATGTGCCCCGCCCGCTGGCCTGCTGTGCCAACAGACGGCCAGCCTTCCAATCCCGCACATAAGCAGCGACCCGATTGTAGGATCCTTCGTAACCCAATGCGGCCAGATCAGCATTCATCTGCTTCGCCGAGCGCTTCTGCTTGCGCGACTTACCGGCCTCGATCTGTAACCAACCCGTCAACTTCTCTGCAAACTGGTCCAGCTTGCTCGAACGCTTGGGCACCTTGAACTCCGGCACAACTGTATCTGCGCGCAAGTATTTGCGGATCGTGTTGCGCGACAGCCCTGTGCGCCGTTCAATCTCACGAAGCGGAATCTTATCGCGAAGACGCCACCGACGAATTACACTCAATAAATCCATGTCGATCATTCCCGATACCCCTGACTGGTCAGCCAGGGGCGGGTTCAAACATGGGTCAATTCTCAATGGAAATTTATGCTCCTACCGGGTCACTTCTTAGCGGAAATCTACACCCAACCGTTGCGGCGTCCGGGCTTGTCGCCATCGGCGCGGAAGCGGGCAGGATCACCGGTAGCGAGTTTGTCGGCAATCGGCTCAAGGGGGCGGATGCCAGCCGCCCCCATGGCAATAAGAAATTCCGAAACGGGATCGGTCACAGTGTGGCCCTCCCTTTGTCGGTCAGGCGAAGCACCGCCGCGCCTTTGCCGGATGGGTTGCGTCAACGTGCACCGGTTGGTTCCACAAAGCCCAGAGCCCGAAGTTCGGAGAAGCGCGGTTGCAGGCTTTCGCGTGCCATCTGGTTAAAGGCGACCGCTTCAAGCACTGTTGCTTCGCCTAAAATTGCCAGCGTGCGCATGGCGATGCGGCGAAGATGAAAAGCGCAAGGTTTGATCGCTTCGACAGCGTCTTGGCTGGTGCCGTCCGGGCCTTTCGCACCCGGAAGGTTGGGATAGCGATCAGTCATGTTCGCCTCCCTCGCCGCGCAGAAATGCACCAATTTCTTTGCATGCCTCCCGTTCGCGCTTGGCCATTTCGACCAAGACTCCGCCCAGGCCCACAAGCATGGTCGCATCGCTCATCGAAATAATGCCTCGCTGATCAGCTACATACTGCGCCAGTTGCTGGGCATAATCGAGCCAGAGTCCGGACACATCCCAGTTGGCTGGCAGGATGGTTTCCTCGATCATCAAAGTCAGTATTCTGGCCGCTTCGGGTGATACCGTGTCACTCATGAGTACCTCCCCCGAAAGCGAGTGCGGCGACCATCACGGCAAGTTCGGGCCGGACATGGTGGGCTGCGATCAGGAATTGCGCCTGAATCGTGAGTGCGGTAGTAGAGTCACGGAAAGAGCCGCCACAGCTATTCCGCGTCGCCCGCGCTTTGGCGCGGGCTTCGCTTTTCTGAACCATGGCTCAGTCCTCTCCGAAAGAGGGAAGGCTGGCGAGGTACTGGTCAACGCTAGCAAATTCGACCAGCGTTTTTGTACCCAGCTTCTTGGCTCGGATCTTCTTCTGCCGCAGCAGCTCGTAGGTTTTTGTCTTCTGCCAACCGTAGCGGGCAGCGACTGAATGGATGTCCCCGTAAACCGGTTTCATATCTTGAAGTCTCCGCACAGCGGCCAGGCACGATTGCCGGGGTACGCTGGCGTTCTGATCAGACCGAAGTAAAACCAAGCGGGCCAGGTGCTTCGTCGCTTGATGTCGCTTGGCGCGCCGCTTGCGGTGAAAGCTTATGTTCGTGTTTTCGCTTCCTTCCATGCCGGCCGGAACACGTAATCCCGAGAGAGACCCGCATGATTCGTGTCGGATTGGAAAGCTCGCCAGGCATGGTCGTGGCCATTTCCGTGACCACCATCGATCCAGTTTCTGCACCACTCTACGACTTGGGTATGCGATTTGCGCGGAAGTCTGGCCGGATTTGGCCAACATTGTATGACATTCTCGCGGGCTACCTCGACGTGAAGGTAACCGTCCGCAGTGCCCTGATTCGTGATAAACGAATCTAACTCTCTTCCAATGCTGCTTGGATCCTCTAGCCAGAGGACATTGGGCGCACCCTCTGGTTGACGTCGGATACCACCGGTTGAAACGTCGAATTGGGAGAACGTGGAGAGCACGTCGCCAGCCAAATGCGCCACGTCAGCCAAGCTCGCGTCACAGGTGGAATACGTTGACGTGTAACGCCCTCGAACCTTGACCTTCTCTTGATCGACCGTGTCGCGCAATTTGAGCCAAGCATCCCGCAGTCGCTCCAATCCGGCCTTCCGCTCATGGAAAAACCCTGCGCCATGTTTTTCCGACAGACCTTGCAGTTCGCCCTTCCAAAGCTTGCGCATACGTTCTTCTGGACCATCTGTTTCGATAAGTCGCTCACCCTCGACTTGCGCCTTCAGCACGTGGGCCTCCAGCGCATCGCCGAAGGCAATCCAGGTTAACGCCTCTGATAGCGAAACGTAAGTGCGTTCGGGCAGGGTTCTCTTAGATGTCACCTCATTCATCGGTGTGCACTTCTGCTGATTGATTATTCCGTAACAATACACCCGTTTCCGCCATCGTTCATGGCGACATCACGAACCGCTTTCGCAAAGCTGTGGATTGAATCCGCGCATGGTGCTGTTACTGGTGTCTGACCGGAGTTCGACACGTCGAATTACAGTGTTGAGTAGCGTCGAGATCATCGACCGCGCGCGCCGTGAGGGCAAACCTATCGGTGATTACGTCAATCAGCGTGACATTTTCTCAGGCTCTACGGTCGATCCAATGACCGAGGTAGCGCTGCGCACGTTCTTCTTTGGACGCCCTTACTTCACCAAACCACTCGGCCAGCAGCGTATCGTTGACGTGATGGACCTCTACACCGCCGAGGCCATGAAAGCTACGCCGGGCGGTGGGCTGTTTGGTGATTCGACAAAGGCCACACCAACTGGTATTATGTATCTTGCCAATGAACGACGCACCCAAACCGAACCCGACACCGGCAACCTCTTCGCCAGCCCCGCGCAAGCGAGCGCTGGCGCTGATGGCGCAGGTAATGCGGCACCAAGCGCAAACGACCAGCGACCCGCTGGAGAAGGCGTACAAGCGCGGCCTGGCAGTGAAAGCGGACGCAGCAGCCAGCAAGTAGCGGCTGATCTAAAGCCTCGCCCTGGTGATATTGGTGCCGCCCTACAGGCGAAGATAGCCCACAATTTTGACGCAGCGCGCTTAGAGTATTCCAGGATCTCTGGCCCTATTTCAGGCAGCAGCGATGGTGGGCGAATACTCAATACCGATCTAACGCGAGAGCTATCACCAGAATTTCGCGCCAACCGGAGCCGTTCGGCTGAAGTGCATGAACCATCCAGTGCATTCGTAAAGAAGCTCTACACCCAAATGCTGGCCGAGCCGGTGTCGGCAGGCAGTTCAAAATTTGTTCTGTTTACAGCGGGCGGGACCGGTGCAGGCAAATCAACAGGGATGGACTTCGTTCCTGAAACTGAAACCGCAGGGATTATCTATGACACGAACATGAAGGTCGTGTCCCGGGAGGTGGTGTAGGTTGCGAGGGTAGCGAAGCTGACCGGACGCGCGCTTTCGATAATGCGCTGTAGCGGCCGGTCAGTTTTGCGGGTGGCCATCGTGTGAACGTCCATGCCGTCATTGAGCAAGGCCAGCGTGGCATAGGTATGGCGCAGACTGTAGCCATCGTGCATCGGCTAGCAACGTGCTCCAGCGTAAAAGATCGAAGCCGCTTG
>NZ_LJHY01000039.1 GCF_001295795.1 Novosphingobium sp. AAP83
ACACGCAGAACCGCAAGATATTGCTGGAATTGAAAAACTTCCGAATCAGGGTCTGATGAAATCAGTGAAGATCATTATCAAGGCACGGTTTTTCACCTTGGCCGTAATCGCCGCACTGGCAGCGCAGGTACCAGCGTTCGCACAGAAAATGCAGCACCCCCACATCTTCAACATCTATGTCTCAGTCCCTGTGGGACATGGTCAAGATGTTGAAATCACCGCCGCCAAGATAGCGGAACTCGAACAATGCGGGATACCTGCTATTAGCGATTACACAGATCGCTACAGCGGATTGGTTGGCGATCTTTTGATTGCGCTCACGGGGCCGCATTTAGACTTGGCAACGGCAAGGGCCGAGTTACAAAAAGCCAAAAGTTGCGGGATCGACGGCTATACCAAAAGGGCGACATTCTTGGGCGGTGAGTGAGGTAATCTCTGGAATTACGGCAGCAGGTGAGAACATTCCCATTTGGTTGCTTGCTGATCAGGGGGTTTTGGACCTTTTACCGTAGAACCCGTTGCCAAAGCACGCTGAGCGATGCGACGCTCCATCGTGCCACTGTGAACGCGCCGACGGTTGCCAGTGTGGTGATGACATAATTGCCCACGGTTCCTGCATGGATCGCCGGGATGCCGATCAGGATTACGAGCATTGCCGCTTTTACCAGCGGGGGGAGTTCCTCTGTATTGCCCCAGCTTTTGATCAGCCCGCGCTTCCCGCTTTCCACCAAAGCACCGATCGTTGCGCCCAGAACAATTGCTTCGATCATTGTTGTACTCGCTCCGTCAGAGATCACGGTGACAGGGGACAAAGCCCCTGCTTGGCGTGTTGTTGTTGGTGGGTTTAGGGGCCTGTCATTGATATTCCGATAATCCGGCAATTCTCATCCTGCCCCCGGCACAAGAAAAACCCGGCGACCCGTGAGGGCCGCCGGGCTGGTGACGCGCGCCTGGTGGAGGCAGGCGCTGGTCGATTCAGGTTTAGCGCAGCAGCGACAGAACGTTCTGCTGGCTCTGGTTGGCCTGGGCGATCATCGCAGTTGAAGCCTGCGAAAGGATCTGGGCCTTGGCCATTGCCGTGGTTTCCGACGAGTAATCAGTATCCTGAATACGCGAACGGGCGTCAGACAGGTTGGTGATGTTGTCGTTCAGGTTGTTGACCGCGGATTCCAGACGGTTCTGGCCTGCACCAAGCTGTGCGCGAGAGGCACTTACTGAGGCGAGCGACGTGTCGGCAGCGGTAATCGCGGTTTCTGCGCCTGCGACAGTGGTAACGTCAAAAGCAACTGCAGCAATGCCCTTACTGACGATGTCAACTTCGTCAGCAATTTCAGCACCAGTCTGGATCGTGAATGTCTGATCGGTGGCACCGAACAACTCCTGACCGTTGAACTTGGTGTTGGTTAGAACATCATTGATTTGCGTGGTCAGCTCTTGGACTTCAGCATCCATAGCTTCGCGATCGGTATCTTGATAAGTGCCAGACTTTGATTGTACGGCCAATTCACGAACGCGCTGCAACATGTTGGTGACCTCACCAAGCGCACCTTCTGCAGTCTGCGCAAGGCTGATGCCATCGTTGGCGTTGCGAACGCCTTGGCTCATGCCTTTGATTTGCGAGGTCATCGTCGTCGCAATGGCAAGGCCTGCGGCGTCGTCTTTGGCGCTGTTGATGCGCTTGCCGGTCGACAGGCGTTCCATCGCCGTGCCGAGCATTTTTGCAGCCGAGTTCGACGAATTGGTCGCCTTGATCGCGCTGATGTTGGTATTGATTACCGCCATGATTCCAGTCTCCGGTTGGGGTGGTGTGTTTCCCGAAAGGACTGCCGGGCCAATGGATGAACGCGGCTGTCAGGACAAAGACCGGCAAAGCTGCGCCGCTTTTAACCCCACCCCCGGCAAAAGACTGCCGGACATAGGTATTGGCACTAGGGGTTTCTCGCCCCCTTAAAGTTTCAACCTGTTTGTCGGTTACGCGCGAAACAAGAGCCTCAGGTTTTTTGGTTAACAGGGGTTTGGAAATGATTCGCGATTGCGGGGCTCTTCGCTTCACAGATGCGGCGGCAAAGGCACATGCGGCGCTGGTTCAGCGCGCGGCAGCCGTGCTTTCAAGCTATGGCGCAGACGGAGAGGTGATGCTGGCGGACGCTTTCGAAGGCGCTGCCACCGATCCCCGGCGGGCGAGCGTGCTGCTGGAGCGGTCTTCCACGCCCGCGATGGTGCGCACGCCCGCCAGCCGCCAGACGGTGCTGCGTTATAGCGATGGTGCAGGCGAAGGGGCGCTGGCCGCTTTGCTGGCATCGGCTGCCCGCCCCGGCGCCCCGATTGCCGCCGATCCTGAAAGCCTTTCGATCCTTGCTTTGGCCGAACGCATTGCCGCCAGCGACATCCCCGTCCTGATCAACGGTCCCACCGGCACCGGCAAGGAAGTGCTCAGCCGCTTCATTCATGACCGGTCATCGCGCAAGAACAAGCCGTTTGTAGCGATCAATTGCGCGGCCATGCCCGAAGCGATGCTGGAAGCACTACTGTTTGGACACCAGAAGGGCGCGTTTACCGGCGCCAATGCCGCCAGCGAAGGCTTCTTCCGTGCGGCAGACGGCGGCACGTTGCTGCTGGATGAAATTGCCGAGATGCCGCTGACGCTTCAGGCCAAGCTGCTGCGCGCGCTGCAAGAGGGCGAAGTTGTGCCTTTGGGTGCGACCCAGCCGATCAAGGTGGATGTGCGGGTTATCGCCTGCGCCAACCGCGATCTGCCGCTGGAAGTGGAAGAGGGCCGGTTCCGCGCCGACTTGTTCTACCGCCTGAACGTATTCCCCTTGGCGCTGCGCCCTTTGAGCGAACGGGCGGATGATATCGCGCCGCTCGCCTTTGCGATGGTGCTGCGCCACAGTGCGCACAGCCCTTGGATTGCGGACGAGACGCTTGATCTGCTCGCCACGCATTCCTGGCCGGGCAATGTGCGCGAGTTGGAAAACGTGATCCGCCGCGCATTGGTGCTGGCAGGCAATGCCCCAGTGCTGATGCCAGAACATATCGCGTTTGACCGCCCTGCCCGCCTGATCTCCGAACCGGTGCAAACCGTGGCGACAGGCGATAGCAAGCTTTCGAACATCGTGCAGATTTCGGAATCGCGCGCCATTCTGGCAACGCTGGATGCCTGCAACGGCAGCCGCGTTGCCGCCGCCCGCCAGCTTGGCATATCCGAACGCACGCTGCGCTATCGCCTTGCCAGCTTGCGTGAGGCCGGGATCGAAGTGAACGGCCGGGCCGTAGGTGGCCGGCGATGAGCAGTATTTCAGGCATTGGCGGACGCGCCTCGGGCATCCAGGATATCATGGCGCTGCGCCAGCAGATCATGGAGCGCTCGCAACTGCTCCAGCAGGTCAAGACGCCTGATGCCTCCGGGGCCGCCGTGCCTTCCAGCGGCATCGCAGGCGGCAGTTTTACCGACACGCTGAAGGGCGCGCTGGAAAGCGTCAACGCCGCACAGCAGAAATCGAGCGCGATCACCGAAGCCTATGAAAAAGGCGAAGTGGTGGACGTGGCCAAAGTGATGCTGGCGCGGCAGGAATCGGGCGTCGCGTTCGAGGCCACGCTGCAAGTGCGCAACAAGCTGCTCAATGCCTATCAAGACATTATGCGGATGGGAGTCTGATTAAATGGCTGACACCGATCCTGCCGGACCAACCGGTTTTGGCACGCTGACCGATCCCGCAGGCGGCAGTATCGGCAACCGCGCCAAGACGTTTCTGGGCCAACCGGCTGTGCGGCGCACGCTGCCGTGGTTTGCGGGCGTTTCTGCCGCAGGGCTGACAGCAGTGCTGTGGATGGCGATGGCCCCGGCCCCGCAACGGATTCTCTATAGCCAGCTTTCCGATAGCGAACGCGGCGAAGTGGTGGCCAGCCTCGAAAAGGCGGCGATCCCTTACACGATCGACAATGCGACCGGTTCGTTGAGCGTGGGCGAGGACGATCTTTATCGCGCGCGCATGGCGGCCGCGGCCGATGGCGCGGTCGCGACGCCCGAAACCGGGCTGCAATTGCTCGACAAGTTGCCGATGGGGGCCAGCCGTGGGCTTGAAGGGCAGCGTTTGAAAGCCGCGCGCGAGCGTGAGCTTGAACTGACGATCATGGAAATTGACGGCGTCGAAAGTGTGCGCGCCCATCTGGCCGAGCCCGAAAAATCGGTGTTCGTGCGCGAGAATGTGGCGCCGACGGCTTCGGTGATGGTCAAGTTGAAGCGCGGCCGACAATTGTCGGAAAGCCAGGTGCGCGCGATCACCAATCTGGTGGCAGGGTCCGTACCAGGTCTGTCGATTGATGCGGTGCGCGTGGTCGATCAGCATGGGCGGCTGCTATCAGAAGCCAATGGCGTTGATGGTGACCGGCTGGAACTGCAGCAGCGCATGGAAGAGAAGTTGCGACTGCAAGTTTCGCAATTGCTGACGCCGATGCTGGGCGAAGGCAGCTTCTCGTCCGAGATCCAGGTCGATCTTGACATGGATCAGGTGACATCCGCGCGCGAGACCTATGAGAAGGAAGGCGTGGTCCGTTCGGAAACGAACAGCGCATCGCAACAGGCCAATGCCGCACCGGCGCAAGGCGTGCCGGGGGTTACCGCCAATACGCCGCCACCTGCGACCACCGCACAGCCCGGCGCTCCGGCAGGTACGCCTGCCGCGCCTGCGGCTGCTGGTGGGAATGGCGAATCCAGTTCAACCAAGACATATGAGCTTGGCCGCGAGGTGGCGGTTTCCAACCAGACGCCGGGCAAGATCAAACGATTGTCGGTGGCCGTTGCACTCAGCCAGGAAATGATGGCCAAGGCAAAGCCCGCAGACATCGAAGCGATCAAGCAATTGGTGAGCGCAGCCGTGGGGGCAGACCCTGCGCGCGGCGATCAGGTGGCGGTGCAAGTGCGCGCTTTCAAACCCGCGGTAATCGAGCCTGCGCCGTTCTGGGAAACGCCATGGTTTGCCACGATCCTGCGCAATGCCGTGGCGCTGATTGCGGTGCTGATGGTGCTGCTGCTGGGCGTGCGCCCACTGATCAAGGCACTGAAGAAAGAGCCTGCGATTATCGAGGAAGCCAAGGCAGAGACGAAGAAGCGCAAGAAGGGCGCTGCTGCCGATGAAGAGGAAGATGAAACCGCTGAAGGCGAGAGTGAGGGCGAGGAACTGCCCGAGCCGATTACCGCCGATGAAATGGCCGAAACACTGCAAGTGGCGCAAAATGCCGAGACCGGCAAAGTCGATCCCGAAGCGCTGGCGCGGCAGGTTAGTCTGGCCCAGCGGCTGGTGGTTGAAAAGCCGGATAATGCACTCGTCGCGCTGAAACAGATGCTTAACACCCCAGAAGACGAAGCAGAGGAGGCCGCAGCATGAGCGATATGGCCGAAGCCCCGATCATTTCCGATCCCGAACGCGCCGCTGTGATGGTGATGCTGCTGGAAGATGACCAGGCCGCGCAAATTCTGGCGCAGTTGGAGCCTGCCGAACTGCGCCTGCTGGGCGAAAAGATGTGCGCGCTGGGCGAGATTGGCCCGGTAGCGATTGCCCAAGCCATTGCAGGCTTTGTGGAAAAGACCGAACGGCTGGGCCTGATCGCGCATGACCGCGTGGGGCAAGTGCGCTCGCTGATGACGCGCGCGGTGGGTGAGGTGAAAGCCGATAGCCTGATGCAGCGCATCTTGCCCGATGATACTTCACGCAACCCGACAATCGAACTGGCGCGCTGGCTGACCCCGCAAGTGATCGTGCCGCTGATCCGCGATGAACATCCCCAGGCGATTGCGGTGCTGCTGGTGCAGCTTGATCCCGAGGTGGCCGCCGCCGTGCTGCATTCTTTGCCAGACGAGATTCAAGGCCAGGTGGTGCACCGCATCGCCACATTGGGGCCGGTTGCGGCGGAAGCGATTGCGATGCTGGAGGAAATCCTGAACCGCAGGATCAGCGAAAGCCACGGCCAAGCCGCGCTGGCGATGGGTGGCCCGCGTGAGGCAGCAGATATCATCAACGCATCGGCGCGCACGGTGGAAAAGCGCGTCATGCCCGAAATTGCCAAGCAGGACCGCCAGTTGGCCAAGGCCATCGAGAACGAGATGTTCAAGTTCGAGCACCTGTATGTGCTGGATGACAAATCGATGGGCGCGTTGCTGCGCGAAGTGGACAGCGATGCGCTGATCGCCGCCTTGAAAGGCATTGCCGAGGACCAGCGCGAAGTGTTCTTGCGCGCCATGTCGAGCCGCGCGGCCGATGGTGTGCGCGATGAAATTGCCGGACGTGGCCGCATGAAGATGGCCGAAGTGATCGAAGCGCAAAAGGCCATGGTTGCCGCTGCCCGCCGCTTGTCGGCAGAAGGCGTGATCGTGTTTGGCGCAGGCGATGATGATTATGTCTGAACCTTTGCGCGCGGTTTCGCTGGCGGACCTTGGCATTGCATCAGCCGGGTTTGCACACGACCGCAGGTTTTTCAAAGACTTGGTGAGTATTCCAGCCCCGCCGCCCATATTGGAGGAGCCAGAGGCGGAACTGGAGGACGAGGTCGAGCCGCACGACCCCATCGCCGAGGCATGGGCGCAAGGCTACGCCCGCGGACTGGGCGAAGCGCAGGAGGCCGCAGCGCAATTGCTGGCTGACGAGGAAATGGCGCGCGCGAGGATCGAATTGTCGATCACCAAACTGGATGCGGCGATGCAGGCGGACTTGCGGGACCGGTTGCGCGAAACGGTTGAGGCCTTGTGCGAGGCCGCGATTGCGCCCGCTGCGCTTGATCCTGACGGGTTGGCGCGACGCGTGGAAGTGGCCGCCGCAATGCTGGCGCGGGCGCAGGATGAACGCGTAATTCGCTTGCATCCCGAGGACTTGGCGCTGGTTGCTGCGAGGTTGCCCGAAGACTGGCACTTCATTCCTGATGCCACGTTGACGCGTGGTGCGGTGCGGGTTGAGGGGGCATCGGGCGGGGTGGAGGATGGGCCTGACCAGTGGCGACAGGCAATTGCGGAGGCGCTGCGCCAATGCTGAATTTGCTGGACCAAGCGCTTGATAATTATGCGCTTTCACAACCCGATTTCACGCCGCCAAGATATGGTCTTTTGGTGGCTTGTGATGGCGGAATGCTGGAGGTTTCCGGTCTTTCGGTGCCGATTGGCACGCAATGCCGCATCGCGCATGGATCAGGTTCGCTGACGGCAGAGACCATCGGTTTTCGCAACGGCCGCACGCTGATGATGCTGCTGGGCGATCCCGTTCTTCTGCGCCCCGGAGCCAAAGTGCGCCCCGAAGGCCGCCCCGGCATGTTGCCGGTGGGCGAGGCATTTCTGGGCCGCGCGATTGATGGCGAGGGCAAGCCGATTGACGGACTTGGCCCGATCCATCACCGCCGCGAATGGCCAGCGGGTGGCGTGCGCTCTGCCGCTCTGGACCGGTCACCGGTGCGCGAACGGTTTGATACCGGCGTGCGGGCGCTGAATGCGCTGACCACGTTCGGGATCGGCCAGCGTATTGGCATTATGGCGGGATCGGGCGTGGGCAAATCGGTGCTGCTGGATATGATCGCGCACGGGGCCGAGGCCGAAGTGGTGATCGTGGGCCTGATTGGCGAGCGGGCGCGCGAAGTTTCCGATTTTGTCGAGCGGCACATGCAAGGGACCAAGCGCGAGCGGTCTGTGATTGTGGCGGTGCCTGCCGACCATGCGCCGAATTTGCGCATCCGTGGCGCGATGCTGGCCACCAGCCTTGCCGAATACTTCCGCGCGCAAGGCAAGCGCGTGCTGCTGATCATGGACAGCCTGACCCGCGTGGCCCATGCCGGGCGCGAAATTGCGCTGCTGCTGGGCGAACCGGGGGCCGCGCGCGGCTATCCGCCGTCATCCCTGGCCACGATTACCAAGCTGGTGGAGCGCGCAGGCAATTCTGCGCAGAGCGGCGGTTCGGTGACCGGGCTTTATACGGTGCTGGCCGATGGCGACAATCAGGACGATCCGGTGGTGGACACCGCGCGTTCGATCCTGGACGGGCATATCGTGCTGTCGCGCGATCTGGCGCAGCGCGGGCAATATCCCGCGATTGATATTGCCGCATCGCTGAGCCGCGTGATGAACGACATTACCGCCCCCGAACATCAAACCGCCGCGCGCACATTCCGCGCGCTAGTGGCGAGTTACGAGGCGAACCGCGATCTGGTGCTGATGGGCGCCTATCGCACCGGCGCCGACCCGCAACTGGACCGCGCGATTGTGATGCACGATGCGCTGAGCGGCTTTATCAGCCAGCCGCAGCGCGAGATCGTGCCGATGGATGATGCCACCGCCGCGCTGATCCGGCTGATGGGCTGATGAAGGCCGAGCGCACAAGGCTGGCGCGGCTGAAACGGCTGGAGCGCATTCGCGACATTGCGCGGCGCAATGCGCTGGCCGAAGCGGGCAAGGCCGAAAGCACGCTGGCGCAATTGCAAGGATTGGTTGACCGCACTGCGCGCCTTTCAGCCGAATATGCCGCGCGCACAGATATGCCCGATGCCCATGCCTTGCAGCAATTGCGGCAATTTGTGGCAGGGCTTGACCGGATCACCACCGGCACCCGCGCCGATGCGGCCAATGCCAAAGTGATTGCCGATACCAAAGCGCAAGAAGCCGCAGCGGCAGAGCGCAAGCGCGCAGCCGTGGAAGAACGGGCCGAGGCGCAAGCCCGCCTGATCGCGCAAAAAATTGCCAATGCGCAAACACCCTTAGGCAAACGCAAGGCAACTGGCACGGGTCTTGAATAGGTAAGGTTAACGCCCAAGCGACGGAGCCTTTGCCGATGTTCGATCCTGCTGCCATTTCCCTGACATCAGCCCTGAACCCTGGCGCAATTCCGGCCAATGCGGTGATGCTGGAAAATGCCGGTACGTCTGGCGATGCAGCAGAACCGGCGCAATCCGGCGGGTTTGAAGCCTTGCTGGCGCTGCAATCAGCCCAAACTCAGATCGCTTTGCCAAGCAATCGCATCGCGCAGCAGACCGTCGCCACAGTGACCCTGCCGACACTGGCCCAATCACTGGCGCAACCGGCAACCGGCAAGAGTTTGCCGGATGCGGCAATGCCGCTTGCCGCTTTTGCCGGGGACTTGGCGGAAACGCCTGATGAGGACCGCCCAGAGGACGAGGTGGCGGCTTTGGCTTTTATTACAGACCCCGCAGTGCTAGCATCGATTCTCGCCGCGCCCGAGCGTTTGGCCGGTGACAGCACCCAGCCGGGCCGGTCAACGGCAGCAACCGCGCCGTACCTTATGCTCGTGCCTGAGCCAATCACACAGAATCCGGCACCATCTGCAAAGCCGGAACTGGCCGCCAACGCTGCGGTTATTGCCTTGGCGCAAGCGGCGGTAATCGAACTTGATCCGGAGGCAATGCCGGTTTTGTCGCAGGAGGCCGCCGATAGCATTGCACCTGCGGTGAATGTAGCGGCGCAGCTCCAGACCCGTCCGGCACCAAGCGCGCGCGCCGGAGCCAAGGCGCAAGAACCGGGCATCGAGCCGCCGGTTATCGCGGTGCCGTCGGAGGCTGTGAAAGACTTGGCCGATGAGGCCGCGCTGCCAGAATTGCCCGAAGAGATGGCCTCGCCCGTGATCGCCCGCGCAACAGAACCCGCGCCAGCACAGGACACGGCGCCAGCAGGCCGCGCCGAACCGCGCGCCGAACGCGTTGATTTTGCGACGCTGGTCGAAACGCTGAACCGCGCGCGCGAAGAGGCATCGCCGGGCACGGTTCGCGTATCGCTTTCCCATGCCGATTTCGGGCGGGTTTCGATGCGGTTCGAACAGGATGACAAGGGCCTGTCTGTGGCGATGAGCAGCGCCGATCCCGGATTTGCCCGCGCGGTTACCGCATCAAACGAAGCGGCATCGGGCGCAACGTCATCGGACACCCCGCGCGGCCAATCATCGCAGGCCAACACCGGCAGCAGCGCGCAGGGTGAAAACAACCGCCAGCCGCAAGGCCAGCGCGCAGACACGCCCGAACGCCCCGCCGCACAGTTGCGCGATACGCTTCGCCGCAAGGATGATGCCGGTTCGGAAAGCGACATCTTTGCCTGACATTTGCGACATTCAAACCCTGAATTTCAAATCTTGAGAGAACCCGCATGAGCGACAAGGAAGACAAGCCCAAGAAGAAGAAGGGCGGCGGCATGATCATGAAGATCATGATCCCCGTTGCCATGCTGGCCGTGGGCGGTGGCGGCGTGTTCGGCCTTGTTGCAGCTGGCGTGATTGGCGGCGGCGGCCATGCCGAAGTCAAAGAAGACAAGAACCCCAAGCTGATCCGCAAGGGTGAGGTCGACCCTTATGCGCCGGTGGCCAAAGAGGGCGAAGGCGAAGGCGGCGGGGCCGATGTTGACGGCGAAGGCGGGAGCGAGTTCCGCACCGTCTATTACAACTTCCCCGAGGACTTCACATCGAACCTCAAGGATTCCGAAGGGTTGCTACAAGTCAACATCGCGGCATCGACGCGGCGCGATTACCGTGTGATCTTGTGGATGAAAAAGCACGAAATGGCAATCCGGTCTGCCGTGCTGATCGCCATTGCCGATACGCCCGAGGAAGAAGTCTATTCCCCCGATGGCAAGGGCCGCCTGCAAAAGCGCCTGACGGCAGCGATCAACAAAGTCCTGACCGATACCGAAGGGTTCGGCGGGGTTGATGCGGTCTACTTCAAATCCTTCATCGTCCAGTAAGCTTGCCAGCAACCGTGAAAGCCACTATTCCACAATGAAACCAGAGCGCGCCTTCATTGCCGAACGTGCCTTGGCCCAGCACGACCCTGTCCTGCTGCGCCCCGGCCCCAGTGTGGGCGATCTTGTGCCTGCATTGGCACGGATGAGCGAGCGCATGGCCCGCACGCTGCGCGGCGCGCTATCCCCGTTGCTGGGCGGGAGTGAGCCGCAGATCAATCCGATGAAGCCGATGCAGACGGATTTTGCCGACTTCTGTTCGGAAATCCCGCGTCTGGCCGCCAACAGCCTGTTCCACATCGGCAGCGCGCCATTCATGGTGACAATCGAGGGCGAGAATGTGTTGCGCCTCCTGGACCGCGCCTTTGGCGGCCCCGGCGATACGCCATCATCCTTGCCCAAGGAATTTACGCTTTCGGCAGAGCTGCTGATCGAGCGTGTGGAGCAGATCATCGCGGCCTGTCTGGCGCTGGCGCTGGGCGGATCGACCGGCGGTGCGATCCGTGCGGTGCGGCGCGAGTCGGCTTATGCCAACCTGCAAGCGATGCCCGATAGCACGCAAGTTGCAGGGCTGACCTTTAACGTCAACGAACAAGGCCGGATGCCCTGGGGCATATCGCTGGCGTTCCCGATTGAGACGCTGGCGCAAGTTTTTGCCCATGGCGAGACGACCACGCGTCCGCCACGGCCACCGCGCGGCCCGAATTCGCCAACGCAAGCACCGTTTTCCGAACTGCCCATCGAGGTGACCGCCGTGCTGGTGGACATGGCTTTGCCGCTGGCGACCATTTCGACGCTGGAAGTGGGGCAAATCCTTTCTGTGCCGATTGCGCGCAGCGTGCCGCTGATCGTGGGCGGCAAGCCATGCGCGCATGGTTCCATCGGCGCGCTGGATGATCGCGTTGCCATCCAGATCAGCCAACTTTCCTGAATTACTTTGTAAAAGGCCCGACCCAATGACCTTCCAACCGCGCGGTTTTGATTTTCTCAAGGATGTCGACGTCCGCTTGACTGTCGAACTTGGCCGCACATCGATGAAGTTGAAGGATGTGCTTACCCTCAGCGAGGAGTCCATCGTCACGCTGGACCGGATGACTGACGAATTGCTGGATGTGATGGTCAACGGCAAACTGATCGCACGCGGTGAAGTGGTGGCACAAGGCGACCGCTTTGGCCTGCGCATCGTCGAGCTTTTGGGCACTGAACCCGATGCAGGCCCTGCACCTGCCCCTGCGCCCAAACGGGCCGCGAAAGGGGATGCGTCCTGATGTTCTGGTACATTTTAAAGCTGCTGGTACTGCTGCCGTTGATCGGCGGATTGGCATGGGCCAGCTTGAAGTTTGCCAAGCGGATGGAGGGCAAGTTTTCGGGCGGCACCGGGCCGAAATCGGTGCGGATCATTGAAACGCAGATGCTTTCCCCCACGCTGCGGTTGGCGGTGCTGGAATTCCACGGGCGCGAAATTCTGGTTTCAGCGGGCAAGAACGGCATTGTCCGGCTGGCCGAAGCCCCATCGCGGACCAAAGCGGACGCGGTGGAAGAGGAGGCGGTACAGTGAAGCGCCTTCTTACTGCCATAACAACCATGCTCGTGCTGTTGCCGCATCATGCGATGGCGGCGGTGGCCCCTTCGCCCGAACCTGCTGCGATGTCGGGCGCGCTGGACCGCGCGTTCGGGCAGATGGCGGGCGCGCAAAGCGGTGGCACGCTATCGCTATCGTTGCAGCTTCTGCTGGTCATGGGTCTGCTGACGATCCTGCCATCGCTGGTGCTGATGATGACCAGCTTTACGCGTATCCTGATCGTGCTTTCGATCCTGCGGCAAGCCATGGGCCTTCAGCAATCGCCGCCCAATCAGGTGCTGGTGGGGCTGGCGCTGTTTCTTTCGCTGTTCATCATGGGGCCAACGCTGGACCGGGTGAACGCCAATGCGATCCAGCCCTATTCCACCGGACAAATCGGCGCGGAACAGGCGTTCATCAATGGCGGGCGCGAGTTTCACACGTTCATGATCCGCCAGACGCGCGAGACGGATTTGCAGATGTTTTCATCCATGGCCAAAGCGCCCAAATTCGCAACGCCCGCCGATGTGCCTTATTCGATCCTGCTGCCCGCATTCGTGACCAGCGAATTGAAAACCGCGTTCCAGATCGGCTTCATGCTGTTCCTGCCATTTCTGGTGATCGACCTTGTCGTATCATCGGTGCTGATGAGTTTGGGCATGATGATGATGAGCCCGACTATCGTATCGCTGCCGTTCAAGCTGCTGCTGTTCGTGCTGGTGGATGGCTGGGCGCTGCTGATGGGCAGCCTTGCCGCGAGTTTTGGATAGCCTCTGCCCGCCCCTGACCCCTCCCTCCTTTGACAAGCTCAGGATGAGCGGGAGGGGAAGTAGGACCATTTATGGAAGATACCGCATCCCTTCTTTCGCTAGCGGACCGCATGTTGTGGATCACCGCGCTGGTGGCAGCGCCGGTGCTGCTGGCATCGCTGGCCATCGGCCTTGTGATCGGCGTGATCCAGGCCGCCACATCGGTGAACGAGCAGACGCTGACGTTTGTGCCCAAGCTGGCGATCACCGCCGTTGTACTGGTGGTCTTTGGCGGCGCGATGTTGGGATTGATCGGCGATTTCACCAAGGAAATCTTCGACCAGATCGCGCTGACCGGCCGGTGAGGACACGCCCGTGATCCAGATGAACTTCGGCTTTGGCGCGCTTGAGGCCGATTTCTGGCGTTTTGTGTTTGTGATGACACGGATTGGCGCAGCGATGCTGGCCGCCCCGTTGTTCGGCATGGCAACCGTGCCCTATCAGGTGCGCGTGGTGGTGACCGGCGCGATTGCGCTGATGATCTGCGCTTGGACGCCGGTGGTCGCCCCACCCGCGCTGCTATCGCTGGCCGGCATGTTGAGCGTGGCCGGTGAAGTGCTGCTGGGCTTGGCGCTGGGCTTTGTTCTGCAACTGACCTTTGCCGCGCCGACGCTGGCCGCTGAAATCATCGGCGGCGGTATGGGCATGTCGATGGCAACAACCGCTGACCCGGTGAGCGGGGCGAGTTCGCCTGCGCTGGGCCAATACTTTGCGGTGGTGCTGACGGTGATCTTTCTGGGCACGGGCGCGCACCTGAACTGGATTGCGCTGCTGGTGGAAAGCTATGCTGCATTCCCCCCCGGCTCTTCCTGGTTTGTGCCCGAGCGGTTTGAACAGATGACGCAGTTTGCCAGCATGATGTTCATCACCGCGCTGCTGATCGCGCTGCCGGTGACGCTGATCCTGCTGCTGGTGCAAGTGACCACCGGGATCATCAGCCGGTCGGCGCCTGCGCTCAACCTGTTTTCGCTGGGCCTGCCTGCGGGCGTGCTGGCAGGGCTGGCCGCGATGGTGGCAGCCGCGCCGCTGCTGACCGACTTCATGATCGATCTTTCCGCAAGTGCAGTGGGGCAAGCTGCCGCGCTGCTGGCGCAATAGGGGGGGGCCTTGAACGATGGCCGAGACTGAGGGCGAGAAGTCCTTTGCCCCTACAGAGAAACGCAAAAAGGACGCGGCCAAAAATGGCGACGTCGTCCGCTCACGCGATCTGGCGACGGCGGTTGGCGTGCTGGTGGGGGCGGTGTGGCTGAAATTTGCAGGGCCGTGGGTGTTTGAGGTGATGCAGGACACCTTGCGCGCATCATTGACGATGGACCGCGCCGCGATTGAGGATTTCAACCCGCGCAAGTTGCTGATCGGCGCGCTGATCGTGGCCTTGCCGCCGGTGTTCCTGCTGGGCGGACTGGTGCTGGCATCATCGGTATTTTCCCAAATCGGCATGTCTGACGGGCGCTGGATCCCGTCAAATCTTGCGCCCAAGGCATCGCGGATCAACCCGCTATCGGGCCTGAAACGCATGTTTGGCGCGCAGGGCTGGATCGAGCTGGGCAAAGGCCTGGCCAAGCTGGCGCTGATGGGCACGATTGCGTGGGTATGGGCCTCGGGCGAGCTATCGAAGCTCATCGGCTTTGGCCATGGCGATATTCACGGGCAACTGGTGATGGCGTGGGATGCGATCACCTCACTCGCCTTTGCGCTGGCCTATGGCCTGATCATCATCGCGATGATCGATTTCCCGATCCAGTGGCTGCGCCGCTTCTTCCGCCTGCGCATGACGCTGCAAGAAGTGAAAGACGAATCCAAGGAATCCGAAGGATCGCCCGAACAGAAAGCCGCGATCCGCCAGAAGCAGCGCCAGTTTGCGATGGGTGCGATGCAGGCCGCGATGCTAAAAACGCAGTTCGTGATCACCAACCCGAGCCACTTTTCGGTGGCGATGACATATGACCCCGATCTTGCCCCGGCCCCAGTGGTGCTGGCCAAAGGGCGCGGGGAAAAGGCGCTGGCGATGCGCCAACTTGCCGCCGAAATGAGGATTCCCACGCTGGAAATCCCGCCGCTGGCGCGTTCTGTCTATTTCACCACGCGCGAAAACCAGGTGATCCGCGAGGATTTGTATTCCGCTGTTGCGGTGGTGCTGGCGTTCGTGATGTCGCTGAGGCGCGGCGAGGCACCGGTCATGCCATTGATCGACGTACCCACCCATATGCGGTTCGACGCAGAAGGACGTCCCGAGCTTGTAGCAAGCCTTAACACGCGCGTGGCGCAACCGTCCTAAGACCTATGGAAACCACCTCAGCCACTTCGTCGAGCTCGGCAACTGCCCAGATCATATCGTCGCTGGGCGCGGGCAGCGGTATCAACACCTCGCAACTGGCCGAACAGCTGGCCGCAGCGCAATTTGCATCGCGCAAGGATTTGCTTGCTGCCAAAAGCGAAAGGCTGACGGCGCAGATCTCGAGCGCGTCCAATCTGCGTTCGCTGATGTCGACGCTATCAAGCTCCATCGGCTCGCTGATCCGCACGGGCGATCTTGCGGTCAAGCCGTCCATCGCCAATGCCAATGTTGCCAGCGTTTCCAAAGGCACCGCCACCGGCAGCGGGTCTTACTCGCTTGAGGTGACCAGCCTTGCCAATTCGCAACGGCTGGTAATGCCAGCCTATCCTGCATCCACTTCGACGGTGGGTTCGGGCACGCTGACGCTGCGGTTTGGCACCATATCGGGCAGCAGCTTCAACCCTGATGCAACCCAGACGCCGGTCGATATCACGATCGCTGCGGGCGCAACGCTGGCAGACGTGGCCACGGCAATCAACGCATCGGGATCGGGCGTCAGCGCTTATGTTGCCAATGGTGCAGCGGGCGCGCAACTGGTGCTGAAGGGCAAGGAAGGCGCGACCAGCGGCTTTGTGCTTGAGGCGACCGAGACCGTGGGCGATGAAGGACTTGCCAATCTGGCGTGGACCCCTGCTGCCGATATCAGCCGCTTGAAAGGCACCGCCAGCGATGCCGCCTATACCATCGACGGCGTTGATTATACGGCCAAAAGCAACACGATCAACGATGTCTTGCCGGGCGTGAACCTGAAGCTGACCGCCACCAACATCGGTGCGCCGACCACGATCACTTTCAGCGATCCGTCGGGCAACATTTCATCGGCGATGACCGATCTGGTCGATGCGCTGAACGAAGTGGCATCGCAGCTCAATTCGGCGATGAACAAGGATTCGGGTGATCTCAACAACGATCCCAGCGCGCGTGCATTGCGCACCGCGCTGATCACGCTGGCCGGAACCAAAGTGATGCCAAACGCAGCGGCAGACGAACCTTCAACTTTGGGCGACCTTGGCCTGAAGATCGAACGCAATGGCACGTTTGTGCTCGACGCTGACCGGCTTGCTGCAACGCTGAAGGACAAGCCGCAAGCAGCAGGCGCGATGTGGACCACCGGCGTGTTCGGCGTGTTCGGCACGATGGACAGAATCGCGCGGGCAGCCTCGTCCACCACCGGCGGGGCTTCGCTGGGCAGTTCCATCACGCGCTATACCGCGTTGCAAAAGTCGGTCGGTGAATCGGCAACGAAGCTGACCGAAAAGCAGGAAGACATGCGCCAGCGCCTCGTCTCGCGCTTTGCCGTTATGGATGGCCGGGTTTCCGGATCGCAATCCACCCTCTCCTTCCTCAAGGCGCAAATTGACGCCTGGAATTCGAGCAAGAACTGATGCTGCACCACCGCAACGATCCTTCGGAAGCCTATCGCCGCGTCGATTTCGACGCACGCGTGCGCGGCGCGGATTCACGCCAATTGGTGGACTTGTGCCTGGAACAGGTGATCGGCTCTGTCGGCCGAGCGATCCATGCTTATGAACGGCAGGACAATGCCGCCAAGAGCGCGGCGCTGACCCGCGCGGTGGCGGCGCTGACAGCATTGCAAATGGGGGTTGATGGCAGCAACCCGACCGCGCAAGCGCTGACCCAGTTGTATCAATCCGCCCGCAGCGCCATTCTGGATTGCGTGACGCGCTTCAACGGCCCCAAGCTGATGGAAATCCGGCAGGACTTCACCGAAATCCGCGAGGCCATGCTACGCAGTATTGCGGCCTGATACCAAGACCGACGTCATTGTGCTTTACGCCACAATTTCGCAGCAGCAAAGAACCAGCAATGTAGATGTCCCTTTTTTGGTCACGCCAGCAATCTAAACCCTTACAGCCAAGATATTTGCCGCTATTGGTTAACGAATATTTTGGTTTAGATTCGCTTGATTTACAGTGATTCATTGCCAGAGCCATTTTTTATTAAATGGAATCAAGGCATTTTACAATTACGTCAATCAAGCTCCCGATCTATCCCACGATACAATCGTTAACGCGCGCAGGCCGGACTACCGGTTCAGCCTGCACGCGCAGTGGGGCATAGATGATGGCGGGATATCTTCAGGGCTTTGACCTAAGCCGGACTTGCGCAAGCGCGGTAACTACGCAGGTGCCGGCATGAGCAACCCGCCCGTCAACATCGTCCCGGGTGTGCAGACCGTTGCGGAAGATACAGCCCTCACTTTTTCGACCGCCAACAGCAATCTGATCAGTGTGTCTGATGATCTATCGACCACGCTGACTGTTTCGATCACTGCGGCAAGCGGCTGGTTTTCTTTATCGCGCACGACAGGATTGACCTTCAGTGCCGGTTCAAACGGCTCAGCGGCAATGACGTTTACGGGCACGACAACCAACTTGAACGCGGCCTTGGCCGGAGCAAGATACAACGGCAACCTCAACTTTAATGGTGCCGGATCGGTCGTCATTGCGACCACTGATCAGAATGTCCCGGCCCTGACGGATACCGACACCATCGCCATTACCGTGACGGCACGGAATGACCAACCGGGGGCAATTGGTGGCAGTTCAAATATCTTGCTGAACGGCACAAAAGTCTTCTCGCTTGCCGATTTCCCGTTCACGGATGTTGAAGGGAATAGCCTTGCCTCGATACTCGTCAATAATGTCCCACTCAACGGCAGTTTAACGCTGGACGCTGATGGTGCTGGCGGAAATGCGCCTGTCGCTGTGACCGCTGCACAGTCTATTACCGCTGCGGACATTGCCGCCGGAAAACTTGTTTACACCGCCGGATCCCTCACTAACACAGCGACTTTTCGTTATCAGATTGTGGATGACGGTGGAAGGGCGAACGGAGGCAGCAACATGTCGGGCCCTGCTACGCGAACGATCTACACTGTCAACATCCCTCCAGCGGTGAATGCTGGATTGGACATCGAAGTTACATCCGGTACAGCAGCTGCGCTTACCGGCTTGTCCGTTTCGGATGACAATGCCACGCTAACTGCAACATTCACAGTGGCAAACGGAGCGCTTACCCTGCGCACCGATGTGGCGGGGGGATTGACCGCGAGTTCGATTGTCAGCGGGATCAACGGGGCAGGCACCATTGTCGTACGCGGCACACCGGCAGCGATCAATGCCACGCTTTCCGCGCCGAATGGGCTTACCTATATTGGTGACGAGGCTGATACGCTTACCTTGAGGGTGAGTGATGCCATCAACACAACGGCACAATCTGTAGGGTTTTTCTCGCTATACGGGGATGGCATCCATTCAACCGCAATTGCCGATGTGACCGGCGACGGTTTGGCCGACATCATCACCGCATCTGCTTCTGGCGGTGCCATCACTGTGGGGATCCAGACCTCCACAGGCGGTTTCAACCCGGTTAACGTATTCACAGGCCAAAACGGGAATGCGGTGGATGCCATCGTTACCAGCACGAACTCCGGCATGGATTCGTCACCAGATCTTCTGGTGGCAAGTTTGGCTGGCGCGGTCACATCGTTCATCAATACGGGCACAGGAGCGTTTGCCCAAAACCAAGTGATCAGCATCCCGGTGCCCAATGCGATTGTGGCGGGCGATTTCAATTCTGACGGTTTTGCAGATTTCGCCACAGCCAATCGGAATGGAACTGTATCGGTAGCGCTGCATAACGGCACCAGCCTCTATTTGGCACCAACGAGCTACGCGACAAGTGGATTTGATCCGGTCAATTGGGACATTGTCTCCGCTGATTTTGACGAGGATGGCGACCTTGATCTGTTGATTTCAAGCGGCGGCGTTGTTTCCAGCGGAGGCGGAATTTACCTCATGCGCGGGAACGGCAACGGGACCTTCGCAGCAGCGAGCGCAGTCGCAGCCGTCAGCGGCGCAAGCCAGATTGCGACTGCCGATTTCAACAATGATGGTAACATTGACTTCGCCGTAGCGTCCTGGGGCACCAGCACCGTGAGAGTATTCCTGGGAACAGGCACCGGGGCGTTTGCAAACGGGGTGAGCTATAGCGCCGTGAGTTCGGCATCCGGGCTGGTTGCAGGCGATTTCAATGGCGATGGCATTGTCGACCTTGCTGTTGGCGGGGTCCAGAACCCACAATACCGCTATCTTCTCGGGTCAGGAGACGGGACTTTCACACCGGGCAACATGCTCACTGGTGCTATTTTGTCTGGAGCCGCTGGCGACATCGACGGCGATGGTGATCTGGATATTGCGGCGGCAGCTTGGCCTGGCCCTCTTGTCCTGAGCATGAATCGGTCCCCCGCAGGCATCGCCACGGACCAAGCCCAAATCACCATCGCTCCGGCTGACCTGTTCGACGTCACCTCGCCCACCGATGCGGACGACGCCTCCGATACTGTCGCTGAAAATGCCGCCGTTGGTACGGCAGTGGGGATCACTGCATTCGCCACTGACGCGGATGCGACGAACAACACAGTCACTTACAGCCTCATCAACGATGCGGGCGGGCGCTTTGCGATTAACCCGACGACCGGTGTTGTGACTGTGGCCGGTGCGCTCGATTACGAGAGCGGGGCCAGTCATGATATCACGGTCGGGGCGGCCAGTTCCGATGGTTCGACGTCTGATGCGATGTTCACGATCACGGTTGGTGATGTAAACGAAGCGCCGTCGATCACTTCGAACGGCGCAGGCGCAACGGCGGCCATCAGCATCGCCGAGAACACGACCGCAGTAACCGACGTTGATGCCACCGATGGCGATGCGGGCAGCGTGCTGACTTATGAAATCGTCGGCGGGGCAGACGCGGCGGCCTTTGCCATTGACAGCGCGACAGGCGCGCTATCGCTGTTGGTGCCGGCCAACTTCGAGGCACCGGCGGACGTTGGCGGAGACAACATCTACGAGGTGATCGTCGGGGTCAGTGACGGCCTGTTGTCCGACACCCAAACGCTGAACGTGACGATCACCGACGCGATTGATGGTCCGCAGATCGTTACCCTGACGCTTGGTAACGATAGCTATACCGCTGCAACGAATGAAGATTACGTGATCGACGGGCTGGAAGGGGATGACACGATCACCACCGGCAGCGGCAATGATATTGTTCATGGCAATTGGGGCTCTGACACGATCTCGACCGGCGACGGCGATGATGTCATCACTTATGATGGCCTTGAATTCGGCGCGGACATTATTGACGGCGGCGCGGGCGACAACGACCAGATCATCGCTCTGAACGATAACACCGTCATCAGGCTGCGATCGTTTACCGGAATCGAAACGATCAGTGCAAATGGCAAAGCGGGTGTATCGGTTTCGGGCAGCATACTGGCTGATACACTGGATTTTTCGAGTGTGAACATGGTCGGGATCACGGTGTTCAATGCAGGTTCGGGTAATGACCACCTGACCGGCACTGCCGCGGCCGACACGATTATCGGCGCCCGTGGCCAAGATACCCTGATCGGCGGCGGGGGCGATGATGTGTTCGGGATGTCAGCTGGAAGCGGTATTGACAGCATCGATGGCGGTACAGGCTACGATACTCTTTCGGCCATGTCGGCGAACGCCGTGTTCTACTGGGGCACGTTCAGTAATATCGAGGCGATCAGCGGTAACGGATTTGCAGGAGCCCGCATTACCGGCCTTGAGACTGCGGAAACAATCGCGTTTTCAGGCCTGGATCTCACCGATATCGCGATAATCGATGGCGGTGGCGGCAATGATACGATTACCGGCACGGCGCAGGGCGACACGATCTTCGGCAACACCGGTGACGATACGATCAACGCCGCCGGGGGCGATGACACAATCCTGTTCAGGGGCATAACGCTTGATGTGGTGGATGGCGGCAGCGGCATCGATACACTGCGGGCGACCGCCAGAGGCTCCTCCATCCGCTGGGATCTGATCAGCAATGTCGAAGCCGTGGACGGCGCAGGCTTTGACAGGGTTACGGTGACCGGCTCGACAGCAGCCGATACCCTCGACCTTTCAGGCGCAACGCTCACCGATATCGCATTGATCGATGGCGGTGGCGGCAACGATACGATTACCGGAACGGCGCAGGGCGATACGATCTTCGGCAACACCGGTGATGATACGATCAACGCCGCCGGGGGCGATGACACAATCCTGTTCAGGGGCATAACGCTTGATGTGGTGGATGGCGGCAGCGGCATCGACACGTTGCGGGCGACCGCCACAGGTTCGTCCATCCGCTGGGATTTGGTCAGCAATGTCGAGGCTGTGAACGGTGCAGGCTTTGACAGGGTTACGCTGATCGGTTCAACAGCCGCTGATACGCTCGACCTTTCAGGCGTGACGCTTACGGATGTTGCGCTGATCGATGCAGGCGCTGGCAATGATACCGTTATCGGTTCTGCGGGAGCTGACGTGCTGCTGGCAACTGCGGGTAAAGACAGTTTGACGGGCGGCGGTGGGGCAGACACGTTCCGGTTCAACGCTACAGGCGATAGCCGGACAGGACTTGCATGGGATTCCATCACCGACTTTATGGGAGGGGAAGACAAGATTGATCTGTCGCGGATCGATGCTGTATCAAGATCGCCTGGCGATCAGGCGTTCACCTTCATTGGCACGGGCGGATTCAGCAAGACCGCCGGTGAACTGCGCTATGATAATGGCACGACCGATTACACTCGCATCCTTGGCGATGTGAACGGCGATGGAATAGCGGATTTCGAAATCCGTCTGGATTGGATCGGGGCAAACCCGCACATCCTTTCAGCAGCAGATTTCATCCTCTGAAGCGTTTGGGTCAGCAAAACGAAAACCCGGAAAGCCCGTTTAGGGGCCTTCCGGGTTCTTTGTTTTCCCGCGTTGGTGGGGGTCTGACAACGCGGGAAAATCGGGGGTGGGTCAGGCGCTGTTGCAGCTGGCAATCAGGGCTGCGCCCAGATCATCTAGACCAAGTTCCTGTTCCGCTGCGCCCAGGGCAATCACGGCAGCAGGCGCTTCGGCGACCATCGCCGTGTTGGGATCTTGAACAAAGGTTTTGCATCCCTGATCGCGCATCAGTTTGAGGCCTTTGGCACCATCGGCGCCCATGCCCGTGAGCACCGCGGCCGTTGCGGGGACTGACCCGCGCGCAATCGAACCGAACAGGAGGTTGGCAGCGGGACGCATGCCATCGACGGGATCGCGATCAATCAGGCGCAGTTTGGCGGGGCTGCCCGGTTCGATCACCGCATGACGTTCGGGATCAAACGCGATGTGAATGGTGCCAGGCATCAAAGGCGTGACATCCTTGGCGGCTTTGACCGAGCATTTCAGATCGGTATCCATGCGCTTTATAAAGGTTTCCACCACCGCCGGTTCAGCGTTCAGCGTGATCACCGTGGGCGGGCACTTTTCGGGGAAGTAGGAAAGGATCGTTGTTAACGCATCGATCCCGCCCATCGAGGCCGACAGCGCGACGATATAGCCGTTCCATTCAAAATTGGTCTCAGTTGCCTTGTGTTCACGCGGAGCCCTGCGGTCCTTGACGTTGCTGTTGGCCGCCGCGAGCACGATCTTGCCCAGCTTGCCCACGGTCTTGCTGAATTGTTCGGGCGTTGCTTTGAGCGGCTTGGGGAAGCATTCGACCGCGCCCAGTTCATAGGCGCGCAGCGATGTTTCGGTGCCTGCCTGGGTAAGGCTTGAGAGCATGACCACCGGCAGGGGCGCAGTGCCCATGATTTCTTCAAGAAATTCAATCCCGCTCATCCCCGGCATTTCCACGTCAAGCGTGACCACATTAGGGCGCAGCGCAATAATCTGATCGCGCGCCTCGGCAGCGTTTGCCGCAGCGCCAACAACGGTCACGTTCTTCGCTTGATCAAGAATATCGGAGAACAATGCCCGCATCGCTGCGGAATCATCGACGACCAGAACTCGTGCTTCATGCATTGTGACAAAAATCCCTAATTCGAACGCCTTAACGCGCCTGAGAGCTTTGTTTTACGCGCGAAGGGAAAAGCAATTCATGTGCTTGACCTTACGTATCTCACCCTAGCTGTGCCGAAAGTCTGCCTTCGTCCCTCTTGGCCTATCTGATGGCTAACACATGCCGAATCCGGATTCGTTCCGGACCTGGTTTCATCTATGCGGAGGGCACTCGTCCGATGTCGTCAATCTCATTGCCAGCCCGCTGCGACCGCGCAGCCACAGAAGCCTTGCTGCCCGAATTGATCGCGGCGCTGGGTTCCGGGCCGCTGCATATTGATGCGCGCGATTGCCAGCAAGTTGGCCAAGCCATGCTGCAACTCCTTGTAAGTGCTCGCCAAACCGGGGAAGGCGCGGTGATCCTGGCATCGGCAGCCCTGCGCGAGACGGCGGAACTGGCCGGTCTTTCCGAAGAGTTGTTTGCAGGGGCTGACGCATGACCGCCGAGGAAATTCAGGCAATCTTCTTTGCAGAATGCGAAGAATCGCTGGCCGCTGCCGAGCAAGGCCTTGCCGCATGCAAGGAAGGCACGCAGGACGACGATACGGTTAACGCGGTGTTTCGCGGAGTCCATTCGATCAAGGGTGGCGCGGGCGCATTTGGCTATAGCGCGCTGCAAGCCTTTACCCATACCTTTGAGACGCTGCTTTCCGACGTGCGCGATGGCACGGTTGTGATTACCGAACCTCTGATCGATCTGATGCTGATAGCGCTGGATACGTTGAGCGATCACGTAACCGCGGCCCGCGACAGCACCGAACCACCCGAGGACTCAGCGCTTCAGGCGGAACTGACCGCCGCGATGGCTGCAAATGCCGGGGCCGCTCCGGCAGCGCCCGAGCCAGTGCCTGCTGCTGGTGCTGCTCCTGCAACGATGGAAGCCAAGACCATCGAGCCGGACGATGACGATTTCGATCTGGACTTCGATCTGGACGCCTTGCTGGATGATATCTCGGGCGAGATCACCGAGCCTGAAGGCGCAGGCGTAATGCCGCGCTGGGAAATGCGCGTGCGCGCCCACAGCGCCGCCATGCGCAATGGCAGCGAGCCTTTGCTGATGCTGCGCGAAATGGCCGAGCTGGGCGGCAAGTGCACCTCTTGCGATGTTTCGGCGATCCCGCCGCTGGATTCGTTTGATCCGGGCACAGGCTATCTGGGCTGGGTATTCAGCTTCCCCGTGGACGTGAGCGAAAGCGCCGTTCGCGATATCTTTGATTTTGTGGGTGACGATTGCACGCTGGCATTTGGTGAAAATGCGCAGATGCCGCCGATCCGCTTTCCGGCGCCCGTGGCTGCCGCGGCTCCTGCTGCACCAGTAACGGCAAACCTGCCTCAGGCAGCGGCAGCGCCCGCAGCGCCCAACCAACCAAGTGTCGCGCCGGTGCAGCCCGCAGACGATGCGCAGGCAGCCCGCGCCCAGAACGCACCGCCTGCCCCTCCGGCTCCCGGCCAATCGATCCGCATCGAATTGTTCAAGCTGGACAAGCTGATCGATGCCGTGGGCGAACTGGTGATTGCCCAGGCGATGATGGCACAGCGGCTTTCAAGCGATGGTTTGAGCGCTTCTGATGAAATGACGCTGATTGAAGGCCTGACGCGCGACATTCAGGAATCGGCGATGGCGATCCGCGCCCAGCCGATCGGTTCGGTGTTCAGCCGTGTGCCGCGCATCTTGCGCGAACTGGCATCGTCCACCGGCAAGCATGTGCGCCTGGAAGTTTCGGGCGAAAGCACCGAGCTGGACAAGACCGTGATCGAACGCCTTGGCGAGCCGCTCACCCACTTGATCCGCAATGCAGTGGATCATGGCATCGAACCGGCAGACGAACGCATCGCTGCGGGCAAACCTGCCGAAGGCACGCTGACGCTTTCGGCAGAGCATCGTTCGGGTCGCATCCTGATCCGCATCGGCGATGACGGCAAGGGCATCGACCGCGACCGCGTGTTCGCCAAGGCCGTTGAAAAGGGCCTGATCGCGCCCGATACGGTGATGACCAAGGAAGAGATAGACCTTCTGATCTTCGCACCGGGCTTCTCTACTGCCGCAGCCATTACCAACGTTTCCGGTCGCGGTGTCGGCATGGACGTGGTGCGCCAGAATGTGAAAGATCTGGGCGGGCGTATTACCATCGAATCAGAGCCGGGATCGGGCACGATCTTCACCCTTACCCTGCCCCTGACGCTGGCGATTTCCGATGGCATGGTGGTAAATGTCGGCGACCAGACGCTGGTCGTACCGCTGGCAAACGTGGTCGAAAGCTTGCGGCCTGAACCACATGAGGTGCAAGGCCTTGGTGCGAACCGCTGCATGATCAATGTGCGCGGGCGGTTCATTCCGGTCATCCCGCTTAGTGCCTCGGTTGGTGCCATTGGCGCAGCCTCGCATCCGCAAGATGGCGTGCTGATCGTGGTGGAAACCGAAAGCGCGGGCCGCGCCGCGCTGCTGGTAGATGCGATCTGCGACCAGCGCCAGGTGGTGATCAAGAGCCTTGATACGCATTATCGTTCGGTCGAGGGCGTGGCCGGGGCAACGATCCTTGGCGATGGCCGGGTGGCACTGATCGTTGATGTCGACAGTCTGGTATCGCGCAGCCTGGCTTCGTCACAAGCTGCATCCGGCACATTGGCAGAAGCTGCATGAGCCTGATGGAAGCTCTCAACACGTCAATGCCAGGGGTAAGCCCGGGCATCTACGACGAAAAGGATTTCATCGCGATCAGCGAAATCGCGCATGCTGAGGCAGGCATCGTCCTGCCTGCGGGCAAGGCCATGCTAGTCTATTCGCGCCTCGCTCCGCTGGTGCGCAATAGCGGTTGTGCCACTTTCGGCGCTTATGTGATGCGCATCCGCGAAGACGCCGCCGAGCGTTCGAAAACGATCTGCGCGCTGACCACCAATCACACGTTCTTCTACCGTGAAGCCCATCACTTCGAACATTTCGCCAATGAAGTGCGCCCCGGTTTTGTGGATCGGCTGCGCGGTGGCGGCAAAGTGCGCCTGTGGTCTGCCGGGTCTTCCAGCGGCGAGGAAACATGGTCATTGCTGATGACGTTCCTGGGACCAGACCAGGCCGAAGGAGCCGATATCGCCCGTCGCGATGTGCGCCTGCTGGCCAGCGACATTGCCACACACGCGCTGACCAAGGCGCGCGCGGCAACCTATCGCACCGAAGATCTCAAGCCCGTGCCCGATGCATTGCGCCGCAACTGGACGCAAAGTTTGGGCGAGGACACGGCAATTGTGCCCGAAGTGCAGCAGATAGCGCGATTCCGCACGCTGAACCTGCTGGGCGATTGGCCGATGCAGGGGCAGTTTGATGTAATTTTCTGCCGCAACGTCATGATCTATTTCGACAATCCCACCAAAGAGCGCCTTGTTGCGCGCTTTGCGGAAAAACTCGTCCCCGGCGGGTGGCTCTATATCGGCCATTCCGAACGCGTGACCGGACCGGCGATGGAGCATCTGTCGACCATGGGCCCCACCATTTATCGCAAGAGGTCTGCATGAGCATTCGCGTCGTCATCGTCGAGGATTCGCCCACCATGCGCGCAATCTTGATGAACCGGCTTAGCAAAGAGCCGGACATCGAGGTGGTTGCCGCCGCAGCCAATGCCGCTGAAGGCCGCCAGATGATCCGTGAGCTTGACCCGGACGTGGTCACGCTCGACATTGAAATGCCCGGCATGAACGGCCTCGATTTTCTGGCCAAGATCATGGAATTGCGCCCAACGCCGGTGATCATCGTTTCGGGCTCCACGCAAGCCGGCAACGAAATGTCGGCACGTGCGCTCGCGCTGGGTGCGGTCGATTGCTATGCCAAGACCGGCGGCGGGGTTGGTCTGGAGGACGCAGGGCGGCTTGCCCAGATGATCCGCCAGGCATCGAAAGTGGAATTCACCACGCGCGCGCCAGCCGTGCGCAAAGTGGCGCAGGAAGCGCGGGGTTCGCTGCTTGAACGCCCTGCCCTGATCGCGATTGGTTCATCAACTGGCGGTGTGGAAGCCCTGCAAACCGTTTTGGGCAGCTTCCCCGCCGATTGCCCGCCGACCGTGATCGTGCAGCACATCAACGCGCGCTTTGCGCCAGCGGTTGCCCGCACGCTTGATCAATCGTGTCCGCCCAAGATCCTGATCGCCGAACCTGACCTGCCGCTGAAGCAGGGCCACGTCTATCTGGCACCGGGTGATGACCGCCACTTCTCCATCGGCGGATCAAGCACATTCCATTGCAAGCTGCGCCCCGGGGACCCGGTTTCAGGCCACTTGCCAAGCGTTGACGTGCTGTTCGCATCGGTTGCCGAAGTGGTGGGCGCGCGCGCTGTGGGCATCTTGCTGACGGGCATGGGCGCAGACGGCGCGCAAGGCTTACTCGCCATGGCCCGCAAGGGCGCGCACACCATTGCGCAGGACGAGGCCACTTGCACCGTGTTTGGCATGCCGCGTGCAGCGATCAATCTGGGCGCGGCCAATGTGGTTGCGCCATTGGGTTCCATCGCGCGCCACTTGTTCAGCAAGGCGGCCTGATATGAGTTATCAGCAGCCGATCTCCAATGGACCGCCGATTGAGCGTGTCACCGTGATGCAAGGGCAGGCGCTGGCCAGTGCGAGCCCTGCTATTGAATATTCGACCGTACTGGGATCGTGCGTGGCCACGTGCCTGTTCGATCCCGAAACGCGCGTTGGCGGGATGAATCACTTCCTCCTGTCAGAGCCGCCCGCCAACATCCCCGGAGCCAAGATTGACGAGCATTACGGCGTCTATCTGATGGAATTGCTGGTCAATGAAATGCTCTCGAAAGGCGCGCGCAAGCAAAACTTGCGGGCACACCTTTATGGCGGGGCCAACGTCAATCGCAACATGATGAAGATCGGCTCTATGAACGCCGAATTCGCTCGTGAATTCCTCAGGCGCGAAGGCATCATGCTGCTGCGCGAGGATCTTGGCGGGACGCAAGCCCGCCGTGTCGATTTCCGCCCGGCATCGGGCCAGGTCCGCCTCCGCACGGTGGAAGACCGGTTCGCGCCTCCTGTTAAACCCGCCCCAACCCCTGTCGTCACCCGTGGCGACGTCGAACTGTTCTGATCGGAAAAGTGAGTTCCACTATGAGCAAGTCCACCCGAATTCTCACCGTAGACGACAGCCCGTCAATGCGGGCTCTCCTCAACCACGCCCTTGCCGGGCAAGGCTTCGATGTATCGCAGGCAGAGGACGGCATGGCCGCGCTCGACTGGCTGGCGATGAACGAGGTTGATGTGGTGATCACCGATATCAACATGCCCCGCCTCGATGGCTTCGGCTTGATCGAGCGTTTGCGCGAAGGCAGCCGCCATCGCGACCGTCCGATCCTTGTGCTGACCACCGAAAGCTCGGACGAAAAGAAGGCACGTGCGCGTGCAGCCGGTGCGACCGGCTGGATCGTCAAACCGTTCGATCCCGAGAAACTGGTCGCGGCAGTTCGCCGCGTGTCACACTGATGTCCCCCCGTCTTTCAGGAGCTTCCAGCATGTTGCGCGAACTCATTACGTTCGAAGTCGAAGGCCAGGTCTTCGGGCTCGACATCATGGCGATCCGCGAAATCCGCGCATGGTCGCCCACCACACGTCTCCCGCGCGTGCCAAGCTATGTGGCCGGCGTGGTCAACTTGCGCGGCACGGTGCTGCCCGTGATTGATCTGGCGGCCCGCCTTGGCTGGCGCGCAACCGAGCCGACCCCGCGTCACGCGATCATCGTGACCCAGCAAGGTGCACAGATCAGCGGCTGGATCGTCGATTCGGTCAGCGATATCGTCACCCTTGCCAGCGACGCCCTGCAACCCCCGCCGCCCACTTCGGCAGGCGATACGGTTGTGCCGTTCCTCGAAGGCCTTGCCGCAATCGAAGACCGCATGGTGATGGTGCTCAATCTCGCGGCATTGTCTGACGGGGCCGAAATCGCCGAAGCCGCCTGAAGACAACAAGCCGCAAGAGTTAAGCATTAAGGGAGTCGCCCCATGGCGCAAGCAACGCACCGCCAGATTGCTGTCGTGCTACAAGAGCTGGCCGAAGAGGTCGAAGCGCTCGGCGCCTCGCTGTGCATCGATATGGACATCGCCATGCGCCACATGGACAAACTGCAAGCGATAGACCTCATCGCCCAGAAGCAACGCTCATTAGGCAGCCTGCTGGCGGCAGAACGCCCCGCCGAAGAAATCGAACGCATCGCAATTGACGTGCTGCGCGACAGGATGCGGTTGTCGGGGTAGGAGTTAATGGAAAGCGGTAGCGCTTTTTTGCGGCCGTGCTTTTGAATACAAAAGTTCACACCCCCTAGACTTCCCCGCCATCACCGCGCAATGACACGGCATTATGTGGCAGCTCTATCAATTCCCTTTGTGCCCGTTCAGCCGGAAGGTGCGGCTTCTCTTGAGCGAGAAGGGCGTGGCTTATGATCTGGTGCGGGAAAACCCGTGGGAGCGGCGCGAGGGGTTTGGTAATATCAGCCCGGCCTATCGCACGCCCGCCATCCAGAACCCCGAGCGCGGGATCAGTTTGGCTGATAGCCGGGCGATCTGCGAGTATTTTGAAGAGACCGTCGACAAGACGCCGATGATCAACGGCACGGCGGCCAATCGCGCGGAAATCCGCCGCCTTGTCGCGCTGTTTGACGAAAACTTTTATGCAGATGTAACCGCGCCGTTTCTGGACGAGCGCATGAGAAAGCGGCTGATCTATCGCACGCCGCCCGATAGCAAGCGCTTGCGCGATGCGATCCGTTTGGCGGATGAGCATTTGTATTACATCGATTTTCTGATCGATAACCGCCCGTGGCTGGCAGGAGCACAGATGAGCCTTGCCGATCTTGCCGCAGCCGCGCAAATCTCGGTTGCCGATTATCTTGGCGGAATTGACTGGTCGAATCACGAACAGGCGCGCGGCTGGTATTCGGTGTTCAAAAGCCGCCCCAGCTTTCGCCCGCTGCTGGCCGAGCGGATGGACGTGATCCAGCCGCCCGAGCACTATTCGGATGTGAACGCCTGAATTTCAGGAATCGATACGCAGGTCTGCCGCGCGGCGAAACAGTTCCAGCACCACCGGATCGCTTTCCGTGGTCCGAATTGCGGCTTCGAAGTGGATCATGCGCGCGGGGCGCGGCAGGACTTCAACAAGCGCGCCCGATGCCAGCAAGGGCCGAACCATCGGTTCGGGCAGGACAGCCGCGCCGCCGCCGCCGCTGACGATATCGACCAAAGTGCGCACATTGTTGCAGGTGCTGATCGAGCGCGGGGTGATAGCGCCTTGCGCCAGCGTTTCAAGCATAACGCCATGCAGCGGCGAATGGCTGGGGATCGACCATACCGGCAGGTTTTGCGCAAAGCCCCCTGCCCGCGCCGTTTCTTGTCCTGCCACCCAGACAAGGCTGACCGCGCCCAACCCTGCCGTGCGGATGCCGGGGCTCGCGACCGGCCCTGCAAGGAAAGCCATATCGATCATGCCGCCCAGCAATTGCTGGAGCATGCGCGCGGTCAGATCGAGTTCGATTTCAAGCGTGACGCCGGGCAGATCACGCTCGACGTCGTGGACATAGGCAGGCAGGCACGATGCCGCCGCAATCTCGCCAGTGCCGATGCGCACGGTGCCGGTGGCGCCTTCAAAGCCGGATGCGGTGAGCAGCGCCTTTTCAAAGCCCGCCCAAAGCGGCTCGCACTCTTTCACCAGCCGCCGCCCTCGCGCGGTGAGCACCATGTTGCGCCCTTCGCGCCGAAATATGGCGATGCCCAGTTGCTCCTCGATTTCACGAACGCGGGCGGATATGGCAGGTTGCGTGGTATTCAGCCGTTCGGCCGCGCCGCGAAAAGTGCCGAGGCGCGCGATCCACAGCAGGGTTTCGAGATGGTAGATGGCAATGCGTTTCATTTGATCAGACTTTGTTATCGATTAAGATAAAAAACAATCGCTCTTTTCAATCCGTCGACTGTGCTAGAACTCCGTCAAGAACGCAGGAGAGATTTCCCGATGTCCAAGAAGCTTTATGCCGATGCCGCAGCGGCACTTGAAGGTTTGTTGCGCGATGATCTGCTGATTGCTTGCGGCGGTTTTGGCCTGAGCGGCATTCCCGAACGGCTGCTGGATGCGGTGCGCGACAGCGGGGTGAAGGACCTGACCTTTGCCAGCAATAACGCCGGGATCGATAACGAAGGCATCGGCAAGCTTTTGCGCACGCGCCAGGTGCGCAAAATGATTTCCAGCTATGTGGGCGAAAACAAGGAGTTTGAACGGCAGTATCTGTCGGGCGAACTGGAAGTGGAATTCTCCCCGCAAGGCACTTTGGCCGAGCGTATGCGGGCAGGCGGCGCCGGCATTCCCGGGTTCTATACCAAGACCGGCGTCGGCACGCTGGTGGCGCAAGGCAAGGAAACAAAGGTTTTCAACGGGCAGGAATATCTGCTGGAGCAAGGCATTTTTGCCGATCTTTCGCTGGTCAAGGCATGGAAGGCCGATGACAGCGGGAACGTGGTATTCCGCAAAACCGCGCGCAATTTCAACGTGCCAGCCGCCACGTGCGGCAAAGTCTGCGTGGTCGAGGTTGAGGAGCTGGTGCCTGCAGGCAGCCTTGATCCCGACAGCATCCACTTGCCGGGCGTCTATGTGCAGCGGATCATCGTTGGCGCGCCCTATGACAAGAAGATAGAGTTCCGCACCGTGCGCAAGCGCGAAGAAGCCTGAACGATGCGCGCGCTGCCGGTCATGGTGGTGCTGGCTCTCCTGGCCACGCAGCTTGGCGGTTGCGCGGCGAAGGGCCGTGGCGCGCGTGCGCGCATGGTTGAGGCCGCTGCACCCGTGGCGGCGGTAACGGAAGCAGCGCCAGAGCCGGTAAAGCCAGACCCGGTCATGGAAGTGGGGCCTGATGTGATGGCTGATCCCCGCACTCCGGGCCAGTTGCCCATGCCCTATTCAGCGCGGTTAGCCCGCGATGACGCCGGGTACAGCGCGCTGACCGAATATGTGCTGGCGGTGATCGGCGATGGCAAACCCTTGCCGGGCCGCAGTTCCGCCCTGATTGACCAGCCCAGTCTGGCCCGCGTGCCGCGCATGAAGCTCTGCGCCGATCAGCGGCCTGCACTGATCCTCGATCTGGATCACGGCGGCAAACCCTTTGATCTGGGCGATGCGCCGACGCCCGAAGCGGGATTGGCCGAGCAATTGCGCGTGATACGGGGGCGCGGCGTCGCCGTGGTATGGCTGGCAACGCTTCCCCAAAGCGCGGAACGCGATGTGCTGACAATGGTCAAGGCGACCGGCCTTGATCCGCTGGGTATTGATCGTGCGCTGCTTTTGCGGCGCGGCGAGGTGCGCAAGCAGCAGATCCTCAACCGCGCGGACGAGGATTGGTGCGTGTTGGCAATAGCGGGCGATAGCCGCAGCGATTTTGACGAAGTGTTTGATTATCTGCGCAATCCGGACGGGCCGGTAGCGCTGGCGTTGGAGCAGTACATCGGGGCCGGATGGTTCGTTGTGCCGCCGCCCATCCGCTGACATCTTGTAGAAAGACCCAATACGATGACCACGCATGACGGACTGAAGGCAGGCTGGAGCCGCGATCAAATGGCCGCCCGCGCCGCGCAGGAATTGCAGGACGGCTTTTATGTGAACCTTGGCATCGGTATCCCGACGCTGGTGGCCAACCATGTGCCCGAAGGCATGACGGTGACGCTGCAATCGGAAAACGGGATGCTGGGCATCGGCCCGTTCCCTTATGAGGGCGAAGAAGACGCCGATCTGATCAACGCGGGCAAGCAAACCATCAGCGAATTGCCGCAAACCGCCTATTTCGACAGCGCCACCAGCTTTGCCATGATCCGTGGCGGCAAGATCGATCTGACCGTGCTGGGCGCGATGGAAGTGGCCGAAAACGGCGACATCGCCAACTGGATGGTGCCCGGCAAGATGATCAAGGGCATGGGCGGCGCAATGGATCTGGTCGCGGGCGTCAAGAAGATCATCGTGGTGATGGAACACGTGGCCAAGGACGGTTCGCCAAAGTTCATGCCTTCATGCACCTTGCCATTGACCGGCGTGGGCGTGGTGGACATGATCGTGACCGATCTTGCAGTGTTCGCCCGGCCCGATCACGCCTCGCCTTTCCAACTGCTGGAGCTGGCTCCCGGCGTGACGGCGGAAGAAGTACGCGCGAAGACGACCGCGCATTACATCGATTGATTTGGAGAGTACGCGTCATGGCTACTGATCTTGCATCCATTCCCTTGACCCGCCTTGATGGCAGTGCCGACACTCTGGCCAATCATGCGGGCAAAGTGCTGCTGGTGGTCAATGTCGCGTCCAAGTGCGGACTGACCCCGCAGTATGAGGGGCTGGAGGCGCTGTATCAGGCCAAGGCCGATAGCGGTTTGGAAGTGCTGGGTTTTCCCGCCAATGATTTTGGCGCACAGGAACCCGGCACGCACGAGGAAATCGCCGAATTCTGCAAGCTCAATTATGGCGTTTCGTTCCCGCTGTTTGCCAAGGCCGATGTGACCGGCCCTGCCAAACAGCCGCTCTACGCCGCACTGACGCAAGCCCTGCCCGCCAAGCAAGGCCCCGCCGAGGAGTTCCGCGAACGCCTGAAGGGCTATGGCATGACGCCGACGCAAGACCCCGAAGTGTTATGGAATTTCGAAAAGTTCCTGATCGCGCGCGACGGCACCGTGGCGGCGCGCTTTGCCCCGGGCATAACGCCGGATGATCCGGCACTGCTGGCGGCGGTCGAGGCTGAGCTGGCGAAGTAATGCCCTATACCCTGATCACCGCCAACCGGAACTATTCCAGCTGGTCACTGCGCCCGTGGTTGCTGATGAAGGCGCTGGGCATCGGCTTTGATGACCGGATCGAACCGTTCACCAAGCCTGCCAATTACGACGAGTTCCGCGCCTTTTCACCCACCGGCCAGGTGCCGGTGCTGATCGATGGCGCGCGCACGGTATGGGACTCGCTGGGCATCACGCTCTATCTGGCAGAGCGGCATCAGGGCGTGTGGCCGCAAGACGAAGCCGCGCGTGCCTTTGCCATCTGCGCCGTAACCGAAATGCACGGCGGCTTTTCGGCCCTGCGCAACGATTGCACGATGAACGTCGGCGTGCGGGTGAAGCCGCGCCCGATGAGCGCTGCGCTACTGCGCGATGTGGGCCGCGTGCGCGAGATTTTTGAGGAAGGCTTGGCGCAGTTTGGCGGGCCGTTGCTGGCGGGCGCAGAATTCACCGCACTCGACGCCTTCTTCGCCCCCGTAGCCTTCCGCATCCGCACCTATGGGCTTGATGTGGGCGCCGGGCAAGCATGGGTGGATCACATTCTGGCGCATCCGGCCATGCTGCAATGGGAAGCCGAGGCCTTGGCCGAAACGTGGCGCGAAGTGGGCCATGAGGCCGAACTGGCAGAGTGCGGGGAAGTGATTGCGGATTACCGCGCGGGGTGAGGCTGTTGGGCAGTAAACCTTGCGTGTAATCGCGACGACTGAGCGAGAATTTGATCCGAAAGCTGCCCTTCAGGACACGACCCCGTTGCGGACTCAGCCCTAACCTATCGAAATCCAGACCGTTCCCATTGGGAAAAGATATTCGACCTTAGCGCTTTTTTCTAGTCAACGACCCTAGAGTCGCGCTTCGCAAGATGCAGTAAATACAGGCTCCCCGCTACGATAGAGCCCCAGATTACGATCGATTCAATTGCTAAGGCTTTGAAAAGCTGGATATTCACCAAACCGGCGCGCGAGGCCCAATTTGCATTGAGACCAGCCGAGAGTAGGATCGCCGCACCCAACATTCCGCCCGCAGTAACTGCTAAAGCTCTTGAGCCGAGGAAAAATGCGATCATCGCGCTAGCAATGTAAACCACTGCTAACCCTACAAAGACTATTCCCGCAGGTGCGTGGACGCGCCACACGCCGATTGAGGACCAAGCCGCGATTGCACCCAATCCCAGTAGTCCAATCAACATGAGCGACTGAATGACTTTCCGCTGAAATTCCATTTCTCGTATCCTCTCCTGAATGCAGGTTGATAAGCAGCCGAGGGTGAAGCCAAGTGCTTCATTTGGACATTCGATGGCGTTTGCTTCCGCCAGCATTGCAGCGACCCAATCGGCCTTGTCGTGAGGCATGAGGGTGGCAAGCTGTCGCCCGATAAAGTCGACAAGGGTCTGTATAACCGCCTGGTTAATCATGGGCTTGTAACCAGCTTGGACAGGTCTCTCACACACTCCTCGGCAAGCAAGCTACTTGCGAAAGAAATCCCGTTTTTAGTTAAGCGATAAACTTGCCGCGCGCGCGGGCGTCCGCCCCCTGTCTCGCTCCATTGCGATTCAAGTAAATCACTTTCCTTAAGCCGGATGAGCAGCGGATATAGGGTGCCGGATTTCAATCCAGAAGCCTGCATCAGGTCATAGCCGTGCCGCCATTGATTGGCGCCACTCACCATTGCTGAAAAGAGCTTGATGGCTTGCGGAGAGGTATTTGGGGCTCGGGGCATAACTCATAGTCTACATATGTAGAGTATGAAGTCAATGACCAGATTAGCGTTGGGCTAATTTGCCCATAGCAACCAACCTGCGGCTCGTTCCGACAGGTGCCGCAGTCGCCGAGTTAGTCCCTCGAAACGTCCGGTAACCAACCGACTCCAAACACTCAGCGCATACAACCCAAACCCCCAAAACCCGCCATCCCCCTTCACCCCGGGTCAAGCTGTACAGCCCGAGGTGACGGTAGAAGGTAGAGAGTATTGGGGTGTGGTTGGCCTTTGGAACGCGAGGCCCAAGCTAAACTTTGGTGCTATCGTCCTTATCCTTGGCGTTCAGCTTCGCCCACAAACTCTCCGTCCCCGCTTCAATCGCGTTGTTCACATATTGCGAGGCGACGAGCCAGCCTTTGAACGGGCGCAGGGTGGCGAGACAGCCGAGGGCGAGGATCGGGATGGAGGTGAGGACGTGCACCCACCACGGCGGGGAAAAGGCGACTTCGACCCAGACGACGAGGAACGTCAACGGAAAGGCGGTGATGCACAGCGCGAAGAAGGCGGGGCCATCATCGGCATTGGCGAAATCATAATTCAGCCCGCATTCGGGGCAGGTCTTTTGCAGTTTCAGCCAGCCGTTGAACATCGATGCTTTGGCACAGCGCGGACATAAGCCTTTCAAGCCACACCGGAAAATCCAATCAAACTTGGGGTTCTTGGTGAAAATGGCCATGCCGTGTGATCCTGTATCGTGTGCCATCGTCCATATGCCCATGCCCGCGCTTGGCAAGTCCGAAGGGGATGATGGAACGAAACGCGACTTTGTGACATTGTGTTGCGTGCCTCAAATTATCCAGCGCTTCCGCGCCCGCTTTCTCGACGTTTTGGCGTCGATCTACATCTACAACGAACATCGCGGCTATACGTCGCTGGATCGTGTGCTGGATGCGGTGCGTGTGCGCTGCCCCGATGATCCTGCGTTTATCGCAGCCATCGCCAAGCATCGGGGGGATGAACGCAAACACTATGTGATGTTCAAGCGGTGGTTCGAATTGCAAGGGCGGATGCCTTTGGCGGTGGACAGCACCTGCGGGCACATCGACCGGTTCATCGAGAAAGTGTTTGGCTGCTCAATCGATGATCTGGACACCCAGGGCGTGATCGCCAGCCCCGATGCATTCGAGCGTTTGTGCCGGGTGATTATGCTGACCGAACAACGCGGTATGCATCAGGTTGATGTGCTGCTGCGCAACCGCCACGTCTTGTCTGACAAGGCAATGAAACGCATTTTCGAGGTGGTGGCGCGCGATGAGCCCGATCACTGGATGCCCTATGAAAACTGGCTGGAACGGCAGGGCCGCGCCAAGGCAAAGCTGCGCGAACGCTGGTCAGACTACTGGATTCACAAGTCTTTGATGCTGGTAAAGCTGCCCAGCCTGTTCCTGCGACGGTCCACTCCAAGAATGACGGTGTGGCCCGATGCGGGCGAAACTGCCTGACCCAATGAACCCTTCGACAATGCCCCGCCCTGACGCTACGCTGCGCACGGGAGACGGGGATGACAGGATTTATCGAAGACCGCAGGCCGAGCCTGTTATCGCGGCTGGTGCGCAAGGCGCTCGTCACTTTTTACCGGATGCGCGGCTGGAAAGCGCATGGCGCGCCGCCCGCCGATGGCCGCTGCGTGATTATCGCAGCGCCGCATACTTCGAACTGGGACTTCCTCTATTTCATCGGGCTGACCGAGGATCTGGGCCTGATGCCGCATTTTATGGCCAAAGACAGCCTGTTCCGCTGGCCGCTGGGCAGGTTCATGCGCGATATGGGCGGCGTTCCGGTGGTGCGATCATCGCGGCAGAACGTGGTCGATGCGATGGCAGCGGAGTTTGCGCGGCGTGACCGTTTCATGCTGACCATCGCGCCCGAGGGCACGCGCGGGAAAGTGGGGCAGTGGCGCACGGGGTTTTATCATATCGCGATGAAGGCCGGCGTGCCCTTGGTGGTGGGCATGATGGATTATGGCACGAAAACCGGCGGGCTTGGCCCGGCAATCTGGCCAACTGGAGACTATGACGCTGATATGGCTAAGATTTTTGAATACTATCGCAAAGTAACACCCAAGCATCCTTCGCACGGGATCAGCAGTCTGGCGGAGGTGAGCCATGATTGAAGCTTTGCTGATCAATGCCGCTGTGCTGGTGCTGGGCATGGTGGTGCTGTGGCGCATTGCGGTGCGGATCGGAGATGTAAGCTTTATTGACGCGGTGTGGGGCGGCGGCATGGCTGTGCTGGCGCTGGCATCGTGGGCGCAAGTGTTTGGCGATAATGGGAAAAGGGCTGACCTGATTGCCGCCATGGCGGCGATTTGGGGCGCGCGTCTGGCGTGGCATTTGTTCACCCGCTGGCGCGCGCATGGGGAGGATCCGCGCTATGCCAAGATGCTGGGCAAGGCGCGGGCGCAAGGACGCTATGGCGCGGCGGCGCTGAAAGTGGTGTTCGCGCCGCAAGCGGTTTTGCTGTTTATCACGTGTTTGCCTGCGCAAATGGGCATTTTGGCGCGCGGCGAGGTGGCGTCTGTGGGCGCTTTGGCGGCATCTGGTGCCGTTTTGTGGCTGATCGGCATGGTATTCGAGGCGGTTGGCGATGCGCAGCTAAACCGCTTCCGCGCCGACCCTGCCAACAAGGGCCGCGTGTTGGATTCAGGGCTGTGGCGCTATACCCGCCATCCCAATTACTTTGGCGATGCCTGCGTGTGGTGGGGCATCTGGCTGGCCGCAGCCGAGGCCGGCCCCTGGGTTGCGATCATCAGCGCGATTGGACCTGTGTTCCTGACCTTCACCCTCACCCGCTGGTCGGGCAAGCCGCTGTTGGAAAAAGACATGGCAGCGCGGCGGCCCGGCTATAGCGAATATGTGCAGCGCACATCTGGGTTTGTGCCGTGGTGGCCCAAGCGGGGTTAGCAGCGGGATGGCGGGACGCGGTGTAAAGATCATGGGCCGTGTGGCAGGCTTTGCCGTGCTGGCCTCGGCTACGCTGTCAGTCTGGCTCTATACCCCCGACAAGCCGCGCGCAGGATTGGCGGCGGCTTATGCAGGGGATTACCGCACGGTTGACGCGGTGCGCCTTCGCCTGCGGGACAGTGGCCCGCGCGATGCACCGGCGGTGATCCTGTTGCACGGTTTCGGCGCGAGCCTTGAAACTTGGGACGGATGGGCGGGACCACTTTCGCAGCGTTACCGCGTGATCCGGTTCGATCTGCCCGGATTTGGCCTGACCGGCAGCGATCCTACCGGCGATTACAGCGATGCCCGATCAATCCGCGTGCTGGCCGGATTGATGGACCAGTTGGGCATTGCGCGGGCTGCCATCGTCGGAAACTCGCTGGGCGGGCGGATCGCGTGGAATTTCGCCGCGCAACAGCCGGACCGGGTTTCGCGGCTGGTGCTGGTATCGCCCGATGGCTTTGCCAGCCCCGGCTTTGAATATGAAAAGGCCCCGGACGTCCCGCTGATGATGAAGGCGCTGCCCTATACCGCGCCGCGCGGCATGCTGAAGGCCAATCTGGCGGCGGCCTATGCCCGCCCCGAACGGCTGGGCGAGGCGACCGTGACCCGCTATCGCGACATGATGCTGGCCCCCGGCGTGCGCCGCGCCATCCTTGCCCGCATGGACCAGACGATCCTGCGCGATCCGGTCCCGGTGCTGGCCCGCATCAAGACCCCGACGCTGCTGATCTGGGGCGAGAAAGACGGCATGATCCCGATCAGCAATGCCGCCGATTACCTGCGCGTAATGCCCACCGCCACGCTGGTGCGTCTGCCCGATCTTGGCCATCTGCCGTTCGAGGAGGACCCCGCCCGGTCGCTGCCGCCGCTGGAGCGTTTCCTTGCGGATGGGGGCGTCAGAACTCGGACCAGTCGTCAGAACCCACAACCTTAAGCGCCGCGTTACCGATAGACTGGTATTGATCTGCGGGTCTGTGAGATTGAGCCGAAGAGCGCATTGTTGGCGCGCGCGTTGCCTGACTCACATTTTGGCTGCCCGTGTCGAACCGTTGAATCACGTTAGCCAATTCATGGGCCTCTTGCGACAGCGAACGAGCAGCAGCTGTTGCCTCTTCGACCATCGCGGCGTTCTGTTGCGTAACCCGATCAACGTCGGCGACAGCAGTATTGACCTTTTGAAGACTGACTGCCTGGTCATGCGCATTGCTGGCAATCTCTGCGACTTGGTGGTTGATATCCCCCACTCGGTTCACGATACCGGACAAAACCGTACCAGCCTGCCCGACCAAATTCACACCGGATTTGACTTGTTCGCTCGACGTCGAGATTAGAGTCCTGATATCGCGCGCCGCGTCTGCTGAACGCTGGGCAAGCGCACGCACTTCAGTAGCCACAACCGCGAAGCCTTTGCCGGCATCACCCGCCCGCGCAGCTTCGACACCAGCATTAAGTGCGAGAAGATTGGTCTGGAAAGCAATAGCGTCGATCAAGCCAACAATTTGACCAATTTCATCAGCGGATTTTGCAATAGCGGCCATCGCTTCAACAGCTTGTTCTACGACAGCACCGCCGGTTGAAGCTTCTTCGTGCGTTCGGCTAATCGATTCTTGCACTGCGCTGGCCGATTGCGCCATGGTGTTAACGCCCAGCGTAACCTGGTTGAGGGCGGCCGAGGTTTCTTCGACGCTGGCAGCTTGCTGCTCGTTGCGGCGCGCAAGATCATCAGAAGCGCTATGGATCTCACTCGCGCCGGTCATGACCGTCTGCGTTGTCTGGTTCACGCTGTGGATGGCTTCAGAAAGTGATGTGACCGCGCGGTTAAAATCTGTTCGCAGTTCTTCATAAGTACCGGGAAACGTTTCACGGATCTGACAATTCAACTTGTTTTTGGCTAGCGCGCTCATTGCGCCTTTTAACGCCATGACGACGAGTTCTTGAGATTCCTTCGCGCGCCGCACTTCCAAGGCATTCTGCCTGAAAGACGCCATTGCCCGTGTCATGCGCCCGACGCAGTCCTGATAGTCAGGATAGGCAAACGGAGTTTCGGTATCGCCGTCAGCAAGTGCCTCCATGCGAACAACAGTGTTGACGTATGGGCGGCAGATACGATCTTTTGCGACCAAGGTAGTGGTGATAACAGCGGCAAGCGCGAATATCCCCATGCCGATCGCAACAGTTCCTGAAAGAAGGCCAAGTTCTGCCAGAACAGTGCTGATCAGACCGATAAGAGAAATGCCTGTATAAATGATCAGCAAAGTATCGAATTTTTTCCTGATCGGCGCATCTTTTTCAAACCAGTCAAGCATGTTTCCACCTTAAGTTGCGACCCGGTTTTATTTCGCCGAAAAGATTCAGATATCCCGTGTCATCGCCGCTTTTAAGACGAAAGCCTCGCGATCTGGTGTTGAGATGCATACGGTCAATGACGTAAAAAGCCGTAGTCAGAATTTAACAAAGAGCGCTGCATGTGGCGGTCTGTCAGGATAGCAGCAGAACTACAGACCGCAGACGCCGGACGATGCACCGGTGAGGATGACAGCAGGCTTATTGTCTTGCTGCATGTTGTTCACCCTTCGCTCTGCCGTTCCTGCCAGCGCGCCTTGATCGCGTCGGACCCTTCGCGCGAGCCGTCGTGGCTCCAGCCGGGCGGGCGGATGAGGTAGGACAATTTGTGGCGCCAAGGCGCGTGCCAGAAATCGGCCAGCATGCCTTGCCATTCGTGGAACACCACATGGGGCAAGTGGAAGCTGCCGAGCTGTTTGACGATGCCATAGCAGGGCGGCAAATTTTCGCGTTCGCGCTGGAAGGTGCGCAAGAGGCGGTCCCACACGATCAACACGCCCGCGTAATTGCGATCCAGATAAAGCGGGTTCGTGGCATGGTGGACACGGTGATGCGAGGGGGTGTTGAAGATCGCCTCGAACCAGCGCGGCATGCGGTCAATCGTCTCGGTGTGAATCCAGAACTGATAGATCAGGTTCACGCCGCCGACTATCAGGATCATCGCCGGGTCAAAGCCGATGAAGGCGGGCCAGATGCGGAACAGGAAGGAGCCAGCGAGCGGGCCGGTCCATGTCTGGCGCAGCGCGGTCGACAAGTTGTAATGCTGGCTGGTGTGGTGATTGACGTGGGACGCCCAGAACCAGCGCACGCGGTGGGCACTGCGGTGGAACAGGTAGTAGTTGAAGTCATCCAGCACAAAGCACAGGCCCCACGCCCACCATGCGACCGGCACAGTCGCCACGCGGTGATCATAGAGCCACAATGCAGCGGCAAAGATTGCGCCTGCGGCCAATGCGCCTGCAACCGTGCTGCCAAGGCCGAGGGCAAGACTGGTGAGGGTATCGCGGGGTTCATACTTTTCAGGATGATGGCGCGCAGCCCAGACCATCTCGACAAGGATCAGCGCCACGAAAAAAGGCACGGCATATGTCACGACATCGATCGGCGTCATTTCAGCGCATTTCCTAAACGGCGGAGACTGCCCAGGCGGCGAAGGCTGGCGGCCCAGACTTGCGCCTGATCGCCAAGATCGAGCGTGACCGTGCCGAAGTGTTTGTCTTGTGTGGCGATGGTGAGGAAGCGGCCATCAAGCCGGATCCCGGCGTGGCTTGTAATCTCGCGCGCGGCGAAATGGCTGCCGTGCTGGCGGATCAACAGCACGCGGTCATGGCGATCACGCACCAAAGCGCCAACCCTTGCACGGTCAAGTACGACCGCCGTGGCATCAAAGCCGCAGATCGCCTGATCGGCCAAAGCGCGGGCATGATCCTCATCGGCAATGCGCGGATCGCCGCCGAGCTGAAGCTTGCGCGCCATCCAGCCAAGCCCGAGGATCGCGATCAGCGATACGGTGAGTTGCAGCGCGAGCCACAGGCCCGGTATGGGATCAAGGTCTGGCATTTCAGGCAATGGGGCGCTTAGCCGGCTTGAGCAGCGAGCATATCCACCGTCGCGCGGATGGGGCCGATATCATAGCCTGCACCGGCGGCCTTGGCAGCTATTTCATCAGGATTAAGGCCCGCTTTGGCCTGCGCCAGCGCCCACAGCAGGGTGGAGCGCGTGCCCGAACGGCAATAGGCCAGAACCGGCGCATCGCCCGCCTGCGCCAGTGCCTGCTGCATGGCTTCGACTTGCGTCATGGAGAACCCGGCGTGCGTTACCGGAATGGCGACATAGGCCATGCCGGCTGCATGGGCCGCAGCCTCAATATCAGGGCCGGGGGTCTGATCGTCGGATTCGTCCTCGGGCCGGTTGTTGATGATCAACCCGATGCCCAGCGCCTTGGCATAGGCGACCTCGGCCAGCGTGATCTGGGGGCTGGCAAAAGTTTTATCGTCAATCTTGCGGAACATGGGGGCAAAGTCCTGATCACCAAAAGCGTGGGGTTACTTGTGCCCAAAGGGGGCTGGCGGGGCAAGCCTTGGTGAAATTGAAAGCAAAAATGGCCGGAAAGCCACAGTTTTCAGGGGAAAATGAAGGTGGCATGACGATTCCGTTCGCGCTCTTCTTTTTTTAGGTTATAGTCTTACGCGCAAAGGAGACCTCCGGCCCATCAAAGTCCGGTAGTGATTCCTTCGTCGTGCCGCTGGTCCCCGCGTCCGGCCTGCGGTGCCGTGAAGGTAGGGGCGGATTGAAGGTCTATTGATTTCTATGGGTTTTGACAGAGGGCGGCGCGGTCGCGGCAAGGATAAGCGCGACGGATTCGGCGACGAAGGTGGTTTCGATCCCTACGGCGGCGGCGGTGGTGGCGGTTTCGGTGGCGGCTTTGGTGGCGGCGATCGTGGCGGCTTCGGCGGTGGTGACCGTGGCGGCTTCGGCGGCGGTGGAAATCGCGGCGGCTTCGGCGGCGGTGATCGTGGCGGCTTCGGCGGCGGCGGCGGTGGCGGCGGCTTCAGTGGCGGCCCACGTGGCGGCGGTGGCGGCTTCGGCGGCCCACGCGGCGGCGGCGGCGGCGGCGGCGGCGGAATGCCTGCCCAAGTTGTCGGCACCGGCAAGGGCGTCGTAAAGTTCTTTAACGGCCAGAAGGGCTTCGGCTTCATTCAGCGCGAAGACGGCGGCGAAGATGTGTTCGTTCACATCAGCGCAGTCGAACGTGCGGGTCTTGAAGGCTTGGCAGAAGGCCAGCAGCTGGAATTCAACCTCGTCGATCGTGGTGGTAAGGTTTCGGCAGCTGATCTTCAGGTCGTTGGTGACGTGATCGCAGTGGCGGCTAAGCCCGATGCACCGCAGCGCGAGCTGACGGGTGAGCGCGCTACTGGTACGGTCAAGTTCTTCAACGCGATGAAGGGCTTCGGCTTTATCACGCGTGACGATGGCCAGCCTGACGCTTTCGTGCACATCAGCGCGGTTGAGCGTTCGGGTCTGCGTGAACTGAACGAAGGCGACAAGCTTGAATTCGACCTTGAAGTCGATCGACGAGGCAAGCACTCGGCGGTCAACCTAGTGCCGATTCAGGGTTGATCCCGATTGCATAGCCTCCGGTGATGCCACCGGCAGCTTGCAAGTAGCATACGTGCACAAATGGCGGTCCTTTTGGGGCCGCCATTTGTCGTTTCTGATTCCCTTTTTTCCATCCGGACAATAAGCGCCCGATGCGTCATCCGGACCGCTTGCGATTAAACAGGAGATGCCAATGTCGATCACCCCGCTGATGCCCGTATATCCCCGGTGCGGCGTGCGTCCGGTGCGCGGCGAGAACTGCCACCTGATTTCGGAAGATGGCACGCGCTATCTCGATTTTGCCAGCGGCATTGCGGTGAACATCCTGGGCCATTCGCACGAGCATCTGATTGGCGCGATCCAGCGTCAGGCCGCTACGCTGATGCACGTCTCGAACCTCTACGGTAGCCCGCAGGGTGAACGGTTGGCCCAGCGGCTGGTCGATCTGACGTTTGCCGACACGGTGTTTTTCACCAATTCGGGCGCAGAAGCGGTGGAGTGTGCGATCAAGACGGCGCGCGCCTATCATTCGGCCGTGGGTAACGACCACAAATATGAGCTGATCACGTTCAAGAACGCATTTCATGGCCGCACGATCGCAACGATCAGCGCGTCCAATCAGGAAAAGATGCACAAGGGCTTTTTGCCCATGCTCGACGGTTTCAAATATGTCGACTTTGACGATCTTGAAGCTGCCAAGGCAGCAATCGGCCCTAACACGGCAGGCTTTATGGTGGAGCCGATCCAGGGCGAAGGCGGCATTCGCGATGCCTCGGACGAATTCCTCAAAGGCCTGCGCGATTTGTGTGACGAGCACGACCTGATGCTGGTTCTTGATGAAGTCCAGTGCGGCGTTGCCCGCACCGGCACGTTCTATGCCTACGAACAATATGGCCTGACGCCCGACATTCTGGCAACCGCCAAGGGCATCGGCGGCGGTTTTCCGATGGGCGCTTGCCTTGCCACGGAAAAGGCTGCGCGCGGCATGGTGGCCGGCACGCACGGCAGCACCTATGGCGGTAATCCGCTGGCAATGGCTGCTGGCGAGGCGATCCTTGACGTGGTCGCCAACGATGAATTCCTGGCCGAAGTGCGCGCCAAGGGGGAGCGGCTGCGCGGACGGATCGAGCAGTTCATCGGGAATTACCCGAATTTGTTTGCAGGCGTGCGCGGGCGCGGCCTGATGCTCGGGCTTATGATGAAAGTGGAACCACGGCCTTTCGTGGTGCACATGCGCGACAATCACCAGTTGCTGACAGTGACCGCAGGGGACAACACCGTGCGTGTGATCCCGCCGCTGGTCATAGACGATAGCCACATCGATGAATTCATGGAGCGGCTCTCGGCAGCCGCCGCCAGCTATGAGGTCCCTGCGACATGATCCGGCATTTCCTCAATCTTGGCGATGCGGGCGGCGATGCCGTTGCAGCGATGATCAACGACGCGCTTGATCGCAAGGCAGCGCGTGCCGGTGTGCCCAAGGGGACGCCCGACGCCGATACGCCCTTGGCAGGCCATGTCCTGGCGATGGTGTTCGAAAAGAGCTCGACCCGCACACGTGTGTCGTTCGACATTGCGATGCGGCAACTGGGCGGCGCGGCCATCACACTGGATTCAAGCAACACGCAATTGGGCCGGGGCGAAACGATTGCCGATACCGCGCGCGTGCTCAGCCGCATGGCCGATGTGATCATGCTGCGCACCGATGATCACGCCAAAGTGGAAGAGCTGGCGCATTTCGCCACGGTTCCGGTGATCAATGGACTGACGGACCTGTCACACCCCTGCCAGATCATGGCCGATCTGCTGACCGTGATCGAACACGGCAAGGCCCTGCCCGGCCTGGAAGTGGCGTGGCTGGGCGACGGCAACAACGTGCTCAATTCTATAGTCGAGGCTGCGGGACTGATGAAGTTCAACGTCCGCATCGGCGTGCCCGAAGGCTATGATCCGGACGCAGCCTATATCGCAGCGGCGCAAGCAGGCGGTGCAAATATAAAGATCATCCGCGATCCGGCCGAAGCCGCGCGCGGAGCCGACGTGATCGTCACCGACACATGGATTTCGATGGGGCAGGCGCATGCTGAAGCCAAACTGGCGGCAATGGCACCCTATCAGGTCAACGACACACTGATGGCCGGGGCCAAGGCGGACGCCCTGTTCCTGCACTGCCTGCCCGCCCATCGCGGCGAGGAAGTAACGGATAGCGTGATGGATGGCCCACAATCGGTGATCTGGGACGAAGCGGAAAACCGCATTCACGCCCAGAAATCGATCCTGCGCTGGGTCTTCGGACAGATTTGAGAGCGAAATTCGTGAGTGAACAGGCCCAGCCTTCGACCGGCTTTGATCAATTGCTGCACTTTACGCTGCCCGACCGCGATGCGCGCGGGCGGGTGGTGCGGCTCGGCCCTGTGCTCGACACGATCCTGTCTGCACACAGCTATCCTGCGCCAATCCGAAGCGTTCTGGCCGAGGCTCTGGTGGTTACAGCCTTGCTAGGCTCGCTGTTGAAGGATCAGGGCAGCCAGATGACCGTGCAGGCGCAGACCAAGGGCGGCGTTATCGACCTGCTGGTGTGCGACTATCGCGACGGAGAACTGCGCGGGTATGTTCGCCATGACCGCGCGCGGCTCGACGAGCTTGGCCCGAACCCGTCGCTGTTTGCGCTGTTTGGCGAGGGGTATCTGGCGATAACCTTCGATCTTGCCGCAACCGGCCAGCGATATCAGGGTATTGTTCCGCTTGAGGGCAGTTCGCTGGCAGAAGCGTGTGAGCAGTATTTCTTCCAATCGGAACAAGTACCGACTTTGCTTCGCGTGGGACTGCATCACACACCATCCGGCTTTGTCGCAGGGGGCCTGCTGTTGCAACACTTGCCTGAAGGCGAGGAAGGCCGCGAGCGCCTGCACGTGCAACTGGATCATCCCGAGTGGGAGCACGTTTCGGTTCTTGGCCGGTCCATCAGGGATAGCGAACTGGTTGATCCGGCACTCGACCTTGAATCCGTGGTCTGGCGTTTATTCCATGAGGAGCGCGAAATCCGCGTGGAAAGCGGCCCCGCCCTCACCCGGGGCTGCCGCTGCACGATCGAGCACTATCAGGATATCCTCTCACGATTCGCAGCCGCAGACCGTGAGGAGATGAAAAACGATGACGGGCTGATTGTGGTGGATTGCGCGTTCTGCTCTCGCGAGTTCGGAATAGACCTCTAGTCATCTGAATCTAACAGCACTTTTCACGATTCACCGTGGACGCATACCGTTTCATCGCAGCAACAAAAGTGATACAAACAAGGCTGTGACCGAAACCATAGCTGGTGGTCCTGGCCCATGTGAAAGTCTGCCCGATGGCTACAAAGATTCGGCAAATCGCAAACGTCGTGCAGTTCTGCGCCTTGGCTGTTTGCGCCTATACCGGTTTTTCAAGTACGGCAGGCGTTGCGCAAGGACCTGCGCTGGCCATGCTGGACCGGCTTGAAGCCGGGTTGTGGGAAGTGAAGCCGCATGGTGCGCAAAGCAATTCGGCACAGATGTGCATCGATAACGGGCGCAAGCTTATCCAGATCCGCCATGCCCGCGAAACGTGCCGCCGGTTCGTGATTGAAGACACGCCGACTTCTGTTGTTGTACAATACACCTGCCCGACGGGCGGCTATGGCCACACCGAATTGCGGTTCGAAAACCAGCGCCTTGTACAGGTTGAAACGCAGGGGATCGACAATGGCCTCCCCTTCAATTTCACTGCCGAGGCAAGACGTACGGCCAGTTGCAGCCGCTAGAGCTTCCGGCGAAATCATTGCATTACAGGTCTGGCACCGCTAGCCCGTTAACGATGTGTGCTATGCCTTCTGACGTGCCCTTGCCGCTTGCTGTTGTTCTGCTTTCCGGCGGATTGGATTCGATGGTCTGCACCGCCCTTGCGCAAGAGCAGGGCTTTCGGGTGCTTGCGCTGACCATTGACTATAACCAGCGCCATCGGGTGGAGCTGGAATTTGCCAGAACCATTGCGCAGCGGTTGGGCGTGGAGCGGCATATCATCCTGCCGATGGATTTACGCCAGTTTGGCGGATCCGCTTTGACCGCTGATATTGCCGTACCCAAGGACGGCGTTGGCAGCGATATACCTATCACATATGTGCCTGCGCGCAACCTGATTTTTCTGTCGCTCGCTTTGGCCTGGGCCGAAGCTGCCGGATCAAAAGACTTGTTTATCGGGGTGAACGCACTGGACTATTCGGGATACCCTGATTGTCGGCCAGAATTCGTCGGCGGGTTTGAAGCGCTCGCCTGCGTGGCCACCAAAGCCGGCAGTGAAGGCGGGACCGTTACTGTTCACGCCCCGCTGCAACACCTGAAAAAATCCGAAATCGCCAAAGAAGCGGCACGGTTGGGGCTGGATGCAGGACAAAGCTGGTCTTGTTACGATCCTCTGCCGGATGGGAGAGCCTGCGGCGTATGCGACAGTTGTCGTCTGCGGCGCGCAGGATTTGCAGAGGCAGGCCTTGATGACGGAACCCGATACGGCAGCAACTGAACGAGCAAAGCTTGAGCCTCACAACGGCGAAGCATCGGCTTATAGCTGGTATGTCCTTGGCGTGCTGGTGCTGGTTTATGTGCTGAACTTTGTCGATCGGCACATCCTGTCGATCCTTGCCAACGACATCAAACGCGATCTTTCGCTGACAGACGCAGATCTGGGATTCCTTTACGGGACCGCGTTTGCGGTATTCTATGCGGTATTCGGCATTCCTTTGGGACGGCTTGCAGACAACTGGCACCGCGTAAAACTGATGAGCTTCGGTTTGGCTCTGTGGTCGATCATGACGGCGATATCGGGTTTTTCACGAAGTGGCATACAACTCACGACGGCCCGCATTGGCGTTGGCGTCGGTGAAGCAACCGCCAACCCGGCGGCCTACTCGCTCATCTCCGATTATTTTCCGCAACGGCTGCGGGCTACCGCGCTGGCGATCTATTCATCGGGATTGTTCATCGGTGGCGGTTTATCACTGCTGGTTGGTGGCATGATCGTGGAGCAATGGAACCTGGCGTACCCCAACGGCGGACCGCTGGATTTGGTGGGCTGGCAAGCCGCATTCATAGCTGTTGGCTTGCCCGGCGTCTTTCTTGCACTTTGGGTAGCCACGATCCACGAGCCCATTCGCGGAGAGATTGATGGTTTGCCAACAAAAGCCGCGCCCGCCCCGTTCAAGGCTTTCTTCGCAGAACTTATGAATGTGATCCCGCCGATCACGCTGCTTGGCGCTGCACGCCGCGGGCCTTCAGCGCTGGCCGTGAACGTGCTGGCAGCCGTTTTGATTACCGTTGCGGTTATAGAGTTCACTACGCTCCTCGGGCTTGGCACGCGCCAACAATGGATTTTCGTCGGATTTGGCGTCTACGCTGTGTTCAGTTGGGCCAGCGCCCTCAAATCGTCAGATACGCCAACATTCAACCTCATTTGGCGTTCGCCCGCATTCCTGTGCATCATTCTGGGCTATGGCATGGTCGCCTTCGCAGCCTATGCCGTGTCATACTGGACCGCACCCTATGCCGAACGCACCTTTGACATTGCGAAAACAGAGCTGGGTTGGTTTATCGGCGCACCAAGCGCGCTTTCAGGCTTTCTAGGTGTGATTTTTGGCGGGCGGGCGGCGGATTATCTCCACTCGCGAATCCCCGCCGGGCGCGTTTACATCGTATTGTTCGGATTGCTGGCACCTGTGATCCCGACGATCATTGCATTTCGGACCGAAAGCTTCGCGATCTTTGTAATATTCTCGTTCTGCGGCCAACTCCTGTCCAGCACAGCGCTGGGCGCAGCCGCCGCAGCCAGCCAATCGCTGGTACTGCCACGCATGCGCGGCACGGCTACGGCCACTTTCCTGCTCTCGACAACGCTGGTCGGGCTGGCGCTTGGACCGTTCACTGCGGGCTATATCTCGGCGACACACAACGATGATCTCGCGCTCGGCGTAATCTCTACATTCGCGTCAATGCCGGTCGGGCTGGTCCTGCTCGTTTGCGCCATACGCCTCTATTCCGCAGCGCAAGCGAACATCGAAAGCCGCGCCCGCGCAGCGGGAGAGAGTATCTAGAGCCAGATGACGTTAGAGCAGAAAACGCAACAAGACCCCGCAGGCAATGCGGCCACCGCTGTTGCCGCTCGGGTCCGTCTTGTAATCATCCGGTCCGGCATGGAGGACAATCGCGGTTCCGTCGGCATCAAACAGATTGGCCAGGAGATCGGCGGCAGTACCCGTCAATTGGCTCGCGATCATGCCATTGCCATCCGGCCCGACGATGATGTTTGGCAGATCGCCCACATGTGGTCCCGCGGGATTCAGACTGCCGTGCTGGTGCGCCGTCGGGTTCAAGTGCCCTCCGGCTGTGGTAAATCCGGGCGCTTCGCATCTGCCGGTCGTGTGCAGATGAATGCCGTGTTCGCCAGATGCCTGACCCGATACATTGGCGCGAAACATCACTGTGGTCCCGCTTTGCACGATCTCCACCGAGCCAACACTCTGTCCGGAGGCATTCGCCAATGCCGCTGTGGCAAGCGTGTTTGCGTTGCTCTGCGGCGGAACCGTCGCGCACGCTCCGAGTGATAGTGTTGCCACAAGAGCAACAAGAGCCATTCTCATTTTCATTATCAATCTCCGCGCACAGGTCCGTCGAAGGCTATAACGAAAAAGGGGCCGGATTTCTCCAGCCCCTTTCAAGAAACTCGGTTTTACCCGAAGATTACATGCCCGAACCCGGACCATACGTGATTTCCACGCGACGGTTCTGAAGTTCACGCACGCCGTCCGAAGTTGGAACGCGTGGGTTAGCTTCACCGAATGCCTGATTCGTGATCGAACCATCAGGGATGCCGTGCGAGGTCAGGTACGAACGGACCGACGTGTTACGACGCTCCGAAAGGCCCTGGTTGTACTTCGCGGTACCCGAACGGTCAGCATAACCGGCGAGCATGATCGGCACGCTGGCGCAGTTACCATAGGCGGTAACAGCGTTGTCCAGAATGGTCGAAGCTTCCGGCGTGATGTCCGACTTATCCCAGTCGAAGAACACGATGTACGGACCCTTGTTGCACACCACTGGTGGCGGCGGTGGTGGCGGTGGGGGTGGCGGTGGTGGGGGTGGCGGTGGAGGCGGCGGCGGAGCAGCTTCCTCAACCGGGGCGGCGCCACCGAAGTTGTAGGCCAGAGTGGCAAGCAACGAGTGCGAACGGAAACGGGTGCGCACGTTGTTTCCGCCACCATTTACCAGATCGATACCGTTCTGGTTAAAGAAGCGATACTTCAGGCCAAGGTCGACATTGTCGCTGATTGGTGTCCGGATGCCGGCCAGTGCTTGCCATGCAAAACCTGTGTCCGAATCGGCAATGCTGCGTGCAGCATTGTTGTAAAGCATGCCAATCTTTGCACGGCTTACGCCAACGCCGCCACCGACGAAGCCCTGAAGGCCATCGTCTGGGCCGAAGTCAAGCAGACCGTTGACCATGAAGCTGAGAGCTTCAGCGCCACCGCCCAATTGTGCTTCTGTCAGGTTAACGCCTGGAGCCTGGTATGCCTGCTCTTCTGCACGGCGATAGCTGACTTCGCTTTCAAGACGGAAACCGCCGAAATCGTAACCAACGATACCACCGAAATCATAGCCGGTCTTCGTATCAAGCACGCCGAGTTGACCCGAACCGGTGAGGTTCTCAATGTCTTCTACGATCATCGCGCCAGCATCTGCTTCGACATACCAAGAACCATCCCGCGCAAGCGCCGGTGATGCCATGGCAGTCGTGGCTAAGGCCAAGCCTAGGACAAGTTTCCGCATTATTGTTTCCCCTTATAGCGACATCATGCCACGTCGTGCAGTCTGTCTACCGGTTCCAAAGTGGTCATGCAAGTGGACAAACACACTCACTGTTGCATAAAAACAACGAATTCGGTTCGTTGTGACATACAACACAGTAGTTGTGGGAGCCCTCATGTCCCGTTGGAATGCTGCAAGTGCATTTTAGTTCCTGTTAGTCCTACGAAAAAATGCCGAGTTGTTTGAGAGCGGTCACTAACACAGCCAAGGACGCTCTGGCCTCAACATCTACATTGGCGCCTCCTGTCGGCAGATTCGGGGCCAACGGCATCGCCCAGCCTCCAGAATATTGCCGGTATGTGCCCAAGCCCCGATCAAAGGCGCGCATGCCCACGCTTGGTTGAATAAACCGCCAGCCACCCTCTGTCCAACCAGCGATTTTGTCTGTCTGCCCGGCAAAAGCACCCGTTGGCGCAGCTCCGACAATCCATGCCATTCCAGCAGCAGGCGCAATAGGAGGCGCAGAGGCAACGCCCTCCACATTGCCAGCCAGCAATATGTCGATAGCCACCAAAGCCTCGTTAACCGTTGTTTCTTTTTGTGCTTGCCCCGCAAAAAGCATCGGCAGTCCAAGACAGGGTGTTGCTGTGGAGTAACTAAGGGGTTCGGTCATTTCAGGAACCTTTCCAATTTTGGATCTACGCTGGCAAATCGACGAGCAAAGGCAACGATCTCGACTGGCGGCCTACCTGGCGAATCACAAAGCCATGCCCCGCAGAACCGGCGCGCAATTCGGAAAGCATCGTTGGCGCGATCACCAGGACCGGCGATGCCGTTTGCCAGAGCAGAGATGGACTTTGCTCCGGGCCGAAACCGATTTCCCAAAGCTCTGTGGCCTCATTCAACGGCGTATCGACCTCGTCCAGCCACGACCACGCACCGCGGCCACGGCGGATCCAGTTGACCGCAAGACCTCCGTCCGATGTCAACGTAGCGCGGCCATGCACCGGCGCCAGCGGACGCAAAGTCAGTCCCGCGTTGATGATCGGGCAGGCGACGGGATCTGTATCACCCCGCCCGATTGCGACTATATCGTTAGCGGCCGAATCGCCGATGACCGCGGAATCAAGCGCAACGAGACTATCATCAAGCAATGCAAACAGCTCGCCGGGCTGATGGAGGCTGGTTGCAAATTCCGTTCCTCCGCGTCCTCGCAAGATGCCCGACAGCCGCCATACGCCTGCGCTGATTGATTCGGCGGCTGCAAATTGAATGATCTCCCGGCCCAGAACAGCCTTGTTCGCCCCTTGCATGAGCTGTGTCCAGTTGACGCCATCCAGCGCGAAATCCGGCGATGCCAATTCCACTTCCACAGAACTGGCAGCATCAAACAAAAGGGGTGAAGCATTCGCCAAAGCATTGAGCGCCACACCCGCGATGGCACGTCTTTTTCCTGTAGAACCCAGCGCCTCCATCGTGTCATCCGGACGGCGGGCAAACAGTGCCGCGCCCGCCCAACCGCCTGTTAACGCCGTGGCGGCCACCCGAATTGCCGGACTTGTTCCATCACCAACACCATCCCACGGTATTTCAAATGCAACCAATTCTGTTGGGCTTGGCACCAGATCCGCCGGGTGATTCGCCCGACCTGAATCCGCCGTGCTGGATGTTGGCGATGATGCAGGCACTGCCGTCAGATCAAGCATCACGCCATCGGATTGCCACTCCCATTGATCGATACGCCAAACCCCGTCGGCAACTGGCGTGCGCACCATCGCCCCGGGCCCGATCGCCGGATCGATCTCGCTTATCCGGTATCGCAAGGTATCGCGCGCCTGCGTCAGGCGCTGTGCTGCCTTATCGGCCAGCACCCTTGCCTCTGCCGCAGTCAGCGCCGCTGGCAGCTCGATGATCGACACATCACCCGGCCCGCTCCGGCCAATGCTGCGTTGCATGCCCGGCTGATAATCGCGCGTGATATCATAGTAACGCACTGCGCATTGCCGTACAGAAGGCAGTGCATCGCGCCTGCGCGACCAGCCATCCGCCCGCGCATCTTCGGCAGAATCTCCGCCCGCCGCTGGAGGTGGCAATACTGGCAGACCTACGCTCGGCACGGCCTCGGCCAGGCTAAATGACAGGGCATCATCCTTCACCGCACAGGCCATCGGCGTCACATCCGCCAATGTCGCCAGCACGTCGCCCACGGCACCCTGATCAATTGTGAAGCCCGAAACCGGGGTTTGCGCCAGATCACCCGTCTTGGCCTCGGGCAGCATCTCGCGGATCACCTCGGCAAACGACACTGCGCCATTGTCGGCAATCACTTCCAGCGTCAAAGAGGGAATGCGGTTGCCAAAGTCGGCAAGTTCCAAATCCTCGAACACCACATAGGCCAGCCCGCGATAGGCAGGATTGCGCGCCATCCCTTCAGCCTGCGCCAGCAGCGGATCGACCGGTTGATCGCCATGCCCGGTATAGACCCGCAACTGCCCGCCAACCTTCAGATCGCCTGCTTCTCCTCGCAGCAGATTGCCATCGGCCCAAATGCGTCCGATCCCGGCAATCGGCCTGCTGGCCACCGCCACCGCAAACGATGCCGAATAGCTGAAGTTCGTGACCGAGGGCCGCCCCTTGCCGCCGCCCGACTTCTCGCGCCGCTCCACCAGTTCGGTTGCCCAGATCACTGTTCCCGATGCGCGAATGCGTCCGAAATGCAGCGGCAGGGCCGAACCATAGCTCGACGTCTGGACTGACAATTCTTTCAGTCGCGGCCCCTCGATCTTGCGGCCACCAATAACCGCCGAATCAACCTGCCGACCAATCAACGCCCCCAGCGCGCCGCCCAGTGGTCCGCCAAACACAGTCCCGACAGCGGAAAGAATAAGCGTAGCCATGACGATTAATGATCCTTGTCTGCCAGATGCCATTGGAAGGTGACGGGCCATGGCAGAGGGGATGGCAGAAACGTCACCCGGCCCAGCCCTGCATGGGCGTGAACAAACCCGCCCGGTGCCGCGATCAGCAAATGCGGCTGCACGGGATTTGCCATGCACAGCACAACATCACCGTCCGCATCTGCGCGGATAAGCCCGCTCTGTTCGGCATGGCCCAGCCAGTGCGTCACCGAGACATTGCGCAGCGAATACCCCAGTGGCGCTTGGGGAGCATATCCCGCCCCCCGCATCGCCGCTGCTACCAACCCCACACAATCAAGCCCGGTTTCAGGCAAACGCCCATGCAACCGGAACCGCGTGCCAACGAGGCGCAGAGCCGCTTCAGCCAATGCCGCGTCCATCACTGCGACGCCGGATAGCGGGTCAGCAAATCGTTGCCCGGCAGGAACGGTTCACCCTGAAAGTTCGCGCCATTACCGAACCTGTCCGCGCATGTACCAATCGTGTGATCACACCCTTCGCGCACAATCACGCGCAGACCCGCCGCCGCGCCAACTGCCAGAGGCCGTTCCAGCACCAGCCAGTCATCTTGCGCCGATTGCACACGCATCACGATGCCAGCATCAGGGCCATCCACCGGCCTCAGCCAGCCAAAAGCATAGTCCGCCGCATCGGCGACGCCCGCCAGCTTCACCCATTGGCGATCTGCCGAAACCTGCGCCAACTGCGCGCTATGCCTAAACCGGACGCCCGAAAGCGCACAGCCATCCCCGCAAAACTCGGCGCGGCACGTCGGCGAAGTGCGCGGCACCAGTTGCCGCGCCAGTGCCTGCTTGATCGATTGCAGTTCCGCTGAAAAGGTCTCGCCCTCGCGCCCGACCGACCCGATCGTACCGCAAAACAGCGTCTGCGCCTCCAGCGTCTCCCAATCGACCAGCCCCATCGAAACCCGCGCGCCGTCAAACCGGCCCGCGGTCAGATCCGTCTCGCCAATCGCATCATGGCTCAATGCGCCCTGCACTTCGGCGGAATCCGGCTCGAACGTCGCTGTGCGCCGAACGGCGGAAGGCACCATGCCTGGCGCGGTGCGATGCCGCAGCCCGGCGAACACCAGATCGCGGTCATGCCCGGTCAGCCCCAACGCCACGCCATCGCGCCGTTCAATCCGCCACCACACCGCCACCGTTTCCAGCGCGCTTGCAAACCAAGTCCGGCTCATGCGTCTTCTCGCAGTTCGACCAGAGGCACGCTCGGCGCTTCACCCGCTGCAAACTCCGCACCCGATATATCGAGCCTGTCCTCGGCAAAGCGCACCGGCACATCAAACAGGAACCCTGCCCGCACCACCGCACCAGCAGCAGGCGCGCTCGCCAAAGCAATCACCCCCAACGGCTCAATTACAAAGCCCCCCGTCTCCACCCCGTTCACGCTTACGCGCACGGTGCCACCGCGCGGACGCGTGATCCGCCGCCGCTGCGCGTCATCGTCATCGCCATAAAGTTTGACCAGTTCGAACCGCGCCACCCCGCCATCCCCCATGCCGATCACCTGATCCACAGGCGTCGGTGTGCCGGTCATCCCGTTCGAACTGAAGTCCGATGGGTCGCGCAAGCGGAACCCGCGCGCTTGCCCGCGCCGCGCCCGGAAAAAGCCGATCAGCTCGCCCAGTTCCGCTTCAGACCGCACCCCCGGCCCCACATCAAATCGCAGCCGCGCGTCAGACCACAAGCTGTTGCGCCGCTCAAAACCCGATGCGGTGATCGTCACATTGGTCGAAAACTCGGGCGTCACTGAAGCGTCACGGCCCAGCGCAAGCGGAAACAGAACATCATCAAAAGATTGCATCGTCGCATCTCCGCTCGTTTCAGGAAGCCGGACATATCCATCGCGCGAGACCTGCGGCAGCGCCCAGACAAACGTCTCGGCCACGCCCAACGCTACCGCCTCGCTTGCCGCCGCATCAATGCGCGGCCATTCCACCGCCGCATTTGCGCCATCCAGCACAAAACCTGACAAGTAATGCTGCCGCTCGCGCGGGTAATTCAGCCGCGCTTCGGCAATCACGCGGGCCTCCGTGCGCAAGGCATCCTTGCCGGTGGTCACCCAGTCATAATCTTCAAGTTGCAGCACATCGAACGCAGGCGATGCCCAACCCACCGGCAAATTCGCCCGCAGCGCCTCAGGCGTCACCGGATCGAGTACCGTCGGCAAAAACGCCAGCAGCAGCGTCTCTGCGCCCGCAGCACCCGCTGCCGCCTTCACCGCAGCCGCCAGATCCGCTGTGGATTGCGCCAGCATCGCTCCGGCTGCGTCCAGCAGCGCTTTCTGCGCGACATTCAGATTGGCACCAAGGTCGGGTATGTTAACCGGACTACCACCAAACGCGGCGCGCGCCGCAGCGTCATAAATGCAAATCTTGCGTTCGGCCGCCACCCACCACCACGGCTCTCCCACCTGATGCCGCACCGGCAACCCAGCGTCCAGCAATAGCCCGACCAGCGCCACGCCAACCTTGCGCACCCAAGCCATCGCGCCGCTATGCGCAGGCGAAAGCAGCGCCGATGGCGGCGACCACCCCGTAAGCCCCGCAACACCCTCCCACGTCCGCTGTTGCCAGGCAGCCGGGCAATGTTGCGCCAACAGCTCGTATGATTGCGATGCAATCACGGTAAAGCCCATCGCCGCAGCCTCGGCCAAAAATGCTTGGTGCCAACGCAATGCAGCGCCATTGAACGCAGGCAATGCCGGGTCCACTACAAAGCCGCCCGCGCCATCGGGCACCATGCCGAAAAAGTGGCTCATCCCGATGTAATGGTTGATGCTCCCGCGATATCCCAGCCCGCGCACCTCACGCAGCAATCGCGCAGGCGTCTGGTTATAGGCATCGTCATAGCCGGTGCACATCGAAAGCCCGTGCGGCGGCACCATAACATCGCCAATTTCCAACATGGGCTTGTGGCCTTCGCACCGGATTCCGGTCAGTTCTGCCCACCCCGTCACCGACTGTGCAAAGGGCGTCGCCCCTGCGCCATATCCGGGCGCCACCAGCGAGATAAACAGCCGGTCAATGTCCGCTGGATACACACGGTCCGCTTCGCCGGGCAGCAAGAACCCGCCATCCAGCGCCGAAAACGGCAGCGTGATCTGCGCATCAGTCGGCGTCCCGCTCGCATAATTCCACAACCGCACATACCACGCCCGCGCATTGCCCGCAGCATCGCGCCCCTCGATCGTCAGCGTCGGCCCGTTCACCGCATTCAGCGGCAAAACGCCTCCTGACCGCCAGCGAAACGACAGCGTCAGCCGCGAATAATCGGTCTTCGTTTCATAGGCCAGCAGCGGGTGGTCCCACTTGTCCTCCGATTCCCAGATCAGCCCGATCAAGTCGTCAGCCTTCCGGAACACCGTATCCACGCGCAAGGCATCGGGCGCAGTGGTCACAACCGAAGCCATCGCGGGCCTCGGGAAATTGACCGTCCAGAATCGCGGATCGAACCGCTGGATCGTGTCGGTCTGCTGCACCGTGCGGCGCGTGGCGAGCCAGTGGCTCATATCGGCTTCTCCGCTTGTTCAGAAATCGTTGAGAGCGCGGCGCACGGCTTGCGCCACCTGGCGGCCAGACCGGCGCAGGCTTTCGGGCTGGTTGCTGCCTTGCGGGCTGACGATCCTGATCGAAACATTCACGTCCCGCCCCCTGCCGCCGCCCAGCGATGGCTCCACCCGCCCGGCGGATGTCGGCACGAACATCTCCGGTCCGCGTTCCCCCACCAGATAGCCGCGCCCGGGCGCCACCGGCCCACCGGTCGCGCGGCCAGGCAGGCCAAAGATCGATCCGATCAGACTGCCCAGGCCCAGTGTCGCCCCGCCAGCGCTTGCACCGCCGCCCAGCGATCCGATGCCCGCCTGCACCGCCTGCGCCGCAATATCGCCCAGCACATTCAGCGCCACCCGCCGCAAGTCCTCAAACCCCAGCGACCCGCGCCGGATCGCACCCAGCAGGCCCCGCTCCAGTGTGTCGCCCGCGCGGCCAAAGCCATCCACCAGCACCGAATCAAAGCTGCCGCGCATCTGCGCCACATCAGCTGCAAAGCCCGATGTATTGGCGCGCACATCGATCATCAGCGTGTCGAGTTCATCCGCCACGGTCTGCCTCCATCATCTTATCAAGGGTGCGCTTGTCCATCGTCCCGCTCTCGGGCTGGCGCATCGCACTTAAAACCGTGGCCAGTTCCTCGGGCGTCGCCGCCCAGAACGCGTCGGGCATCCAGCCCAGCAGCAGCGCCGCTTGGCCGCCCAGCCGCGCAACGCTTGCCCCGAAGGCCTCGCTCACCCTGCACCTTTCAGGATTTGCACGATTAGCGCGCGCAACGGCGGCGTGCAGGCCGCCAGCCCCTCGCGCGTCACGGCATCGGCAAAGTCATCCCGCTCCAATTCGGCACGCTCGCGCAAGCAATGCCAGAACAGTCCGACCATCTCGGCCAACCGCAATTGCCCCGCGCTCGCGCGTTCGACCAGCCCGAACAGCGGCCCCAGCTCTTGCTCTGCGGCCACCAGAGCGCCAAACGTCGGACGCAAAACCAAAGGTTGCCCGCCGATCACCAGCACGGCCTCCCCGCGAAAGGGGTTTGCAGCATCCGCCATCAGACTTGCGCCACTAGGCCAGAGCTTTCGAGCGTCATCGTGTAATTACGCTCGCCGTTGAAATCTCCGGAGTAATCCAACCGCTGGACAAGGAACTTGCCGCGCATCCGCTCGCCGCCTTCAAACGAAAGCTCATAGTCGGCAATCGTGCCCGCCAGCGCATTGCCGCGAATGCTCATCTCGGCGGCACTGCCCAGGAAAATCCCCGCCGCGCTTACCGTCACCGAACGCGTCCCCGCCCCCGAAAGCAGTTCGCGCCAGCCACCCGAATCCTTGCTCGTGATCACCACGGATTCGCCGTTGATAGACATCTGCGTGGTCCGCAAACCGGCCACAGTATTGTACGTAGGCGTGGTTGCGCCATCGCTGATCTTCAACAGAAACGCACTTCCCTTCTGGGCTGCCATGGTCATATCTCCTTGAAGTAAATAGGGTTTCAGGCCGCTAAAATGCGTGCCCGGTATTCAAGCACCACCACGCGCACCGCCTCGCCACGCTGCTCGGCACGTGCCCGCAGCAAACCGATGCTGGCCACGCGAAAGCCATTGGCCGATTGGTCTGCCGGCAGGCTCTCCACCCGCGCCTCGATCCCGGCCACCAGCGATGCCCCGCCCAGCGGATCGTCGCTGCGAAAGTTCAGCTCCAGCGCCACGCGCACTTCGCGGCCTGCCAGCGTCTTGGTGCCCCAATTGGTGCTCGCGCTGGTGGTCAGCGCCAGCCACGGCAGCGCGGTGCGCGAAGGCGCTTCCTCAACCACCGCATTCAGCGCCGCCGCCAAGGCTGCATCGCTGGTAAGCCACGCAATCAGCGCGGCCCGAAAAGGAATTTCCATCGCGCTATTCCTCTCCAAAAAGCGGCCACAGTAGGCTCGCCTTGCGCCACTTGCGCGCATCCATGCCCCGCGCGGCGATCACCGCCCGCGCCTTGGCCAGCGCCTCTGCCTTGGCGGTCAATTGCCGCGCCAATGCGCCTGTCGCTGCTCTGGCGGTAATCATGCCAGGCGCATCCGCCGCCAAGGTCGCCACAGCGCGGCCACCACCGCAGGCGGCACCGGCGCTGCCTTGCGCTCGTCATCACGGCCCCGGTGCTGGTGCGCACAAAGCCGGATCACGCCGTGCCGGATCGCATCGGGAAGCCCGCTCCAATCCGCCGCCAATCCCGCAGAATATGTAACCACCACCCGCGTCTGGTTTATCGGCTTGCGCAACCGCACGCGGCCCACGCCATCGGCATCAATATCAAACTCGTAATCCGCCGCCGCCAGCGCCGTCCGCACGCCTGCGATATCCAGCGCCGCCAGCGCGGTCATCGCGCGCACCGGCCGGGCAGACAGCACCTGCCATTCGCTTTTCGCGCTCAAGGTTTCCTCGCAGCCCGATTGCAGCGGCATTGCGCCAATAAAGCCTTCGCAAATCTCCAACGCCGTGCGCAGCAGCGCCGCCAGTTCGGCATCATCGGCAGACCGGGATATGCCCAGCCACGCCTTCAGTTCGCTAAGCGCCGCCGAAGACAAGGCAGGCGGTGCGATAATTGCCCGCATCATGGCAATCTCCGGTCAATGATTTGGGAAAAGGGCGCGCGGCCCGTTGCCAGGCCGCGCGCATAATCAGGCCGCGATACGCAGCAGCTTGATCGCATCGCTGTCCAACACCTGCCCGCCCACACGGCGGGTGGCATAGAACTGGACATAAGGCTTGTTGGTATAAGGATCGCGCAGGATGCTTGTCTGGCGGCGTTCCGTGATCAGATAACCGGCCTTGAAGTTGCCAAACGCAATCGGGAACTGGTCCGCCGCCACATCGGGCATGTCTTCTGCTTCGATCACTGCATAACCCAGCAAACGATCAGGTTGACCATTGACCAGTCCCGGCTGCCACAAGAATGCACCATCAGCGGTCTTCAACTTGCGCACTGCTGCCAGCGTGGTTGAATTCATCACCCACACCGCACCTTGCCGCAGCGGAGCCTTCAACTGGCACACCAGATCGATCAGCCGCGCTTCAGGCGCCATGCCAAGGCCCGTGGCATTGCCCGATCCGATGAACTGCAACGAACCGAACGCGCGCGTCGCATCGCCGGCAACACTTGGCGTCGCGTTCAGGAAACCGCGTGGCTGGTTGGTGCCGGTGCCGTTGATGAAGGCGGCACCTTCTGCACGGGCAAATTCGGTGGCAATCTCGTTTGCCAGCCAGCCTTCCAGATCGAACGCGGCATCATCCAGCATCGCCTGTGTGGCTGAAGGGTTCGCATAAAGCTCGCCCATCGGCGGCACGATCTCGGCCAGTTGCGGGTTTGCCGTTTCGGGACGTGCGCCCGTTTCGCTCACCCAGCCCGAAGCCGTGCCTCCGGTAGAGATCAACCGGCGGAAACCCGAAGTGCCGGTCCTCACCACATTGGCAACCGCGCGGATCGGGCTGATTTCCACCATGCGGCGCGCAATGATCGTGTCGATCTCACGCGGCACCGCAAACCCGCCTTCTGCGCCCACGGTCGTCATCATCGATTTCAACTCGGTCTCGCGGCCATGACGAAGATAGCCGTCAACAAAGCCCTTCACTTCCGGCCCTGAACCAACCCCTGCCCCATCAAGCAACGGACGCGCAGCAGCGCGGCTGACCTTTTCCAGCCGCCCTTTCACTTCGTCCACATCGCTGCGCAGCGTCGCCAGCGCGGCATCCTGCGCTTCCTGGCGTTCGACAATATTAAACGAGTCGTTCAGCGCATCGGCCTTGGTTTCAAAGTTCACAGTATCCATGGGGCACAACGTCCTTTCTGCATGAAACAGCCACCCCATGGGGTAGCCGTGGGGGAATTCCGGTTTGTGATGATGTGAAGGAGATCAGGCGGCGTAGAGCGCCACAGGCTCCAGATAATGCACCCGCGCAAGCGGCTGCATCGGCCGCGTCACCAGGCTCACTTCGGTAATGTCCAAGTCGTGCAATTCGCGCCCGCCGGGTAACGCCTTGCCCTGCCGCACGCGATATCCGAACGACAGGCCATCCACGGCTCCGTCCTTCAGCGCACGCGCCGCCGCTGATTGCGTTGCGGTGATCGAAGCCACTACGCGCAAACCGCGTGCATCTTCGCTCACCACATCGATCCAGCCGATCTGTTCATCGGGCCGGTGCTGCCACAACAACGGTAACCGCAATCCTTCGGCCTTGCGCTGATCCAAACTGGCGCGGAACGCACCCGGTAGAATCGTATCGCCGCCACTATCGCGTTTGAGGAAAATCGCGGCATATCCGGCAAAGCGCATTGGCTCTGCTTGCACCTCAGGCAAAAGCGTTCTCATCGCACCAGATCTCCCGATCCAAACCGCACCGCGATGGCAAACAGCAGCAGCGCCAAAACCACACGCACCACCCAGCCCACCGCCGCTTTCCATGCGCTCGCCTTGGCATCGCGCCACGCGCCCAGAAGTTGGCGCAATTCGGCCATGTCGTTGTGCGCGTTGTCATCGGCCAGCCCCATCCGCGCCAGCACCCGCACCGCGCCCAGATCAGAGGCTTCCTCGACCACCGCACGCAGCGTCACCAGATCACAGCCCTCGTCCTCGGCCTGCGCCACCAGACGGGCCAGCATGTCCTCGCGGTTCATGGCTCGATCCCCAGCATTGCGCGCTTTTCTTCGGCGGAAAGAAACTCCGCCGCCGATACTTGCGCCCACAACCTTTCGCGGTCCTCGGCCAGGGCCGGTACCCGGTCCATATCCACGCCCAACCGCGCCTCGCGGAACCACGGAGCAAGGCCCTCGGCGATCGCCGCCAGAATCTTGCCCGCCACCGGCAGCAGCGTCAGCCGCCACAGCGCCCGATTGGCCTCGCGGTAATTGGCGTAAGTATTGTCGCCCGGGATCCCCAGCAGCATCGGCGGCACACCAAATGCCAGCGCAATATCGCGCGCCGCCGCCGCTTTCAGCGTGGCAAAATCCATGTCCGCAGGCGTCAGCGAAAGGCTCTGCCATTTCAGCCCCCCCTCCAGCAGCATGGGCCGCCCCGCATTCACTTGGCCTCCATAGGCTGCGGTCAATTCGGCCTTGATCCGGTCAAACTGGTCGGGCGTCAGCGAAGCGCCGGGATCGCCCGGATCATAGACCAGCGCCCCTGATGGCCGCGCCGCGTTTTCCAGCAACGAACGGTTCCACCGCGCCGCCGCATTGTGGATCGCCACCGCCTCTTCCGCCGCCTCCAGGCAGCCCGCACCATAATGGTCATCCACGGGATGAAAGTGCTTCACATGGATCAGGTTGGGCCGGCCGAAATCATCCACCGCCTCGATCCGCAACGCCTTTTCACCCACTTTATAGGCAAACGCCGCAGGCCAGCCGCCCGCATCGGGCAGCACTGTCACGCGTTCGGGCCGCAGCGCAAACAGCTCCACCGGATTGCCGTCCGCATCGCGCAACACCTGCACATAGCCATTGCCGTGCAGCATCAGATGCGCCGCCAGCGTCTCCAGCAGCGGCTGGCCCGCGCTGGTCTCGCTCACCAGCGCCAGCAGCGCCGGGTCCGATGCCACAACCGGCGCCCCGCCAATGCCCTCGGCCACCAGCCGCACAGCACGCTGCGCCACCGGGTTCTTCAAATAGGCCTCACGGATCGCCACGGGATAATTGATCGGTCCACGCGCAGGTTCGCCATGCCAATCCGAAGCCGCAATCCAGGGAGACACAAAACTCCGCCCCAAAGGCGCACGCGGCGTCACTGCCTCGCCTTTGAACGCCGCAGCAAGAGATTGAAAGAACGACATAATCAGCCTTTCGATAAAATCTGACTCCCCCCTCCCGCTTGCGGGAGGGG
>NZ_LJHY01000004.1 GCF_001295795.1 Novosphingobium sp. AAP83
CTCTGCCCGGAATCACGAAGAAACGGGTCAAACCGCCCGAATTACCGACCGAAACATACCAACGGCGCGGTCGTTATAGCCGAAAAGCAGAGGGAGCAGCCCTCCTCGGACCAATCCGACTCGAACTACCCGGTTTTTGCGGGTGTCCAGCTTCTCGCGCGCGATCGCCGGTTCGATTTCGTCGTGCCGCTCGGCATAGACCAGCCTTGTCTTGCCAAAGTCCGTCACGTGGATTGAGCCGTCGCCCTCACGATGTTGCCACACGCGGCGGGTCAGATCGGATGTGACGCCAACGTACATCCCGCCACGATAGCGGTTTGCCATGATGTATACCCAGCCACCCTTTTCCATCAGGCCGTCATGCCAAAGGTGAGGTGGCAAGGGAAGCCAGGCCCCGTGTCAAGCACGGGGCGACGGGCGGGTGTTGGATCGGAATTCCGGGGACAGTATACCTAATTCCGTGATTGCTTTGCCATGCTGACCTCCATTGCAACCAGCAGGTTGAATCAGATCATTGCCCTAATGGGAATCCCTAATCGATTCCATCAATCTGAAATCGACTCTAAGTATACTGCCCCCGGGATTGCCATGAATTTGCGCCCTAACTCATTGCACATATATATGCCCTGGTGGCAATTCATTCAGATGAAAATGATGCATTTTTCGATACAAAATTTCAATATTCTTCGCATAAATCTTAGGATCAAATAATGATGTTACATGATTATTATCTAAAAGCTGGCCCCTGATTTTTTTAATTCTGTTCGAATCCAAAGCAAGTTCAATCGCTATTTTTTCATACGATTGTAAATCTTTTGCTATCAACTCGGGTATTCCGGCATTCGTTAACAAGCTTGCCGCAACCCTACTTGCAAATGACTGCCCTTCCATTGTGACCACTGGAAGCCCCATCCTCAATGCGTCACTACAGGTTGTATGTGCACCGCACGGGAACGTATCAAGAAATATGTCTGCCAAACGGATTCTATTCAAATGATCCTGTATTGGAACGTTTTCCGCAAATATTAGCCTATTGACATCAATGTTGGCTTCAAAAGCATATTTTTTAAGATTATTTTGAGCTATAGAATTGGTTGCTAATAACCAAAGAACGCTACCGTCAACTTCTTTCAAAATTCTCATCCAGGATGCAAAAATGGGCGGAGTTATCTTGTAATTATTATTAAATGAACTAAATACAACTCCATGTTTCGGTAAACTAAAATTTGATCTGCAGACAGACTCTGCAAATACATCTCTTCTATAACAGTTGGGTTGATAGCAATCGGGCAAATAAGCTATTTTTTCTACGTAAAATTCTTGCTGCTCCTCTTTGATTAGTAATTTATCAGCAACAATGTAATCTATAAAATCGGTACCCATCGTGCCAGGATATCCCAGAAAATTTACCTGAATTGGTGCCGCACGATCAGCAAAGATCCCGGTTCTTGAATCAGTTGTAAATCCCTTTAGATCAATTGCGATTTCAATTCCAAGATCGCGCGATAATTTTGCAATTTCTTTGTCAGAATTATTGTTGCATTCAATAAATTGATCGAATGCCTTTCTTGCCCGAGACTGCCAAGCGTCATTGGTAATAGGTCCAAATGAAAATGCAAAAATTTCAAAATGATCTTTGTCGTGCTTTTCAAGCACGTCTGCCAACAAATGCATCGTGGCATGGTTATGAAAATCTGCAGAGAAGTAGCCAATTTTAATTCTATGCGATTTATTGATCTTAAATTTTTGATTTTCAACTGCTCTAACATCAAATTTCGCTTTAACATAAATTTGCGATGCCATTTTTTGAGTGGCAGGGCAGTCAATTAAACTAAGCAAATCGAAAGGATAAATCGCCTTATTATTTTCATCAATTTTTTTCTTAATCGATTCCAATTGATTTTCAAAATCAAGCCAATTGGATAGATGCATCTGTAAATGTAATTTTATTCCTAATAAAAATTCTATTTTCGGATCAATATCAAATGCGTACTTATAGCTCTCATAGGCTTCATCGAGTCTTTTCAATTTTTGGAGAGTAATTCCGCGATTGTAATATGCAGTTGCGTATTTCGCTTCCAATGAAATTGCCTTGTCGTAATGGTTTATTGCCTCATCGAGGCGATTTAATTTTTTCAATACATTGCCAAGATTATTCTGTGACTCTGGGTTTTCAGGATTTAATAAAACTGATCTTTTAAGAAATTGATACGCCTTTAATGCTTCACCAATTTCATAATAAGCGCTGCCGATTAGGCATAAAAAATCAGAATTAAGTTTCATTTTTGGTAAAATTTTTAAATAAATACCAATGGAATCCTGAACTTTTCCAGATTTATGTAATTGAATTGCTTTTTTTATTAATTTCGAATTACTCATAATTTCTGCCTTTCGTTAACTTTGTCTCGATAAAAAGTTATTTGAATAAATTCATGATATCATTGGCTTTCGGTAATTGTATTTGCGCGATTAATTGCGATGAGGGTGTCGTAAAAATATCAGATTTCACAAAGATGAGGCTTTGTATTTTTCTAAAATTACAGAAACTAAGCAAACATTACCTTACATCCTTCAAGGAACATTCATTCTGACATTTATAAAGTAAGACTTTATTCAAATCTAACTACGGAAAATACTATCATCGACGTCGTCTTCAATCTTATAATCAAATTTCAAATCACTTTAAATCAAAGATACATTATTTTTTTATCGTGTGTCAACGAAGGTATAAAAAGGAGCCTGCTACAGGTTTGAAAGTGGGCCAGTCATTTCAGCCAAAGGCCTCTGATTGTGGCTGGGGTTGATCGGCGTCGGGTCAGCGGCAGTAGCATAGCGAAAGTCGATTTGCCGTTTCTGATCAGAGCATCTTGCCGCCCTCCTAGTCATTTTGGCGCTTACATCTGCTTGCAAGACGTAAGCTGTCACCATTCATCTCGAGGAGGTGGGCATGGTGGGCGTGGCCGTAGGACGTTCGGAGCCGGGGATTCAGAGGACAGCCGGGATTTCGAGGGGGATTCCGAGGACAGTATACTTAATTTCGTGATTGCTATGCGATGCCGCGAAGAGGTTGGTTCGTGCAGAGATCGCAGAGGACGCAAAGGTTTTTCGCGCAACGACGCCAAGAACTTGCGTAACGTCTAAGCTCTGAAGACAGCACAAACCGCTATCCTACACGCCGCCAAATCCCTACCGTCCATCCCGCTCCTTGAACCGTTCAAAACTCCGGCAAAGCCCGCCCAAACGCAGCGCATTTCCGCTGCGGGCGCGGGGCAAAACGCCCCCGAAAAGCACACCCCACCGGCCCCCTGATTTCTTCTCCAGAACAGTGTAAACTGTGTAAACTTGTTCAGGTTACGCCGCACCATCCTGAACAAATCCGCCATCCAGACCTTGCGCATAACCGATTCCCCAGCCATCCCAGCCTTGCCGAAAGTTGCGCCCCATACGGTATACGTCCGATGAATTGCTTTGCGCGCTGTCACACCCTTGACTTGGAGAGGCATTCCCCCCTAACGCGCGCTCCGAAATCAGGGTGCCTGCCGCCCGTCCAATCCATCCGTTTCGCCGAGTCCTGTCGAAGGGCGCTACCGGATCCACCTTGGCAGGGTGGAGGAGTATAAGCATGGCCAATGTAACCGTAATCGGTGCCCAATGGGGCGATGAAGGCAAAGGCAAGATCGTCGACTGGCTTGCCAGCCGCGCTGATGCCGTCGTCCGTTTTCAGGGCGGCCACAATGCCGGCCACACGCTGGTGGTGGGCGAACAGGTCTATAAGCTATCGCTCCTGCCATCGGGCATCGTCACCGGCACGCTGTCGATTATCGGCAACGGCGTGGTGCTCGATCCTTGGGCCTTGAAGGCCGAGATCGAGAAGCTGACCGCGCAGGGCGTCGAAATCAACGCTGACAACTTCGCGATTGCCGACAATTGCCCGCTGATCCTGCCGCTGCACCGCGATCTGGATGGGTTGCGCGAAACGGCTGCCGGTTCGGGCAAGATCGGCACCACCGGTCGCGGCATTGGCCCTGCTTATGAAGACAAAGTCGGCCGCCGCGCCATCCGCGTTTGCGATCTGGCGCATCTTGATAAGATGGGCTCGCAGCTTGATCGCCTCTGCGCGCACCACGATGCGCTGCGCGCAGGCTTCGGCCAGCCCTCGGTGGATCGTGAGGCCCTGATCGCCGAACTGCGCGAAATCGCACCTTACGTGCTGCAATTCGCCCAACCAGTATGGAAGCGCCTCAATCAGGTGCGCAAGGCTGGCGCGCGCATCCTGTTCGAAGGCGCACAGGGCGTGCTGCTCGATGTCGATCACGGCACATATCCCTTCGTCACCTCGTCGAACACCGTGTCGGGCACTGCCGCTTCGGGCTCCGGCCTTGGTCCCAACGCCACCGGTTTTGTGCTGGGCATCGTCAAGGCCTACACCACCCGTGTCGGCTCCGGCCCTTTCCCCACCGAATTGGAAGATGCCGTCGGCCAGCGCCTAGGCGAACGTGGCCACGAATTCGGCACCGTCACGGGGCGCAAGCGCCGCTGCGGTTGGTTCGATGCCGTGCTCGTCCGCCAGTCCTGCGCCATCTCGGGCGTCACCGGCATCGCGCTAACCAAAGTTGATGTGCTTGATGGCATGGAAAAAGTGAAGATCTGCACCGGCTATCGCCTGCGCGGCAAAGTGCTCGACTATTTCCCCAGCCACGCCGCCGATCAGGCCGAAGTTGAGCCGATCTACGAAGAAATGGACGGTTGGGAAGGCACCACTGCGGGCGCCCGCTCTTGGGCTGACCTGCCCGCGCAGGCGATCAAATACATCCAGCGCGTGCAGGAATTGATCGAAACACCCGTCGCGCTTGTCTCCACCAGCCCCGAACGCGAAGACACGATCCTCGTCCGCGATCCCTTCGTAGACTGACGCAGGCCCACGACACCGCCTTTGCCGAGTCGCAAAGGCGGTTGCGCGGCGGCGAAATCTTCGGCCAAGGCACTGCCCATCGCGCGTAGTACCTTCATTTTGGCCGTTGGATGCACGACACTAACGGATCGGTAAATCCAGCAATGGCGGCCATTTACAGGCGATAGTCTGCCGATGGCGCGCGCTAATTGATCCAAAATAGCGGTAAATGGTCTTGACCTGATCCTATTTTGTTCCCCACATGTTCATATACGTAGCGACACTAAGGAACGTAGGTATGGGACAAACAGCTACACAGTTTGATTATCCGGCCGATGATGTGGCGCTGTTGCGGCCGCTATCGCCGCTCTCCGTCGCAATTTTTTCTGACCGGGCCTATTTGCGGACCGAAATGGCCGAAGATGCTGCCGCTGCCGGTTTGCGTGTAACCCGTACATCAGAACTTAACGCGCTGCTGGGTGAGGTCGAACAACCACTCGGTGATCTCGTGCTGGTCGATTGCCCCGTGATCGAAGGCGCAGAACTGGCGGCGCTAGCGCGGCTGGATATGCGCGCGGCCCGCTCCGGAACGCAGCTTGTCGTCTCCACAAGCATGGGTTCGCTCGATGATGTGTTCGGCTGCCTAAATCAGTCTGCCGCGCAAATCCTTGTCAGCCCCAGCCGGGCTGACCGTGTGGTGGCACTGGGCCGTCTGCTCACCGCCGAAGGGGCGCGGGTGCGCGAATTGTCCGATCATGATCGCATGTCGTTGCTGCGGTTAACCGAACAAGTCTCGCAGATCGCGCAACAACTGGAATCGTTGTCAGGACCCGTAGATGACAGTATGGTTGTCAAAGCTTCTGCGTTTAGTTTCGATAGCAATGGTTCACGCGATCCTGCCGCACAACGGATGACACGCAAAACACGCCCCGCGCTTCCTGATCCACGGTTGGTGCGAAAGGTTATCCGCCAACGCCAACTGCGCGGACGCTTCTTCCAAAGCGATCTGTTCGCCGATCCCGCGTGGGACATGCTGCTTGATCTCACTGCGGCACGGGTCGAACACAAACGGGTTTCGGTCACCTCGCTATGCCTTGCCTCTGGTGTTCCGCCCACTACCGCACTGCGCTGGATCAACCAGATGACTGATATGGGCCTGTTCTGCCGTGCTGAGGATGATTCTGACCGCCGCCGCGCTTTCGTGACCCTGTCTGACAAAGCCTGCGATGGCATGGCGCATTACTTTGCCGAAGTCGAAGGCGCAGCTTTGATGGTCTGATGGTCTGATGGTCTGATGGTCTGATCTTCTGATTTGTCCCGGTCCGGTCCCCCCCTGCACCGGCCCCTGGCGCGCCCGGCCAGCCTTCATGCCGGGCGCGTTTTTTTGCGCATGGCAGCCAGAAAAGCATCGCCGCGATCAGCTATAAACAGAAGGTCCGATTATTGCGACTGCACCAGCGTATAATTCCACGATACTGAGCCGTTCGCGGGGATCGTCACCGCCCAGATCGTGCGGCCATCCTTGCGCGTTACCTTGCCCCCGGCGGGCGCGGTCTTCAGGCCAACGATCTGCTCTCCCGCACCACTGGCAATACGCGCCTCGAACTGCACAGGAACTCCACGGGCATTGCGCGCGGTCAGCCGCACTGTTTTCGCACGTTCGGTATCGCTGATAGTCTGCGCCTCCAGCGTCACTTGTGTCGCATTGGCGAGCATGATCTCCACATCCTCGCCCACCGCACGGTCAGCAAGGCCACCTTCGCCTGATAGCAGTACTGCATCGCCCTGCGGTTCAAACACGGTCACTGGCCCGCCCGGCAGCGGCAGGCCAAGGCCTTCTTCCTTGCGGTTGCGGGTGCGCAGCATCTGTCGCACGCCATCGGCGCTGTCTTCCCACACCTCGGCGCGATAAAGCGCCTCCATCTTCACAGCCTTCTTTAAAGCGAGCGCCACTTGCTTTTGTGAATTCGCCGCGACTGTAACTGGCACGGGCACACGGTAAAGCTTGAGATCGCCAAGCGCCTCTTGCTTGACTTCAACACGAGCCCTGACCAAGCCGAAGGCGCGTACTTGCGGAGCTGGTGAAAGTTCGTTCATCAAACTGTCGTCACCAGTCAATTCAAATACAAGCTGCGCATCAGTTTTCTCTGGTAAGGATGCAGGTGACGCTCGCGTTGCCAATGGCGATGATAGCGAGCACTTCAACACCAGCGCCCCTCCACTTGGCGCAGTCCCCCGGCCCTTATCTGTCCGATTTACCTTGCCCGCAATCACCGCCGCTTCCGCATTGGCAAAGCTGGTGGAATCGCTGCTCGCCAACGTCACCCAAGCCGATAAACTAGCAGTCCGGCCATCGGGGTTCATCGTGACCACATAATTGGTCTGCCAATCAAATCCCCACGCCAGATACGATAGCGAAACCGTGGCCTTGTGCGCCTGCGCAGCCTCCGTCTCGATCGACAGCGTCGGCCGTGCGGACAAATCCTTCGGAGCCTCCGGATAGATCAATTCGTCCTGAAGCCCACCGCAAGTGGCCACTTCAAAGCCCGCCGCCGTCTGAACAATTGCCGCGCCATCCACGCCGGACCGGATCACCGCGCGCTCCTCGCGCACTCCGCCCGATCCGGGCAAAGTGCGGCGCAAAGTCACAGGCCGCCCGAACATCCGCGCGTAAAGGCTGCGCGGCGATAGCAGATCGGCATCAAGGTTTTTTTCGCGCACGCCCGATGGCAGGCCGGTAACGATGGCGCTTTCGGGAAACAGCCCCGCCGCCACGCCTTCAAACCGGATCGTCGCCTTGCCCGCCGGAATATCCACCGTGCGCTTTTCGGTGATCAGCGCATAACCTTCCAACCAGCTCAGGTTCATCGCGGTATCGCTACCCCGGTTCGGCGCGCGATAGACGCTGACAGACACGTTATCGGGTGCAACCGATGTCACCACACCTTGCGCAAAGGCAGGCGCGCTCAACACCAGCGAAAGAGACAGCAAGCGGCGCACGCCCCGCGCCTCAGTATCGCGAATCAAACTGGACGGTCAGCGTCGTCTCGCCATTGGCGGGCACCGGCACCGCCCACGCGCGTTCATCGGCAGAACGCTGTTCGCCCTTGATGTTTTCGGATGGCACGCGCGTATCGTGCCACCAATTGTCCAGCCCACCCTGCACCACTTCCACCGTTACCGGCACGGCCTTGGCGTTGGTAACCTTGTACGTCATCGTCGTGCGCCAGAACGTTTTCTGGGTATCCACCGTCACTTCGGTCGGGGCCTTACCCGGTGTGGTCACGCGGTAACGGACGGTGCGCTCCCATTCGCCGCTTTCGATAACATCGCGCTTTTCCAGCACCGGCTGCACTTTCACGTCAAACGCCTCTCCGGTTTTCAGCGCAAGACTCGACCCCATCGGCGTGTGGCCGATGGAGTTTTCGCCAATGAACTGCGGCTGCCCGCGCGCATCGCGCATATAGACGCGCACCGTGCCTGCGGGCAGCGCATCGCCAAGTCCCGCATCCTTTGCGGTAGAGAAGCGCAGCACCGTATCGGCGCTTTGCGGCTCGGTCTGCGTCGAAAGCCAGCCATTGCGGAAATGATAGGCCTTCGATGCAGGCGCCCCCGCCACATCAAGGAAGCTCACCTGCTTTTGCTGGGCGTTGGCCACAGTAGTGCGGCCCGCAATCGGATACAGGTAAAAATCGCCAAGGCTTTCGCGATTGGCGCTCTGCGTGCCCATGCGGTTGCCGGGCATGACTTGCCGCCTGCCGCGATAGGTTTGCGCACCATCGCCCACCGATCCTGCCACCAGCAGCACCTTGGCCTTGTCAAACGTCGTGCCGCTATTGTTGGTCAACGTGATCCAGCCCTGCACATCGATCTTGCCCGCAGCTTCATCAAACAGCGCCACATAATCGGCCTTCCAGCCAAACCCGCGCGACAGGTAATTGAGCGAAACCGGACGCGCACCGGGGCTGGTCGTATCGAGCGTTACCGAAAGCGTGGGCCGCGCGCGCAGGCCTGCTGGCAAGCTGGGGAATACCACCCGCGCCGCATATGTGTTCAGCACCTCGATCCGGTCACCAATGCGCACCACGGTGCCGCCATTGTTGGCAAGGATCGTCGCGCTCTCGCGCGTCTCTGCGCCAGTGGCCGGATTGGTGCGCACCAGCGTCACCACCTGTCCCACCGCCTTGTCCATCAGCTTTTCCGGCGTCAGCAGATCATAATCAAAGTTCTGTTCGACAATCCCCGTGCCGCCAGCATTCAGCGTCACCGTCTCTGGCCGGATCGCGGCGGACACATCGGGAAATTCCTGCCGCGTGCGCCCCAGCGGAAGCGACATCTGCCGCACATCCTGCACCAGCGCCAAGTCGTTGTTATAGATCGTCAGCGATACATCGCCCTGCGCCGAAGGCGCGCTTTGCGCAAATGCCGCAACCGGCATAGCCACTGCCACAAGATACCCGACGCCGCGCATAAGCCTCTTCCCGATTTCCCACAGGCTATAGTTTCACCCGCCACAGATCAACGCAAGCTGAACAAGTATTGCGGCGCGTGTAGATAAAGCTAGACAACAAGCATGGCCGAACATGCATCCTTGCTTCACGATGGATTTCTCCTGCTCGGCTTCGCGCTTGTATTCGTGCTACTATTTCGGCGGCTCGGCCTTGGCGCGACTTTGGGTTATCTGGTGGCAGGTGCCGTTATCGGGCCGCAAGTGCTGGGGCTGGTCGGCGGGGCAGAACAGAAGCTTGGCATCGCCGAACTCGGAATAACCCTGCTGTTGTTCCTCGTCGGGCTGGAACTGAACCCGTCGCGGCTGTGGCGGATGAAGCGCGATATTCTGGGGCTGGGCCTGTTGCAAGTGACGGCATGCGGCCTCGCCGTGGCGGTGATGATCGGGCTGACGACGGAGTTTAGCTGGGCCGCAGCCTTGGCTTTGGGCCTGCCCTTGGCGCTGTCGTCCACCGCACAGGTCCTGCCGATGCTGCAATCTGCGGGCCGGCTGCGCACCCCGTTTGGTGAACGCGCCTTTGCCATCCTGCTGTTTCAAGACCTCTCGATTATCCCGCTTATCACGATCATCGCCGCGATGAGCCGCAACCCGGCAGACGCGGGCGGGCCTCCGGGCTGGCTGCTGGCGTTTTATACTATCGGCGCGCTTGTCGGCCTCATCGCCGCCGGGCGCTTTATCATCCGCCCGCTGTTCCGCCTGATCGGCAATCTGGGTGAGCGCGAGATGTTCGTCGTCGCCGCGCTGTTCACGGTGATGGCTTCGGCGGCGGTAATGGAGGCCTTGGGTCTATCCACCGCATTAGGCGCATTTGTCGCAGGCGTGATGCTGGCCGACAGCCCTTATCGCCACGAGCTCGAAGCCGACGTTGAGCCGTTCCGCTCGATCCTGCTCGGCCTGTTCTTCCTGGCCGTTGGCATGATGCTGAATTTGCAAGCCATTGCCGATCGCCCGCTATTCGTGATCTCGATGGCAATTGGCCTGATCACGATCAAAGCCGGGATCGTGTTCCTGATCGCGCTTGCCTTCCGCATGCCGTGGCGTGGGGCATTGGCGCTCGGCCTGCTGCTCAGCCAAGGCGGTGAATTCGGCTTTGTGCTGTTTGCCCAAGCCCAGCAAGCGATGCTGATTGCGCCTGATGCCGCCAGCCTGTTTGGCGCGGTCGTCACGCTTTCCATGGCCACCACCCCGTTCTTGATGATGGCCACCCGCCGCTTCCGGCAAGAGGCCGAAGTTACCAAAGGCACCCGCGCAGGCCCGCAACCTGATGGTGCCAGCGCGATCATTGTGGGCTTCGGGCGATTCGGCCAAGGCGTCAGCCAGATGCTACTCGCCAGCAATATCCCGGTCACGATGGTCGATACCGATATCGAAATGATCGACGTTGCCGCAAGCTTTGGTGCCAAAGTCTATTTCGGCGATGGCACGCGCCTCGATCTGCTTAGGCAAGCGGGCGCTGGCGATGCCGAAATGATCTTCTTCTGCATCGATGGCGATCAGATCACGCCCGAATTTGTCGAGGCGGTTCACAACGCCTTTCCCGCCGCGGCAATTTATATCCGCGCATATGATCGTCGCGCGCTGATCCAGTTGAAGGGCACTCCTGCCAACGCAGTGGTGCGCGAAGTGCTCGAATCTGCGGTGCGGATGGCCCGGATTGCACTGGGCGATGCGGGCATTTCCGAAGAAGCCATAAACCGCGCCGAAGACATGTTCCGTGCTCACGATCGTGAGCGCCTAAAACTACAGGTCGAGGCAGGTGACGTGCGCGCCGCGCGCGATCGGATTATCACAGAGCCACAAGCCGCGCCGGGCTAAACTGCCCCCCAAGCTCGCGCGTACCACAGAATATTTCGATAATACACAGTGTTATGCCCGTTAGGGTATAGCCATATTGTTGTATGGCCGGGAACTAAAATGCGTGTCATGCCTTCCCTACAAGGAATAATTACAAATCCGAAAGCAATCGCTTTTGGGAGACTTCACTATGATCAAAGCGGAATAATAGTTTTTGATCTTAGTGAAACTGGAGGGCATAATGGACGTTATTTCGATTTTCCAATACTCGCTCGTGTACAACGCATTTTCCTTCTCGTTCGCAACTATGGCGGCCGCAGCCCTGTTTCTCTGGCTCGGCCGCTCGCAGGTGTCAGCGAACTACAAAACCGCAGTAACGATCTCCGGTCTGGTCTGCGCCATTGCCGCCTACCACTACCTGCGTATCTTCGAGAGTTGGGAAACCGCCTATGTTGTCAAAAACGGCGTGGTCATCACCTCCGGGTTCGCATTCAACGACGCCTATCGTTATGTTGACTGGCTCCTGACCGTGCCGCTTTTGCTCATTGAACTTGTATTGGTGATGCGCCTTACCCGCGAGGAAACTATTAGTAAATCGGTGCGCCTGGGCTTTGCTGCAGCGCTGATGATTGCGCTTGGCTATCCTGGCGAAATCGCATCTGACATTCCAACGCGCGCGCTCTGGGGTACGCTTTCTGCAATCCCGTTCTTGTACATCGTGTGGGAATTGTTCAGCGGCCTTGGCGCTTCGATTGATCGCCAGCCAGAAAGCGTTCGCAATCTGGTAAAGAAGGCACGCCTGCTGACATTTGCGTCATGGGGCTTTTATCCCATCGTTTACATGGCACCTTATGCCAACATCTCAGGCGCAGATGCAGAAACGGCTATCCAGATTGGCTATACCATTGCCGATCTCGTCGCCAAGGCTGCCGTCGGCGTGTTGGTCTGGGTCATCGCAGTGCGCAAGTCTGAAGCTGAAGCACTTACGGCCTGATTTGACATGGAGGCCGCTCGGTCACTGATGATCCCCGTCCCCGCAGGGCCATTGACCGACAGCACCGGCACGCGCATTTCGCGCGTGCCGGTGTCTCCGCTTTTCTGGCTGGCGTTGTCGCTGATTGCAGGCGGGATGGCGCTAGGCTCTGGATTGGGCCAATCCCTACCGATTGCCGTAGCAGCGGTTCTGATGTTGCTGGGGGGTCTGCCGCACGGCGCCTATGATATAGCCATCGCACGCCATACGCTTGGCATGGGCTGGGCACGCGCAACCGTCGCCTTGCTGGCCTATATCGCGGTGGCTCTCGCCATGATCGCGCTCTGGGCTATCGCCCCACTATATGCGCTGGCGGTTTTTTTGATGCTTGCCGCCATTCACTTTGGCGAAGATTGGTTGATGATCGAAACCGGATTGCTGCGTGTGATGGCCGGTGCATCGATAATTTGCGTTCCAGCGTTCTTTCGCGGACCAGAAGTTACCGCATTATTCACCACCATGGCAGGACCAGGTGCGGAGACTTTGCAGAATATTGCGGTCGCCTGCACTCCGGTCGCACTGCTCGTAAACGCTGTCGGCACCTTGCAGACCTGGCGCGCGGGCCACCGCGAATGGGCCACGGCGCAAACCATCGCATTGATCACCCTTGCAACAACCCCGCCGCAGATCGGCTTCATGCTCTATTTCGTGTTCCTGCATGCGCCGTTGCATATGCGCGGCTTGGGCACCGCACTGCCGGATTGGTCCCCGACAAGAATATGGGCCTATGGCGCTATCATTTGCGTGATCACTCTGGCGGCAGGAGCCTTGATCGCCCCCGGCTTCTTGTCGGGCGATATCAAGGCACTATCGGCAGAAAGCTTCCGCCTCCTATCGGTTGTAGCAGCGCCTCACCTGCTGCTGACCACGATTTTGAAGCAGGCAACCCGAGGACATCCTCACCCAACCTCAAGATTCTCCAAACTCGGCGGTTGACGAACCAGCAAAAACCCGTAAATGCCCATCTTCCGCGAGAGCGGGCGCTTAGCTCAGTTGGTAGAGCATCTCGTTTACACCGAGAGGGTCAGCGGTTCGAGCCCGTTAGCGCCCACCACCGGACTACCGGATTTTATACCGGTCTATCCCCGATCACAGCCTCAACGCTTATGCCGTTGCGCGGGCATAGCGATCACGCTTTACTTGCGTGGCCTTGCGCGCTTCGGCCAGCGCGCGCTCTTCTGTCGCGAACAAAAGGCCTTCCAGCACGGCGGAAAGGTGCGCGCGCATAGCGGCTCGGGCGGCATTGGGATCGCGCGCGCGCAAAGCGTCCAGTACGGCGGTATGCTCTTCCACCACCGGCTTGATCTGGGCGTGGCGCGCTTTTTCATGCAGCAGCGCCGCCTCTGGCGATGTCGAACGCAAATCCCACAAGTGGGCGATAGCGTTATAAACCGCAACATTGCGCGTCGCACGGGCAATCGCCAGATGGAATTCCCGATCCGCGCTCTCGGTGCCGTTGGGCTCCTGATTTTCCTCGGCAATCCGCTGCACCAGCACTTCGATTTCGGCGATGTCAGCATCGTTTACTTGCGTCGCCGCCAAGGCCGCGGCCTCACCCTCGAACAACAGCCGTGCTTCGGTCAATTCAAACGCGGTCACGTCAAAGCCGGGCCGATCTTCATCGCCCGGCAAACGCATCACATATGCGCCAGAGCCAAGGCGTACCTCGACCAGCCCTTGCACTTCCAGTGCGATAACCGCTTCACGCACGGTGGGGCGGCTGACATCATAACGCGATGCCAGATCCCGCTCAGCCGGAAGCCGCGTACCCACCGGATAGTGTCCTTGCGCCAATTCCTCCATCAACGAGCGGGCAAGGTCTTGATACAAGCGGTCATTGGATTTGACGTTCGGCACGAGAGCCATGGCGGACAACCTTTTGGTAAAACCAATTTTCAAAACTTGACAGACCGAAATTGGTCCGTCAATCGGTAATACCACATTAGGCCAACACAATGCGAGTGCCCGAGTCATGAAAATTACCGCCGCCCGTGTGATCGTCACTTGCCCCGGTCGCAACTTCGTCACGCTCAAGATCGAAACCGATCAGGGTGTCTATGGCATCGGCGATGCCACACTGAACGGGCGCGAGCTTTCCGTGGTCGCCTATTTGCAGGAACACGTCGCCCCTTGCCTGATCGGCATGGACCCGCGCCGGATCGAGGATATCTGGCAGTACCTCTACAAGGGTGCCTACTGGCGGCGCGGACCAGTGACGATGCGCGCGATTGCTGCGGTCGATATGGCGCTCTGGGATATCAAGGCCAAGATGGCGGGCATGCCGCTTTACCAGTTACTCGGCGGGCGCAGCCGCGATTGCATCATGGTCTATGGCCACGCTAACGGATCGGACATTGCCGAAACGGTCGAGGCGGTCGGCCACTACATCGACATGGGCTACAAGGCGATCCGCGCGCAAACCGGCGTGCCGGGGGTGAAGGATGCTTACGGTGTCGGGCGCGGAAAGTTGTACTACGAACCCGCCGATGCCTCGTTGCCCTCGGTCACCGGATGGGACACGCGCAAAGCGCTCAACTATGTGCCCAAATTGTTTGAAGAATTGCGCAAAGTGTACGGCTTTGACCACCATTTGCTGCACGATGGCCACCATCGCTACACCCCGCAGGAAGCGGCCAATCTGGGCAAGATGCTCGAACCTTACCAGTTGTTCTGGCTGGAAGATTGCACCCCTGCCGAAAATCAGGAAGCGTTCAAACTCGTCCGCCAGCACACTGTCACCCCGCTCGCGGTGGGCGAGATTTTCAACACGATCTGGGACGCCAAGGACCTGATTCAAAACCAGCTTATTGATTATATCCGCGCCACCGTTGTCGGCGCAGGCGGCCTCACGCATCTGCGCCGCATCGCCGATCTGGCCAGCATGTACCAGGTCCGCACCGGCTGCCACGGTGCCACCGATTTGTCACCCGTTACAATGGGTTGCGCGCTGCACTTCGATACCTGGGTCCCCAACTTCGGCATTCAGGAATACATGCGCCATACCGCAGAAACCGATGCCGTGTTCCCGCATGATTACTGGTTTGAAAAGGGTGAGTTGTTCGTCGGCGAAACCCCCGGCCACGGCGTCGATATCGACGAGGCGCTGGCCGCAAAATATCCTTACAAACCCGCCTATCTGCCCGTCGCCCGGCTTGAAGACGGCACGATGTGGAGCTGGTAAGATGATGCGCAAAACTCTTTTGTCGGCCACGGCTCTCGTCGCTCTCACAGGTGCGGGGCAGGCTCCCACCCCCGCACTGCAATTGGCCAAGCTCCAGAAACTGGGCACAACCAGCGAACGCTATCAGTCTTACAACATTGAAATGGTTGAAGTTACCGGCGGGCGTTTCTGGGCACCCTATGGCGGCCCGGCAGACGAACGCTATCGCCAACGCCCGCCGATCGACCTGACCGATCCGAAGCTGATCGCCTTGGCCAAGGCACTTGGCCCCAGCCTGCTGCGCGTCAGCGGAACATGGGCCAACAACACGTATCTGGAGGCCGAAGGCGAAAACCTTTCCGCCCCGCCCGCAGGCTTCGTACAAGTGCTCAAGCGCGACCAATGGAAAAAAGTCGTCGCCTTTTCAAAAGCCGTCGATGCCCCCATCGTCACCAGCTTTGCGGTCAGCAATGGCACGCGCAACACAGATGGTGTTTGGACACCCGTACAGGCGCAGCGCCTTGTCGATCTCACACGTGAGGCAGGCGGCAGCCTCTATGCCGCCGAATTCTTCAACGAATCCAATATGCCCGGTGCGGCACCTGAAATGCCCAAGGCCTATACCGCTGCCAATTATGCCGCAGAGTTCCGCCTGTTCCACGATTGGGCGCGCAAGGCCGTCCCCGAAATGCGCATGCTCGGCGTTGGCGGCGTCGGTGAAGTCGGCTTGCTGAAAGATGTGCCCGTACCTGCCGAAATGGGCACCCACGTCAGCACCGAAGACATGATGAAGGCCAATCCCGATAGCGTTGATGCGGTCTCCTATCACTTCTACGGATCGGTTTCCCAACGCTGCCTCGGGCTTGGCATCGGCACGGCGGTCAAGGAAAACGCACTAAGCGCCGCATGGCTTGACCTGACGGTGCGCGATTATGCCTATTACGCCGCTTTGCGTGACAAGTTCGAACCCGGCAAGCCGATGTGGAACACCGAAACCGCGCAAGCAGCATGTGGCGGAAGCCCGTGGGCATCGACCTTCCTCGATACGTTCCGCTACCTCAACCAGAACGCGGCGCTTGCACAAAAAGGCTTGCAAGTGGTGATGCACAATACGCTGGCCGCCATCGATTACGCGCTGATTGACCGTGACACCTTGAAGCCGCGCCCCAATTACTGGGCCGCCGTGCTGTGGCGGCGCACGATGGGGCAAACCGTGCTTGCCTCTCCGAAGTCCCCCTCCCCCGCCATGCGGCTTTATACCCACTGCCTTGCCGGAAAGGCAGGCGGCGTGGCAGTTATGGCACTGAACACGGGCGAGGCGGCGCAGCGCATCAATCTTGGTGGCAAGGGACTTGGCTGGACAATGACCGGCACACCACTTGATACGCGCAACGTGCTGGTAAATGGCCACCAGCCTGTACTTGATGCTGATCTCAAGTTCACAGGGCTTGAAGGCGCGGCGATTAGCGGGACGACCACAATCCCCGGCCAATCGGTTTCATTCTTTGCGATACCGGGTGCCGCCAATCCGGTTTGCCGTTAAATGCGGGTCGTTCTCGTCGGGGAAGCCATGGTCGAACTGTCGCAAGACGGCGCGGGCTGGCAGCTTGCCTATGGTGGGGACACCCTGAACACGGCGATCCACCTCGCCCGCGCCGGGGTGGACACCGCCTACCTCACAGCGCTTGGCACCGATCCGTTCAGCGCAAACCTGAAGGCGCAATGGTCGGCCGAGGGACTGGACACTAGCCTTGTCCTTGCCGATCCGTTGCGCAATCCCGGACTCTATGCGATCACTTGCGATGATACGGGCGAGCGCAGCTTTACCTATTGGCGCGGCGATAGCGCGGCACGGCGGCTGTTTGATTGTGACGGCATTGCGCCTGCCCTTGCCAATGCCGCGCAGGCAGACCTGCTCGCCTTCTCGCTGGTATCTTTGGCGGTCCTACCCGATGCAGGGCAACAGGCCTTGCTGGCGCTGGCCCGCACTGTGCGCGAACGCAGCGGACAAGTGGTGTTCGACGGAAACTACCGCCCCCGCCTCTGGCCCGATGCCGCAACCGCACGGGCTGCACGCGATGCCGCGATTGCGCTGGCCACCATCGGCCTGCCCACGCTTGAGGACGAAGTGCTGCTGGGCAGTACCAACAATCCCGCCGCCGTGGCCGCCCATTGGCAAAGCCTTGGCTGCGCCGAAACCGTGGTAAAGCTTGGCGCAGACGGATGCCGCTTGCCCGATGGCCGGATCATCGCGCCCGAAAGCGTGCTCGCCCCTGTTGATACCAGCGGCGCGGGCGATGCATTCAACGCCGGCTATCTTGCCGCGCGCCTTCGCGGCGATACGCAAGAGCAGTCTGCACGCGGCGGACATGCCCTTGCCGGTTGGACAGTCATGCGCCGGGGGGCCATTCCCTCGCGGGATTAGCCCCCCAATGCCCGCCTACCGGTCGATATAGCCCACCCGCACCAGATCTGCCGGTGCGGACGAGCGCCCCGCCCAAACCGTAAAACGGCCTGCCGGGATCACCCACGCATGCGCCTTTTCATCCCACACGCCCAGCGGGTGGTTGGTCGCAGCAGGATCGATCCCGATCTCGACCGCACCCGATGCACCCGGCTTCAATTCTATGCGCTGGAAGCCCACCAGACGCTTGGGCGGTTGCACCGCGCCCACCGCGTTTGCGCTTTGCGGCAACGACACATAGACTTGCACCACTTCGGCTCCGGTCCGCTTACCGCTATTCTTGACCCGCACTTGCGCGCGCCATGATCCGCGCGCGCTGTCAAAGACAAGCTTCGGCGCGCACTGGACAAATGTGGTGTAGGACAGGCCGTGCCCGAACGGGAAGGCGACACAAGGGTTCCGCCCCGCCCGCACCGCGCAGCCACCGCTCACATTGGCATCGTACCAGCGATAACCAATGGCCAGCTTCTCGCTGTAGGTGACCGTCTGGGTCTTGCCGTCTGCGGCCAGAACGCCGGGGAACTGGGCCGGGGTCGCATGATCGAGGAAGCCCTTGCCCGCCTGCGGGAAAGTCACCGGCAGCTTGCCCGATGGATTGACCCGGCCGAACAGCACATCGGCCACGATATTGCCGTCTTCCTGCCCGGGGAACCATGTTTCAAGAATGGCTGGCCCCTTGGCTCCGATGACAGAACCCGGCAGCGCAACGCCTGCATTGTCTTTCAGCACCAGCACCGATTTGGCCGCCATCGACCGTCCCGTAACCGAACGCGCCGCCAGCAAAGCCTCGATCATCGCTGTCGTCCCGCTGTTGCGCGCTGTGTTCTTCTCGCCGCTGGTGGCAATCGCGTTGGACCGCGCCGCATACCAATCCAGCCCGCTGCCAAGCGCCGCACCCGACGCAAGCTGATGGCCGCTGGTATCGGTGAAAGTCGCACGGTCTGCCCCTTCCTCCGATATCGTGCCCGCCATGATAACAACCGCATCGGCCTTCGCCGCTTCGGCAACCGCATCAGCAAAGGAGACTTGCGTGCCGTCAACGGTGCCCGAGGCATTGGCATCATCCACCAGCACCAGCTTGACCGAAGCTGTCGCGCCCAAAGCGCTGCGCAATCCTTCAATCGGGGAAACGGTGTACGCTGGCACCACATCGGAACTGCCGCCGCCCGATCCCATCGGCTCGCCCGTAATCGCCCCGCCTGCTACCGCTTGCTGCGCATAGACCTGGCTGGCCTTGCCGATCAGGACGAGCGACTTGATCCCGCTGCGCAAGGGCAAGGCCCCGTTGTTCTGCAACAGCACCGCTCCGCGCCCGCCAATGGCCCGCGCCAGCTTGCCACCTGCCGCATAATCGATTGGCGATTGCTCCAGCTTGCGGTCAAAAATCCCCGCCTTGAAGGCTTGGGTATAGCGCCGCTCCAGCGCTGCATCGATCTGCGCCACGGTCAGCGCACCACTGGCAAGCGCGGCCTTGATCTTATCGGGTGCCCATTGGATCGGCATCGGCATTTCGTGATCCATGCCATTGGCAAAGCTTGCCACCGTGCTTTTCATCGCGAAAAAGTCTGACTGGACATAACCGGTGAAGCCCCAATCCTTGCGCAAGATATCGGTCAGCAGCTCGCGGCTCTCGCACGACGATTGCCCGTTCACATAGTTATAGGCGCACATCACCGATGCGGCCTTGCCATCCCTCACCGCCATTTCGAACGGCAGCAGATACAACTCGCGCAAAACCTGCCGGTCCACCGTGGTCTGGATGGCCATGCGGTTGGTTTCCTGCTCATTAGCGGCATAATGCTTGGGCATGGCGATCAAACCACGCGCCTGTATTGCCTTGGTTTCGGCAACCGCCATCACGCCGCTCAAATAGGGGTCTTCCCCAAAATACTCGAAATTCCGCCCCAGAACCGGCAAGCGCGCCAGATTGACGCCGGGGGCCTCGAACACGTGCAGGCCCAGATTGTGCATCTCTGTGGCGATCACCTCACCATACAGGCCCGCCACTGCCGGATCGAACGATGCCGCCGCCGCCATAGCAGATGGCAATGCCGTCGCCTTGGCCGAGCTTGGATGGGTATAAGCGCCAACGCTGATGCCACCAAAACCGTTCGCTGACGGCGGGATCTTGGCCACCTCGGGCGAGACGCAATCGTTCTGCCCCAGCCCGACCGGCCCGTTGGTGATGCGATAGGTCGGCACGCCAAGCGCCGCTATTGCGGTCACATGCCGCGCGCCGTAGCACGCTGGCAGGTCGGGCAGGATTTCGGGTCGCGCGCCGGTCAATTGCTGCAACTTCTGATCCAGCGTCATGGCGGCAAGCAGCATCTTTGCCCGGCGATTGGCGATACCTTCGCGCGCAGCCTCGCCTTGCGCCGCTGTCATTTCGGCGATCACATCGGGCGAAAGCCACGGCAGCGCCGTCTGCGAATAAACCGGATTACCAAGCGCCATGGCCAAAGCCATCGCACCTGTGGTGCTTGCCATTTTCAGCTTCGAACCCAAAGTCATGCGCTTCATCCTCACCAAGGTTTCCATACTATTTCAGACAGTTGCTTTGCCACCGTCAGACTTCAACAGTCCCCACAGCACCACCGCTGCCAGCAAATCCAATCCCGCCAGCGCCACGAACAGCGGGTTATACCCGAACAGGTCCGCGCTCTGCCCGATCAACAGCGTGAACAACATCCCGCCGATCCACGCCGATGTGCCCGCCATGCCGCTGGCCGTACCTACCGTGCGGCTGTCAAACACGTCGGCGCACAAAGTGATCAGCGCGCCGTTGAGCAATTGATGCGCAAAGCCGCCGACGCAGAACAGCGCGATTGCCATTGCGGGCGACGTGGCAAGGCCAATGCAAGCAGGCCCCACCATGCACAGCGCGCCCAGCGTCATGGTGACCTTGCGCGATGATAACAGCGATTTTCCGCGCGCCATCAACCAAGGCGGCAGCAATCCTGCTGCAAGGCTGCCAAAATCGGCAGCCAGAAACGGCAGCCAAGCCCACAGCGCGATAGATTTCAGATCAAGCTGCCACACCGCCACCAGATAAAGCGGGATAAAGAAGTTGAAGGTCTGCCACGCTGGTTCCGCCAGAAAACGCGGCACCGCAATGGCCCAGAAAGACCGGCTGCGCAGCACGTCCGCTTTGGTTGCAGGCTTGGTGGCATCGGGCTGGTTCATCTTGATCAATGCATCGCGTTCAGCCTGCGATAGCCGGGGATGATCTGCCGGGTCGCGATAGCCGACCCACCACAAGCCCGCCCAAACAAGGCTTAAAGCCCCTGTCACGATAAACGCCGCCTGCCAGTTCCACGCAAGAATGCAAAACGCCACAAGCGGCGGCGCAATCATGTTGCCAACGCTCGTGCCCATCTGGAACAGGCTCGTGGCAAGCGGGCGTTCCTTGGGCGGAAACCACTGCGCCACGGTCTTGGTGCCCGCCGGAATCGCCGCCGCCTCGGTCGCGCCCAATGCTGCGCGGAACATAGCAAGGCTCATCCAGCCTGTGGCAAAGGCGTGCGCCATATTGCTCACCGCCCACCCCACCGCGAACACGAAAAAGCCGATCCGCGTGCCCAGTGCATCCAGCACAGCGCCTGCCACCGTCTGCATCACTGTATAGGTCGCCTGAAAGGCAAGGATCACCCAGCTATATTGCTCGGTGGTCATCGCAAATTCGGTCTTGAGCGTGGGCGCGGCCACCGAAAGCGTCGAACGCGCCAGATAGTTGAGGATCGTGCCCAGCGTGATAAGCGCGATGATCCACCAGCGCAGCGGGAGCGTCTTGATCATGCCGGGCCTCCAATGGTCCTGAATCCAATGGTCCTGGACAAGTCTGCGCAAGCAACCTGCGCTCTTGGTCCGTCACACCAGCTGTCCCGATTCGAACAGGCAAAAGACTCAAGCGCCCCGGCAGGTGCAGGAGGTGACGCAAGCCAAGATGTCTGGCCGATAAAGCCGTTTTGCAACACGTCACTCTCCCCGTCGAAGCTGGCACCATATTGGTCAGACCGATAATAAAGCCATATTTGCCCGCTTTGGCAAGGATTTCCTGATGTTCCAAGCCAAAATCGGTAATTTGCGATCGCGAATTGCAACAAATTAGTCAAAACTTTGGCTTGACAGTCACGACTTTTCCCGCAATTCGGTCAGACCAACAAGCTTGCCAAATTCCGTTGGGAGAGAAAAATGTCGTTAAAGAGGCTTCTTTTGTCCGCGACCGCAGTCGCTTTGGTGCCCGGATTCGCATCGGCGCAAGACACTGGACAGACCGGTTCGGTCGAATCCGCTCCCGAACAGGAGAATGCCGGTCTCGAAGAAATCATCGTCACCGCGCAAAAGCGTGAACAGAACATGCAGGACGTGGCCGTTGCGGTCACCGCGCTTAGCGGAGATACGCTGACCAATCGCAACGTCGCCACGGTGGCCGACCTTCCGCGCCTCGCCCCCAGCCTTACCCTGACGCAAGGCAACGTGCCCACCAACAACTCGCTCAACTTGCGCGGAATCGGCACGGTATCGTTCAGCACCGCCATCGAACCATCGGTCGCGGTGATCGTCGATGATGTGCCGCTGCTGCAACAGGCCCAGGCGTTCTCGGGCCTCAGCGATATCGCCCGCATCGAAGTGCTGCGCGGCCCGCAAGGCACGCTGTTCGGCAAGAACGCCTCGGCAGGTGCGGTCAATATCGTATCGCGCGGCGCATCCGATGTCTTGACCGGCGCGATCACCGGCACAGCCACCACGGACGACGAACTGCGCGTCGAAGGATCGATCGCCGGACCTCTTGGCACCGGCGTCGGCTTCCGCGTCAATGCTTTCTACGCCGACCGCAAGGGCTATATCCGCAATCTCGAAGACGGTTCACGCCTCAACAACGACAAGAGCTACGGCGTGCGTGGGCGGCTTGAATTTGAACCGACCGACACGTTGAAGTTCGATGTCATCGCCAGCCATACCGTCAATGAAAGCAATGGCTTTGCCCGCACCTATCGCACGGCCCCTGCCGGAGCGACTGTGTTTGGTTCTTCGCTTGCCCCCAGCATCGCCGGGATCACCGCAGGCGAAGACAATTACAGCGTCCGCCTGAACCGTCCGCTGTTCAACAAAAGCGAACAGACCACAGTTTCAGGCCGCGCCACACTCGATCTCGGCTTTGCCGATCTGGTATCGGTCACCAGCTATCAGGACTGGGCCTTCCAGTTCGAGGAAGATTTTGACTACACGATCTCCAACGTGATTGGCATCCCCGGCGGGATCACCGCAAACAGCACTTATGCTGCCAGCATGTTCACGCAGGAATTGCGCCTCGTTTCGTCAGCCAAGTCAGACTTCACCTATGTGGTCGGGCTATTCTATGCCGATGGCAAAACCGACCGCAGCTTTGCCCGTGGCCCATCCGGACCGGTCGTGGCGAACTGGACATCGCGCAGCGCAACCCAAAGCTATGCCGGTTTTGCGCAGGCGACCTACACCCTTTCGGACACGACCCACATTGATGCCGGAGTCCGCCTGAACCACGAAGAAGTGTCCGCGCGCTTCATCAACAACGTGCCAAACGCCAACCCGCCCGCCAACAACGCCACATGCCTCAGCCTGTGCAACGGCGCAGCATCCGATACCGTGGTGACATGGAAAACATCGCTGCGTCAGGACCTTTCCGATGCCGTCATGGTCTACGCCTCGTTTGCGCGCGGCTACAAGGGACAAGGCTTCGATATCAGCACCGGCTTCAGCCCGCGCCGTGCGACCAACCCGGTACGTCCGGAAACCTCGGACGCTTATGAAGCAGGCATCAAGTCGCGCTTCCTTGACAACAAGGTGCAGCTCAACATTTCGGCATTCTGGAGCAACTTCCGTGACTTCCAGGCACAGTCGGCCATTGTTCTGCCCGATGATACGCTCGAACTGACGCTCAACAACGTCGGCCGTGTCCGCACACGCGGCTTCGAAGTCGAATTGTCCGCGCGGCCCATCCCCACCCTCACGCTCGACAGCGCGCTGAGTTTTACCGATACGCGGATCATGTCGTTCCCCGGCGCACAATGCTATGCCGCGCAAACCGTGGGCTGCTTTGATCTTGATGGCGCTGGTCCATCCAATGTCAGAGGCCAGAACCTTGCCGGCAAGCGCCTGCCCAACGCACCGCGCCTGAAATTCAACGTCGGCGGAACCTACGATATCCTGCTGCCATCCTTACCGTTTGACGGCTTTATCCAGACAGATGTGTCCTATCAAAGCGCGGTCAATTTCGACCTTCTCGCCAACCCGCTGCTTGAGCAAAAGGGCTATGCTGTCGTCAATGGCAGCATCGGTATCGACCAGAACGACCGTGGCGGGCTGCGCGTAGCGCTCTATGTCAACAACCTGTTCGACAAGCGCTATGCTTCCAACCTGACGGTTGCTCCGGGTGGCTCGGTCGGCCTGCTCCAGCAAGCCCTTGATCGCAATTCACGCCGCTACTTCGGCATCCGGGCACGCTACAAGTTCTGACCTGCTAACATAAAACCAGATCCACCCTAAGGCTCCGGGCGCGTCCAAAGCGCCTGGAGCCTCTTTTTGTTATGCAGACGCCTTCAATGCTGCTGCTGCCTGAAATACGGCGTGATCAAAATAGAACGGCTTGATTTCGCAGCACTTGCCATCGCGAAAGCGGAACACTTCGCACAATTCAGCAGGGGCCAACGACGGGTCTGCAAAGCGGAACGACAGGATCGTTACCGCATGGTCCTTGCCCGCTGTCGTTTCAACGCGGTCAAGCCCGACGACATCCACCATCGTCATGACTTTCGCATACAATTCGCGCAGCGCGGTTTTGCCGCGATAGACACCAGCCATCGGCAGGCCTTCTGCTTCGGTGATGAAGAAATCGTCCGTCAACATCGTTTCTGCCGTGTCGAAATCGCCCACGCCGGTCGCGGCATAGAGGTCGTCGACGAACTGGATCATTTCTGCTGCGGTCATGTTCATTTTTGATATTCCTCTTCCCGGTTTTGTGCAGGATCACCTAACCGGGCCTCGTGCGAAACCTAGCGATATAGCTAGCGCGGAACAGCGCACACTGTCGCTAAGGTGCTCCCATGCAAACAACCCGCCAGATCACCCTCGTCCGCCGCCCTTCAGGCGTGCCTCTGCCTACAGACTTCGCCCTGACCGTGGCCCCCCGGCCTGTACCCGGCCCCGGTGAAATCCTCGTGAAGATGCGCGTCTGCTCGTGCGATCCTGCCATTCGCGGGTTCCTGGATGACCGGCCGAGCTATTTGCCGCCGGTTGCGCTGGGTGCGCCGATCAACGGCATGTCGCTGGGCGAAGTGGTCGAATCGCACAATCCCGATTGGCCGGTTGGCACCCTGTTGCGCACATTTGCGGTCTGGTCGGAATACTACGTCGTGGGCGCAGACGCCTTGGGCATCGAAAAGGTCGAACCTGTGTCCGGCGTGCCCTTGCAGCACTATATGGGCGCGCTTGGCCCGGTTGGCCTGACCGCGTGGGTCGGCCTGTTTGAAATCGGCAAGGCGAAGGCGGGTGAAACCGTGCTGGTCAGCGCCGCAGCCGGCGCCACCGGCAGCACCGTCGTGCAACTCGCCAAAGCCGCCGGATGCCGCGTGATCGGCCTTGCTGGCGGCCCTGCCAAGGCGCAAATCGTGCGCGATATGGGCGCAGACGTGGCGATTGATTACAAGGCCGCACCCGATCTTGCCGCCGCCATCGCACAAGCCGCCCCCGAAGGCATCGACGTCTATTTCGACAATGTCGGCGCTGAAACGCTCGAAGCCGTCCTGCCGCTGATGCGCCTCCATGGCCGCATCGCGGTGTGCGGCATGATCGCGCAATACAATGATGCCGATAACCCCCACGGCAACCGCAACTTGTGGCAACTGGTGGTCAACCGCCTGACCATGCGCGGCTTCATCACCTATGATCACCCCGAAGTGCTGGGCGAGGCGCAAGCCATGCTGGATCGCTTGTTCAGCGAAGGAAAGCTCAAGCCGCTCGAAAACGTGCGCGAAGGCCTCGAAAAGCTGCCAGAAGCCTTCATCGATCTGATGAGCGGGCGCACCACCGGCAAAACGCTCGTCCTGATTTAAGGCATTAAGAAAGGCGTCTAGTCCGTTTGCAAACAAGCCCTTTGGCTTCGTCATTTGCGAGCCCTGCGCAGCGGGGAGAAGCAATCCAGAGCGGATTACACACCCTCTGGATTGCGTCGTCGGCTTCGCCTCCTCGCAATGACGAAGTTAGGTTTGGCAATAGGCTCAAAAAGAAGGACAGAGTGATGGGAATTCTGGAGGGCAAGACCGCCTTTGTCACCGGCGGCGCATCGGGCCTTGGTGAAGCCATCGCCCGGGCCTATGTGGCCGAGGGCGCAGCGGTGATCATTGCCGATATCGATGCAACCTCAGGCAAAGCGCTGGCCGAAGAACTGGGCGCGCGGTTCGTCGCGCTTGATGTGACACAGGAAGCATCCTGGGCCAGTGCTATCGCCGCCTGTAACCGGATCGATGTGCTGGTCAACAATGCCGGGATCACCACGCTCGGCTCGATTGAGGAGGTAACCCTCGACCAGTTCCGCCACGAACTGGATATCGATGTGCTGGGCGTGTTCATGGGCATTCAGGCCGCCTTGCCCAAAATGAAGCCGCACGGCGGATCAATCATCAACATGTCGTCGCTATCAGGCGTCAAAGCCTCGTCCAACCTTGTCGCCTACAATGCGGCCAAGGCGGCGGTAACGCTGATGACCAAATCCTGCGCGCTGCACTTTGCCGAAAAGGGCTACAACATCCGCTGCAACTCGATCCATCCGGGCGCAATCCACACCCCGATCATCGATAAAGTGCTGGCGCAATCGGACACCCCCGATGCGCTTTACCAAAGCTTCGTCGATGTCCACCCCGTCAAGCGTCTGGGACGGCCCGAAGAGATCGCAGCCATTGCGGTCTATCTGGCCAGCGATGCCAGCGCCTTTGCCACCGGGGCCGAATTCCGCATCGATGGCGGTGCCTCGATATGACCGGCGCGCTCCCCATCCGCCAGGTCGCGTTCTTCGTTGAAGATGTGCGCAGCGCCGCGCGCGCACATCACGCCACGTTCGGATCGGGGCCATTCTTCGTGGCCGACAATATCCCGCTCAAAAGCGCGGTCCATCGCGGCACCGAACGCCTGCTCGATCATACATCGGCCTACGGGCAATGGGGCGATGTGATGGTGGAATTTGTCAGCCAGAACAATCTCGGCCCCTCGCCCTTCCGCGATCTTTACCCCGAAGGATCGGGTCGCTGGGGTATGCATCATGCCGCCATCTTTGTGGACGATGTCGATGCCGAAATCGCGCGCTTTGCCGCCAAAGGTGCCGCCTGTGCCTTACGAGCAGAAATGAACGACGGCTTCGTGTTTGCCTTTGCCGATACAACCGCAACGCTGGGCCTGATGACCGAACTTTACGCCCCCACCCAAGCGCTTATTGATTTCTATGCAATGGTGGCGCAGGCCGCCAAGGACTATCGCGGCACAGACCCGATCCACACCATACGCATGACTTGAGGACATTTCGTGAGCGATACCTGGCACTCCCTGATCCCCGAAGCCGAATTCCCCGCAGAAGGCAAAGTCGCCACCAAAGTCGGCGGCTGGCACGTCTTGCTCGCCAAAACGGACGAAGGCCTGTTTGCGGTCAATGATCGCTGCACCCATCAGGCAGCCTTGCTCTCCACCGGACGCATCCGCCGTGGTGCGGTAATGTGCCCTCTGCACGGCGCGCGCTTTGAAATAGCAAGCGGTCGTTGCGTGGGCGGGGCGTACAAGGACTTGCGCCAGTTCCCGGTGCGCCTCGAAAACGGCCAGATCGAAGTCTGCGTGCCCGATGCCCAACCCGGCATGGATGAATTGCCCATCCAGATCTAACCTCGCCTATCCCACAGGTTCGCAAGGGGCGGCACCGCGTTACTCTTGTGCCCAAGCAACAAGAAACCGGAGAGAAACCCATGCCGTTCACTGGCCCTTTCGAAGACCGCCTCGCCATCCGCGAACTGCTTGAGGCTTATGCCGATGCCGTTACGCGGATTGATGCCGATGATTGGGCAGCGACATGGGCGCAAGACGCCGAATGGTCGCTGCCCGATTACCCCGAACTTGGCACCACGCGTGGCCGCGCCGCGATCAAGGCGATGTGGATCGAGGCGATGAAGAGCTATCCCGGCATCATGTTTGAAGCATGGCCCGGCTCGATCGAAGTGACCGGCGATACCGCCGTAATGCGAAGCTACACCTCGGAAGTCTATGACCAGAACGGTGTGACCATGCGTGATCGCGGCCAGTATGAAGATACCTGCGTGAAGATTGACGGCAAATGGCTGTTCAAAACCCGCAGCTTCCGCAACATCCACCGCCAGCACGCACCCAAGGGCTGTTAAGCGGCTCCTCCTTCAACAACACAAAAAAGGCGGAGCCAGAAGCTCCGCCTTTTTTGTTGCGCTGTCGTGCAGCTGACAGACAAGACCCTTCAATTCGTCACTGCGAGCCCCGCGCAGCGGGGAGAAGCAATCCAGAGCGATGAAACGCGGCTCTGGATTGCTTCATCGAAGGGCCTTCTCGCAATCAGAAGCGCTTCGTCACCGTCACCTGAACAGTGCGCGGCAGGTTGCCAAAACCGAGCTGGTCAGCGCGAATACCGCCAGCCGTGCCGGTGCCGCCACCGGTCGACGGGCCATCCACCACGCCGCTCACGAAGAAGCGGTTGGTCAGGTTCTTGCCGATCACCGCGATCTGCCAGTTATCGTCTTCCGCGCCAAAGCGGATGCCCGCATCAAGCACGGCATACTTGCTCTGTTCAGAGAACGGATTGCCAAAGCCCGATGCCAGATAAGCACCGGAATAGCGTGTATCGACATTGAGACCCAGCTTCATGCCGTTACCGATTGCCGCATCATAACCGATGCCGAATGCGCCGGTCCATTCAGGCGCAACCGACAGCGGCTTGCCGCCAAGGTTCTGGCGTGGCGCGCCTGCCACCAGCGAACAACCCTGCGCAGGCGTTTGGCCTGCATAGCATGGTGCCGATGGGAAGTTGGTATAACGCGCATGGGTGTAGTTGATCGAACCATGCACGTTCAACCCATCAAGGCTGCGCGGTGCATATTCGAATTCCACTTCCACACCCTTGGTGCGCGCATCGGCGGTCAGCGTCTGGAACGCGAAGATCGGCGAGTTGAAGAAATCGACCTGCAAATCATCATAGGCATAGCTGAATAGGCCAAGATTCAGCCGAAGCTGGTTGTCCAGCACGGTTGACTTGATGCCGAATTCGAACCCGCGCGCCTTTTCAGGATTGAAGGTGAGATCAGCCAGCGGATCAGCCGAAAACTTCGAATTGATCCCGCCGTTCGAGAAACCGCCCGACTTATAGGCCGTCTTGTACGCGCCATAAACCAGCACATCATCAACCGGCTTCCACGTCAGCGTCACTTCAGGCGACCAGTCGTTGAAGGTTTGCTGTGCGCTGATTTCGCCCTGACCATCGGGATCGGCCTCGTCGCGGAAAATCCCCTGCACGCCGATGTTGTTGTAAGGCTGCGTGAAATAGCTGTCCTTGGTTTCGTGGGTGTAACGCACCCCGCCTGCCAGTTCGAGCCGGTCCACGATTGCCCATGTTACCTGGCCGAACAGCGCGGTGGTTTCACCATCGGTGAAGCTGGTCTTGGCCGAAGCGACAAAACGGTTGGCAGCAGCAGCCCGATCATCGCGCAAACCCGCAAAGGCCACATACTGTTCAAATTCGCGCTTGGTCTTCTGGTACAGGCCGCCGATCATCAGATTGATCGGGCCATCAAACGCGGTTTGCGCACGCAATTCCTGCGAAAATGCACGCCATGTGGAATTTTCCGTCGCCCACGTTGCGTTGTTGCTCGTCTGGAAGTCGCAGGCGCAGGCCCAACGGTTGTTGTTGGTGTTGTAATTGGTGACAGAGCTGATCGTCAGATCATCGTTGACGGCATAAGTGATATTGCCGTTCAGCGCCCACGAACGATAGCGATTGTAGAGCGAACCGTCGCTTTTCGCGAAGGGGAAGTTGGCGGCAATATCAACCGGCATGTTGTTCTGGTGCGTGACGAAATCGGTGCCGCAAGCATAGCCGGTCAACTGGCTGATGCCGTTGGCGTTGCCGCAATTGTACGCCACATAGTTCCACGACGAATTGTTCACTTCGTTGTGATCGAACGAGCCCTTGACCGTCATGGTCAGCTTGTCGTCCGGCGTATACTTCAGCGTGATACGGCCCAGCAATTCATCCTCGCCCGGTGCATCGGCAGCAGCAGGCAAAGCAAGATGGCCGATCGGGTTTCCAGCACCGCCGGTCAGCAGGTTCTGGATATCAACCGTGGTATAAGTGCGGTTGACCGAGACATTGCGATAATAGCCCTTGTCCATCATCGAACCGCGCACGGCCAAACGCACACCAAAGGTATCGGACAACGGAACCGAAGCGATGAACTCGCCAAGGTATTGCTGCGAGCGGAATTCATACCCGGCACGCGCGATGAATTCGCGGTCCTGGCCCGGATCATTGGTGGTCAGCGAGATCACGCCAGCCGTCGCGTTCTTACCAAAGAACAGCGCCTGCGGGCCTTTGAGCACTTCAACCCGCTTAAGATCGAAGAAGCCTTCCTGAATGACGCGGCCTTGCCCGTAATAGGCGCCATCCACCACCACGGCGACCGACTGTTCGATACCGATCGAGGTTGATGACGAACCGATGCCGCGCATCGTCAACTGCGCGCCCGAACCGTTCGAAGCACGGCCGACCGAAAGGTTCGGCGTCGCGCCTGCGATCTTTTCGATGCTGGTGATATCGCGCTGCTGGATCACGCGCTCGGAAATGGCGGTAACCGCAACCGGCACGGTCTGCACCGATTCTTCACGCTTGCGTGCGGTCACGATGATTTCTTCAAGCCCGCCGCTGCTGGCCCCCTCTTGTGCCGCATCTTGGGCAAAGACCGGTGTGGCCGCAGTCAATGCGCAAGTCGCTAACAGAAGCGTTCTAAATGACCGCATGGTAATGTCTCCCTGGAATATTTTCGTTACAGTTTCTCGCGCCCGTCTTTAGTTTTTCATGCCGAAAATCACGCCTCCTCAATCGACTAGCCTGATCTATTGGCTAGGTGTGGCAAGCTTGTCGTCACGGCACCTCCTGTTACCGAGAGGAATTCCCGATGACCGCAAACCGCTTTTGGCAGCTTGACCGCCATCCCCAAGGATCAGACTTTGCCAGCGCGTTGAGCCTGCAAACCGAACAACTGCCCGTGCTGGAACAGGGCGAGGTTCGCGTGAAAGTGGGCTGGCTTTCGATGGATGCCGGCACCCGCATGTGGATGAGCCCGCGCACCGATGGCTATCAGCCGCCCCTGCCGCTGGGTTCAAAGATGGCGGGCCTCGTGCTTGGCCGGATCAGCGAAAGCCGCGATGCAGCATGGCCGGTTGGCACGTTGGTGCGCGGCTTCGGGCAATGGGCTGATAACGCAACGGTCGTGCCCGCCCTCTCCGGCCTCGAAGCGCTGGACGAAACTGTGGCCGACATCCGCCAGCACTTCGGCGCGCTGGGTATGAATGCCTGGACGGCCTATGTCGGCGTAAAAGAGGTTGCAGCGATCAAGCCCGGCGAATGGCTGGTCGTATCGGCTGCTGCCGGAGCAACCGGATCGCTGGCTTGTCAGGTAGGGCGCAACCTTGGCGCGAAAGTCGTCGGCATTGCCGGTGGGCCTGACAAGTGCCGCTACCTTACCGAGCAGTTGGGCGTAGACATGGCGATTGATTACAAGTCCGAAGATGTTGCCGCGCGCCTTGCCAGCATTGAGGGCGGCGTCCATGCCTATTTCGACAATGTCGGCGGCCCCATCCTCGATGCAGTCCTGCCCAATATGGCGCATTATGGCCGCGTGGCCGTCTGCGGCATGGTCGCCGCTTATGATAACGACGCCCCCCTGCCCGGCCCCGCGCAGTTTGATCAGGTGCTGATGCGGCGCTTGCGCATCGAAGGCTTCTTCATCCCCGATTTCCTGCATCGCGGTGCCGAATTCCTGCCCGCCTTGCGGCAATGGGAGGCGGAAGGACGCCTGACCGTCAACCTTGATGAAACATCAGGCCTTGAAAACACCCTCACCGCCTATGCCCGCATGCTGACCGGCAAGGCCATCGGCAAAGTCATCGTGAAAGTCGGCGCATAATGCCAATCATTCACCACCGCGCCCCCCTCAAATGCCTTGTCGCGGTGCGCGGCCATCCCTTTGATCGCACCGCGTTCGATGCGATGTTCCAGGCGATGGACGGGATCACCGCGACCATGGTCGATCAGCCCGCCGCCGCGCGCCTGATGAACCCCGAAGGCATGCGCGGGTTCGATGCGCTGGTGCTCTACGATATGCCCGGCCTCGATTTCGAAGCACCGGAAAATGCGCCGCTGTACCTTGAACCCGACGAGGCACTGAAATCGGGCTTTCGCGCCTTGCTGGAACAAGGGACCGGCGTGGTCGCGCTGCATCATGCACTCGCTGGATGGCCCACATGGGGGGAATATCACGAATGGCTGGGCGGACAATTCCATTACCATCCCGGCACATCACGCGGACAACGGGTAACCGACAGCGGCTATTGCCACGATGTGACGCACAGCATTGATGTGGTTGCAGACCACCCGGTCACAGCAGGTCTGCCCGCAAGCTTCACCCTGACGGACGAGCTTTATCTTGGCCAGGTTTATGGGGACAGCGTTACGCCGTTACTGCGATCATCGGCCACATTCACCCGCGATCACTTCTGGTCTGCCGAAAATGCGGTGCGGGGCGAGATGTATTCGCGCGAAGGCTGGGATCACCCGCCCGGATCAAATCTTGTCGGCTGGACAAAGCAGGCCTTGGGCAGCCGTCTGGTCTATCTCCAGCCCGGCGATGGTCCGTCTGCCTATGACAGCCCGGACTATCGCCGTCTGGTAGAAAACGCGATCCGCTGGGTGGCTTAAAGAGCTGTCATTCCGCCATCAACGACCAGTTCGGTGCCAGTGACATAGCGCGATTCATCCGACGCCAGGAACAGGTTCATGTTCGCGATATCCGCTGGATCGCCCATGTACCCCATTGGTATCAAAGCCACTGTGGCATCATAATTCGCGGCATTGTCTTCCTGTGCCACACCCTGGATGTTGGTCATGATCATGCCGGGATGCACCGAATTCACGCGGATACCGTCCTTTGCGGTTTCCACCGCGATGGTTTTGGAAAACAGCCGAACGCCGCCCTTGGCCGCAGCATAAGCGCCGCAAGCGGGCACACCTATCAGGCCTGCAACGGATGAAATATTGATGATTGATCCTTTGATGCCACCCTTGCGCATCATCACCACCGCGCGCTTCGTGCCTTGAAACACGCTTTCCAGATTGACCGAATTCTGCAAGCGCCAGTCCGCCGTCGTCATGTCCTCGATGGGCCGCAAAACCGCAATCCCGGCATTGTTGACCATCACATCCAGCTTGCCGTCTTCGGCCTCGATTGCGGCAAATACGGCGTCCCATTGCGCTTCATCGGTCACATCATGAAGCATCGCGGTGGCTTGTCCGCCATTGTCGCGAATGCCCTGCGCCACCTTTTCGGCACCGGCCAGATCGCGGTCGGTCAACCACACCTTGCAGCCTTCTTCGGCAAAGCGTTGCGCGGTGGCACTGCCAAGGCCGGGCACTGAAGCACCGCCAGTAATCAGCGCGATTTTTCCGGAAAGACGGGACATGGGCTGCAACTTTCAAAAAATCCGGGGAGAGGGACAAAGGAGCAAAACTCCAGGTCCCTCCCCCCGGCGAGGTGGATCAGATTATGCGTGCGTCAGGCCTCAATACTTGAAGCCGATCGTCGCGCCATACGTCCGTGGCTCAAGCGCCATCGCGAAGGACCACAGGCCCGCCACGGTAAACGCGTGAGTCGAAGTCCGCTCGTTCGCAAGGTTGCGTCCGAACACACGGAAATAAGCCTTGGTGTTGTTCAGATCGAAGTTGAAGGTCAGGCTGGCATCGACCAGATCCTGCGTGGTCGTGCGCACGCGCGGATCGTTACCGTTAACCGTCACGCGCGTCACATTGCCGCCAACGGTTGTCGGCGTCAGCGATGCTGCCGAAAGCTGCTGGTCGTATGGCGAGATATGACGCCAGCCCAGATTGGCCGAAATATCGCCAAAGCTGGTGGGCTGGGTATATTCCGCACCCAGCGATGCCGTGAAGTCAGGCGCATAGATCAGGCGGTTGGCCGAATAATCGAACGGCACAATTGCTGTTCCGAATACGCCATTGGCGACAAAGTTGCGGAACTTCGAATCCAGCACTGCCAGCGATCCGGTCAGGCGCAGATTGTCGGTAATGCGCAACGAACCATCAAGTTCGATACCCTTGATCAAAGCGCCGCCAGCCACGTTGCCGGTCACTGTCTGGTTGCCAGTAGGGCCGCCGGGCAGGGTCAGGTTCTGCTGCATGTCCTTGTAATCAGACACGAAGCCCGCAATGTTCACTTCCAGACGGTTGTCGAGGCCTGAGAACTTTGCGCCCACTTCATACGAATCAACCGTTTCTGGCTGGAACGGGGTGCTTGCCGTCTGTGCGGTTGCAGCGCGTGGGCTGAACCCGCCCGAACGATAGCCGCGCGACCAAGAAGCATAAACCATCACGTCGTTGTTCGGACGCCAATCGATGCCGACCTTCGGCGTGAACTTGCTGAAATCGGCATTACCCGTACCAACCGGCACGAACTGGCTGCGCTGAACATTGTTAGGATCAATCAGCTTGCCACCGGCAAAGCCATTGAACAATTGCTTGCTGTCATGGCTCCAACGGCCACCGAACGACAGACGCACGGTTTCATTCAGCGCCCAGTTGAAGTCACCAAAGAACGCATAGCTTTCGGTTTCGCCAACCACATGCTGCGCATTGCGGTCAAACAAGGTTGGCGGCGTGGTCGGGCTGAAACCGAACACGCGGCTCCACTGCGTCAGGTCATACTTCGATTTGAAGTAGAATCCGCCAACCACATAATCGAAGCCATCAAACGCTTCACCCGCAGCGCGGATTTCCTGGCTCCACTGTTCATAGTGCTGGCGGCGGTCGACGTAATAAAGATCAGCCGACGAACCATCGAAGTCCTGCGTCTGGGCTTCGGTGCTCTTGCGCCAGCCTGTGATCGAGGTCAGCTTGACCGCACCTGCATCGTAGTTCAATTCGAGCGTAGCTTCAGGGGCCTTGTAGTTGCTCGAAGCGGCATCACCGAACGTGGTGTAAAGGTCGGTGGTGCTGTTGCGATTGCATTCGCGCGTCGGAATAAATCCGCAGAACACTTCGCTGCTGTTGGTGATGTTGCTGACCACGGGATCAAATTCTTGTTCCACTTGGGCAACGGTCAATTGTGCTTCAAAGCCCGAACCTGTCGGCTTGAAAAGCAAGCTGGCGCCATAGTTTTCAGCGTTGCTCCAGCCTGCGCTGACATTGCGGGTGACGTTGCGGTAAAAACCGTCCGACTCGTTGTGGAAGTACCACGCCTTCACGCCCCAGCTTTCACCGTTGCCGTAATTGGCAATCGCTTTGGCTGCGAAAGTACCGAAGCGGGCATATGTTGCTTCGGCCTTGATGCCCGGCTCCATCGTGGGCTTCGAGCGCTGGATGCTGATCACACCGCCGATGGTGTTTGCGCCAAACAGCGTGCCTTGTGGGCCGCGCAGCACTTCCAGCTGGGCAATGTCGAACGCATCCTGCAACTGGCCGGTGTTGGTGCCGATCACCACGCCGTCCACCAGCACGCCCACGGTTGGCGTCTGCGATTTTTCGATGTCGGCATAGGTCAGGCCGCGAATCGAGATGTTGGCGGCTTGTGCGCCTGAATTCTGCTGCGTGATCAACAAGCCCGGTGCCGCGCCTTGCAGATCGCCGATGTTCACGGCGGCCTTGGCTTCCAGCATCGCGGTGTTCACAGCGGTGATGGCCACTGGCGTTGATTGCAGCGTTTCCGAACGGCGACGCGCGGTCACGATGATCGCACCGGTTTCCTCGGGGGCGTCGGCTGAAACATCGCTCTGCGGCGCTTGCGCTGCGTTCTGGGGTTCGTCTGCGGCAAAGGCGGGCATCGCCAGACCGAGCGCAGTGGTGGACAAGGCAACGGTCAACGTTCGCCGAGTAGTAAAGGCTTTCATTCAGTATCCTCCCTCATGGGCTGCCTCGCCTCATGTGGGCGATAGCTCGCCCCCTTAATCTACGTTGCCGTTTCCCGAACCAACTGCGACTTGTTACAGGTGCTATCCTCCAGCCATGCTGCATCTTCATAAAAACAACGCGGAGAGAACCCGATGACTGTAAACCGCCGCTTCCTGTTGGCCAGACGCCCCCATGGCGCACCGGTTCCCGAAGACTTTTCGTTTGTGGAACAAAAAGTTCCAGATGCGCCCGAGGGCGGATTTGTAGTGCGCAATTGCTATGCCTCGCTCGATCCTGCGCAGCGCGGATGGATGGACGATGCACCCAGCTACATGCCGCCCATCCCCTTGGGCGATCCTGTACGGGCCACCACAGTCGGCGTGATCACCGCCTCAAAATCATCCGATTTTGCCGTGGGTGACTGGGTTCTGGGCATGAATGGCCTTGAAGATTACTCTGTAAACGAAGCTGGCGGCTTCACCATGAAGGTTGATCCGTCAATTGCCGATTCGCCATCGCGGTTCCTTTCGGCAATGGGCGCGGTCGGCCTCACCGCCTATTTCGGGCTTATTGACGTGGCCAAACCGCAGCCGGGTGAAACCCTGCTCGTATCAGGTGCCGCAGGCGCAGTCGGCTCCGCTGTCGGCCAGATCGGCAAGATCATGGGCGCGCGCGTGATCGGCATTGCCGGTGGCGCAGAAAAGTGCCGTCGCCTCACGCAAGACTACGGTTTTGACGTGGCGATTGATTACAAAGGCAAATCGGTTGACCAGCTTGCCGCAGAAATCCGTGCAGCAGCCCCCGGTGGCGTCAACGTGATTTTTGAAAATGTGGGCGGCGATGTGTTTGATGCCGAACTGCTGAATCTGGCCAAACATGCGCGAATCGTGTTGTGCGGATTGATCAGCGAATACAACTCTCCGACCAAAATCGGCGTCCGCAATATGTGGCAGGTGCTGGCGCAACAGGCCACGATCTATGGCTATCTGATCATGGATTATGCCCCGCGCTTTGCCGAGGGCGGTGCGGTTATGGCCGAATGGATGGCGCAAGGAAAACTGCGCATCGATGAAGATGTGCAGACAGGCCTCGAAAACGCCTACCCCGCGTTCATGCGCCTGTTCAGCGGCGCAAACACCGGCAAGCTCGTGCTCAAAATCGCCGATGGCCTCTGATCCCATGGCGGGCCGGTTAAGCGGACGACGGGCGATTGTCACCGGCGCGGCATCGGGCATCGGTGCTGCCACCGCCGCCCGGTTGCGGGCTGATGGCGCGCACGTGTTCACCGCCGATGCCACAGATGGGGCCGATTTCGTCGCAGACCTTACCGGCGAAGGGGCAAATGCACGCCTTGTCGAATCAGCCGTCGCCGCGATGGGCGGTCTTGATACGCTGGTGCCATGCGCTGGAATCAGCGCGTTCCACCCGCTCGAAGGCCACGACGATGCCTATTTCGCGCGTGTGCTTGAGGTCAACGTGATGACCGTGTTCCGGCTTGTCCGCGATGCGGTGCCCCATCTGAAAGCGGCGGGCAAAGGCCGCATCGTCACCATCGGCTCAACCACCTCCAGCCATGGCGACGAAGGGCTATGTGCCTATTCCGCATCCAAACACGCAGTGCTCGGCTTCACCAAATCGGCCGCCGCGGAACTGGGGCCGTTCGGCATCACCGTCAACTGCGTCCAGCCCGGCGCCATCGCCACCGCGATGACCGCGCCAGCCTTTGAACAAATGCCCGAATTCAAAACCTTCTGGGAAAACAAAGCCCCCTTGCGCCGCTTGGGCCAGCCCGAAGACATCGCCGATGTCATCGCGTTCCTGTGCAGCGACGACGCCCGCTTCATGTCAGGCCACGGCGTCTGGGTCGATGGCGGCGCGATGGTCAGGCATTAGCCAAACCTCACTCCGGCGTAATCACGCCTTCGCCCGCACGCCACACCGCGCGGATCTGTTCGTGGTCATAGATTTCCATGATCTCGAATACGTTGCCGAAGAAATCGCGACAATATGTGGCGGCATAGCCGTGCTTGGTGCCGTCTGCGTCAACGGTTATACCTTCCAGCGTTGGCGGCGCATGCACCCGGATGCCCGCAGCCAGCAAGCGCTCGTAACAGGCCTGCACATCTTCAACCTGCACCGCAAAATGCGTGTAACCATAACGGTTTACACCCTCATCCGGGTCTTGCGGCGCAGATCGCGGGGATGAGTATTCGAACACTTCGATAAAGGCATTGCCCAACCGGCACATGAATTGCCGCGCCGCGCTGTCTTTCAATCCGACAATCGCATCAACGAAAGGATTGGCTTGCCATTCCAGCGGTGTTCCCACCTCGACCGCGCCCAGCAAGCCAAGATAGAATTCACGCGCCTTTTCGAGATCGGGGACGGACACGCCGATGTGCTGGATTGCCACTGCACCCACTTTTCCGTCCCCGATGCTCATGTTGTAATGATCCTTAGAACTGGACGCGCTTGGTATAGCCGCCATCGATCACCACGTTGGTGCCGGTGGTGTAGGACGATGCCGGGCTCGCCAAAAACACGATGGTCTTGGCCACTTCATCCGGACCGCCCCAGCGGCCCAGCGCAAACTGCGCTTCGGTCGCGTCATACAGCGCAGGCGCTGCGCCCTTGATCGCTTCCCAGTTGCCGCCCGGAAACGCGATAGGCCCCGGCGATACGGCGTTCACACGAATGCCCTTGGGTCCGATGGCCTGGCCCAATTGCTTGGCATATGTCAGCAAGGCTGCCTTCATCGCATTGAACGCCTGCGGCACGATAAACGTCTCGGTGCCCGCCGTGCTCGACATGATCACGATAGAACCCGCATCGCTTTTTTCCAGCCAAGGCTGCAATGCCTCACAGCCAAGGACCGTGCCCTTGATGTCGGCGTTAAAGCACGCGTCCCAATCGCCCGTCGCGCCCGATCCCGATGCGCTGGCACCCGGCACAAAGATATCGCAACCGCCCAGCTCTTCTGCCGTTGATGACAGCCAAGCGCGATAGGCATCGTGATCGCTCATATCCAGCGCCGTGCCGATCACTTTGCCGCCATGGCGCGAAAGCGATTCAACCGTTGCGGCCACTTGTTCGGCATTGCGTGAAAAGAAAGCCACATCGCAGCCCTCTTCGGCAAAGATTTCCAAGGCTGCCCGTCCGATGCCACGGCTGCCACCGGTCAGAATAACCTTCTTGCCTTTTAGTCCCAGATCCATGCGCCTGCTCCTCTTTGCCATTTATTGCGATAATGCCACCCTTGAAGCGGCCTGACATGCGCCACTACTCCCCTTTTGAACAGGAAAGGCATCGCTGCTGTGGTGATAACGCAGGCGCAAACACGCAACGGGAGCAGACCATGCCACGTCTTACCGGCAAAACCGCCATCGTTCTGGGCGCCAGCAGCGCAGGCAATATGGGACAGGTCATCGCACAGCGCCTGATCGAAGAGGGCGCAACCGTCCTTGTGGCAGGCCGCAAACAGGATGTGCTGGCTGATTTTGCAACGGCCTCCGGATGCCTGTGGGCACCGTGCGACATTACGGACGAAGCCAGCGTCAACGCGCTTGCCGAAACCGGTGTTGCCGCGATGGGCGGCATCGATATCGCGATCAACGCCACCGGCTGGGGCCTGCTCAAACCGTTCCTCGATGTCACGCGCGAAGAACTGGACGCGATGACCGCGCTGCAACTGGTCGGCCCGCACCAGTTCTTTCAGGCCATGGTCCGCAAGATGGCCACGTCGCTCGGCGGACGCGGCGGATCGCTGATCACGATCAGCTCGGCCACCGCCACGATCATGCTCAACGATCACGCCATCTATATGGGCACCAAGGCCGGCACCGATCACATCGTGCGCTGCATCGCGCATGAATTTGGGCAAGAAGGCATCCGCGCCAACTCGATCTCGCCCGGCCTCACCGATACGCCGATGAACGCCGAGGCCAAGCAGGTCCCCGGTCTGTTCGAAAGCTTCCGCAACAGCTACCCGCTGGGCCGCTGGGGCACATCGGAAGACGTCGCCGCCGCCGTCGCATTCCTCGCCAGCGACGAATGCTTCATGACCGGCGAAAACCTCCAGATAAACGGCGGCCTGACCCTGCGCCGCAACCCCACCCGCGACGAGATCAACGCCAGTGTAGCAAAGGCGATGAGCGAGGGGTAACCCTCGCTACAGGCCCAGCTTCGCCCGCACATCCGCCCGCAACTGGTCCTTGCGCACCTTGCCGCTGGCGGTGCGCGGGAAATCATCGACCAGTTCGAACCGCTCCGGAATCTTCTGCTTGGCCAGCCCCGATGCGCCTACATGCGCGGCCAGCGCCACCCCATCCACCTCCCCGCACGCGATGACATAAGCGCACACACCCTCGCCCAGCCGGTCATGCGGCATCGCCACAACGGCGGCCTCACGCACAGCGGGGTGGGTGTGCAGCACGTCCTCGATCTCCTTGGCCGAGATATTCTCGCCGCCCCGGATGATCAGGTCTTTCTTGCGCCCGGTCACGGTGATCGCACCATCGGCTGACAGCACGCCAAGATCGCCTGTCCGGAAATAGCCATCGGGCGTGATCGCCTCTGCGGTCTGCGCCTGATCGGCATAGCCCATCATCATGCCGGCCCCCCGCGCCAGAATCTCGCCTTCTGCGCCGCGCGGCAGATCATGGTCGTCATGGTCCACGATCCGCACGTCATAATCCACCACTTCGCCATCGGTTGTCGCGGCAAGGCCTTCGTCGTGCGGCCAGCCAAACGATACCAGCGGCACTTCCGATGCGCCAAACACGCGAAATGCGCGGGCGTTTTCAAACGCCGCATTGGCCGCCGGGATCAGGTCTGCCGGAACCGCCGCGCCACCACAGGCAAAGAACCGGAACGAGGGCAAACCCTTGCCCGCCGCGCGCGCAGCCGCTGCCAGCTCAACCAGAAACGGCGTTGCCGCCACCGTACCAATGCATTGATATTGCTCGATCAGCGCAAGCGCTTCATCAGCGTTCCACACTTCCATCAGCACCGACCGGACCCCGCAGATGAACGGCGCTTCCAGCCCGTTGGCATAGCCCGAAACATGCGTGACGGGCGATGGCATCAGCGTCGTCTCGCCTGCCTCCATCCCCCAGTGCCGCCCGCTTTGCGCCACGATATGCGCCAGCGTGCAATGGCTGTGCAGCACACCCTTGGGCCGCCCGGTCGTGCCCGAGGTATAAAGCACCATCTTCACGCCCATCGGATCAACGTCCGGCGCAACGAATGCTGCACTTTCTCCTGCTGCAACCAGCGCCGCAAAATCATCCGGCCCTTCGCCGCGCACCGTGAACACATGCTCCAGATCGGGCAGGGCATCTCGGCACCGTGCGGCCATTGCGGCATAATCCACCCGCCGCCATTCTTGCGGCACAAAGATCGCCCGCGCACGGCAATCGCCCAGCATCATCAGCATTTCGGCATCGCGATAGATCGGCACAATCGGGTTCACAATCATGCCCCCGATCACCGCTGCCAGATTGATCACCGCCGCCTCGCGCCAATTGGGCACCTGAAACGCGATCACATCGCCTGCGCCCAGCCCGCGCGCATGCAGCGCTGCGGCCAAGGCCTGCGCCTGCGCCAGAACCTGCGCAAAAGTATAGCTGCCCTCGCCATCGATAAAGCACACGAAATCAGGCGTTTCCCGCGCCCTTTCTTGCGCCAGACCGGCCAGCGTCTTCATCCCCCATAGCCCCGCCTGCACGAATTCCGTCTGATGCGGTGCGGGAATCGGGAGCCAGTCCCACGGTTTTGCGCTGTCAATCATCATGGCCCCATGTCCTCTGCCCCAGCAATGCCCCGCAATTGGCGAAAAGGCGAGTTCGGCCATGCCGCCAATCCGGCAACAAACCCGAAACCTAACCCCTGTCACAGCTTCCCCCGCGCCCTTGCGCAAGGCATGGTCCCACCCATGGACCCGTATGACGGGCACGGAGAGGCCAAATCAATGAACCGGATTGAGCGTATCGGGAATGTCGCCGCGATCATGCGCGATTATGTCGAGAACAAGCAGACCTTCCTCACCGACACCACCAAAAGCGTGCCCGCCCGCAGCTATACTGATCCCGATCAGTGGAAGGCGGAAATGGAGCTGATCTTCAAACGCGTGCCGCTGATGCTGGCCTTCACCGCCGAATTGCCCAATGCAGGCGATTACAAGGCGATGGACGCGGTGGGCATGCCCGTGCTGATCAACCGCGATAAAGCGGGCAAAGTCCGCGCCTTCCTTAACGTCTGCTCGCACCGCGCCGCGCCGGTCGCATCCGAGGGCCACGGCAATAGCGCCCGCTTCACCTGCAAATACCACGGCTGGACATATGGCGCAGACGGCAAGCTGATCGGCATTTCCGAAGCCAGCAAATTCGGCGAAGTCCACAAGTCCGAACTGGGCCTGCGCGAACTGCCGTGTGAAGAGCGCGCGGGCATGATCTTCGTCGTGCTCACCCCCAACGCGCCGATTGATGTCGATGCCTATTTCCGGGGCTTCCTCGATGATTTCGATGCGCTCGATTTCGGCAACTGGACTTATATGGGCAGCCGCACCATCCACGGCGCAAACTGGAAGGTCGCCTATGACGGCTACCTCGAAGGCTATCACTTCGCCTCGTTGCACCCCGAAACGATCTTCCCGCGCACCCCGTCCAATTGCATGCACTACGAAGGCTTCGGCCCGCACCAGCGCATCGGCTTCCCGCATCACCGCATTGCCGAAGCCTTGCAGGATGTCCCGCGCGAGGAATGGGGCACACAGGAAAACAACGGCTTCGATTTTGTGCGGATCATGTTCCCCAATGTCTCAGCCTTCATCGCGCCTGAAATTACCCAAGTCGCGCAGTTGTTCCCCGGGCCGACGCCGGGCGAGAACCGCACCGTCCTCAATTACCTCCGCCGCGAACCGATCCGCGATGAGGAAGACCGTGCCAATGTCGAAGCGGCTATGAACTTCTTCCGCGATGTGACTTATACCGAAGACTACCTGATCGGCCTTGAAATCCAGAAGGGCCTTGAATCGGGCGCGCACGATGAACTGATGTTCGGCCGCAACGAACGTGGCAACCAGTTCTTCCACGAATGGCTCGACTGGTACTTGCAGGATGACAAGGACCTGCCCGAACCGGTAATGTGATCCGGGCGATGAACCCGATCTCTCTCGCCTCGGGCGTCGTCCCCGAATTCGGCCCGGTTGATACCATCGAAGCCGCCCGCGCGGGCGGCTTCGATATGGTCGGCCTGTGGGTCGATCCGCTGGAATGGACCGCCGCTCACACCCGCGATGCCCGCACCGCCTTGACCGCAACCGGCCTGCCGCTGCTCGATGTCGAAGTGATCTGGATAAAGCCCGACAGTGCTCCAGGCAGCGCGATTGACGATCACCGCGAGGTAATCGATGTCGGCGCAGAACTGGGCGCGGCCAACGTGCTTTGCGTCTCGTCCGATCCCGATCATGCCCGCACCGCCGCGCATCTGGCCGCCTTGTGCTGCCACGCCGAAGCATCGGGCATACGCGTCGCGCTGGAATTCGGCATCTTTACCGAAGTCAAAAACCTTGCCGCCGCAATGGCCATCCTCGATCAGGTCGCCCACCCTTTGCGCGCGCTGCTGGTCGATCCGATCCATGTTGACCGTTCAGGCACCACCATCGCGCAAATCGCCAACGTAGACCCCGCGCTGCTGCCCTACGCGCAATTCTGCGATGCCCCTGCCCAGCGCCCCGACCCCGCAGATTTTGATGCGGTGATCCACGATGCCATCAACTTGCGCGAACAGTGCGGCGAAGGTGCACTGCCGCTGGCCGCGCTCTATCACGCGCTTCCGGCCAACATCCCGCTGGCCATCGAATTGCGGTCAGAGGCCTTGCGCGATGCCTTCCCGCACCCCGCCCTGCGCGCCCGCGCCGTGGCCGATGCCACCCGCCGCTGGCTTGAGGCTTTTACATGACGGTCACCGTCCTCACTCTGCTCAAACGCCGCGAAGGCATGACCAAGGCAGATTTCATCGCGTATTATGAAACGCGCCACCGGCTGATCGGTGAAAAGGTCCTGTCAGGCTGGGCCACCCGCTATGTCCGCAAACACTTGCACCCGCTGGACGGCAACGATGCAGTCCACGATTTTGACGTGGTACTGGAAATCGATTTCCCCGATCAGACCACCTGCGACGCCTGCTTTGCTGCCATGGCTGATCCCTCCACGATGGCCGAAATCATCGATGATGAACAACGCCTGTTTGACCGCTCACGCATGCGCACTTACGCGGTGGAAGTCCACGCATCGGCCTTACCCACCGGCTGACCGTTACGGTTTTGCTCCGTCCGCAATCCACTGGCGGACTTTGGCAATGTTTCCGGCATCAAGCGGGGGCGCGCCGAACGGCATTTGCCCACCCGATCCGGCATGGGCCAGATGCGTGCCCTCCAGCTTCATTACCAGATAACTGGCATCAGGATCGCCCGCTACCACCCGCATGATGGCCGGTGCTTCCTGCGATGGCTGGCCCACAAGGAAGTCACGCGCTACATCGCCCACCAGCGACATCCCGCCCGCTTCCTCACCCGTCAGATGGCAGGTGGCGCACTGGCTTTCGATCAGCGGCACGATGTCTGCCTGATAGGACACCGCAGCAATCGGGACACCAACTTCTGCCTGCGCACTGCAAGCAACAGCCAACAACGCCGCACTGCACAGCGCTAAATGCTTCATGCACTCACCGCATGCTTTGCCGCGATATAGCCAAAGGTCACCGCCGGACCAATCGTGCCACCTGCGCCCAGATAGGCTTGGCCGGTGGGTGCCGAAATGCAATTGCCTGCCGCATAAAGGCCAGGAATCGGCTGTCCGTTGGCCGCCAGCACTTGCGAATGGGCATTGATCTGCGGTCCGCCTGCGGTGTCAAGCGTGCCAGGTGCAAGGATGATCGCGTAATACGGCCCCTTGGGCGCAAACGGGTGCATCGTATTGTTGGGATACGGGTTTTCGGGCTGGGTCGTGCCCGCGCGGCGTGCCGAAAACAGCAAGTGCCATTCGCGGTCGTACAGATATTTGCCGCGCCCGAATTCGGGATCCACGCCCTTTTTGGCATAGCTGTTGAAATTGCTGATCGTCTGTTTGGCATTGCCCGCAAATTCGGGCGCAAGCCGCGCGCCGCCGGTACGGCCGGTCCATTCGGCCAGTTGCGCGTCGATCTTGGTGAACACCTCCTCCCAGCTCATCCCTTCGATCAGGTGCGGCTGTTCGGCCTTGTTTGCAGGGAACGGGAACGCGCCGCCAAAGGCATCGATGCTGCGTTCGTCAAACAGCATGAACATCAGGTGGTTGGGATATTCCTCGTGCGCCGGATCATAGCTGAAGTGCGCTTGCGTGCGGTCATTGTAGTCACGCTTTTCGTTGACCACGCGCTTTCCATACTTGTTCACAAGGATCATCGAATCCCCCGGCAGCACAAATGCGCCAAGCCCGATACCGCGCGTTTTCAGCGCCTCGCCCAGCACCACTTGCGTGCGCCAGCCCAGCCCCAGATTGCCCATCATCGCGCCTGCTTCCTGCGCAATCGCGATAAAGTCGCCGGTCGATCCCGGCGTGGAGCATGAGCCATAGACCGCAGGCTGGTGCACGTCGCACAATTGCATGTTGTGGCTGTAACCGCCAGTGCCGAAGACCACGCCCTTGTTCGCCTTGATGCGCAGCGTCTTTTCGCCCTGCACGGCTTCTGCGCCAATCACGCGGCCTGTTGCGTCCTTGATCACGCGCGTCACGCGGGTGCGCGTCATAATCGGCACGGCCTTGGCCTTGAGATAGGCGTGCATCTGGCTGGCCAGGCTGCCCCCGCCCTGCGACGAACCAGACCCGACCGCAGGCTCCAGCGCGCGGCCCGTAGGCACCTTGTTTTCAGGCAAGTGATCGGCATAATCGGGCGCGGGCTTGTCCACCTGAAACAGGCGGAACTGCTTGAACTGCACCGCATCCAGCGCACGCAAGTGATCCACCGCCGCCGATCCATGATCGTAAAACGCCTCGACCACGCGGAAGCGGTTTTCATCAAGGCCCAGCGTCGGGCTGTCAGGATTGTACTGGCGCGGATAGCCAAAGCGCACGGTATAGCGCAGCGCATCGGCCTTGGGATCGGCAATGCCCTGTTCGCGGAAAATGAAGTGGTTGAACACCCATGTCACGCCGCCCGATTTGGCGGTCGTGCCGCCAAGGATCGGCATCTTTTCGACCATCATCACTTTGGCCCCGGCAGCCAGCGCGGTGACGGCGGCGGTGCCTGCAGCTGCACCACTGCCAATGCACAGCACGTCGCATTCATGATCCCAGTCCGCCGACGCTGGTGCTTCTGCTGCGCGCGCCGCGCTGGTTATGCCGCCCGATGCGGCAGCGGCTGCGGCGATCCCTGCGCCTGCCAGAATCTGGCGGCGACCGACCTTGCTGGTCTTTTCAGTCATGGAAAGCGTCTCCCGTTTGCTTTTTTGCTTGGCGCAAGTCCGCCCTCACCCCCGAACGGGAGTGTGTTGCTGGCGGTCATCTTTGGCGAAATGGCTTACTTCGCGTTTTCCAGCGTGCCCGTCAGCGGCATCAGGAAGTCCATGGTGTAACGGGTAGCCTTCCAGCCAGCATCGGTGCGGACCACGTCAAAGTAATAACGCCCGTTCACCGTCACCGTGCTGCCATCCTTGCCCGTGCCCATGCCGACCACATAGGCGCGCATTGATGCCGTCTCGCCATCATAGGCAGTCACCGCAAAGTTCGTCAGATAGTGGGCGTGGTGCGTCATGTTGGCAAAAACATTGGTGAAGAATGCACGGATGCCATCGTGGCCCAGTTGCGCAGCAAGGCCGATACCCGAAAGATCGAACACGGCATCGGGGGTAAACACGTCAAGCACGCCATCTATGTCGCTGACGGTATCAACCGCATGGGCATAAGCGATCATGAGGTCCTGAATTTCAAGACGGTCTTCAATCGGGCATTTCATGGACATTGAGTCCTTTCTCATGAGTTATTAAGTGAACAAAGGCCGGATCGGGTCGGTCACACCGTCCCAATCAGCTGCGCCTTGGGCAATGCGCGTAAAGGCCTCGGTCTCGACATCGTCCTGCTCGACAATCTCGATCATGCAGCCCAGCGCAGACGATGTATCGACATAGCAGAAGCGCATGTTTCCGAACTTGCTGTCCACCGCGACAACAAAGCCCTGATCGACATAACGCTGGCGGCAGGCATCGTAATCATCGGTATAAATGCAGAAGTGGTGAAAGCCCTGCGCACCCTTGGCAATCGTATCGCGATAGGCGCTGGGGCGGTCGCAGTGCTGCTGGATCAATTCCACCTGCATCCCGCCCGATTGCGCCAGCGCCACCGAAAAGTCACAGCCCTCGCCCGGTTCCCCGCGATAGGTCAATTCCGCCAGTTCGATGTGCGGAACCATATAGAACGGCCCGATACCGGTCGTGGCGATCCATGCCTTGGCCGCAGCCTCCACGTCATCGACCATAAAGGCCACCTGCATCAGGTGCGGACCGGTCTGGCCGGGCGTGACTGCAATTGCGCGCATGGCCATCAATCCTTGTTCAATACAAAATCGTTCAGCCGCTCATGGAACCGCTGCACGCGCTTTTCCTGCCCCGGCAAGATGCAGCCCTTGAAGCCGCGCGAATTGAGGCCCTGTTGCTGGGTCGTGCCGATCGAAAGGTCCTGATCGGCCACATAGCCTACCGAAACCCCATCCCCGTAAACCGAATGCCGCGTGAGCGCGTCATGGCGCAGCGGAGCCGGCCCAACCGGGGTAACAACCTCGGCCAGCTTTTCGTTCTGCGGATACAGGCACCAGTGCTGGAACACGCACTTTTCAGGATCGGTCGGGTGCGGTTCGGTGCGCAGGATCTGGCACTGTTCAGGAGACATCGTCAGCGTCAGGTTGGGGAACAGCGTGCAGTGGAAATAATCCACCAGTTGCTGGTCGGTCATCGCGCTATAATCATAACCAGCATCCGCGCCGCGCTCGCGCTTGGCCTTGATCACAGCTTCGCGGATGTCCGATGTGCGGCCGCGATATTCCTTGGGATCAATGCCCCAGGCCTCCGCCGCTTCATACAGGCCGGGAGGCACGTCGCCGCTGACGTAATCCTTGCGGCTCGTGGCCTGATGGCCGATCATCCACATCGCATTGTGCCCGCTTTCATACATCTCGAACACGGTCGTGGGCAGGCCATCGTTGATGAAGGTCGCCAGTTCCGGATGGATCGTGGGCAGGTGGTAGCTTTCGTTGAAGTTATCGCGGATGATCTTCCAGTTGAATTCGCAATCTGCCGAAACCGCAAACACCCGCACCCAGTTGTCCAGCTTGTAGCCTGCAAGGCGGTCGGTCAGCGGGGCCAGCCATTCGCGCAGCGGCGCCACATCATCGTCCATGCACCAGAACACAAACGGCCCCCACGTCTCGCAACGCAGCTCCGCCAGCTTCACTTTGCCGCAAGGGCTGCCACCGGCAAAATCATCAGGGTCCTGCACATGCACCAGCGTGCCATCGGGCGCATATTGCCAGCCGTGATAGCCGCAGGTGATGCGCGGGGCAGAAGCCACATCGCCCAACACCAGCCGGTTTCCGCGATGCGGGCACGTGTTGTAAAATGCCTTCACCGATCCGTCGGCCTGACGGACCATGATCACCGATTCCTTGCCAAAGTTGTGGCGGACCAGATCGCCCTCTTCTTCCAGATCGGCCAACACCCCGCCCAGGTGCCAGACCTTGGGCCACAAGTGCTTGTTTTCCAGATCCATCCATTCGCGCGTGATATAACGATCCGCCGTGATCGTATCGCCGCGCACGGCCACGTCGAACTCCGGGGAATAACGGGAAATTGTGTCTTGGACGGTCATCTTGGCATCCTCTTGAATCGCTTTGTCAAACCGGCCAATCGCGGGTCTGGCTGAAGTCTGTTCCGCGCCGCCCCGGCCTGACCAGCGGGTTGCCTTCAAGGAAACCGTCAGCCGCCGGGTCGGTACGCGCCCAGTCTACTATTTCGCGGCGGCGGCTGATGCGCCACTGCCCATTCTTGCAGGTGTATTCGTCAACATAACGCCCAGCGACGACCAGATCCTTGGCCTCACCACCTTCGGTCGTGCGATGCCAGCCATAGAAATAGACCTCGCCCGAGGCTTCAGCCCCACGCACATCGATCTGCGCCTGCCCGATAATGTGCTGGCTGCCGCCCAGATCAGCCAGAAAACCTTGTGCAAACGCCACGAATTCATCGGCGGTGCCCTGCATCAACCCGCAATCAACCCAGGCATCGTCATGAAACGCACTGCGGTGTAATTCGGGATCCAGCCGGTCCTGCCCGCGCATGTACCGGCATAACGCATCGTGGATATCCCGGCGGGCACAAAGGTCCCGGACTTCGGCTTCCATATCGAATGACATCGCTTCAGCCCTCTGCCGCCAGATATTTGTCGATCACCATCTGGAAATGGCGGATGCGCGATTCCTGATAATTGCCAAGGTTTTGCACGCCGAAGGCACTGGCGCGGAAGCCTTGCTGCTGGGCGCGCAAGTTGTCCGTATCCTGATCATAGACATGGCCCATCGCCGCATCAAATCCCGGCGCGGTCGCATAGCTGTCGCGCTCGGCCACATGGAACGGCTCGGGCGGTTCGGGTGCCACGCCATTTTCAGGATTGGGCCGCAGAAACAGGATTTCAAACAAGGTGCGGTTCGGATCGCTGCCAATCGGCCGGAAGCGATAGACCATCGGCAAGGACAAGCCTGGGAACAGCACCATGTTAGGGAAAATGTGATATTCGATGGTGTCGATCATCTCGCTGTCCGAAACGGCCGAAAGATCGCATTTGTAAAGCGCGCCCATCACCTTGCGCAAATGGCGGGCCATCACCGTGCGGGCGGTTTCGCCCTCTTGCACATCAAGGCTATCGTCGCGTGAATCCGTGTCGCCAAGGATCATCGTGGCCAGCAATTCCTTTTCGGAAAGCGGATTGGCAAGGTGCGGAGAATTGACACCGCTGGCGGCATAGAAGCGCGTCACCGTGTCGGAATGGCAATCGTATTGCACGTTGGCATCGCCCACGCCTTTCAGCAATTGCGGGTGCGTTTCCAGAACATGATACGATTCAAGGAAGGCTTCCTGCGCGGTCTTCCAGTTACACGGCAGGTCCTTCGAAACATGCACCGCGACGTACCGGTTGGCGATGTCCCAATCCTTGAAATGCTCCGGCAAGGGGCTGAGGTATTCCTCAAGGCTTAGGCCTTCCGCGCTCGGATTGATAAAGATGAAACCGCCCCATTGCCCCACCCGCAATTGCGGCAGCGCGGTTTTGGCAGGATCGATATGCGCAAAATCCCATGCGCACGGCACCGCCTTCAGCGAACCGTCATTGTCCCACGTCCAACCGTGATAGGGGCAGCGCAGGCTGTCGCCCGAACCGATTCCCTCTCCGCGCTTGAACTTGGTTGACCGGTGCAAACACGAATTCACGAAGGCGCGAACCGACATGTCCTGCTGCCGCACCACCACATAGGATAAGTGCGCCACTTCATAAGTGTAGAAATCCCCCGGCTCGGGAATGTGATCCTCGCGGCACACCCACTGCCAGGTCTTTTTCCAGATTTTCTCGATCTCGGACTCGAAAATATCCTGATCAAAATAGCGGTTCACCGAAACCGGCGCACTACCCAGATAAGCCGGCTCCTCCATCGCCAGCACCGCAGGCGGCGGCAAGGCATCGCGGCCCACGATTTCCTGCATGCTCGGCGCACCGGGGCAGCGGATAGAGGCCAGTTCGCCGGGTTCTGCGGGTTCGGGTAAACCGTGGGGATTGATGGCTTCAAACATGACACTCTCCGATGCCGCCAATTAAAACCGGCAGCTTGACCTTTTTTATGAACTCAACCCCGCCTCGCCTCAACCTGTCCCTTGCGCTAGGTAGGCCAGACCAGCTCGATCCGGCGCAGCGCACCGACAATACCGGGCACGGGCGAAAGGTCGCTGCCTGTGCCCACGCTGAATTCGGGAATGCGTTTCAGCCACTCCTCCAGCGTGATCGCCACCTCCTTGCGCGCCAGTTCCTGACCGGGGCACATGTGCGCCCCACTGCCGAACGTCGAATGCCGCGCCCGCTTGCGCGCCGGATCTATCGCCAGCGGATCGGGATTGATCGCCGGATCAAGTCCATGGACTTGCGTCGGGATCGCAATCATGTCGCCCGCCTTCAACTGAAGCCCGTGAAATTCGGTATCTTGGCGCACCTCGCGCGCGATGGTTACCAGCCCGAAACGCCGGAACAGCTCGTTCACCACCGGCATCGTATCTGCACCCCGCGCGCGCAGATCGGCCCGCAGCGCAGGGTCATCCGCCAGTTCGCGCAGGATAAAGCCCAGTACGTTGACCACCGTATCCAGCCCCGCCACCAGCACTTGCGTCGATAATGAAAGCGCCTCATCACGGGTCAGGGTGCGGCCGCCGATATCGGCGGCCAGCATCCCGCTCAGCATATCGCCACCCGGATTGGCGCGGCGCGCATCCACCAGCGGCGCCAGATATTCAAAGAACGCCGCTTTGCCCTGCTCGAACGTCATGTCCATCCCGGGCCGCGTCATACATTCGGCCCAGTGGCGGATCTTTGGCGCTTCGGCCGCATCGATATCCACCAGCGCCATGAACACGCGGATGGGGAACTGTTCGGCAAATTCCGCTGTAAAGTTGCAGTGCCCCCGGCTTGCAAAACCGTCGATCAGTTCAATCGCGGTGGCACGGATGCTTTCGGACAGGCCACGGATCGTGGCGGGGTTCAGATGCGCGTTCAGCAATTGGCGATAGGGGCGGTGCTGCGGCGGATCGATGGTCGTAGGGATCAGGCCATGCTGCTCGCCTATCGATTTGGGCAGCACGATCACGCGCGATGAAAAACGCTCATGATCTGATTGCACCTCCTGCAATGCCTCGCCGCCCAGCGCAATCCAATGGCCTTCATTGCGCGGAGTCCACACCACCGCCGGATTGTGCGCGGTCAGGTCGCTCCACGCCTTGTGGAACCCGTGCTCCACAAGGCCGGGCGGCATATAGATGTCGATGTCAACGATACGGTCTTCAGGCACATGGTCCGGGCGCGCTGCGGTCATAACAAGTGATCCTCTCTCGATCTTTTGCCGGGGATCATGCGTGAGTCCGCAGCGGCTGGCGCTTGGCTTTTAGGATAGGGGCACAAATGCCCGCCGCTCACCCCGCCGCTCACCCCATCGTTTCGCCATTATCGATCACGATATTGGTGCCGGTAATGTGGCGGCCATCATCGCAGGCAAGGTAAAGCACCATGTTGGCAATATCGCTCGGCTGGCCCATGCCGTGGTTATGCACCTGATCCAGCCCCGCAGCATCGGCGGGCAACTCGGCCAGCGCCTGCGCGGTCATCGGCGTCACAATGCCGCCCGGCGCAATCGAATTGCAGCGGATACGATAGTTCTGTTCGCGGCAATGCACCGCGATCGAACGGGTCATGCCGATGATGCCCGCCTTGGCCGCAGCATAAGCCGGAATAACGCTGATCCCCTTGATCCCGCCAACTGATGCCATGTTGATGATCGAACCCGACCCGTCCCGGCTCATGTGCGGTATCGCCGCCTTGCATCCCAGAAACGTGCCGCCCGCCATCACATCGGTCTGGAGCTTGTACTCCTCGTACGACAATTCCTCGACCGTGCCGAACCGCACCAGCCCCGCATTGTTGACCAGCACATCCAGCCGCCCGAACCGTGCAATGGTTTCAGCCACCACTTCATGCCAGCGCGCCTCATCGCGCACATCATGGTGCAGGAACACGCAACCCGGAATACCGGCGGCTACTTCCGCGCCCAGTTCCGCCTGCATGTCGGTAATCACCACCTTTGCGCCCTCGCGCGCCAGCACGCGCGCGTCTTCCGCGCCCAACCCCGATGCGCCGCCGGTAATCAGCGCAACTTTACCTTCCATCTTGCCCATGTCGGTGTTCCTTATGCTGCCCAGTGGGCGTAAACGGGGTCTGCACTGCCAAAGCAGCCACGGTTGGTCAGCGCTTCGTAAAAGCCGTCATGCTTCATCGTCGATGGATGGGAATGGGTCCAATCCGCCACAAACGTGCGCGACTAGATCAGCCATTTGCCCTCCCGCTTCACATAGCGGTCAATATACCGCCCGCCGGTCAGCACTTCGGTTCCGGCCTGCACCATTTGCGCAATCGCGTAATGTTCGCCCACGGCTTCATGCCCACGCACATCAACCCATTCGTTGGCAACCGAATGGAAGCACATTTCAAGGTTGGTCTTTACAAACGCGGCAATATCGCGCGCAAAGTCCTTGCCCGATCCGTTCACGACGCCGGAGATAACGGTTGAATCATCGGTAAAAATCGATGCCAACAGCGCTTCATCGGCGCGGTCCACCCCGCGCGCATAGGCCATGCACAAGTCGTGGATTTCGGCTTTGGCAAGAGCGGCTTCAAGCGCGGCTTCGCGGTCTGGTGTTGCGGTCATAGTCGTTCCTCTGGCGCTGGCTGCATGAAAGGCGAGCAGGGCACGGCCCGGATCAGCCGCCCCCTTTGCGCCTGCGGGGACATAATGGTCAGGCGCGACCGGCGGATCGCTGCGTGCTGCGGTCGACACCCGGTTGCTATTGCCGTCCAGCACATAGGTGCGATGGGTCAGCCGCCATTGCCCGTCGCGGCATTCGTGGCGGTCAAGGTAACGCCCGAACACCCAGCGTTGCAGCGCCTCTTCCTCAACATAAGCGATGACATAGGATTCAGATGTGGCACGATTGCCATCCACCCTGATCCAGCAATTCGATGTGCGGTGCAGCGTCGGCAACGCGCCCTTTTGCGCCTCTACCAATACCCCCACCAGCGTTGCCGCAGGGCCTGCAAAAAAGCCGTAATCGACGGTCGCATCGTCGTGATAGGCCGCGCCCAGCAAATTTGCATCGGCGCGGTCAACGCCCCGGCTATGCAGCGCCAGCGCATTGGCGATGCCTGCGCGGGCGATAAAGTCGTCAGTCCCGATCAAGGCCCATGTCCTTCCAAAAAAGTGCCCCGGTTACAGTGAAGTAACCAGGGCTAGGGAGGATTTCAGATCAGAAGTTGAAGCCAGCCGATACGCCGAACTGGCGTGGCGGAGCATAGCCGACCAGACCCATGTAACCGGGGCTGTCGTACACCGTCGAAATGTAACGCTTGTCGAACAGGTTCTTGCCCCACAGGCCAATCGAATACTTCTTGTCCGGCCCGTAATAGGTCAGCAACGCATCAACATAGTATGTCGGCTGGATGGTCGAACGCGGGGTGTTGACCACGGCGGTATAAAACTTCGACGCGGTATACATCCAGCTCACATCGGCCACCACGCTGCTGTCATCGGGCAGCTTCGTGGTGAAGTTTGCGCCCAGCGTCGATGCCCAGCGCGGCGCATTCTGCAAGGCAAAGCCTTCCAGATCGAGTGTGGAGCCAGCTACCGGATCAAAATACAGGAAATTCTTGTACTTCGTATCAAGGAAGGCAAGCGATCCGCGCAGCGTCAAACCATCCACCGGCACGGCCTGCATCTCCAGCTCGAAGCCTTTGATTTCAGACTGGGCGGCATTGAGAATGCGGTTGCCTTGCACGTTGGTGTCCGGATCGAAATAGATCTGCGCAACCTGCATATCACGGTAGTTGGTATAGAATACCGACAAGTTGGCGCGCACCTTGCGGTCAAAGAAATCAGCCTTCAGACCGGCTTCAAACGTATCGACCTTTTCCGGGCCATAAGGCGTATCGCCATCTGCCGCCACGCCGATGCGCCCGGTAAAGCCGCCCGATTTGAACCCGCGCGCCCAGCTTGCATAAAGCAACTGGTTCTGCGCCAGCTCGTAATCAAGGCCGATCTTCCAACCGACATTGTTCCAGCTCTTCTTGCCGCCCACATCAAGGCTGCCGGGGAACACGACATCGAACTTGTCCCATTGCGCCGATGTCAGCGCTTCACTGCCAAGCCCGGTGTCGAGCGTTGAACGCGCATCGATCTTGTCATGGGTATAGCGGATGCCTGCTGAAAGCTTCAGCCGGTCTGTCAATTGGGTATAGCTCTGGACAAAGGCCGAAAACGATTCCGTTGCCTGATCCTGAACATTATACTGGATCAGGCCCGGCAGCGCGAAGTCCAGATGGTACATCTGGTAGTGGTTATAATCCGTCTTCAGATAAAACAGACCGGCCACGGCATTGAACCTGTCGCCCACATCGAATGAACTGCGCAATTCCTGGCTGAACTGCCAGCCTTGCGTGCGTCGGCGGGTGGCATTGTTGGTTTTCGCCGTGCCATCCTGATCGGTATATTCGAACAGGGTGAAACGCTTGTAACCGGTGATCGCCGTAATATCGCCCAGCGCAGTGTTGTCGTACTGGATGGTGCCGACAAAGAACTTCGTCGTCATGTCCGACTGGTCCGGCACTTCATTGTTGCCCGAAAGATATTCGTCTGGCGCAACGCAAGGCTGGTTGGGCACAGCGCAGGGGCTGCGGTACATCGGCAGCTTGGCACCATTCCAGAAGGTGCCTTCGGGAACATGGTTCGCCTCACCCGGCAACCCACCGTTGACGACAATCGGCGCACCATTGCGCGCGGCCACATATTCGCCCTGAAGCGTAACCGTCAGATCGGAATTGGGCGTGATACGCAACTGGCCGCGCACCGCGTCCACGTTCTTGCGGCCCATGTCCTCGCCGTTCCACACGTTCGTTACCCAGCCATCGCGCTGGGTGTGGATGCCCGAAACCTTCAGGCTCACCACATCTTTAACCAGCGGTGCCTCGATGGATGCATTCACATCAAACCGGTTCCAGTTGCCGTATGTGCCGCGCAGATAACCGCCAAATTCGCCGGTCGGCTGGTTCGTCACCACGTTGACAACGCCGCCTGTGGTGTTTGCACCAAACAGCGTGCCTTGCGGCCCGCGCAGGACCTCAACGCGGCCCGTGTCATATGTATCCAGCAGCGCCCCCATCGAGAAGAACTGCGGCACGCCATCAACCACGATCGACACGGTATTGCCGGCGTAGGGATCGGGTTCGATCACGCCGATGCCGCGAATGGTGAACACCGCATTGTTGGGCGTATTGGCAAAATTATCGATCTGCACGTTGGGAACAGAGCCTTGCAGCGCCTGCAACGTGGTCACGTTCATCGCCGAAAGTTGTTCGCCACTGACAGCCGCAATCGAGATCGGCACCGACTGGATGCTCTCGGCCTTCTTTTGCGCTGTAACGATGATTTCGCTGATGCCGCCTGTGCTGGCTTCGGCTTGTGCCTCTTGGGCTCCGGCAAACGTGGGCGCGGTGACCAGTGCCAAGGCCGAAAGCCCGGACATCAGACGAATGGCGTTTATCGCTTTCATCAATTCCCTCCCATGGTCGGGCGCCGACATTTCACGCCGGTCGCCTCCTTTCACGAATCGCCAAATAACAGGCGATGCTGCCTGTTTTATGATCCTATCCTTGGTGATGTGCCTACTAGCGGTTTTGTCAGGAGGTCTTGGCAAGCGCGAAAAGGCATGACAGGACGATGACGATGTCCGGTTCCACCATGCAAAAGCGCATGCTCGATGCGATGCGCCCCTCCGCTCTGGGCGATGAACCCGTGCGCTGGCAGCAACGCAAATCCGCGCAAACGCGGCTTAAAATGCTCGAAGCTGCGGTCGATTGTCTGGTAAGCGGCGGCTATGCCGGTTTAACGACTGCACAAGTGGCAGAACGCGCAGCCGTGTCACGCGGGGCCATGCACCACCACTTTGCCACACGCATCGATCTGGTCGCAGCCGTGGTCGATCACATTTTCTACCAGCGCATCCGCCTGTTTCTCGATGATTATCTGGGCACAGTGGCGCAGCGTAGCGACGTGGAACTAATCGATCTGGCAACGGAGGCACACTGGCGCAGCGTGCAAACGCGCGAATATGCCGCCTATGTCGAACTGGCCGTGGCCGCGCGCACCGATCCGGAACTCAACGCCGCGTTCGAACCCGCCGCCCGCCGCTATGACGAAGTGTGGACCGCCGAAATGATCGAATCGTTCCCGCAATGGCGCGATCAGTGGCACGCGATGAAGCTGGGCAGCGACTTTGCGATTGCGGTGCATTCGGGCCTGCTGTTGCACCGCCCCGTCTTCGGGCAAGAGCGCATCGACATGGTCCTTCAACTTTCGATGCAAGCCATCAGGGCGCTTTACAAGGCCTGAGGCCCTGCCCTCCAAATTTGCGGCAGGCTAGCCGGATTTCTCGCTGAAACACCAGTAGTCCCACCGGCACCACTGGTGCAAACAATCGCCAACACATCCCGGCACAGCGCGGGACCAAGATGGGAGAGCAGGCACTATGGCTATCGTCGCAATTACCGGCGCAGGGCGCGGGATCGGGCTGGAACTGGCAAGGCAGCACGTCGCAGCAGGGGACCAGGTACTGGCGCTGGTGCGCGATCCGCAGGGCGCAACCAGCCTTGCCGATCTGGCCGCATCTTCAGGCGGCAGTCTGACCGTCCATCAGATGGACGTCGGCAACGACGCCTCGGTCAAGGCCGGTGCTGCCGATACCGGCAGCGCTGCCATCGACATCCTCTACAACGTCGCCGGGATCGCTGGCCCCGAAGCCCCCGAACTTGACGGTGCAGACTGGGCAGCGTGGGACGATACCAACCGCATTATGGTGCAAGGCCCGCTGCGCGTCTTGCACGCCTTCCTCCCCCGCTTGGGAGCAGGCGCTAAAGTCATCAACATCTCCAGCCAACTTGCCGCCTCGACATGGCCCTATGGCGGTTTCTACGCCTATGTTGCCGCCAAAGCCGGTCTCAACCGCATGATGCGCTCGGTCGCGGTTGACCTCAAGGATCGCGGCGTGATCATTGGCCTTGTTCATCCGGGCTGGGTGAAAACCGATATGGGCGGCGAAGGCGCGGACCTCACGCCCGAAGAGAGCGCCACCGGCATCCGTAATGTCGCGGCCAACTGGACGCTCGAAACATCGGGCGATTTCCTGAAATGGAACGGTGAAACCCACGCTTGGTAAGGAGTTAAGCGCCAATGCCATTTACCGGACCAATCGAGGATCGCACCGCCATCCGCGAATTGATGGACACCCACGCCCACGGCGTGATGACCAGGGACGCCGAACTGTGGGGTTCAATCTGGGCAGAAGATGCCTATTGGGAACTGCCCGATTATCCCGATCTTGGCGGCTTTACCGGCAAGGACGTGATCGTTTCAGGCTGGGTGGAATCGATGAAGCATTACGGTCTGGACAATTGCACCAAACCGATGATCTACTTCATGCAACCCGGATCCATCGAAGTGGATGGCGATAAGGCCAATGCCATCGCCTACACCATCGAGATTTACGACGATCCCGCCACAGGCAAACGCATCCACACCACCGGATGCTACACCGACGAACTGCGCAAGATTGACGGCGCATGGAAATTTACGCGCCGGGCCTACCGCACGATTTTTGCTGATTGAAAAAATGGGGCGGAGCAACAATGCCCCGCCCCACTTTGACTATCAAATCTGACTGAAACCGCCATCCATCAGGAATTCGCTGCACGTAACAAAGCTTGCGGCCTCCGAACACAGATAGACCACGCCGCCGCCCATTTCATCAGGACGGCCCATGCGGCCAATCGGGTGGTTGGCCACAATGCCTTGCAGTGCAACCTCGCGCGATGGCACCGCGCCCAGTTCCACATAGCGGTCCATGATCGATCCCAACATGCTGGTATCGATCCCGCCGGGATGCACCGAATTGACGCGGATGTTATAGCCAAGCGCGGCAAACTCGGCGCCAAGGCACTTTGACAGCATCTTCACCGCAGCCTTGCTGGTGCAATAGGCCGCATTGAAGGCCGCGCCGCGCAATCCGCCCACGCTTGAGAAATTGACCACCGAAGCGCCACCTGCGCGCGCCTTGCCACCCCCGCGCAGCAATGGCAGTAACACCTGACAGCCGATAATGACCGCATCCACATTCACCGCGTTCACCCGGTGAAAGTCGGCAAGCGGCGTCTCGTCAAACTTGCCGACGATAGAGATACCGGCATTGTTCACCAGCGCATCCAGCCGCCCGTACTTTTCCTGCACCAGCGCGGCCACCGCCTGCCAATCAGCCTCATTGGTCACGTCATGCTGCAAATAGTGATCCGCGCCCTCGATATCTGCCGAAGCGGCCATGTCGGTGGCGATCACCACCGCATGGGCGGCCTTCATCGCCTTCACCAGTTCGCGGCCGATCCCGCCCGCAGCCCCGGTGACCACGGCCACCACGTTGTCCAAAGCGATTGTCATTGCGCCGTATATCCCCCGTCGATGACAAGCTCGCCACCGGTCATGTAACTTGAATCTTCAGATGCGAGGAAGAACGCGGCAGAAGCCAGCTCTTCAGGTTGGGCAAGGCGACCAAGCGGCGTCATCCCCACCACACCTGCCACCAGATCATCGGGCTTTTCGGCAAAGCCCTGATCGACCCAGCGCTGGAAGCCCGCCTTCAACAATGGCGTTTCGACAAAGCCGGGGTGCAGCGAATTGGCGCGGATCGGCATTTTCTTCTGCGCAAATTCAATCGCGATGCCTTTGGTAAACAGCCGCACCGCGCCCTTGCTGGCGTTATAGGCCGAAACCTCGTTCATCCCCACCAGACCCATGATCGAACTGACATTGATGATCGAAGAACCGCCCCGGAAATCGGTGCCGCTTTGCGCCATAAGCGGCACGAAATGCTTGGTGCCAAGGAACACGCCATCGACATTGATCGACATGATCCGCCGCCAGCCCTCAAGCGTCATATCCTCTACCGGGCCGGTCAGATCGATCCCGGCATTGTTCACAAGGATATGGCACTTGCCGTGGCGTTCCTTGACCAGTGCAATCGCGCGCCCCCAGTCTTCCTCTTTGGCCACGTTGGCGCTGATATAGCTGGCGGCCTGGCCAAGCTGTGCCATCACCTCGCGCGCGGTATCGCCATCTTCGGCATCAAGATCTGAAAGCACCACTTCGGCACCCTCGGCCAGAAACCGCCGGGCGCAGGCAAGGCCGATGCCGCGAAGTCCGCCCGATACAAAGGCGACGCGGCCCTTCAGCCGTTGTGCAGATAATTCCATCAACCTCAAACCCCCATCATTCCGGCGGTCGTCGCACCGTCGATTGCGTATTCTGCGCCAGAGATGAACCCGGCCTCATCGCTCGAAAGATAGGCGACCAATCCGGCCACTTCATTCAGTTGCGCCATGCGCTTCAGCGGAGCCATGCCTTCATACATCGCACGCGCCGCCGCAGGATCGGGCTGCGCATTCATGATCTGCTGGATCAGCGGGGTTTCCACCACGCCCGGCAAAATCGCGTTGACGCGGATGCGATAGCCCTGCTGCCCGCAATGCACCGCCGCCGATTTGGCCAGCGCGCACACCGCCGCCTTGGTCACCGAATAAGTCACATAATTGCCTAAGGGGCGCGTCGCATTCATCGAGGAGTTGATAATGATCGATCCCGCAGGCCCTTCGGGATTGCGCTTCATACCCAAAATCGCGTTCTGCACGGTCAGCATCACACCGGTTTGGTTGACCGCCACGACATTGTCCCAACCCTCGATGCCCACATCTTCAATGCTGGCATCGCCGCTTTCGGTGCCCGCATTGGCAAACACGATGTCGAGACGGCCTTCGGTCGCGATGATTTCATCGATCAACGGTGCCCATGCGGCAGCTTCCTGCACGCGGTGCTTACGAAAAGTCGCGCCGGTTTCAGCCACCAGCGCAGCGGCAGCCTCCTCTTTCGATCCGGTGAACCACACCTTTGCACCCTCGGCACTCAGCCGCGCCACTGTTGCTGCGCCAATCCCGGTCGTACCACCGGTGATAAGCGCGACTTTACCTGCAAGCCTGTTTGACACTGTTCTCTCCCGCGAGAATCCGTAAGAATTTATCGTGCAAGTGGTTACGCTTGCCACGCGCCTGTGCAACCTATGCTTTCAGCAAGGTGACTTGCGCGCGTGCGTGGATCAAAACCGGCGGCATTGCCCGAGACGCGGGCGTGAATCGTGGGTGAGGAAACAAAAATGGCTGACAGCGATCCCAACATGGGCCGCGATACCCTTGAAGGCGGCAGGGCACGTAGCGAAGCAATCAGTTGGCAGGAACTGTTGGCGCAGGATTCGCGCCCCGCGCCCGCGATCCTCACCGAAGAAAGCTACGAATACCGTGGCTCCGAACCGCTGGACGCCAGTCGCTATACCAGCGAGGACTTCGCCCGTCTGGAACGCGAAAAGATGTGGCCCCACGTCTGGCAATTCGCCGCCCGCGAAGAAGATATCCCCGAAGCTGGCGATTACACCGTGTTTGAAAACGCGGGCCGGTCTTGGCTGATCAGCCGTCAGGAAGATGGCAGCGTCAAGGCGATGCACAACGTCTGCCTGCACCGTGGCCGTAAATTGCGCACCGAAGATGGCACGGCGGACAAATTTACCTGCCCGTTCCACGGCTTTGCGTGGAACAAGGACGGCAGCTTTGACGGCATGCCCTGTTCATGGGACTTCAAGCACTTATCGGCTGAAAAAATGTCCCTTCCCGAAGCCGAAGTCGGCCGTTGGGCTGGCTATATCTTCTTGCGTGAGGAAAAGGGCGGCCCCAGCCTTGAGGAATACCTCGCCCCCCTGCCCGAATTCTTCAAACGCTGGCGGCATGAAGAATGCACCACTGTCATCTGGGTGGCCAAGGAAGTCCCGGCCAACTGGAAGGTGACCGCCGAAGCCTTCATGGAGGCGTGGCACACGGTCGTCACGCACCCGCAATTGCTGCCCTTCACCGGCGATGCCAACAGCGCCTACTGGATCTATGGCGATAATGTGAACGTCAATCATGTGCCGTTCGGGATCATGTCCCCGCACGTCGATCCCGATGGCAAAACGCAGCAGTGGATCGTTGACGAATTCTGCAAGTACAATGGCCGCAGCGCCGACAATTATGACGCGGCGGGCGATCCCTTCGCCGTCAGCGTGCCCGAAGGCATGACGGCGCGCGCCGCCTTGGGCGCTGCCATGCGCGCAGGCTATTCCGCGCAAACCGGCTATGATCACGATGACGCCACCGATGCCGAATTGCTCGACGGCCTGGTTTACAACGTGTTCCCCAACTTCGCGCCCTGGGGCGGGTTCATGCCGAACATCGTCTACCGCTGGCGTCCCGGAAAAACGCCCGACACCTGCCTGATGGAAGTGCGCATCATTGCGCGCGTCAAGAAGGGTGATCCGATGCCGCACGGCGTGCCGATGAAGCTTTTGACCAAAGACCAGAAATGGACCGACGCGCCTGAACTGGGCGTTTTGGGTCACGTGTTCGAACAGGACATGGACAACCTGCCCTATGTGCAGGATGGCCTCCATGCTTCGAAAACCGGAAAGATCAACCTTGGCGATTATCAGGAAATCCGCATCCGCCAGTTCCACCAGACGCTCGACAAATATCTGGGCGCAGGGGCCGCTGAATGACCGATACGGCGCATCCTCCCCGCATTGATTGCGTACTCGTCTGTGGCGGCGTGTGGCACGATATGGACTTTGCACGGCTTGAACTGCTCAAGCTCCTTGCCGAAGACCCATCCGTGCGCACCCGCGTGTTCGAGGATTACGAGAACATCGAGGCGATCAAGGCCGCCGATATCCTGATCACCTACACCTGCGATGTCACCCCCTCGCTAAAAGCGCAGGAAGCCTTGCGCGGCTGGCTTGAAGCTGGCGGGCGCTGGTATGCGCTCCACGGCACCAATTCGGTGCTGCGCCTGCTGGCAGACGGGCCGAACAAGGGCCTGTGGGATGCGCCGCGCTGGGCACCGCTGATGATGGACATGCTCGGCAGCCAGTTCATCAGCCACCCGCCCATCGCGCCCTACACCGTCACCGTGGCAGACCCCGATCACCCGCTGACCCGGGGGATCGAACCGTTCGAAACCACGGACGAGCTCTATCACATGGAATGCCACGGGCACTTGCACGTCCTGCTCGAAACCGAATGCACCGTCCCCGGCACCGGCTTTGTCGAAGCGGCAGACGCTATCGGCACGCACCCGGTCATGTACCTGAAAGACCACGGCGCAGGCGCAGTGCTCTATAACACGCTAGGCCATTGTCGCGGACACTATGACCTTCAACCCATGCTCGATTGGTGGCCCACAGTGGATCGCTGCGCATGGGACTTGCCGGTATTCTACGACCTGCTCCGGCGCGGCATCGGCTGGCTGAAAGACCGCCCCGCCAAAGCATAACCCCCAACGTCGTCATTGCGAGCACAGTGAAGCAATCCAGAGCGCCATACACCGCGATCTGGATTGCGTCTCCCCGCTGGGCGGGGTTGGCAATGACGAAGTGATTTCCCCTTCTTCCCCCCTCCCGTTTACGGGATGGGTCGGGGGTGGGCTTACAGCCTATGCGCCAACCGCCTCAACCCACCGCAGCAAACCGGTCCAGCGCCACTTCAGGATCATCGGGCCAGCGCGAAATCGCCAGCAGCCGCTTGTGCCCGTGCCCGATAAACAGTTCATCGGTCACGCCCATGCCGCCGTGGAACTGGATCATCTCATGCCCCAATTCCACCGCCGCTGGCGCGATAAACGCGCGCAGACCATAGACGGCAGAGGCAAAACGGTCTGATCCGGCAGACACGATGGCAAGGTTCAGCAACGCCCGCGCCTGTTCGATCACCGCATATTGCGCGGCCATGCGGTGCTGGATCGCCTGAAAGCTGCCCAGCGGCACGCCAAACTGCTCGCGCGTGCGCAAGTAATCCAGCGTCGCATCAAACAGATGCTGCATGATGCCCACAGCCTCGGCTGATCGGGCAATCGATGCCAGGAGGTCGTTCTCTTCAAGATCCGCCAGTGATCCACCCAGCCGGATTGCCGGAACCGCCGCCAGCGTCAGCGAAACCGCAACCGCCCCGTCCACCATGCGCCACGGATTGACCGAAAGCCCCGGCGCATCGGCGCTCACCAGATACATCGCCACGCCATCAGCACTGGTCACAGCCCCGCTCTCGCGCACGCTGACGATATAGCCATCCACCCCGGCCCCTGCGGGCACGCAGGATTTGGCACCGGTCAGTGCCCCCGTGGCATCAACGCGTGTTTCCACATAGGTCCGCCCGCCGCGTGCTGCGTGTTCGGCATGGGCCAGCGCCATGCGGCGGCTGCCCGTCGCCAGCGCTTTCATCCAGACGGCCTTGATCTCTTCAGGCGCAACCCGCTCGAACAGGCGCGCTGCGCTCATCACGTTTTCGATCAGCGGTTCAACCACCAGCCCCTTGCCCAGCGCTTCAAACACTGTGGCAATGGCCGTTGCATCCAGCGCCATGCCGCCGCTCTGTTCGGCCAGCGGCGCAGCAATCAGCCCCAATTCGGAAAGCATCGCCCACATATCCGGCGAAAAGCCGTTCGAGCCGCCGAGGTAACCGCGGCGGGAATCAAAGTCATAATTGTTGGCAACGAAGCGCTCGGCCAAAGCCTTCAGCATTTCTTCGTCTTCGTTCAGATCAAAATTCACGTACCTCTCCTCGGAGGTAACCCTTACCACTGTCTAAGATGCCGCCACGCTGCGCAAAAGACTAGGCGATTTTGCCAATCGCGCCGTTGTTTAGCAAGCGCGCGACCGGTATGGGTACGGCAATAAGAACAGGAGAGGTTTGTGCAACTTTCGGTCGAAGCCATCGACGCCGTGCGGATCGTAGGTCCCAAGGACGTGCGTCGCGCGGCCGAAGAACTCCACAAGATTGCCATGGCAGCGGGGCTGCGCGCCGCCCCTGCCCACGATATTGCCGACAAACGCACCCCCGTTGATGCCGACGGTAACATCCTCGCGCGGGACGTGTTCGGCTGGAATGACGAGAAAGTGTGGTGGCGCAATTCGCGCATCGCGCTCGATTCGCCGATCACATCGGCCTGCCGCTTTGAAAGCGAACCTTTCTGGGCCAACGCCAACGGCTTCCACACGCGCCAGCCCAATCACTATCTCACCGCGATTGACCTGACGAACTTTGAAACCCGCGCGATGACGCGCAGCGCCATCGTCGTGCCGGTGCATCTGCCGTTCGGGCAAATCGGCGCGGTCAGCTTCAACCCGCTCGATCCTGCCATCACCGAACTGGACGACGTGTTCCTCGAAATCGGCGATGCGTTGGGCATCTATGCGCGCACCTTCATCGCCAGCTACGTGCACGCGATGGGTTCGGCCCAGGCCCTGCCTTCGGGATCGCGCCTGTCCAAACGCGAAGTGGAATGTCTGCGCTGGGCCGCGATCGGGAAGACCGATCTCGAAATCTCGATGATCATGAGCCGCAGCCGCGCCACCGTACGCTTCCACATCCACAACGCCTCGATGAAGCTGAACGCGGTCAACCGCAGCCAGACCGTCTTCAAGGCCGCACAGCTGGGCTACATTTCGCTCGCCACTTGATCTTGCTGGCAGCGGCGGGGCGCTTCATCGGTCATCCTGGCAAAAGCGACAACCCTAGCGTTTTGCAGAGTCGGCAAAGTGGCATTTCAGGTGGCTTAAGGGGACGACTAAAGAATCGCACCTGATCGGGAGAGTAATGCAGGTAACCGGCCACGCCATTGCAGACGGATTGTTCACCGACGAGGCCCAGCCTCGGCTGATTGGCGGGCAAGACCTTGAGAGCGGGCGGATCGTGTTTCCGTGTCCAACAGGGGATCGCTTTGCCCCTATCCCTCTGTCGCGCACCGGCACGCTGTGGTCCTACACCATCCAGCGCTATCGCCCCAAATCCCCGCCTTACGCCGGGCCGGAAGCCTTCCGCCCGTGGCCGGTCGGCTACGTCGAACTGCCGGGCCAGGTCATCGTCGAAGCGCGGCTGACCAATGTTGCATTTGACGCGATCACCATCGGCATGCCGCTGGAAATGACCCTGATCCCGCTCGATCCCGATGCCGCAGAACCGGTCCTGATCTACGCCTTCCAACCTATCGGAGCCAGCGCATGAGCGGGGACGTCTGCATCGTCGGCATCGGCATTCACCCCTTTGGCCGCACCGATGGCACCTCCGGCCTCGATCAGGGCGTGGTCGCCGTGCGCGCAGCGCTCGCCGATGCCGGGATCGCATGGCCCGATGTCCAGTTCGCCTATGGCGGATCAGATGCTGCGGGCAATCCCGATACGATGGTCGAACGCCTCGGCCTCACCGGCGTGCAGTTCATCAACGTGCGCAATGGCTGCGCGGCAGGCGGCTCTGCGCTGTTCTCGGCGCAAATGGCGATCAAGTCTGGCGAATTTGAAATCGGCATGGCGGTCGGCTTTGACAAGCACCCGCGCGGCGCGTTCAACGCCCTGCCGTCCGAATACAACCTGCCCGAATGGTACGGCGATGCAGGCTACATGATCACGACGCAATTCTTTGCCAACAAGATCACGCGCTACATGCACGAACACGGCATCAGCCAGACCTCGCTCGCCCGCGTCGCCAACAAGGCCTTCCGCAACGCCGTCCACGCCGATCACGCATGGCGGCGCGAACCGGTCGATATCCAGACCATCCTTGATGCGCCGCTGGTTTCCGATCCTTACACAAAATACATGTTCTGCTCGCCCGCAGAAGGCGGCGTCGCGCTGATCCTTGCCAGCGAAAAGAAGGCGCGCGAACTGGGCAAACCGCTGATCCGCCTGAAGGCCGCCGCCATGCGCACGCGCCCTCCGGGCAGCTTTGAAGTCTTCGCCCCGTCAATCGATATCGGCGGCGGCAAGGCCACAGCCACCCGCATCGCCAGCGCCGATGCATTTCGCATGGCAGGCATCGGGCCTGAAGACATTGCCGTTGCCCAGTTGCAGGATACCGAAGCGGGCGCTGAAATCATGCACATGGCCGAAAACGGCTTTTGCGCCGATGGCGATCAGGAACGCTGGCTGGCCGAAGGGTTGACCGAAATCGGCGGCAAGTTGCCCGTCAACACCGATGGCGGCTGCCTTGCTTGCGGCGAACCCATCGGCGCATCGGGCCTGCGGCAGGTCTATGAAAACGTCGTACAATTGCGCGGGGATGGTGGCGGTCGGCAAGTCCCCGGCGATCCCAAAACTGCATTCACCCATGTCTATGGCGCGCCGGGCGTTTCGGCCGTGACCATCCTCGAACGCTGATAGAACCGATGGACATCACCCTTTCACCCGAAGAACTGGCTTTCCGCGACGAAGTGCGCGCATTTCTGGCCACCAACTTGCTGCCCGAAATCAAGGACGGCGCTGCCGCATCGCCCACCGTCTTTGTCGAGCCCGATATCGGCCAGCGCTGGAACGCAATCCTCAATGAAAAAGGCTGGCTCGCCTATCAATGGCCGGTCGAAGCAGGCGGCACGGGCTGGAGCCCGGTTCAGCGCTATATCTTCGAAAAAGAATGCGCGTTGGCGGGCGCTCCCAACCTCACCGTACTCGGCCTCAAACTCGTCGCCCCGGTGATTTACACTTTCGGCACGCCCGAACAAAAGGCCAAGTACCTGCCCCGCATCCTGTCGGGCGAAGATTACTGGTGCCAGGGCTTTTCCGAACCCGGCAGCGGATCAGACCTTGCCAGCCTGCAATGCCGCGCCACGCTGTCGGATGATGGCACCTATTACAAGCTCAACGGCTCGAAAATCTGGACCACGCATGCGCACTGGTCCAACAAGATGTTTGCGCTTGTCCGCACCGATAGCGAAGGCAAAAAACAGGCGGGCATTTCGTTCCTGCTGGTCGATATGAACCAGCCCGGCATACAGGTCCGCCCCCTTCTAACGCTGGCAGGCGATCACGAGGTCAATCAGGTTTTCCTCGAAAACGTGATCGTGCCGGTGGAAGACCGCGTGGCCGAAGAGGGCGATGGCTGGATGCTGGCCAAGTTCCTGCTCGAAAACGAACGCGGCGGGTCATGCCATTCACCCAAGCTTGAATATGATCTGGGTCAGCTTGAAGCCGCCGCCGCCGATGAGCCCGATGGCCGTGGCGGGGTCCTGGCCGAAGATGCCGAATGGAAGCGCCGCATGGCCAAAGTGCGCCTTGGCATCCAGTCGCTGGAAATGATCGAACTCAAAATCCTGTCCGAAGTGGCCAAAGGCCGCCCGCCGGGTCCGCAAACCTCGCTGTGCAAATTGCTCGCATCAAACTTGCGGCAGGATGTCGATCTGCTCGCGGTCGATCTTTACGGTACCGCAGGCCTGCAACTCGAATTCGCGCGCCCCTTCTATGGCGATAACGCCCCGGCCCCGGTGCATTCCAAAGCAGCACAAGTCGCCTCGGCCCGCTATCTAAACAGCCGCGCGTGGACAATTTTCGGCGGCACCAACGAAGTGCAGTCGGGCATCATCGCCCGCACTGTGCTCGGGCTTTGATGATGGCTTTGCGCTGGAACAAGCCCACCCCCAACCCCTCCCGCAAGCGGGAGGGGGGAATAATGCGCAACATCTGCCCTCCCGCAAGCGGGAGGGCAGCGAGACTTACCGAACGCAGTGAGGTTAGTCGCAGCGGGGTGGGCTTTGTGCCGCACGCAACGTTTGAAAACACAACTTCAAAAACAAAAGGTAAGGACCAAGGATGCAACTGAGCCGCGAGGCGCTATTGCGCGCTTACCGCCAGATGAAAGTGATCCGCGAATTCGAGGAGCGCCTTCACGTCGATATTCAAACCGGTGAAATCGCCGGGTTCACACACTTGTACTGCGGGCAGGAAGCCGTCGCGGTCGGCGTGTGCGAACACCTCTCGGTAGAGGACAAGATCGTCTCCACCCATCGCGGCCACGGCCACTGCCTTGCCAAAGGCTGCGATGTGAACGGCATGATGAAGGAAATCTGGGGCAGCCGCGAAGGCCTTTGCAAAGGCAAGGGCGGATCAATGCACATCGCCGATGTCGACAAGGGCATGTTGGGCGCAAACGGCATTGTGGGCGCGGGCGCACCGATCGCAGTCGGCGCGGGCATTGCCTGCAAGATCGATGGCAAAGGCCACGTCGCGATTACCTTCTCGGGCGATGGTGCCTGCAATCAGGGGACCACGTTCGAAGCCATGAACATGGCCGTCGTCACCAAGGCGGCCACGATTTTCGTGTTCGAAAACAACCACTATTCCGAACACACCGGCTTTGAATACGCCGTCGGCACACAGCGCGATATCGCCAGCCGCGCCGAAGCCTTCGGCATGAAAGTGTGGCGCGGCGATGGCACCGATTTCTTCAGCGTGTTTGAAACCATGCGCGAAGTGCTCGAATATGTGCGCGTTCCCGGCAATGGCCCGGCAGCGGTTGAGTTTGATACCGAACGCTTCTTCGGCCACTTCGAAGGCGATCCGCAGCGCTATCGCGGCCCGGGCGAACTCGACCGTATCCGCGAATTCCGCGATTGCCTGAAGAACTTCCGCAAGAGCGTGACCGATGCAGGCGTGCTGGACCACGCCGATCTCGATGCGCTGGATGCCGAAGTGCTCGCAGTCATCGAAGAGTCGGTCGCCCAAGCCAAAGCCGCTGATCGTCCCACCGCCGAAGACGTCCTCACCGACGTCTATATCTCGTACTAAGCCGGGGAGCGGACTTATGCCAAAAATGATGTACCGCGACGCCGTTGTTACGACGATCGCAGAAGAAATGGCTCGCGACGAAAACGTCGTCTGCCTGGGTGAAGATATTGTCGGTGGCATGGGCACGCCCGGCGGCCCCGAAGCCATCGGCGGCATCTGGTCAACCTCGACCGGCCTGTTCGGCAAATTCGGCGCTGATCGCGTAATCGATACGCCCATCTCGGAAAGCGCGATCATGGGCGCGGCAGCAGGGCTCGCACTCTCGGGCAAGCGCCCGATTGCCGAACTGATGTTTGCCGATTTCATCGGCGTCTCCCTCGACCAGATCTGGAACCAGCTCGCCAAATTCCGCTACATGTTCGGCGGCAAGACCAAGTGCCCGGCGGTCATCCGCATGGCCTATGGCGCGGGCTACAACGCTGCGGCCCAGCACAGCCAGGCCGTTCACCAGATCCTCACCGGCATGCCCGGCCTCAAGGTCGTCATGCCCAGCACCCCTGCCGACGTGAAGGGCCTGCTCCGCACCGCCATCCGCGATGATGATCCGGTGATCTTCCTTGAACACAAGGCGCTTTACGGGATGAGCGGCGAAGTGCCCGACGATCCTGAATACATGATCCCGTTCGGTCACGCCCGCCTCAGCCGCGCCGGACAAGACGTCACCATCGTCTCCACCGGCCTCCTCCTCGGCTTTTGCGAAGCGGTGGCGGATAGGCTCGCAGCTGAAGGCATCGGTTGCGATGTGATCGACCTTCGCACCACCAGCCCGCTCGATGAAGAAACCATCCTCGATTCGGTCGAAGTCACCGGACGCCTGATCGTGGTGGACGAAGCCCCGCCACGGTGCAGCCTTGCAGGCGACATTTGCGCGCTGGTTGCCGAAAAGGCCTTTGCTGCGCTGAAAGCGCCACCTTTGGCCGTCAATCCGCCACACACCCCCGTCCCATTCGCGCGCGAGCTGGAATCTGCCTACCTTCCTTCGGTCGACAAGATCGAAGCGGCGGTGCGCAAGGTTCTCTCTTACCGCTGAGGAGCCAGAACATGGCCAATATCCGCCCGTTCTGCATGCCCAAATGGGGCATCGAAATGACCGAGGGCACCATCGCCGAATGGATGGTCAAGGAAGGCGACGCCTTTACCAAGGGCCAAGTCCTTTGCCTGATCGAAACCGCCAAGATCACCAATGAGGTTGAGGCGGAATACGACGCAGTGCTCAAACGCCTGCTGACACCTGCCAGCGAAGACGCCCATCCCGTGGGCGCGCTGCTTGGCGTCTTTGCCGATGCCGATACGCCCGATGCCGAAATCGACGCTTTCATCGCAGGCTTCAAGCCCGCTGAAACATCGGTTGCGGCAAAGTCTGGCAGCAGCGCGCCTGCGTCTGCGCCCGCCGCTGCACCAGCTCCGGCTGCGGCAGAACCTGCACGCGCACCCAGGAAGATCGTCACCAACCGCGCAATCAGCCCCGAAGCGCTCAAGCTTGCCGAAGCCGAAGGCGTGGACATTGAACCCATCGCAGGATCGGACCGTAATGGCCGCATCACCTATCAGGATGTGGTCCAGGCCACCCGCCCCGAACGCGCCGCCGCGCTGAAGGGCAGCGCAACGCTGATCGAGGACAGTGCCGAAGCTTTCGCATCACCACTCGCCCGCCGCCTTGCCGCAACCCACGGCATCGCATTGTCCGGCATCACCGGTACCGGCCCGCGAGGTCGCATTTCAAAGGCCGATGTCCTTGCACTGGTAAAGCCGACCACGGCGGCTGCGCCCGTGTTCGGTGCTGCGTTCGAACTGGTCGCCAATCCCGCCACGGTCCAACCGTTCGACAAGATCCGCAAGATCGTCGCCAAACGCCTGACCGAGGCCAAGCAGACCATCCCGCACTTCTATCTGCGCTCATCGGCGCGGGTGGATGATCTGATCGCCTTGCGCAAAACCGCCAATGTCGTGCTCGGTGCAAAGGCATCAATCAACGATTACATCGTCAAGGCCGTCGCCCTCGCGCTGGTCCGCCATCCAGATGTCAACGTCCAGGTTCATGGCGATGCTGTGAACAGCTTTGCCCATGCCGATGTGTCGATCGCCGTGGCCAGCCCCAAAGGCCTTGTCACGCCCATCGTCCGGCAGGCAGACCGCATGCACATAGCCCAGATCGCGGCCACCACCCGCGCCCTGATCGACAAGGCACAAGCAGGCAAACTCGGCTATGAAGACATGGACGGCGGCACTTTCTCCGTCTCGAATCTCGGCATGTTCGGCATCGAAAACTTCGATGCGATCATCAACCCGCCCCAAGGTGCGATCCTTGCCGTGGGCGGGGTGAACCGCGTCGCGGTCGAGGCGGATAACGGCGAAATCGCGTTCGAAAGCCGTATCTCCTTCACCCTCTCGGTCGATCACCGCGCGATTGATGGCGCGGCAGGTGCGCAGTTCCTGCAAACCTTCAAGAACCTGCTCGAAGCTCCAGAAGGGCTATTCGCATGACCCGCAAGATCACAGACCTTGGCCCGGTCGGCCAGCTCGCCTATCTCCCGCAAGACTTTGATGCGGCGGTAAAATACTGGACCGAGACGATGGGCGTCGGCCCGTTCTACCTGATGGAGAACGTGGCGCTGGGCGATTGCAAATACAAAGGTGTGCCCACAGGCGCGGTCTTTTCCATCGCCATCGCCTATTGGGGAGATGTCCAGATTGAACTGATCCGCGCGGAAAACGCCGAACCATCGATCTACACTGGCGAATATGCGGTAACCGACCGCCTGCACCACATCTGCATCTTCGTGGATTCCATCGATGAAGCCCGCGCAGCCTGTGCCGATGCGGGCGCGGAGATCCTTGTTGAGGGAACCGTCGGTGCCGATGGCGCGGTGATCTATGTCGATGCCGGAGGCGGCCCCGGCCACGTCATCGAACTGCTCCAGAACATGACCGGAGCCGACGGCATCTTCCAGATGATAAAGGATGCCGGCAAGAATTGGGACGGATCGGAACCCTTGCGCAAGCTCGGCTAATCGCCTGATTCCATCTCTCGTTATGCACGATCCGGCGCGTTGTTAACGCGCCGGTCAACGCCTTGTGCCAGACTTCGCCGATGGGCATAAAAGTCGTTACCGCGCTGCTATTGGCCACGCTGCTCGCGGGTTGCGCCGGTGCGCCCGATGGGCCGCAACGCCCTCCTGCGCGAAATACGGGCGCAGCTATCAACCAGACCCCGCAAGGACGGGCCTGCCTTGCCAGCCTGGGCACAGCGCAAGCAAACTTCACCCCGCTGCCCGATCGCTTCTTTGGCGCAGGCTGCGCCACACAGGGCACGGTCAGGCTGGACTGGCTGCAAGGCGATGCCGGACGCTTGGCGATCACCAACCTCGGCCCCGTTTCTTGCCCCTTGGCGCTCGCCATGCAAAATTGGGTGCGGTTTGGCGTAGACCGCGCTGCCCGCCAGATCCTCGGCAGTCCGCTCGCCCGGATCGAAACGATGGGCAGTTATTCCTGCCGCAATGTGGCGGGCACGCGGCGGCTCTCTGCCCACGCCACCGCCAACGCGGTGGATATCGCCGCCTTCCGCCTTGCCGATGGGCGGCGCATCAGCGTGCTGGGCGATTGGAACGCCACCTCGCCGCAGATCCGCGCCTTCCTGCGCACCATCCGCGATAGCGCCTGCAAGCGCTTCGGCACCGTCCTCACGCCCGAATACAACGCCGCGCACCGTGATCACCTGCACCTCGAAACCAGCGCCATGCGCCCACTTTGCCGCTAAACGCACAAGAAAAAGGCAGGGTTTTGCGCCCCGCCCGTTTCAAAACATGCTGATCGGTATCGGGATCAAGCGGCGATGTCGTCCAGCCCCGTTGCCTCGATGCGCAACCGCACCGCTTCGGCAGCGTGGCGCGCGCCGAGTTTGCCCATCATCTTCATACGGTGGATTTCCACGGTGCGCGGGCTGATATCCAGTTCGCGTGCGATGGCCTTGTTGCTGCACCCTTCGGCCAGCCGGTCCAGCACTTCGCGCTCGCGTGTGCTGAGCCGCGATATACGCTGGCGCGCTTCTGCTGCGCGGGCACGTTGTGCGCGGAATGAATCCGCCTCACGCGCCGCTTGCGAAACCGCTTCGTTCAACGGCGCGATCTGTGATGGCATGGCCAGATAATCCAGCGCGCCCGCCTTGATCGCACGAACCACCGCCGAAGTTTCAGGCGTTTCTGCAATAGCGATAACCGGAAGCCAGTGCCCTGCGCGCATCATCGCGGCAATCAGGTTAGGGATGCCTTCCCCCACCGGATCGTCTTGCGCCAGCACAAGGCCGCCGGATGGCGCGTGCGCCAAAAGCTCCTCTGCGCTTGCATAGATTTCAGCATGATGTCCCGCTGCAAAAGCAAGACGTGCCAGTTGAGCCCTGCGGGCGGTGTCACCATCTAGGATGTGAAGGGTTACGCGATCAGCCATAACCATAGTTAGTGACCCGTATGAAAAATAAAGCCATAGGGGTTAGTTTCGGAATGAACCGATTATCCAGAGGATTCAGGCAAACATACAGGTTTTTGCTTAGGAGCATCGCTTCAGGAACGGATCATTACCTTATGCGTTTTGGCGAAAAAACCGCAGCGCGCCGCTGAAATCGGTTCAACCAGATAGCAATGCGGCAAAATTCAGAAGCTTTGCGTTAACCATTTCTCCGAGCCTTAATGCAGGGAATTGATCGGCAAGGCGTGGTAAATTCAATTCGGTTCTTCACCATCCTGTTGGAAAGTGTATTCCGGCAAGGAATGGAAAGCCTGCCGTAAAGCCTCGCTCCAACTGGATGAAATTGCAGTGAAATAAGGGTCATTGGCCATGATCCGGCGCTGGTGCAGCGGCTCGAAACGGTCACGTTCGATCACCATGAGATCCAGCGGCAAGCCCACCGAAAGATTGGCAGCCAGCGTGGAATCGAAGGAAACCATTAACAGCTTGACCGCATCTTCAAAGCTCATCGTCCGGTCGTAACCACGCAAAAGAATCGGGCGGCCATATTTAGTCTCACCGATCTGGAAGAACGGCGTATCAAAACTGGCTTCGATGAAATTCCCTTCCGGATAGATCATGAACAGGCGCGGTTCCATGTCCTCGATCTGGCCCGCCACAATCATCGAGGCAGTAAAGCGTGGCCCTTCGGATTGCATGCCGCCATCCTGCCGCCCCTCGATCACACTGCGCAGCAAACCGCCCACTTGCGTTGCCACCTGAAACATCGTTTGCGCTTCAAGGATGGATGGGCGACGGTCGCTGGGCGCTTTGTTGCGCTCTTCCAATTGCGAAATCACCGCTTGCGTCGTGGCAAGATTGCCAGCGGTCATGATCGTGATCTGGCGCTCCCCCGGGACCGACCAGTGGAACATCTTGCGGAACACCGATATGTTATCGACGCCCGAATTGGTGCGGGTATCGCTCATCAGGACAAGTCCCTTGTCGAGCACCATTCCCACGCAATACGTCATGCCTTGCCCCGATTTTTCCTGTCGCGCTCTTAACCCGTCATGCTGCGCTTGGCAGCCAATGACCGAATCCGGCGTCTCTAAGTCGTATAGCAGCTTTATTGCTCGATGTGCTGTTGTTCCACAGCCAGCTTGACATGCATGGCCTCGTCACGCGCGCCATATCGTATACCGGTGATCGGTGCTGCATCCTTATAGTCGCGTCCGGTCGCCACGCGGACATAGCGCGCATCCGGGCTGATCCCGTTCGAGATATCAAACCCCACCCAGCCCAGCCCCTCGACATGCGCCTCGGCCCAGGCGTGGCCTGCGTCCTGTTCGATCCGGTCATCCATCATAAGATAACCGCTGACATAGCGCGCCGGAATGCCAATCGAACGCGCCGCGCCTATAAACACATGGGCATGATCTTGGCACACCCCACGCCCTGCGACCAGAACGCCCTCTGCCGTTGTCGCCGAATCGGTATAGCCAGCAGCATATTCCACGCGCTCCCGGATCAACGCCGAAAGGTTGTGCAGCGATGTCAGGACATTGGCCTCGGCAGGCAGGCCGCTCAGCAGGCCGCGTGTCCTTGGCCCGGTGCGCGTCAGATCGGTCTGCTCAAGAAACTGCCACATCGGCATAAAACCGGAATGGCGGCCGATGATCCCGGCCTCGTCATTGGTATCGACCAGCCCCTCGCACCGGATGGTCACTTCGCTGGTGCCTGCATCGAACGAGATCAGCGAGACATGATTGCAATTGGCATCGTCATATTCCACCTGCAGTTGCGCGCCTTCGAAGGTCATCTTCCATTCGATCACGCGCTGCCCGGACGTCGTCTTGGGCATCAGGCGCAAGCGTTGCAGGCCCCGGCTCACAGGCCCGGAAAACACGTAATGCGTGGTATGGTCAACGGCGATGCGCATGGGCGGCCTTATTCTGTAAAACGGTAATCACGCTGGATTTGCAGCGCGAGCGCGGTATTGGCGCGGATAAACTTGCCGATAAACTCGTGCAGCCCTTGCTCGAAAATGCTCTCGATCGTCGTGGTGTGGAATTGGCACGCCGCATCGCCCAGCATTTCGTGGCTCTTCACCTCGCTGCCATATTCGCGCGCAAGGCTGGCCAGATTGGATCGCAGCTTGGAATAGCAAAACGCCAGACTGCGCGGAAAACGCTCATCCAGAATCAGAAACTCGGCGATCCCGCGCGGGTCCATGCGCCCCGCATTCAGCCAGCGATAAGCCCGTTCACCGGCCACAGATCGCAGCACGTTTTCCCACTGCACATTGTCCAGGCTGGACCCAACATAGGACACCGAAGGCAATAGCACATAATACTTCACGTCAAGGATACGCGCGGTATTGTCCGCCCGTTCTATAAAGCTGCCAATCCGCGCAAAGTTGTAAATCTCGTTGCGCAGCATGGTGCCTTCCATCGCCCCGCGCACTTGCGTCGCCTGCCGCCGCACCAGATCGAGCACAGCGCCCAGCCGCGTTTCGGTAACCGGCCGCGCCAGCGCCTCGCGCAATTGCATCCAGCCATCGTTGACTGATTCCCACACCTCGCGCGTGATCCCGCCACGCACCATGCGCGCATTGGTCCGCGCAGCCTCGGTAATCGCCAGAATGCTACCCGGGTTGTCCTTGTCGCGCAGGATAAAGTTGAACACGTGGGGGCCGGTATAATCGGTCCCGTACCGCGCCTCGAACGCCTGCCGCAACCCCAGCGTGACGATAAGCGACCGCCACTCATCCACCGCGTCAGACGCAGAACGCGTCAGCGCCATACGGAAACCCGCCTCGATCAGGCGGGAAACATTTTCCGCCCGCTCAAGATAACGGAACAACCAGAATATACCGTTTGCCGATCTACCTAACATCAGTCGTCCAGTACCCAGCTATCCTTGGTGCCCCCGCCTTGCGATGAATTGACCACCAGTGATCCCTTTTTCAGCGCTACCCGCGTCAACCCGCCCGGCGTAATGTCGATCCCGTTGGGGCTGACCAGCACGAAGGGCCGCAAATCGACGTGGCGCGGCGCAAGCCCCGCCTTGGTCAGGATCGGCACGGTGGAAAGCGCCAGCGTTGGCTGTGCGATATAGTTCTCAGGCCGCGCCCGCAGCTTGGCTTCAAACACAGCCAGTTCCTTCTTGGAAGACGTAGGCCCGATCAGCATCCCGTAACCGCCCGAACCGTGGACTTCCTTGACCACCAGCTCGGCCAAATTATCCAGCACATATTGCAGTGATTCCGGCTCCGAACAGCGCCACGTCGGCACGTTCTGCAAGATCGGTTTTTCGCCGGTATAGAACTCGACGATTTCGGGCATGAACGAATAGATCGCTTTATCGTCGGAAATCCCCGTGCCCGGCGCATTGGCAATCGTGATCCCGCCTGCGCGGTAAACATCCATGATGCCCGATACGCCCAGCATGCTCTGCGGGTTGAACATCAGCGGATCAAGGTATTCATCGTCCACCCGGCGGTACAGCACGTCAATCGGCTCATACCCGCGCGTGGTGCGCATCGCGATGCGCCCGTTTTCCGCGCGCAAATCGCTGCCATCAACCAGTTCGGCACCCATCTGGTCTGCCAGAAACGCATGTTCGAAATAGGCGGAGTTATAAATCCCCGGTGTCAGCACCGCCACCAGCGGCGTCTTGCGATCACACGCAGGCGGTGCGCACGCGGCCAGACTGCGGGCCAGACGGCGCGGATAATCCGAAACCTCGCGCACCCGCACCCGGGTGAACAGCTCGGGGAACATCGCCATCATCGTCTCGCGGTTCTCCAGCATGTAGGAGACACCGGACGGGGTGCGGGCGTTATCCTCCAGCACCATGAAATCATCCTCGCCCGTGCGGACAAGATCGATCCCGACGATGTGCGTATAAACCCCGCCCGGCGGCGTGAAGCCCACCATTTCAGGCAGAAACGCCACGTTGTTTTTCAAAAGGCGCGCAGGCAAACGGCCCGACCGCACAATTTCCTGCCGGTGATACAAATCGTGCAGGAACGCGTTCAGCGCCCGCACCCGTTGTTCAATCCCGCGCGAAAGCTTGCGCCATTGCTGTGCGGTGATGATCCGGGGAACCATATCGAACGGGATCAGCCGCTCTTCGGCGTCCTCGTTCCCGTAAACATTGAAGGTGATGCCAGTGCGGCGGAAGAAGGCCTCAGCCTCGCTACCTTTGCGCCGCAACAAATCGGCTGGTTGTTCATCATGCCATTGGCAGTAACCGGCATAGGCAGAGCGCACCGAACCATCGGCATCGAGCATCTCGTCATATGACGCGGATAAAGGTTTTTTCATTGGCACATCCCGTCTGTATCTCAAGCTGGCACAACGGATCGGGTTTGCCAAGCGCATCCATGTTGCACTTGCGAAATAAATTTTGCGTCAAATTGTAACGATGGGCAGGCCCAGAGGGATTAGGCGGGGGGATCAGGCAGTGCGGTCAGTAAGCGTCGACCAGCCGGTTGACCATTGCTGCCACATCAGGATGTGCGGCAAACCCCAAATGCGTACACCGCATTGGCACAGCCAGATCACGCTCGTCCTTGCGCCCGCAAGCGGACCGCGGCGAAACAATGCCATCGCGCGCGCTCCACAGCGCAACGGTCGGCACTGGCGGTTTGACTGACATCTCGCGCCCGATCGGCGGCTCGTCCACTGAATGGCCGGTAATCAGTTGATAGGCCCGCCACGCGTTGTTGGCCCGGCGGTCGCCCGAAAACGGCGTGCCCATCGTAATCACCATCCGCACGGCTTCAGGATGCAGCCTCGCCACTTCGCGTGCAAATATGCCGCCAAGGCTCCAGCCGACCAGCACCAGCGGCTCGCCTTCCTTGCGCGCCATGGTGCAAACCCGCTCGCATAACCGCTCGAACCGCTCTTCGCTCGGCCCGAAGTTGAAACCCAGCCCCCAGTCGCTCACCCGGTGGCCCGCCGCTTGCAGCACTTTGCCCAGCGGCTTCATCCGCGCAGGATGTGTGCCAAATCCCGGCAACAGCATGACCGCGCGCGAAGGCCCCGTTGGCGTATCGGCCACGCGTCGGTGCCGCCCCTGTTGCCGGACCGCCTGCCAATGCTCGATTGGCGTCCGCAATTCGCCCAGCAACCGCTCCCACGCCGGCCCGCGCGATCCTTCCGGGCGCGGCTCAAACGCCAGCGCTTGCCGCCGCACGATCTCAGCGCGCAGCACGGCAAGCCAGGCCAATGCATGGCCCTTGCTGCTTGCTGCTTGTGGTTGTTTGATCATCATTTCCATTGCCTGCGCTCTATCGGACTAACGCCAGATGAACGCCAGCATTTCAGAAATGTTTCACATAAGTGTCAAGGTTCTCAAAAATGTCTTAAACCTAGGAATCTTCATTACCCTTACAATCGCCGACATGTTTGGAAGCAATTGCCATGGTCATGTTCATGTTCATGTTTTTGCCATTGGGCGCTGCGCCTTGCATATCCATTGTCATGTCATAGGTATCTGCGCTGTAAGTACCGGCAAGTTTCATCTTGGCTTCGGTCGTGCCGTCAGGCCCCTCGCCCTTGCACGTCATGGTTGCATCCACTTTGCCGCCGCCCATCTTGAACGTTTCGTACCGGCAATCGGCCCCTTCTTGCCCGAAGAATGAACCGTCGGGCTTCTCCGCCTCTTCCTTGGTCAAACAATTGGAATAAGTGCGGCCCTGCCCCAGCATCTGCTCCATCGCCTTTTTAGCTTCCGGTGGCATGCCTTCAATTTCAAACTTGGTGAAGTCCGTCGTCAGTTCCCACCTCCCCGGCTTAAGCTTCATCCCCGCATCGGCGACAGATTTGGCCACTTCGGCGGCTGAAGCATCCTTTTTCTCCACGGACTTGTCATCCCCGCAGGCAGACAGGGCAACGGCAAACATCAAGGCATAAGCGGCGCGCATCGGGTTTTCCTCCAGGAATGTGCCGCCAAGCTAACACCCCCAAACCAAAGCACCAGTGCGCAGCATCACCGTCCTTGCCCGATACGCCCTGTTGCGCGGACGTGGCTTGTTCCCCATATCGCAACCATGGCCGAACTCGTTATCCGCAGGGGACTCGAAGAGCCCGACACATCGGGCACTTTCGTGCCGCACCGCCCCGCCCGCCCGGATAAGGTCGAAGGCGGCAGGCCCTTCAAAGTCGTCTCGGAATATCAGCCCGCAGGCGATCAGCCCACCGCCATCGCCGAACTCGTCGCCGGGATTCGCGGGCAGAACGGCGGCGAAGGTGATATGACGCAAGTCCTGCTCGGTGTCACCGGCTCGGGCAAGACCTTCACGATGGCCAAAGTCATCGAGGAAGTGCAGCGCCCCGCCCTGATCCTTGCGCCCAACAAGATCCTCGCCGCGCAGCTTTACGGCGAAATGAAAAGCTTCTTCCCCGAAAACGCGGTGGAATACTTCGTCTCCTATTACGACTACTACCAGCCCGAAGCTTACGTCCCCCGCTCCGATACCTACATCGAGAAGGAGTCCTCCACCAACGAGGCGATTGACCGGATGCGCCACTCGGCCACCCGCTCCCTGCTCGAACGCGATGACGTGATCATCGTCGCCTCGGTCTCGTGCATTTACGGCATCGGCTCGGTCGAAACCTATTCGGCGATGATCTTCGATCTCAAGGCCGGCAGCACCGTCGATAGCGGCGAAATCATCCGCAAACTCGTCGCGCTGCAATACAAGCGCAACGACCTCGGCTTTGGGCGCGGCAACTTCCGCGTGCGCGGCGATAACCTCGAAATCTTCCCCTCGCATTATGACGACACCGCATGGCGCATCAGCTTCTTCGGCGACGAGGTGGAATCCATCGCCGAATTCGATCCGCTAACCGGCAAGAGCGGCGCGAAGCTCGATAGCGTGCGCGTCTACGCCAATTCGCACTACGTCACCCCCGGCCCCACCATGCAACAGGCCGCCAGCGCGATCCGCTTCGAGCTCACCGAACGGCTCAAGGAACTCGAAATCGAAGGCAAGCTGCTCGAAGCCCAGCGGCTTGAACAGCGCACCAACTTCGACCTCGAAATGATCGCCGCCACCGGCAGTTGCGCAGGGATCGAAAATTACAGCCGCTTCCTCACCGGCCGCCTGCCCGGCGAACCGCCGCCAACCCTGTTCGAATACCTGCCCGAAAACGCGCTGCTGTTCCTCGATGAAAGCCACCAGACCGTGCCCCAGATCAGCGCGATGGCGCGCGGGGACCACCGCCGCAAGATGACGCTGGCCGAATACGGCTTCCGCCTGCCCAGTTGCATTGATAACCGCCCCTTGCGCTTCAACGAATGGGACGCGATGCGCCCGCAAACCATCGCGGTCTCGGCCACGCCCGCGTCATGGGAAATGGAACAGGCAGGCGGCGTGTTCGCCGAACAGGTCATCCGCCCCACCGGCTTGATCGATCCGCCGGTGGAAATCCGCCCTGTCGAAGATCAGGTGCAGGATTGCATCACCGAATGTAAAAAGGTCGCCTCCAACGGCTACCGCACACTCGTCACCACGCTGACCAAGCGCATGGCCGAAGACCTCACCGAATTCATGCACGAAGCAGGCTTGCGCGTGCGCTATATGCATTCCGACGTTGAAACGCTCGAACGCATCGAACTGATCCGCGATCTGCGCCTCGGCGTCTATGACGTGCTCGTCGGCATCAACCTCCTGCGCGAAGGCCTCGACATCCCCGAATGCGGCCTTGTCTGCATCCTCGATGCAGACAAGGAAGGCTTCCTCCGCTCAGAAACCTCACTCATCCAAACCATTGGCCGCGCCGCCCGCAACGTCGATGGCCGCGTCATCCTTTATGCCGATCGCATGACCGGCAGCATGGAACGCGCCATCGCCGAAACCGACCGCCGCCGCACCCGCCAACAAGCGTTCAACGAACTCCACGGCATCACGCCCCAATCCATCATCCGCGACATCCACAACATCATGGCCGACACCGCGAGCCGTGACGGCGTGCTCGTCGATATCGACGCAGAAGGCGCCAACAACCTCGTCGGCCACAACCTGCGCGGCTACATCGAAGACCTCGAAAAACGCATGCGCGCCGCCGCCGCCGACCTCGAATTCGAAGAAGCCGGACGCCTGCGCGACGAAATCCGCCGCATGGAAGCCACCGAACTAGGCCTGCCAGCAGGCGAACACAAAGCGCCGATTGTCGGGAGGAGCAACGAAGGCAAACCGGGGACGCGCAAGACGCGGTACGGGAAGAGCCAGAAGAAGTGGGGGAAGTGAGTCGTTTATCCCCGAACATTGCCTAATTGCGGAAAGTCAACCTTGCGGAAAGCGATTCTAGCCTATTAATAGGGTGCTGCACTCAGGAACCGCAGCCATGATCATCAACTTCGCCAACAAGGAAACCGAGGCCATCTGGTCCGGCAAGCGCAGCCCAAAGCTGCCTGCCGATATCCAGAACCGCGCGCTTGCCAAGCTGGCGATGCTCGATGCCGCCGCCGAACTGGACGACCTCAAAAACCCGCCAAGCAACCGCCTTCATGATCTAAAGAAGGATCGCGCAGGGCAACATTCCATTTCCATTAACAAACAATGGCGCATATGCTTTGTCTGGAATGACGGAAATGCCCACGATGTCGAGATCACCGATTACCACTGATAGCGAATGGCTGCATAACCCGCACGCAGGCGAACTGCTCGTGTCGGAATTCATGGAGCCGCTGGAACTCGATTGCACGTCGCTGGCCGGGGCCATCGGCGTTGAACCTGTGCGCCTGTCATCCGTGATTGACGGTGCAGCACGGATGGACGGCGAACTCGATCTTCGCCTCGCCCGCTATTTCCGTATGTCCGAGGGCTTTTTCCTGCGCCTGCAAGACCAGTTTGAACTGCGTGAGGCCAAACGCGCGCTGAACGGTGATCTTGAACGTATCGTGCCACGCGCCGCCTGATCCCGCCCCATGAAGTTCCGCATCACCGCCGCCCTCGCGCTCACCCTCGCCGCCTGTTCCAAATCCCCCGCTCCCCCCATCCGTGAAGGTGCGCCGGAAAACGCCGTGCGGATGGCAATGCCGGAAGGCGAGGCTTTGCCGGGCATTCAGGACAATGCATCCACGCCGGACTGGGCCGCATCAGCAGATGGCCAATCGGCACGTTTCGGCCATCCGGGGGAAACACCGCTCGTCTCCGTCGCCTGCCGCACCGGCGTGCTGGTTGTCACCCGCCATGCTTTTGCGCCCATCGGTGCGCAGGCGCTGTTCGCGCTTGTCGGCAGCGATGGCATCTTGCGCCTGCCGGTCGATGCCACGGCCATTCCCGGCCAGCGCGGCTATTTGTGGCAAGGCAGTCTGGCCGCAGACGATGCCCGCGCAGATGTGCTGGGCGGGGCCTATACCGGCACACTACCGGGCGCTGGCATGATCAAGGTTTCCGCAGGCAGCGCGGCGCGCGATGTCGTGGCGCGTTGTAGAAGCGCCGCGCCCACCTTTGCGGCAGAACCGGTCAACCCTGCCCAAACGGCTGACTAAATCTTCCCGAACTTCGCCTCATAGGCAGCCGCATCGCCGCTTGCCAAAAGCTTGGCCTGCTCCACCCAGTTATCCCGCACGGCGCGGCCTGCAAACGATCCCAATTGCGCATCGATCCGCGCAATGTCCTCGTCGCTCCAGCCTGCAATCTGCGCAAAGCTGGTCACGCCCAGCGACGCCAGCAGAGCCTTCAGCTTAGGCCCCACGCCCTTGATCCGGCTCAGGTCGTCGCCCGCACCAACCGGCGCAGCCTCTGCCACTTCATCGGTCGCGGCATGGGCCACAATCTCGCCCACGCCCGCCATCGTCACCGCGCTCGGCGCAGCAATCAGCGCGTTGTTGCGTGTCGCAGGCGCAGCGCCTTCCGATAGAACGTCGGTATATTCGCGCTTGGCAGGAGCCGCCTTTGACCGGCCCCACATCCACCACACCACAACGGCGATCAGCAGGACGATCCCTGCCCAAACAAGATGATTGGTTTCGATCAATTCGAGCATGGCAAACCCCAGATAGGTATTACACCGCTTGCTGCTTGCGGAACAGCACGCGGTCATCGTGTCCGAAGGAACGGACCCACAGCATATAACAATAAATTCCCAGAATGGCAGGGATGCCCAGCGCCAGTTCGGCCCATTCGGGCAGCCACGTCACGCCCGAACCCACCGCCGCCGCAGGAATCACCGCCCAGGCAAGGCCCCAACGCCAATTGCTGATGCTCTGCCCCAGAATCCGCGCCAACATCCGCGATTTCACCATCGATGCCAGCCCCAATGAAAGCGCCAGCGCCAAAGCGGCAGCGGCGGCCACATACATCGGCCCCAGCCCCGCATTGCGCGCCAGCATGATCAGGCCAATCGTCAGCACGGCCTGAAAAACAATCGTCGCAAGGCTCACCCACAAGTTGCGGATGCGTGCGAGGTAAACCAGCGCCGCCTCGCTAACGACAGCCTTCGATGCCACCACTTCGGCCACCAGCAGGAACACCAGCGCCGCCGTGCCCGCCACAAAGTCCGGCCCGCCAAGGCCCATCAGCCCCTTGCCCGGAATGCCCAGCGCCATCGCGATGCCGATCTGCGCCGCCGTGATCCAGAAACCCACCTGACACACCTGCTTGGCAATCGCGCCGTAATCGCGGTCTTTCACGCTGCGCGTGATCACCGGCCCCAGCACCGGCTCGAAACTCGTCTTCAGCTTCTGCGGTAGTGATGCAAACTGTTGTGCAAAATAGTAAATCCCCAGCGGAGCCTCACCCACGAAGAAGCGCAGGATGAACACATCCAGCTTGCGCGTGCCCCATTCCACAGCGTCCGCTCCCGCCAGCGGAATGTTGCGCTTCGCAATCTGCCACAGCAACCCCGGGCGCGGATGCCACGCCTTGGGCAAGCCATAAGACCGCACCAGCGCAAACAGCGCCACGCCCGTCGCCGCCCATACCGAAAGCAGATAGGCAAGGCTCAGGCCCGATGCAGGCCACACCACAAAGAACACGCCCGCCGCGATGGAAATCGTCCAAGGCTCCACCACCGAACGCGCGCGCACCGTGGTTGCCACATCAAAGCGATAGGCCAGCGCCGCCAGCGCCAGATCGCCCAGTGCAAGGCCGGGGATCGAAAGCACCAGCAACCGGTCCGCCACAGTAAAGTTGCCGCTTGGGTGCATCGATTGCGGGAAAGCATAGATCATCACGCCCATCCCCAGCGATAAACCTGTCGCCAGCAAAAGCGCATCCCACACCGTATTGGCCGGAAGCTGGTCGCTTTCTGCCAATCGCTGCGCCAGCCCGCGCTTTTGCCCCAGCGTTGCGAGCATCCCGGCAAATTCCACCATCACCAGCGCCGATGCAAAGCGCCCCATCGCAGGCGCACCGTATAATCGGCTGGCAATGATCAGGAACGGAATGCGCGCCAGCAACCGCAGCAGAAATCCAAGGAAATTGGTTCGCCCACCCTTGGCGAGCGCGGCAATGTCTTGCTGTCCGGCCTGCTGTCCTGAAGGTTTCACGGCGTCAGACAAACGGATTTTCCGCCGTCAACGGGCGCGAAAGCAGCCCCGCCACCACATCGCGCGCAGGCACCGTGCCTTTCAGCAAGCTCACCACCGCATCCACAATCGGCATCGAAATCCCGCGCTCATTGGCCAGTTCCGCCAGCACCGGCGCGGTAAATGCGCCTTCGGCCACCGTCGTCTGCTCGGCCAGCACGTCTGCCGCACGCGCCCCTTCGCCCAGCGCCTTGCCCAGCGAAAAGTTGCGGCTTGATGTGGAAGAGCATGTCAGCACAAGATCTCCCAAACCCGATAGACCCGAAAGGGTTTCCGGCCGTGCCCCCAAAGCAAAGCCGAAGCGCTGCATTTCGGCAAAGCCACGGCTGATCAAGGCCGCGCGCGCATTCTGGCCCAGTTGCAGCCCGTCGACAACGCCGCAAGCAATCGCGAGCACGTTTTTCACCGCGCCGCCAATCTCTGCCCCGGTCACATCATCCGAATAATAAGGCCGGAACGCGGGCCGCGCGATGGCAGGTGACAGCCGCTTCCACTGCGCCTCCCCGCCCGCACAAGCCAGCGTCACCGCCGTCGGCAATCCCGCCGCCACTTCATGCGCAAATGTCGGGCCGGAAAGCACCGCAAGGCTGGCACCGGGCGCTGCATCGCGCGCCACATCGGCCATCAAGCGCCCTGTGCCCGCCTCGATCCCCTTGGAACACAGCACCACGTCTCCGCCGCGATGGCCGATCCCGCCCAGCACGCGCGCCAGATGTTGCGCCGGTGTCACCAGCAACAGCACCGGCACATCGGCCATATCGGCCAGATCGCCGGTCGCCCGGATCGAAGCGTGCAGCCTTGCCGATGGCAGGAACAGGCTGTTGCGCCGCCCTGCGTTAATCTCATGCACCAGTTCCGGCTCGCGCGCCCAAAGCAGCACCTCGCGCCCGTCGCTCGCCAGCATTTGCGCCAGCGCTGTGCCCCAGGCCCCCGCGCCCACGACTCCCACTTCCACGCTCATGCCTTCACCCCTGCCCCGCGCACCGGCGCGGCATTATCATCCAGCGGCCAGCGCGGACGCGCCGCCACATCCAGCGCATCTGTATATCCCAAAGCAAATCGCTCTGCGCCAGCCCAACCGATCATCGCGGCGTTGTCTGTGCACAGCTTTGGCGGTGGTGCCACCAGCGCCAGCCCATGCGTACCAGCCAAAGCCTCAAGGCTCCCGCGTAGCGCCGCATTGGCTGCCACGCCGCCCGCCACCACCAGCGCGGTCATCCCCGCCGAAGCCGCCCCCAGCGCAATACGCGTGCGATCGATCACGCAATCAATCGCCGCCTGCTGGAAGGAGGCCGCAATATCCGCATCGGCATAAAGCCCCGCGTCCTTCGCCCGCATCACCGCGCTTTTCAGCCCCGCAAACGAAAAGTGCACCTCTCCGCTGCCCACCAGCGGACGCGGCAGACGCACCGCTTTTGCATCGCCCTCGCGCGCCATCCGCTCCACCGCAGGCCCGCCGGGATAGCCAAGGCCCAAAATCTTGGCGGTCTTGTCAAACGCCTCGCCCAGCGCATCGTCAATCGTCGTGGCAAGGCGGCGATATCGCCCCACGCCCGCCACTTCCAGAATCTGGCAATGTCCGCCCGAAACCAGCAACAGCAAATAGGGGTACTGCAAATCGGGATCGGCCAGCCGTGGCGATAAAGCGTGCCCTTCCAGATGGTTGACCGCGATCAACGGCTTGTCCGCCGCCATCGCCAGCGCCTTGCCGGTCACCAGCCCCACCATCACCCCGCCGATCAGCCCCGGCCCTGCCGTTGCCGCAATCGCGTCCATATCCGCAAGGCCAAGCCCCGCATCGGCCAGCACCGCCTCGATCATAGGCGCCAAAACTTCCACATGCGCGCGCGCCGCAATTTCGGGAACCACCCCGCCATAGGGGCGGTGCGCATCGTCTTGCGAGGCAATGCGCTGCGCCACGATCCGCTGCGCCAGCGTCGTGCCGTTGCTGTCGATCACCGCGGCGGCGGTTTCATCGCAACTGGATTCTATACCAAGGATCAGGGCCATCAGGCGCTTTCCTCTAAAGATAATCCCGTTTACAGCAAGCGGTGCATGAACAGTTCTTCGCCCTCCGGCCTGCCCGCGCAGCCGCTTAAGCTCGGCACACGCCGCTCCCCCCTCGCCATGGCGCAAGCTTATGAGACGCGGACGCGCCTCTGCGCCGCGCATGGCTGGCCCGAATCGATGGTCGAACTGGTCCCCGTCACCGCCAGTGGTGACAAGATCCTTGACCGCCCCCTGGCCGAAATCGGCGGCAAAGCCCTGTGGACCAAGGAACTCGATGCATGGCTGTTCACCGGCGAAATCGATTTTGCCGTCCACTCGATGAAAGACGTTGAAACCGTCCGCCCTGAAGAATTCGTGATCGCCGCCGTTCTTCCGCGTGCCGACGTGCGTGACGTTTTGGTTGGCGCGGCCTCCATCCAAGCCATCCCGCACGGCGCGCGCGTCGGCACCAGCGCGCCGCGCCGCGCCGCATTGATGCTCCACGCCCGCCCCGATGTCACCGTCGTCGGCTTTCGCGGCAATGTCGCCACGCGCCTTGCCAAGCTCGAAGCAGGGGAAGCCGACGTCACCCTCCTCGCCGCCGCCGGTCTGCAACGCCTTGGCGAAACCGGCGTAGGCCAGCCGCTCTCGGAAACCGATTGGATGCCCGCCCCCGCCCAAGGCGCCATCGGCATCGAATGCCTCGAAGGCCGCAGCGATGTGCGCGCTTGGCTTGCCGCGATTGACGATCAGCCCAGCCACGCCGCCATCCGCGCCGAACGCGCACTGCTGCTGGCGCTCGGCGGCAATTGCCACAGCCCGATCGCGGTGCTCACCACGCACAACGATGCCACGCTCACCATGCGCGCCGCCATCTTCAGCCCCGATGGCAAAGTGCGGGTCGAAGCCAGCGAAACCTTCGCCCCCGCCGATGGCGAAGCCCCCGCCCGCCTCGCGCGTCACCTGCTCGAACAATCGCCCGAGGCCATCCGCGTGCACTTCCACGGAGCGGGATGACCGCGCGCCCGCTGTTCATCCTGCGCCCGCAGCCCGGCAACGCCGCCACGCTCAAGGCTGCCCGCCAACGCGGCCTTGATGCGCACAGCTTTCCGCTGTTCGAAATCGCGCCCGTGGCATGGCAAGCACCGCAAGGCCGGTTCGACGCGATCCTTGCCGGCAGCGCCAACATCTTCCGCCACGGCGGCCCACAATTGGCGGCGTTCGCATCCGTGCCCGTCATGGCGGTCGGTGCCACCACGGCGGATGCCGCGCGCCCAGCAGGCTTTGCCATCAGCCACATTGGCGAGGGCGGATTGCAGCCCATGGTCGAAGCCCTGCCCCCCGGCCATTACTTGCGTCTGGCAGGCGAAGACCGCGTTACCCTCACCCCGCCGCAGGATGTGCGAATCACCACAGAAGTGGTCTACGCCGCCCGCCCGCAACCCCTTTCACCGCCATTGCGTGCCCTGCTCGATAAAGGTGGCGTCGTCCTGCTCCACTCGGGCGAGGCTGCGCGCCATTTCGCCAACGAATGCGAACGCCTTGGAATCGTTCGTAATTGTATCGATCTCGCCTGCCTTGCCCCGCGCATTGCCAGCCTTGCAGGGCAAGGCTGGGGCACAATAGCCTCCGCATCAACAAGAACCGATGCGGACTTACTGGCACTGGCCGCGCGAATGTGCCAGATAGTGTGACTTCGGGGATACAGGACAAGTAAAAACGGATGCAGGACATCGGCCAAACTCCGCGTGGGGAAACCCCGCGCAGCGGAATGCGCACGCGAACCATCGCTGCGTTGATCGCTGGATGTGTGCTTGCGGGCGCTGCGGGCATGGCATGGCTCGGCTGGCGCAACGGCTTTGTCGATGTTGATCTGTCCGAAGGCGTGCCGCAACTGGTCACCGGCCCCACCACCGCCGCACCTGCGCCCACCCTGCCTGCCGATGAAACCGCCGCGCAAGTGCAACTGGCAAGCGCCGCCACCAAAGTCGCCCTGCTCGAACAGCGCATGGCCGAACTGAACCAGCAAGCCACCGCCGCCTCTGCCAACGCCACCCGCGCCGAATCGCTGCTCCTCGCCTTCGCCGCCCGCCGCGCGCTGGAACGCGGCCAGCCGCTTGGCTGGATCGAAACCCCCTTGCGCGCCCGCTTCGGCGCAACCCAGGGCGCTGCGGTGGATCGCCTGATCGCCGCCAGCACCTTGCCCGTCACGCTCGCGCAGCTTGGCGAACAATTCGAACTGCTCGCCCCGCAACTCGCCGGTGGCGCGCCCGATGAAGGCACATGGGACTGGCTCTCCCGCGAGGTCTCGAGCCTCTTCGTGATCCGCCACGACGATGCCCCATCCCCCGCCCCCGAAACCCGCCTCACCCGCACCCGCGCGTTCCTCGCCGGCGGCAAAGTCGAAGCCGCCATCGCCGAAATAGAACGCCTCCCCGGCAAATCCACCGCCACCGACTGGCTGGCCCACGCCCGAGACTACATGGCCACCCAGCGCGCCCTCGACCAGATCGAAGCCGCCGCCCTGATGAGCGCACAACCGGTCACCGCACCAAGCGCCGCGCCCAGCCCGACAGCAGAGGCGTCTGACGGGGCGTTTTAAGGGGTGGGCTGTCCGCTATTCGGCGTTAGCGATTAAAAGCTGCTGTTTAGGACACGACGCCTGTGTGGACATTGTCTGCACCCCGCATAATCTCGCACAAGTCCAAAAACTGCAGTCATCCTGAAGTTCATTTGTCATCGCAAGCCGCCTCCCGTCGCCCCGTGCTTGACACGGGGCTTGGCTTTTCTTTGCGGCGCGCGTCAAGAAAAGTGGTTCGCGCAAAGACCGCCGAGGCCGCAAAGACATATCATGGGGCGGCTTTGTACACTCCCCACATCTCTGCGCGAAAACAAAAAAGTGGGCCCACGGTTCAAGCCCGGGGTGACGATGTGTGTGGGGGGGAGGGAGAAGCGTCTCGCCTTTCTTACCCCCCTCCCGCTTGCGGGAGGGGTTGGGGGTGGGTTTTCCGGCCTCTGAAACTTCACCCGGCCCTTTGCCAAAAACACAAAAAACCCCGCGCCTCCCCTTTCTTCTCCGCGTCTCTGCGTGAACCCGAAGCGCAACAAAAAGCCCCCTCCTCTTCAGAGGAGGGGGTTGTGGGTGGTGGCATTGGGCCGCAGCGGCTTGTGATTCAGCGCCACCCCCCGGCCCCCTCCTCTGAAGAGGAGGGGGAGAGCGATCAAACCGACCGCAGCATCTCCACATTATCCTCGATCATCTGCCGCACCGAGCGCGCCTTGCGCCCTGTCAGCCGCTCGACATCATCGGTGCAGATTTCCAGAAATCCCCCCCGGATCGCCTGACCGAACGTCACCATGTCATCGCTGTTCCACGGGATACCGCCCACTTCCAGATCGTCCACCGGACGACGCGGGATGCCCATGGCGTCGAAGATCGCGTATTGGCTCTCGTCATCAATCGGCACAAATTCCAGCGGCTTGCCGATGATTTCTGCCATCAGCGCGGTCACCTCGCGGAAGGTCTGCAATTGCGGACCGGTGATGTTATATGTCTTGCCTTCGTGGCCCTCGCTGGTCAGCACCGCCACCGCGCTGGCGATGCAGTCATCACGCCAGACCATCGCCTCGCGGCCCTCGCCCGTATTGATCATCCACTTGCCTGTTGGAATCACGTTGGGCGCGGTCATCAGGATCATCGCATCGGCATAATGCGCATCGCGTAGCATGGTCCAGGCAGCACCGCTTGCTTTGATCAGCGTTTCGGTTTCAATATGGTCGTGCCGCACTTCGGCGGGGTTGGCCGGATCATCGATGCCGATAAAGCTGGTATAGATCACGTGCCCCACACCCGCGCCCGCCGCCGCATCGATCGCCGCCTTATGCTGCACCACACGTGCGCCCACGCGGGTGCCCGAAATCAGCAGCATCTTGTCCGCACCCTGCACAGCGGCGGCCAGCGTTTCGGGCTTGTCGAAATCGCCATAGCGCACATCGCAGCCTTGGGCTGCGCGCTCGGCCAGCTTTTCCGGCTTGCGGGTGATCAGGATCAGGTCAGACGCCCGACCTTGCGCGATCAGCGCGTCCGTCACGCCCCGGCCATAATTGCCCGAAGCGCCGGTGATAACGATCTTGCCCATGGTCACAGCGCCTCCAGTTGCGCCTGAGCCACCCACCAGCCGTGCACTTGCGGGCGCAGGCGCGCGGGGATGTGCACTTTGGCCACGGCCCCTGCGCCGATGTTGCCCGCGTCTACCACCCATGCTTCATGGATGAACTGGTTGTCGCCCGTTTGCTGGTCAACAATGAACACCAGCCAGCCGTCTTTCGCGGGATCAGCCGCGGGCACATGGACGGGTTCATTATACCCCGCCATCGGCGGCAGCGCCAGCGCGCCCGACACTTGCGGCGCAGGTGTGTCCATCCCGTCCAAACGCAACAGCATGTTGAAGCTCACGCCCACCGGCCCCGCAAACAGCGGCGGGCCTTGCAGCGCAGGGTTCATCGAAAGCATGAAGCCGAACGGATAGCGCTTGCCCTGGAACCTGGCCGGGATCACCGGAAAATCGCCGGGCGGGCCGATGATCGTCTCGGTCACTTCGCCGCCTTCGCTGCGCGGGTCCACGGTCCAGCGGGTCAGCGCGCCGACCACGTCCTGCGGCCCCATGAAGATACCCGAGGGTTCGCGCACAAAGGCAAAGGCGTTGGTATTGTTCAGGCACGCATCGAAGTGCAGCATGCCGTCTGCATCCTCCCACGCGTTCATCATATGATATGAATGGCAGCCCTTCGGCCCTTTGAACCACTTGATCTCGCTTACATCGCCATAGCGCGGCATCACGCCCAGCCATGAATCCAGTTCCGGCTCATGGTGCCAATGCTCCCCGCCCGCCTTCAGCCGGTCAAGGTCTGCCGTCGTCGGGTAAATCGGGAACAGCGCATAGTTCTCGCTGATCGTGAAATCGTGCATCATCGCGCAATAGGGCGCATCGAACCACTGCTCGCTCTTCAATGTGCCATCGGCTGCTACCACGCAATAGGCCACTTTGGTCGAAGCCTGCCCGTCGGCCTCATAGCCATAGAAGAACAGCTCACCCGTCGCGGCATCGATCCGCACATGCGCGGTCATCGTCTCGCTCTTCAGCGCACCGCCAAAGTCATACGATCCGATGGTCTCCAGCGTGATCGGGTCCACCTGATAAGGCCGCCCGTCTTCCTTCGCCATCAGCAGCCGCCCCGCGTGCCACACCGGCGTCGTATTTGCCACGGTGCGGTCCACGCCAGCCACGCTGGCGTCATCGGTAAACGGATTGCGATACTTGCCAAACAGCGCCTTGCCCGCGGCTTTTTCAGCCAAGTAGCGCGCGGTTTCGACATACTTCTGCGCAAAGTCTGCGGTGCCATCGGCATTAAACGACAACCGGCTGACCATGCCATCGCCCGAAAGCGTGTGATCGCTATCGAACATCGGCGCAAAGGCGGGATCGGGCAAGGCGCGATAGAAACTGCCGCGCACTTCGGCAGGCAGATCACCCTCCACGCGTAGCCCGCGCAGATCAAACTCTTGCCCGACCGGCTCGTTCAGGCCCTGAAAATAGATCGACTGCGGAAACGCGCCCATGTCCAAACCCTCACCCTAACGATTGTTACGGTGACTGTAGCGCCTTTCCGCCCGATATCAAGCCCACCACCACGCCGTCGCGCGCATTTCGATGCTCACCCGTGGCGGCGCATCGGCAGGGCAGTCGGGCATGTCAAACGCCACATGCGGCACATGGTGCGCACGCGCGGGATCGCTGTCGTTGGTCTTGAACAGCACCGCGTCATTGATCGTCAGATCGGGATACCAGTACCACTTGTGCGCCGGATTGTGCGCCACCACCAGCCCCTCGAACGACCACTCCGGCTTGCCCGCCTCGTCAAACACCGCATCGGCCGCAATCAGATCGGCGGCGGCCAGACTACGCGCATCGCACAGCGCCAGCGGCACATCCTGCGGCGGCGCGGAAATCGCGCGCCACACGTTGTAATGCGCCGACCGCGCATAGGCGCGACCGCCTGCCCCGCGCCCCGAAAACTGCGCGGCGGTCACATCCGAAATGTCGATATGCGCAAACCGCGCGGGCATCGAATTGTTGAGGCTGCCCGCCTTGCCCGACCGTTCCGAAAAGCGCAGCACGCCGGGCGCACCCACATGCACAAAGTCCGCGCCCGTCACCGCCTGCACCAGTTCCTCGATCTCGCGCATATGCACCCGCGCCACTTGCTCGCGGTCGGCAAAGTCGGTGACAGCGCTGGTGTGTTGGAGAAGCTGGAAGCCCTCGCGGTCAATCGTCGCCCCCGCCGCCTGTGCATCGTGCATCACCATGGGCGAGCACACGATCTCGACCTCGTCCTTCTCATGTGCATTGGCATAGTAGCGTGGCCGTGCAAACTTGCGGCCCGAATAGGCAATCTGTGCTTCCATCATGCTCTCCTTGTTCGCCCCGCTTTTGCGCAAGGTCCGGTCCTACCCCCCTCCCGCTTGCGGGAGGGGTCGGGGGTGGGCAGTCACGCCGCCCGCAAAATCACCCAGCCGCCAGTTGCTTCTCCAGCTCGCCCAGCACGCGATAGCAATCCAGCACTTGCGCCACCGAGCTGTTCGGCTCGCGCCCCTCGCGGATCGCCGCAATGAACTCGCGGTCCTGCAATTCGATGCCGTTCATCGATACATCGACGTTCGAAACGTCAATCGGCTCTTCCTTGCCGTTCACCAGATCATCATAGCGCGCGATGTAGGTCGCGGTATCACCGATATAGCGGAAGAACGTGCCCAGCGGCCCATCGTTGTTGAACGAAAGCGAAAGCGTGCAAATCGCGCCCGTCTCGCTCTTCAACTGGATCGACATGTCCATCGCGATGCCCAGCTCCGGATGGATCGGGCCTTCCACCGCATTGGCCTTGACGATCTTGCCCGCCTGATAGGCAAACAGATCAACCGTGTGCGCAGCGTGATGCCACAACAGGTGATCGGTCCATGAACGCGCCTCACCCTTGGCGTTCATGTTCTTGCGACGGAAGAAATAGGTCTGCACATCCATCTGCTGGATGTTGAATTCGCCGCCCGTGATCTTGTTGTGCACATATTGGTGCGAAGGATTGAAGCGGCGGGTGTGGCCAACCATGCACACTTTGCCGGTTTCCTTCTGCACGCGCAGCACTTCTTCGGAATCCGCCCAGCTATCGGCCAGCGGGATTTCCACCTGCACATGCTTGCCCGCCTTCATGCAGGCAATGGCTTGGGCAGCGTGCATCTGCGTTGGCGTGCACAGGATCACCGCGTCCACATCATCGCGCGCCAGCGCTTCTTCCAGCTCGGTGCCGGAATGCTTGGCACCATACTTTTCCGCCACAGCTGCGGCCTGTTCCGCACGGCGGCTGATGATCGAGGTGATTTCCACACCGTCGATGTTCTTCAAACCATCAAGATGCTTTTCGCCGAACGCGCCGGCACCAGCAAGGGCAATACGCATGGGATACTCCATTCCTATCCTGCGGCGCCCTTGATGGGCGCCTTAAGTGACCAATTCGGCTTCAACCTCGTACCGCTCAACCAAGTCCAGCATCATCGCCTTGAAGTCTTGAAAGCCGGCGTCAACCTGATTGAGTGAGGTGATATAAGCTGGATCATCAAAAACTATCGCTTCGAGCGGGAACTGCACCTGATGCCGTGCAATTCGTGCCCGACACGCCTCGAACGTCGTCTGCAACACTTGTGCATCCTCGGCCCTCATTTCCAGATCGTCCTGCGCCAGCTTAACCATTTCCGTTAGGCATAGCCCAAGCTGGCGGCGATACGATCCATAGTCCTCTTCCCAGCCTTCATGGCGTAAATCACCAACTTGCCGTACCTTTGATGCAAGTCTGACCATTTCCTCCAAAACAGCGATAAGCAGCAAATGCTTGATCATGACGCTTTCCTTTCGTTTCGACCAATCAGGCCGAAGGGTTTTTCCCCAAGGTGAGCGTCAGTCACAGACATTTAGGAAACCCTAATCAGGTACTAGGACAATGTGTCCGATTGCCGTGTTGCTGCACGGAATATGATAGTGCCGGTTCAGTTTCTTAACCTTCGCACCCAGCGCGCCGCGCATGATCAGCCACATGACCATCTCGATTCCCTCGCTGCCGGTTTCGCGCAAATACTCAATGTGCGGAATCAGCCGAACTTCGTCGCTATTTGACTCCAACATGTCCAGAAACTTGTTGTCCCATTCGCGATTGAGGAGGCCCGCACGTGGCCCTTGCAACTGGTGGCTCATCCCGCCGGTGCCCCAGATCTGCACATTGAGGTCTTCAGGGAAGCTTTCCACCGCGCGTGCAATGGCCTCGCCCAGCGCCCAGCAGCGGTTGCCCGATGGCACAGGGTAGGTCACCACGTTCACCGCCAGCGGCACAACCTTGCACGGCCACGCCTCGGGCTGGCCGAACATCATCGAAAGCGGCACGGTAAGCCCGTGATCGACGTCCATTTCGTTAATGATCGTCATGTCGAAATCGTCGAGGATCAGGCTTTGCGCAATGTGCCAGGCAAGATCGGCATGGCCTTCCACGTCCGGCACAGGGCGCGGGCCCCAGCCTTCGTCGGCAGACTTGTAACGCTCGCCACACCCGATCGCGAACGTCGGGATGATGTTGGCATCAAATGCCGATGCGTGATCGTTATAAACCAGGATCACCACATCGGGCTTTTCCTGTTTTTCCCATTCGCGGGTCCAGTCATAGCCTGCAAAGATCGGGCCGAAATAATCGTCGCGGCTCTTGCCCTGATCAACGGCAACACCCAGCAGCGGAACATGGCTGGAACCAACGCCAGCGGTAATGCGGGCCATATCAGTAGCCTCCCTTGATCGATCGGTTGCCGATGGCCGAACGGCCGCCATCCAGCATCATCTGGCGGTATTCCGGCCAGGTCATGTCGGTCATCGTGCTGACCGCTTCTGCAAATGGCAGGCCGTCGGCAGAAAACAGCTTCGACAGGAAGTATACGTTGCCGCCCAAATCCAGCAGCGTGTTGTAATCACGCGCCAGCAAAGCCTGCTTGGCTTCTTCCGAGATGTTCCATTCATCCAGATATGCGCGTTGGTCCGCTTTAAAGCGTTCGCGGTTTTCGGCCTTCATCAGGCTCATCGCGAACTGGTTGATCCAATATCCCTTGCGCGCGCGCGCAGCGGTATAAACACGCGTGCCCGGAATATCGTCCAGCTCGGCCAAATATTCGTGGATGTTCTGTTTAGGCACAGCTTCGCTCACAGGCCCCTCTCCTTCAGCTTGGCATCAAGGCGCGGGAACACCCGGCGGGCGTTGCCCTCGAAAATGGCATGGCGTTCAGCGTCAGAGATATCCAGCGCATCAACATAGCGCTTGGTATCGTCGAAATAAAAGCCGGTGGTGGGATCGATCCCGCGCACCGCTCCCACCATTTCGCTGCCGAACAGGATATTCTTGTTATCGATCACATCCGCCAGCAGATCGATGCCCGGCTGGTGATAGACACACGTATCGAAGAACACGTTTTTCATCAGGTGCGTATCAAGACCCGGCTTCTTCAGCATATCGGCAAGGCCGCGATAACGTCCCCAGTGATAAGGCACCGCGCCGCCACCATGCGGAATGATGAAACGCAAGGTCGGGAATTTGCTGAACAGATCGCCTTCCAGCAATTGCATGAACGCGATGGTATCGGCCGCAATATAGTACCCGCCGGTTGCGTGCATCGCCGGGTTGCACGATCCCGATACGTGGATCATCGCCGGCACATCCAGTTCCACCATCTTTTCATAGATCGGGAACCAGTATTCATCGGTCAGCGGCGGATGGGTAAAGCGCCCACCACCCGGATCGGGGTTCAAGTTGCAACCGATAAAGCCAAGCTCATTCACGCAGCGCTCAAGCTCTACAATGGAACTCGCCAGATCGGCTTCGGGCGATTGCGGCAACATGCACACGCCCGCAAAGATATCGGGATAAAGGCCCACAACGCGCGCAATCAGATTGTTGCAAGCCTGCGCCCACTTCACCGCCACGGTCTGATCGCCCACATGCGGGGCCATCGCCGATGCGCGGGGGGAAAAGATCGTCATGTCCGCGCCGCGCTCTTTCAGCAGGCGCAACTGGTTCGATTCAATCGTCTCGCGGATCTCGTCATCCGAAATCTCGGGATAAGGCGGGCACTCGGTCCCCGCCTTGAACGCCGCCTTCTGCTTCTCGCGCCATTCATCATGCGCTTTTGGCAGCACAGTATAATGGCCGTGGCAGTCGATGATCATGGTCATGCGACTTCAGTCCTCTCAAGTTTGAAATCTATGGCTTTTCCAGCCTGCTCTCGCTGGCGTTTTACAGTGCCGCTGGTCATCAATGGATCAATACCCAGCCCAATCAGCGTCTTGGCAGACTCTTCCATTTCCGCCGCGCGCCGAAGCCCATGCGTCGTCATCCGCTCAACATTGTATTCCGCACGCACAAACCAGCTATCGCTCTTCTCGCTGGCATCCAGCGAAGACAGCACCTCATCCACCACATCCGCCCGCGTTGCCGCCAGCATCATTTCTGCCGTCAGCGCTTCGATGCCTTTGACCATGATCGAACGGATCATCTTGATCGCGCTGGCACGGCCAATGTCATCACCCACAACCCGCGTCTTGGTAAAGCCCGCCGCGCGCAGCATCGCTTCGGCCTGGCCTGCATGCTCACCCGAAAGCAGCAGCGGCACATTCATCCGCGCGGGATTGACCGGCGCGAGCACCGCCACATCCACGTAGCGCCCGCCCGCCGCCTCAACGGCCCGCGCCGCATCGCGCTTGGTATCAGGCGCCACCGAATTCATATCGCACCAGACTGCACCCGGCTTCAGCAAGGCGGCATAGTCCTGCGCCACTGGCAGCGCGGAATCTGCCGTGACCAGACAAAGCACGATATCGGCATCAGACAGCGCGCATTCCGCCGTCGCACAAGCCACAACGCCAGCCTCTTCCATCACCGCGCGGCGGGCCGGATTGATGTCAAACGCCAGCGCCAAAGCTTCCCACCCTGCCGCTTTGGCAAAAGTAGACCCGGCCTCACCGAAGCCAATCAAGGCGATTGTGCGTTCCATAATGCACGGTCCTGCGTCGCCAATCCCGCCCCCGCAAATGCAAAGACAGCCAAAGCCATAAATTTTTGCAAAGCTTGGTGGAAAACAGCACCATCGGCGACCCCAACCAACCACTCCCGCCTGCGGCAGGGGAGCGAGACTTAATGAGCCAAAGGCGAATTTAGTCGCAGCGGGGTAGGCGCTCCGGCATTGCAACGAAGTGCATGCTTGAGAGGTTGCAGATTTCGCGCAGAGACGCAGAGAAAAAGGTAAGACGCAGAGATGTACCGCAGGCCGCAATGCCACCCCCCAATCCAACCTCGCACCAGCCGCAACGACCCGAACGAATGGGCGGCTTCGCCGTAAAACCCACCCCCTCCGCGTCTCAACTTGTTCTCTGCGCCTCTACGTGAAATCCGCCACTCCCTCTCGTCCCGCGCCTGTCGAACGAGCAAAAGCAAACCACTCCCGTTTACGGGAGGGGAGCGAAACTTAATGAGCCAAAGGCGAATTTAGTCGCAGCGGGGTGGGCACTCCAACGCTGCAAAAACACACACGTCAATGCGGTTCCAGATTTCACGCAGAGACGCAGAGAAGAAGGTAAGACGCAGAGATGTACCGCAGGCCGCAAGGCCACTCCCAATCCAACCTCCCACCAGCCGCAACAAATTGAATCAAAAGGCGGCTTCGCCGTAAAACCCGCCCCCTCCGCGTCTCCACTTCTTCTCCGCGCCTCTGCGTGAAACCCCTTCCTTAATCCAAAGCCAGCAAATTCAATCAAACCCCTCACCCGCAACCTGCCGCAAAATCCCCAAAAAAGCCTCCTGCGGCCCCGTCGGTCGCCACCCCTCGCGCGAAGTCACGCCAATAGTGCGCGTCACCGGAACCGGCGTTGGCCGCGTCACCAACACCCCCGCCTGCAATTCCACCGCCAATTGCGCCGCCGAAAGCAGCGCAAGCGCCTCGGAACCCAACAGCAATTGCCGCACGGTCAGCACCGAACCGCATTCGATGGCTACATGCGGCGGCTCAGCCCCTGCCTCCCGCATCATGTCCTCCCAGTATTGCCGCAACGGCGTATCGCGCGCCGGCAATATCCACGGAAACTCGGCCAACCTCGCGCCGGTTACACTGGCCTCACCCCACAGCGGGTGTCCAGCCCGCATCACCAATGTGGGCTGGTCCTCGAACACCGCCTCTTGCCGCAAATCGTCCAGCACTGCGGCCTCGCGCAACGCGCCCAGCATCAGGTCAATCTCGCCATCGCGCAAAGGCCCCGCCAGTTCGGCATGACTCCCTTCCATCACCGCCACGTCCACACCGGGATGCGCCTTGGTGAAGCGCAGGATCGTTTCGGGCAACCACCGCGCCCGGCTCAGCGGCATCGCCCCCACCACGATGCGCCCCGCTGCCTTGCCCTGCCACGCCGCCACTTCGGCAAAGCCGCTGCGCAATTCCGCCATGGCCAGGCCAAACCCGCGCGCGCGCCGCTCTCCGGCGGGCGTCAGCATGATGGATCGCCCGCGCCGGTCCACCAGCCGCTGCCCCAGCGCCACCGACAAATCCCCCACCGCGCGATGCAATGATGCCGATGAAAGCCCCGTCGCCTCTGCGGCCACGGCATAACTGCCCGCACGCGCCAGCGCCAGAAACGCGCGCACTTGCGTCCCCGTCACGCGTGGGCTGCCCACTTGCGCAATCGCCGCTTCGGCGCGCGGCGCAAACAGCAGCGCCGGTTCGGTCGGCGTCATCCCCGCTGGCCCGCGCGCAAACAGCGAACAGCCAAGGTCCGCCTCCAATCTGGCGATCGCTTGCGTCAGCGCGGGCTGCGTCAGGTTCACCGCCCGCGATGCCCGCGTCACGCTCCCGTGGCGCACCGTCGCGGCAAAGGCGGCGATGTGTCGGATATTGATTGCAGGTTCGGTCACTCTCCAACACTTAGCATTTCCTTATGGGAAAGTGCAAACATTGCATTGGCTGGCAAAGACCTCCCCCCGCATGTGTTTCATCAACTAACGCGCAAGGAACCCGCCAATGTCAGGTATCGTCGTCCAGAACATCGACCGCGCCGATCAAGCCGTGATCGACGGCCTCGCCGCCTGCGGCGTCGCCACGGTGCATGAATCTCAGGGCCGCACCGGCCTCCTCGCCAGCTACATGCGCCCGATCTATACCGGCGCCCGCATCGCCGGCAGCGCCGTCACGATCAGCGCGGCCCCGGGCGATAACTGGATGGTCCACGTCGCCATCGAACAATTGAAGCCCAGCGACATCCTCGTCCTCGCCCCCACCTCCCCGTGCGAGGATGGCTACTTCGGCGATCTCCTCGCCACATCGGCCCAGGCCCGCGAATGCCGTGGCCTGATCATCGACGCAGGTGTGCGCGATGTCCGCGATCTCACCGAAATGCAGTTCCCCGTCTGGTCCAAGGCGGTCTTCGCCCAAGGCACGGTCAAGAACACATTGGGCAGCGTCAACATCCCCGTCATCTGCGCAGGCGCGCTGGTAAACCCCGGCGATGTGATCGTGGCCGATGATGACGGCGTCTGCGTGGTCCCGCGCGAAAAGGCCGCCGAAGTCCTCGCCGCCGCCCAAGCCCGCGAAGCCAACGAAGGCGACAAACGCAAGAAACTGGCAGAAGGCGTTCTCGGCCTCGACATGTATAAGATGCGCGAACGGCTGGAGAAGGAAGGCCTCAAGTATGTCTGATTTTTCCGCCGCCTGCATGTGGATGCGCGGCGGCACATCCAAGGGCGGATACTTCCTGAAAGACGATCTGCCCGCCGATATTGCCGCGCGCGATGCCTTCCTGCTCGGCGTGATGGGCAGCCCCGATCCCGTCCAGATCGATGGCATGGGCGGGGCCGATCCCTTGACCAGCAAAGTCGCGGTCGTGTCCAAATCAAGCCGGGACGGCATCGATGTCGATTATCTGTTCCTGCAAGTCTTCGTCGATCAGGCCATCGTCACCGACGCGCAGAATTGCGGCAATATCCTCGCAGGCGTCGGCCCCTTCGCGATTGAACGCGGACTGGTCGCTGCCAGAGGCGATGAAACCCGCGTGGCGATCTTCATGGAAAACACCGGGCAAGTTGCCGTGGCATCGGTGGCAACACCCGGCGGGACGGTGACTTATCAGGGCGAGGCCGCGATTGATGGCGTGCCCGGCACCCATGCACCCGTACCGCTGGAATTCCGCGACACCGCGGGCTCTTCCTGCGGCGCGCTGCTGCCTACCGGCAATGCGGTGGACATCGTGAACGGCGTGGCCGTGACGCTGATCGACAACGGCATGCCCTGCGTGGTGATGAAGGCCGCTGACCTCGGCATCACCGGCTATGAAGACCGCGATTGGCTCGACAATGCGGCTGACTTGAAAGTACAGATCGAAGCGATCCGCCTAATCGTCGGCCCGATGATGAATTTGGGCGACGTGAAGGACAAATCGGTCCCCAAGATGATGCTCGTCGCCCCGCCCAAGAACGGCGGCGCGGTGACGGTGCGCAGCTTCATCCCGCACCGCGCGCACGCCACCATCGGCGTGCTGGGTGCAGTCAGCGTGGCCACGGCGTGCTTGATTGCGGGATCGCCAGCGGCGGAAGTCGCCGAAGTTCCCGATGGGCCGCGCAAGACGCTCTCGGTAGAGCACCCCACCGGCGAAATGAGCTGCGTACTGCAAGTGGATGATAGCGGCGCGGTTGAGACTGCTGCCCTGCTGCGCACCGCGCGCAAACTGATGGATGGCGTGGTGTTCGGGTAAAACCCTCACCCGTCCTGCTCCCTGTCCTTCGTCATTCCCGCGAAGGCGGGAATCCAGCAAGCGGCAGACGCAGCGCTGGGTACACTGGGTCCCCGCCTTCGCGGGGATGACAAAGGCAAGAATGCAAGGAACAGACCACATGACCGACCGCATCACCAGCTGGCATTCCAACCCGTCCAAGCCCCTCTATGTGCCTCCTGCGGGCGCGGTCGATGCGCACTGCCATGTGTTTGGCCCGATGGCGCAGTTCCCCTTCAGTGCCAAGGCCAAGTACCTGCCGCAGGACGCTGGTCCCGACATGCTGTTTGCCCTGCGCGACCATCTGGGCTTCGACAAGAACGTGATCGTGCAGGCAAGCTGCCATGGCACCGACAATGCCGCAACGCTCGATGCTATCGCCAAGTCCAACGGCCGCGCGCGTGGCGTGGCGGTGGTTGATCCTGCAATCTCCGAAGAGGAATTGCACGCGATGCACGCCGGCGGCATTCGCGGCATCCGCTTCAATTTCCTCAAGCGCCTTGTCGATGATGCGCCCAAGGACAAGTTCCTCGAAGTGGCGCAACGCCTGCCCAAAGGCTGGCACGTGGTAATCTATTTCGAGGCCGATATTCTTGAAGAATTGCGCCCATTCATGGATGCAATCCCGGTGCCGCTGGTGATCGATCACATGGGCCGTCCCGATGTGCGCCAAGGACCGGATGGGGCGGATATGAAGGCCTTTCGCGCATTCCTGAACGCCCGCGACGATATCTGGTTCAAGGCCACCTGCCCTGATCGGTTGGATGCTATCAAGGAAGGCGGCGCGGGCGATCCGTGGAACGCCTTTGCCGATGCGGTTGCGCCGCTGGTAGCCGATTATCAGGACCGCGTTTTGTGGGGCACCGATTGGCCGCACCCCAACATGGAAACCGAAATCCCTGATGACGGTCATTTGGTCGATATGATCCCGCGCATTGCACAGACCGATGAATTGCAGCGCAAGTTGCTTATTGATAATCCGATGAAGCTCTATTGGACCGACTAATCCGTTTTACTGTCATGGGCTTTGGCAAGGCATCTGTGTCTGCGAACATCGCAATGCGCATTATCGGCGCAATAAACTCCTCTATCTTATCGAAGCTTGATGTTCTGTTTACCCTTTAACTTCTCGATCAATCGATATTTTTCAGGTCCCGTTGGTAAGATACAGATAATTTTAGGTTAAAATCCCAAGCCAAGGCGTGCGCGACAATACGGGTAGGCCGCCTTACGCAAGATTCCAGTTCCCTTGATAGAAAAGGCAACGTTCCGCCTGGCCTTCGGGGAGTAACGATGTTCAAATTCAACATTTCAGCCAAATTCATTGCTGCGTTTTCACTGTTGTTGGCAGTGATGGGCGGCATGGGATTGTTCGCCATCTCGAAAATCGGCGAGGTTAACGCGATTGCTGCCGAGCAGCGGGACCGCTGGATCCCCTCGGCTGCGACGCTGGGTGATATTCATGCGTTCACCTCACAATATCGCCTCAAGCAAGACGAGATGTTCAATGCCGGTTCGCCCGCAGGCATGGAACGCGGCCAGAAGATGCTCAAAAATGCACGGTCAGCCATCGAAGGTGGGCTTGCCGACTATGAAAAGCTGGCAGCGACCAACGAACAAAAGGCAGCACTCGGCGCCATCCGCGAGGCATGGGGCGTGGCATTGCAGCAGGACGAGCAGATGCAATCGCTTGCTCTGGGCGGCGATCCCGCAGCGGCGCAAGTCATGCATGACTCCGAAGCACTCGACTCATTCTATTCGCTGGAAGACGCGATCCTGGGAGCCATCGAAGTAAACCAGAAGGCATCTGATGCAGTTACCGCGCATAGCGAGCATATCTACGAGTCCGCACGCAAATTTACTTTGGCAGCCATCGCCTTCGGGCTTGTCACAGCGCTCTGCCTGCTTGCCTTCTTCATGCGCAACATTGCCCGCCCTGTTGTGAAGATGTCGGAATCGGTTACCAGCCTCATCAACGGCGACCACGCAGTTCTTATCCCCGGTCTTGGCCGCAAGGACGAGTTGGGCCAACTGGCCCGTGCACTTGATCAATTCCGCGATGTCTTCGCATCGGATCATGCCCGCGCAGAAGCTGAAAACGCCCGCGCCCGCGAAACACAAGTGACGATCGATGCTATTGGCGAAGGCCTTACCGCGCTGGCGGAAGGAAAGCTGACATTACGTGTTCCTGAAAACGGCAGCGGCGCTCTGGCCAAGCTGCATGTGGATTACAACGTCGCAGTCATCTCGCTTGAGCGTGTACTGGGCAAGATTGCTGATGGCTGCAATACGATCCGGTTGGGCACAGATGAAATCGCAAGTGCTGCAACCGATCTGTCTTTGCGCACCGAGCAACAGGCCAATTCGCTGGCGGAAACATCGCGCACGCTTGGCGAATTTACGTCATCGGTGCGGACCACAGCCGATAACGTGAAGCAAACCAGTTCACGGCTGACCGTGGCGCGCAACACGGCTGAAGGCGTGGGCGATACCGCCAACCGTGCAGTTGCCGCGATGCGCAGCATTGAAACCAGCTCTCGCGAGATGGCAGAAATCGTTGGCGTGATTGATGGTATTGCCTTCCAGACCAACCTTCTGGCGCTGAACGCAGGCGTCGAGGCTGCGCGTGCAGGTGACGCAGGCAAGGGCTTTGCCGTGGTCGCCACTGAGGTGCGGGCACTGGCGCAGCGGTCTTCAGATGCCGCCAAATCGATCCGCGAACTGATCAGCAAAAGCACCGACGAGGTGAGCGGCGGCGTCGCGCTGGTGGAATCGAGCGGTGAAGCGTTGCGCCAGATCGTGGCGGAGGTGAGCGCGGTATCAACGCTGGTTGAACAGATTGCAGAAGCCGCCGGACAGCAGGCTGCGGGCATTGCCGATATCTCGGCCATGGTTGGATCGATGGACGCGTTCACCCAGCAGAATGCGGCGATGGTTGAAGAGAGTTCAGCCGGAACGCGCAATCTGGCGACGGAAACCGTGGCGTTAGTCGAACAATTGGGCCGCTTTAAATTGAGCGGAGGTGTAACGCGCATGGCGCCTGCGCACGCCGAAGTGCCCGATGCAGCCTATGCGCCGCCCGCCGTAGGGCATCGCCCGACCCCAGCTGTCCAAACACCAATGGTTATCGGCAACACCGTGCTCAAAAACGATGTTGATGAGTGGGACGAGTTCTAAGTCACTTTCGCAATTTTTGAACTGAAACAACTGCCAAACTTGAAGGAGACACGCTCATGAAAATGATTGGTAAAATTGGTACAGCCTTGACCGCCTTTTCAATGACCCTGACCCCGGCCTTTGCCCAATCGCCCGAGTGGCAGCGCCAGGTTTCGCGGATCATCGCATCGAAGCAGACTTATCCCCGCACCGCGCAAATGCGTGGCGAAGAGGGTACGGCGAAGGTTAAAGTCTTTGTCGGATCTGGCGGCGCGATTGAACGCACCGAACTGGTCGCACCTTCGGGCTCAAGCACACTGGATAAAGAAGCGCTGGCAATGCCGACGCGTGCCGGAACGGTGCCACCGCCTCCGGGCGGCGCGACAACAATCGTTGTGCCCGTAACATGGAAGCTGCTGTGATCTGAAGTTAGCCTCGCCGGCTCCCCTACCGGCGACATCAATGGGGCGGCTCCGCAAGGAACCGCCCCCTTTTTTTGCTTTACGTGACGGCGAATGACAAAGCGCCATCGCCTTCATCAATGGTCACCGTGCTGCCATCGGGGATTTCTCCGGCGAGCAAGCGTTCGGCCAGCGGATCCTGCATATGGCGCTGGACCGCACGCTTCAGCGGCCTTGCGCCATAGACCGGATCATAGCCGACACGGCCCAACCAGCGCTTGGCGGCGTCGGTCAAGGCCAGCGCGATCTTGCGGTCCTTGAGCAGTTTTTGCACCCGCCCCACCTGTATCTCTACAATCGGGGCCATATGCTCATGACCGAGACGGTGGAACAAGATGATCTCGTCCAACCGGTTGAGGAATTCAGGCCGGAAGTGGCCGCGCACGATTTCCATCACTTGCGGCTCCACGCTGGCAACGTCTTGCCCCTCTTCCAGATTGGCAAGGTACTGACTGCCAAGGTTACTGGTGAGGATTATCAACGTATTGGTGAAATCGACCACGCGGCCCTGCCCGTCGGTCAGGCGGCCATCATCGAGCACTTGCAGCAGGACGTTGAACACATCGGAATGCGCCTTCTCCACCTCGTCGAACAGCACGACCTGATAGGGCCGCCTGCGCACCGCTTCGGTCAGAACGCCGCCTTCATCATAGCCAACATAGCCCGGAGGCGCACCGATCAGGCGGCTGACCGAGTGCTTTTCCATGAATTCGGACATATCGATGCGGACCATCGCGCTGTCATCATCAAACAGGAAACCGGCCAGCGCCTTGGTCAATTCGGTTTTGCCCACACCAGTGGGACCAAGGAACAGGAAGCTGCCGAGCGGGCGGTTCGGGTCTTGCAAGCCCGCACGCGCACGTCGCACGGCCTTGGACACGGCGAGTACCGCGTCCTTCTGGCCGATCACGCGCTCACCGATAACGTGCTCCATTTTCAGAAGCTTTTCGCGCTCGCCTTGCAGCATCCGTTCGACAGGCACGCCGGTCCATTTGCTGACGACAGCGGCGATATCATCAGCGTTCACTTCCTCGCGCAGCATCGCGTTCTGGCTCACGCCTTCGGCCTCGGCCAGCTGCTTTTCAAGTTCGGGGATTCGCCCATAGGCAAGCTCGCCCGCCTTGGCCAGATCGCCATTGCGCTGCGCCACTTCCAGTTCGCTGCGGGCGGCGTCAAGCGCTTCCTTGATCTTGCCTTCGGCCGCGATCTTGTCGCGCTCGTTCTGCCAGCGCGTGGTCAATTCCGATGACTGCTGCTCAAGGTTCGCCAGTTCCTCGCGCAGATTGGCCAGACGGTCTTTTGATGCAGCATCGGTCTCCTTGGCGAGCGCCATTTCCTCGATCTTGAGCTGGATGATCTTGCGATCCAGCTTCTCGATTTCCTCGGGCTTGCTCTCCACTTCCATGCGAATGCGGCTGGCGGCCTCATCCATCAGGTCGATGGCTTTGTCCGGCAGAAAACGGTCCGCGATATAGCGGTGCGAAAGCGTGGCTGCGGCAACAATCGCGTTATCGGCAATGCGCACGCCATGGTGCAGCTCATACTTGTCCTTGATCCCGCGCAGGATCGAGATCGTGTCCTCGACCGTAGGCTCGCCCACGAACACCGGCTGGAAGCGGCGCTGAAGTGCGGGGTCTTTCTCGACATGCTTCTGATATTCATCAAGCGTGGTCGCACCGATGCAGTGCAGTTCTCCGCGCGCGAGGGCAGGCTTGAGCAAGTTCGACGCATCCATTGCGCCCTCGCCTTTGCCCGCGCCGATCAGGGTGTGCATCTCGTCGATGAACAGGATGATCTCGCCCTCGGCCCCCTTGACCTCGTCAAGCACGGCCTTGAGGCGTTCTTCGAACTCGCCGCGATATTTGGCGCCCGCGATCAGGCTGCCCATGTCGAGTGACATCAAGCGACGGCCTTTGAGGCTGTCGGGCACATCGCCATTGGCGATACGCAGCGCAAGGCCCTCGGCGATGGCGGTTTTGCCCACGCCGGGTTCGCCGATCAGCGCGGGGTTGTTCTTGGTGCGGCGGGCGAGGATCTGGATGGTGCGGCGGATTTCCTCATCACGCCCGATCACCGGATCAAGCTTGCCATCCCGCGCGGCCTGCGTGAGATCGCGGGCGTATTTCTTCATGGCGTCATAAGCGTTTTCGGCGCTGGCGCTGTCTGCATTGCGGCCACCGCGCAACTCGCTGATCGCAGCCTCCAGCGCTTGGGGCGTGACGTTTGCGGTTTTGAGCGCCTGGCCTGCTCCCGTGGTTGTGGCGAGTGCCAGTGCGACGAGCATCCGCTCGACCGTGACGAAGCTGTCGCCCGATTTGGTGGCGATCTGCTCGGCGGAATCGAGCACACGCACGGCATCATTATCCAGCCCCGGCGTCTGTTGCGCGCCTGATCCGGAAACCGAAGCCAGCTTGCCAAGCGCCTTGTCGACTTCGGCCTGCGCAACGGCGGCGTTGCCACCGGCGCGCTGGATCAAGCCGCTGGCCATGCCCTCGCTGTCCTCCAGCAGGGCCTTGAGGATGTGCTCCGCTGTAATCCGCTGATGGCTCATGCGGATGGCGACGGTCTGGGCGGCTTGCAAAAAGCCCTTGGCGCGATCGGTGAATTTCTCGAGATTCATGGTTCGAGTGACCTCCTGTTGCGCTCAACATGGTGTTACTTATTTGCAACACAAGAGCTGCGCCGACGAAAGTGGTAGAACATGCGATGGAGGGTGGTCGTTGATCTTGCGCAAGACCGGTTCACGCAGAGACGCGGAGAAGGAAGGGAGACGCGAAGGAGTAAGCGTCCGAAGGCCTCCGGCAGCACCACCCTCCAATCTTACCTTTCTCCGCCTCTCCCCTTCTTCCCCGCGCCTCTGCGTGAAACAAAAAAGAAGCGCTTACTTTACCGGAACAGCTGCCTTCGGCGCGCCCGGCGCAAATTCATTGCCGAAGAAGCTGTTTGCGTACCAGCGCGGGCGTTCATCGGCGTTGGCGAGGGTTTGTACGGTGAAGTAATTCACTTTGGCGAAGAGCGCTGCGGCATCCCAGTTGAACGGGAGCTTCAGATCGTCGCTGGGCTGGTGATAATTGTTCTTGAGGAAATCGCGGAAGGCCTTTTCGCCGGGGCCTTCAAAGCCGGTCATCATGAACACGGCGGGCACGCCCTGCTGCACGAAACGATAGTGGTCCGAACGGGTGAACAGGCCTTCTTCGGGCATCGGATCGGGCGAAAGCTTGATCCCGGCTTTGCGTGCAGCTTCGGCCACGACCGGCCCCATTGTCGAATTCTCGGCCCCAAACGCCACGACATCGGAGAACATATAAGTCAGCACCGGCATATCGAAGTTCACGACAGCGACCAGATCGCCTTGCGCCAAAGGATTTCGCGAGAGGTAGTCAGAGCCGATTAGCCCGCCTTCTTCACCTGTAAGCGCGGCAAACAACACCGACCGGCGGGGCTTTTCCCTCGCAATAGCTTTGGCCACTTCGAGCATGGTGGCAACGCCCGAGGCATTGTCCATCGCGCCGTTGTGGAGCTTGTCCTCACCCTTGCCGTGAATGCCGACATGATCGAGATGGGCGGTCATGCCGATAAATTCACTGCCCAGTTTCGCATCACTGCCCGGCAGCATGGCGACGACATTGGCGCTGGTGACATCGGTCCATGCGCTGGCAAACGAAATGCTGGCTGTGCCGGAAAGCGCAAAGCCCTTGGGCCGACCACCCTTCTTATTCGCATCGGCAAGGATTTTGGCCAACGGCTTTTTGGCAGCGGCAAACAGAGGCGCGGCAGCATCGGGATTGAGCGTGACCGATGCCTTGATCCCCGGCGCGCGGCTGAATGCCTTGCCATCAGTGCCGACCCAACCTTTGGACGGGCTCTCGGACATCTCGACCCGCTTTTCCCACGAACGCCGCGCGGTGTCTTCCAATGTGGGCACGGTGATGAGGGCGATTGCGCCGCGCTTCATGGCCATCACGGCTTTATCGGAATTGAGATGCGCGCCAAGTTCACTGGGCGTGCCCTTAGGCGATCCGGTGAGGACGACGACGATCTTCCCCTTCACATCAAGGCCTTTGTAATCATCAAAGCCCAATTCTGGCCGATCAAAGCCAAAGCCTGCAAAGACCATGCCCGCTTCAACGCCCACTCCCGGGTCGGTGAGGCTGGGACGCACCAGCACCTTTGCAGTGTCGGATAGCACCGTTTCATTTCCGCCGAAGCTAAGCGTCAGCTTGGGCGCACCATCAAGAAGCGCCTGACGCACGGTCATTTTCTGGAAAAATGTGCCGTCTGCTGCGGCGGGCTTCAGTCCCATAGCGATGAACTGTGAGGCCACATAGTTGGCGGCAATGTCATACCCACGTGAACCTGTATCGCGGCCTTCCAGCAGATCATCGGCCAGAAAAGTCACATGGGCGCGCACCGACTGTGCATCAAACACCGGATCTTGCGCCCACGCAGAGGTAGCAACAGTTGCGAGCAAAGTGGCGATCAGGGCAGACTTAACGTTCATCATTCTCTCTCGGTTTTTGTGCGCTTGGGGTCCGGGAGAACCTACCCTTAGGCACGGCCCTCTTGCATGTCCGATCTTGGCGGCTAGAAAGTTTCCATACAAACTAATTTTTGGCTACTCTAGCGCAGTTTCATTCAAATGGCTCTGCTCTCAGCCTTCGTTCATCAAAGCGGGCACAATCAATGTGCCGCCATAACTTCGGGAACACCATGCGCCGTCTTCTTTCCGCCAGCCTGCTTGCAATCGCCGCCACCCTTCCTGCCCAGACTGTTGCGCGCGAAGCGCAAGGTCCATCTGCTGCGCCCGCCCCGCTGGCGGAACTCGTCAGCAAAGTGCAGATCCCGTATGAAAGCTTCAAGCTGGACAATGGCCTCACGGTGTTGGTCCACACGGATCGCAAGGCTCCGGTTGTGGCAGTATCAATCTGGTATGCGGTGGGATCGAAGCATGAACCCAAAGGCAAGACCGGCTTTGCGCACTTGTTCGAACATCTGATGTTCAACGGCACCGAAAACGTGCCCGGCGATTTCTTCCAGCCTCTTATGCAAGTGGGTGCAACCGACCTTAACGGGACAACATGGTTTGATCGCACGAACTACTACCAGACCGTGCCCACAGGCGCGCTCGACCTGACGCTGATGATGGAAAGTGACCGTATGGGCCACTTGCTTGGCGCGGTGACGCAGCAGGTGCTCGATAACCAGCGCGGCGTTGTGCAAAACGAAAAGCGGCAAGGCGACAATAACCCCTATGGGATTGTCGAATATGAGCAGCTTGAGAACTTGTACCCACAGGGCCACCCCTATCACCACTCCACCATCGGTTCGATGGCCGATCTGGATTCCGCCAGCCTTGACGACGTGAAGGGCTGGTTCAAAGACAATTACGCGCCCAACAACGCCATCCTTGTGCTGGCCGGCGATGTGGATGCGGTCACCGCCAAAGCCAAAGTGACCAAGTGGTTTGGCGATATTCCATCCGGCCCAGCGGTAAAGCCAGTCAGCGCGCCTGTGCCCACCTTGCCTGCGCCGCTTGCCAAAACGATCAAGGATCAGGTGGCTACCACGCGGATATACCGCCTGTGGGCGGTGCCGGGTCTGGATAACCCCGATTATCTTCCGCTTGAACTGGCAGGATCGGTGCTGGGCGGATTGGCTTCGTCGCGACTGGATGATGCACTGGTCCGCCAACAAAAACTCGCGGTTGCGGTTTCGGCCAATGCGTCGATTTTCGCACAGGCGGGACAATTCGAGGTGATGGCCGATGTAACGCCGGGCCAGGACCCTGCCAAAGTTGCCGCAGCGCTTGATGCCGAAATTGCCAAGTTCATCAAAGAAGGCCCGAACGCGGATGAGATGCTGCGCGCGGCCACATCTGCCACCGCCGGCGAAATTCGCGGGCTTGAAACAACCGGTGGCGGGCACGGCAAAGCGCCCACGCTGGCCGAAGGTTTGCTCTACAACGGCGACCCCCAGCACTATCGCACAGAACTTGCCCGGATTGCCGCGATGCAATCGGGCGAAGTCACGGCTGCCATGCAGAAGTGGCTGACGCGGCCCGTATTCGCGCTGACGGTTGAACCCGGCGCGCGCGAACAAGGCGGCGAAGGGCGTGGCGGCTTCTTCACCAAAGACGCTATGGGCAGGAGCCCCGCCTATTTCCTTGATCCCGAAGCCATGGCCAAAGGTGCGCCGGTTTCCAGCCTTGGCGCAGGCGACCGTTCAAAGCTGCCCGCCGTGGGCGATCTTGCCCCGCTGGACTTCCCCACGATTGAACGCGCTACGTTGAAAAACGGCATTCCCGTGTACTTTGCGCGGCGCACGGCCGTGCCAACCGTATCGGTGCGCGTCAGCTTTGACGCAGGATATGCTGCCGACCCGAAATCCGCCCTCGGCACGCAATCCTTGTTGCTCAACCTGATGGATGAAGGCACGCAAACGCTGGACAGTTCGAGCCTTGCGCGGGCGCAGGAACGCCTGGGTGCCAGCATCCGGCTCTCGGCAAATTCAGACATGACCTCGTTCCAGCTTGATGCGCTGTCGTCCAATCTTGCACCGTCGCTTGGCCTGCTTTCAGACATCGTACTGCATCCGGCGCTCGATGCAGCAGAACTGGAACGCGTGCGCACGCAGCAACTGGCAGGCATTGCGGCAGAGATGAAGAACCCTGCTGCGCTGGCGGGGCGGGTGCTGAATCCTGCGATTTACGGCACACAGTTCCCCTATGCTTTCCCGCCCAGCGGCACGGGCGATCCCGCCGTAGTCAAAACGCTGAAGCGTGATGATCTGGCCGCGTTCCATGCGCGCTGGTTCCGCCCCGATACGGCCCGGATTTTCGTGGTGGGTGATACCACGCTGGATCAGGTGGTGCAGACGCTCAACGGATCGTTTGGCAACTGGAAAGCCAACCGGATGGCGCGTCCAACCAAGGACTTTACCGCGCCGATCCCCGCCCCCAAGGCGCGCATCATTCTGGTCAATCGCCCCGGATCACCGCAATCGTACATCACCGGCGCAAAGGTTATCGATGCCAAGGGCACCGATGACCTACTGGCACTGGGCACCGCAAACGATATTCTGGGCGGAAATTTCCTTGGCCGGATCAACATGAACCTGCGCGAAAACAAGGGCTGGAGCTATGGCACCTACAACGGCGTGACCGAACCGCTAGACCGGATCACGTTCCGCGTGGTCGCGCCGGTGCAAACCGACCGGACCGGCGAAGCCATCGCCGAAATCCGCAAGGAGATCGCCGCGTTTTCAGATGCGAATGGCGTAAAGCCTGAAGAGATGGAATGGTCCACCAAGAGCAGCGCGCGCGAATTGCCGGGAATGTTCGAAACCAGCGGCGCGGTGCTGGAAGGCATGGCCAAGATCGTCAATTACCAGCGCCCCGACGACTATTACGAAACCTTGGCGGCCAAATACGGCAAGATGACCGCAGCCGATGCCGACACGGCGTTCCGATCAAAGATCACGATGGATGGCATGGTCTGGGTTGTGGTGGGTGATGCGGCGAAAGTGAAACCGCAATTGGAGAGCCTTGGCTTGCCAATCGAGGAAGTAGCCGAAGCGAAGTAGGATAGGGCAAGGCCCCCTTCCTTCCACCGGGAGGGGGATTTATCTGCCTTGCCATTTACATGTTTGCAGGTAATTCTGCACACACAATAACGGGAGAGCATCCATGTCCGTATCAGGCAGCTACACTTGCGTTACCAAAACGCCGATGGGCGATCAGACCAGCACTTTCATTGTCAACGCAGATGGCGAAAGCTTCACCGGAAACAACTCCGGCCAAATGGGTTCGATGGACGTCGAAAGCGGCAAGGTTGAGGGCAATACCCTGATCTGGCAGATGAAAATGACCTCACCCATGCCGATGACTCTCGACTGCAAAGCAACCATCGACGGTGACACCCTGACAGGCACGGTAACAGCCGGAATGTTTGGTACGTTCCCGATGGAGGGGACGCGCGCCTGAGGCAGCAAAGGGGAAGGCCTCACGCGCCCTCCCCTTTGAATTTCCTTAAGCCAGCTTTTTCTTCAGCAGTTCATTGATGATCTGCGGGTTGGCTTTGCCTTGCATGGCCTTCATCGTCTGGCCGACGAAGAAGCCGAACAGGGCTTCCTTGCCTGACTTGTACTGCTCGACCTTGTCGCCGTTGTTGGCCAAGATAGTGTCGATGGCAGCTTCGATCGCGCCGGTATCGGTCGTTTGCTTCAACCCATCGCGTTCAACGATCAGGGCCGCGCCATCACCGGTTTCCAGCATCTTTTCGAGCACCTGCTTGGCGATGGAGCCCGAGATTGTGCTGTCGGCCACGAGTGCGAGCAGCTCAGCGCCCGCAGCCGGGCTGATTGGCGAGGTTTCGAGGCTTTTGCCAAGCTTGTTAAGCGCACCGAACAGTTCGGAGATCAGCCAGTTGGCGGCCTGCTTGGCCACATCGGCTTCAGGCTTGTTCGCCTTCGCCGCGGTTTCGGTCAGCAACACTTCGAACCAGCGCGCGGTTTCGACCTCGGCTGTCAGAACACTGGCATTGTAAGCCGAAAGGCCCAGCGCAGTTTCATAGCGCTGGCGCTTGGCATCGGGCAGTTCAGGTAGGCTCGCGCGGCATTCCTCAAGGAACGCATCGTCCAGCACCAGCGGCAGCAGATCGGGATCGGGGAAGTAGCGGTAATCGTGCGCATCTTCCTTTGACCGCATCGAGCGCGTTTCGTTGCGATCCGGATCATAGAGCCGCGTTTCCTGAACGACTTTGCCGCCGTCTTCGATCAGCGCGACCTGACGTTTGGCTTCCTGTTCGACCACGGCCATCACAAAGCGCACCGAGTTGACATTCTTCGTCTCGGTCCGCGTGCCCAGTTCACCGCCCGGCTTGCGCACCGAAACGTTGACGTCGGCGCGCATCGAGCCTTGGTCCATGTTGCCATCGCACGAGCCGACGAAGCGCAGGATCGTGCGCAGCTTCGAGAGGTACGCGCCAGCTTCCGCGGGCGAGCCCATATCGGGACGGCTGACGATTTCCATCAGCGCCACGCCCGAGCGGTTAAGATCGACATAGGACATCGTCGGGTGCTGATCGTGCATCAGTTTGCCCGCGTCCTGCTCCACGTGGATGCGCTCGACCCCGATGGTCTTCTTGGTATCGGGGTTCTTGTCGTCCAACTGGATTTCAATCGCGCCCTCACCCACGATGGGGTGGTAAAGCTGGCTGATCTGGTAACCCTGCGGAAGATCGGCGTAGAAGTAGTTCTTGCGATCAAACCGCGACCATTTGTTGATTTGGGCATTGATCGCCATGCCGGTGCGCACGGCCTGCCGGATGCATTCAAAGTTGGGCACAGGCAGCATGCCGGGCATCGCCGCGTCAACAAGGCTGACTTGCGTGTTCGGCTCAGCCCCGAAGGCCGTGGCTGCGCCGGAAAACAGCTTGGCATTGGTGGTGATCTGCGCATGGACTTCAAGGCCGATCACGACCTCCCACTCGCCGGTGTCGCCCTGGATACGATAACTACTCACCTTCATTCCTCTTCACGAGCATTGCGGGCACCATTGTTAGTGCCTCCACGGCCCACACGGTGAGCCATACAGCAAGAATGATCTGGAGAATTCTGCCATCAATCCCCAGTTCGACTGCATAAGAGATTGAAGCGAAACCGCTTACTATTCCGAATACGAGATAGATTAGAGCAATTTTCACGCTACCTCTGTGGAACCGGTCACCACTTGCGAAAACAGCACCTATTGCCCAAATTAAGCAAATTAGCAGACCAGCGAAATCTGAATATTTATCCTGAACCACCCCGAATTGCGTTATTCCAAAGCCAAGATAACCACCAAGAATACCTCCTAGGACAGTATTCGCAGCATCACGAGCTTCAATCCACATATCATTCGGCGACGGTCCCATTTTTCACCACCACTTTGCCGGACGGGCTGTAAACTGCGCACGCTGTTCGAGCGCGAGGCTGGCGTTAAGCACGCCCTGTTCGTCGAATGCCTTGCCGATCACCTGAAGGCCGAGCGGCAAGCCGCTGCGGTCCAAGCCTGCTGGCACCGACATCGCAGGCAGGCCTGCAAGGCTGGCGGGGACCGAGAACACGTCGTTCAGGTACATTTCCAGCGGATCGGCGCTCTTTTCACCCAGCGCAAAGGCCGAGGACGGCGCGGTTGGGGCAAGGATCACGTCGCACAGCTTGAACGCCTCGGTGAAATCGCGCGCGATCAGGGCACGGACCTTCTGGGCCTGTGTATAGTACGCATCGTAGAAGCCGGCCGAGAGCACATAGGTACCGATCATGATGCGACGCTTCACCTCTGGTCCGAAGCCCGCGGCGCGGGTGGCGGCGTACATGTCTTGCAGGCCGGCACCGTCGGGCAGATCACGCAAACCATAACGCACGCCATCATAGCGCGCGAGGTTTGACGAGGCTTCGGCGGGAGCGATGATGTAATATGTCGGCAGCGCGTACTTGGTGTGCGGTAAACTGATATCGACGATTTCAGCGCCCGCATCCTTGAGCCACGCGATGCCATCATCCCAAGATTTCGCCACATCGGGATCAATCCCGTCAAGGCGGTATTCGCGCGGAATGCCGACCTTCTTGCCCTTCATGTCGCCCGAAAGATTCGCGGTCCATTCAGGGACAGGCAGGTTGAGACTGGTTGAATCCTTGGGATCGAAACCGGCCATCGCTTCGAGCATGATCGCGCAATCGGTCACGTCGCGCGCCATTGGCCCCGCCTGATCGAGCGAGGAGGCGAAAGCGACTACGCCCCAGCGCGAGCAGCGGCCATAGGTCGGCTTGATGCCCGAAATGCCGGTGAAGGCGGCAGGCTGGCGGATCGAACCGCCGGTATCGGTGCCGGTGGCGGCAGGCGCTAGCCGCGCCGAGACAGCGGTTGACGAACCGCCCGACGAACCACCGGGAGCCAGTGGCGCGGTGTCATTTGGACGACGCCACGGCGAGACGACATTGCCGAAAGCGCTGGTTTCGTTCGACGAGCCCATCGCAAATTGATCGAGGTTGAGCTTGCCCAGCATACCCGCGCCCGCATCCCACAGCTTCTGACTGACGGTCGATTCGTACTGGGGCATGAAGCCTTCGAGGATCTTCGATGCAGCGGTGGTCTGCACGCCATGCGTGGCGAACAGATCCTTCATGCCGATTGGCACGCCCGCCATGGTGCCAAGCGGCGTGCCAGCGGCGCGATCCGCATCGATTTTTGCAGCCGCTTCCAGCGCCTTTTCTGGCGTGATCACAATAAACGCGTTCAGCGAAACTTGCGCTTCGGCAACGGCAGCGTTGAACGCCGTGGCGACTTCGGTGGCGGTAAATTCACCGTCCACCACGCCTTTGCGGATGGCGGCGATGCCGAGATCGGTAAGGTTCGTCATTATTCGATCACCTTGGGCACGCCGAAGAAACCGTGTTCTGGCGCAGGAGCATTGGCAAGCACCGCATCGCGCCGGTCACCGCCGGTCAGCGGATCGGCGTTGACGATATCTTCGCGCAGGCGTTGCGTGTTGGGGATGACGGCGGTCATCGGTTCGATGCCGGTTACGTCAACCTCGCTGAGCTGTTCGACCCAGGCGAGGATGCCGTTCAATTCAGGCACCATCGCCTGCAATTCGGTTTCCGAAACCTTGATGCGGGCCAGCGAGGCGATTTTGGCCACCGTGGCGGTATCGACAGACATGATCGGATACTTTCGCGCAGTTAAAAATGGAGACGCCGCGCGCTACCAGAGCGCGCGGCGTGCTTCAAGCCGAGAGGCGAGACCGGATTGGCCCCTCCCCCGGCGCATTAGGGTTGTGGAGCGCCTTCAGGCATAGGCATCGGCATACCTTGGGGCAGTCCGCCCGGAGCGCCACCAGCGCCACCCTGCATCTTCTGCATCTGCTCCATCATCGCACGCTGCTGTTCCAGTTCAGCCGCGCTCTTGTAATCGATCAGTTCGATTTCAAAAACGAGATCGCTGTTGGCAGGGATGACGACTTCGCCGGTCTGCGGATTGCGCTTTTCTTCGGCGCCATATGCCTTGTCAGACGGGATTTCGAGGACGTACTTGCCGCCCTTCTGCATCTTGCCCAGACCTTCGGCGAAGCCGGGGATCACGGTTTCGAGCGGCAAGACAGCGCGTTCACCGCGATCAAATTCCTTACCATTGGCAAGGCGACCGACATAGTTGATCAGCGCAACGTCTGACTTGGTTGGCGAAGCGCCAGTCCCAGCAGTGACGGTTTCAATCGAAACGCCTTCATAGCGGGTGGCATAAGCGACGCCAGAACCGATGAGTACGGCGGCGATAACGCCAAGCCAGATCTTGGTGAGCGAGCCCTTGGCAACAGGTTGCAATGGGACGCGGGTAATTTCCGACATGTTTTCCCCTTTGGGTGACCCCGATGGAAGCGCGATTCGCGCCAAACGGTTGCCGACGAATGATTCGCGATAACCGGATGTGCAAAAGGGCGCCGCAATGACGGCGCCCCTCTTGGCCCAGCAGGGCCAACGCGGCAAGTGGTTAGATGGGAGAGTTCCCCCTCCCGATCAACCTACTTTGCGCCGTCACGCTCTTGACGCTTACGCTCAAGCTTGCGGGCGCGGCGAACGGCAGCAGCCTTTTCGCGAGCGCGCTTTTCCGACGGCTTTTCGAAGTGGCGACGCAGCTTCATTTCGCGATACACACCTTCGCGCTGCAACTTCTTCTTGAGCGCACGAAGGGCCTGGTCGACATTGTTATCGCGAACGAGAATCTGCATAAACCGCTACACCTCAATCAAATGGCAAGAGCCCGCTATGCCTGCGGGAGTTACCTTAAATCCAAGAAATACTTAACGCGCCGAATCCAACGGGACCGGCTCGGACCGCGGGCCACTACCCAAATCGGGCAGCAAAGGCAAGCAAAGTCGTGCAATTTGCGCACTGACAGTCTAAGGGCGCGTCATGAACCCTCCTTCGACATTGCAGGCCTCTGCGCTTGTTGCCCTTGGCGGCGCAAGCGGTGCGGTGCTGCGCTACCATGCCGGACGCCTGATTGGCACCATTTCCGGCCCCAACACCGTGTTCCCATGGGGCACCTTTTCAATCAACTTCACCGGCAGTCTGGCCATGGGCCTGCTGGCAGGATGGCTGGCGCGCCACGGGACCTCTGAAGGGGCTTGGGGCAGTGAGACATGGCGACTACTCCTTGGCGTTGGCGTGCTCGGCGGCTTCACCACGTTTTCGGCCTTCAGCCTCGAATCGGTATTGCTGATTGAGCGCGGGCTATTCACATCAGCGGCGCTCTATGCCGCTGGATCCGTTTTCGCAGGAATTGCAGGGTTGTTTATCGGCCTTTATATTACAAGGGCTGTGGCATGAGCAAAGCACCAAAGAAGACAGGCGACGATCACGTACGCCAATTTACCGTCCAACACGACGATAACGACGTGCGGCTTGACCGCTGGTTCAAGCGGCAATTGCCCGAAGTCGGCTTTGCCACCGTATCGCGCTGGGCACGCACCGGGCAGATCCGTGTGGATGGCAAGCGCGCCGATGTGGATACCCGCGTATTAAAGGGTCAAGTCGTGCGCGTGCCGCCCGGTGGCGCAATCATCCCCGGCCCCAAAGGCCAGCGTGAACGCAAGCCGCTGACCGATGCGCAGATTGCACTGGCCGAATCGATGGTTCTGGAAAAGGACCGCGCCGCGATCATCCTGAACAAGCCGCCCGGCCTTGCCACGCAAGGCGGCACAGGCACGTTCGAGCACGTGGACGGGTTGCTGGATGCCTTTGTCGGCGAAACCGATGCACGCCCCCGTCTGGTGCACCGGCTCGACAAGGACACATCGGGCGTGGTGCTGGTGGCGCGTTCAGCCAATAGCGCGGCGTTTTTCTCGAAGCGTTTTTCGGGCCGCACCGCGCGCAAAATCTATTGGGCGTTGATCGTTGGTATTCCCGACATCAAGGACGGCATTATCGAACTGCCCATCTCAAAGCAGCCGGGCACCGGCGGCGAAAAGATGATGGTCGATGAAAGCGGTGAAGGCCAATCGGCCCGCACCCGCTATCGCGTGATCAGCCGCGCGGGCAATTCAGCCGCATGGGTGGAACTGCAACCGCTGACGGGACGCACGCACCAGTTGCGCGTGCATATGGCAGCAATTGGCCACCCGATCGTGGGCGATGGCAAATATGGCGGGCAAACCGCGTTCCTGACCGGTAGCATCAGCCGCAAGATGCACTTGCACGCACGGCGGTTGCGGATCGAACACCCCGAAGGCGATCTGATCGACGTGACCGCCCCTCTGCCCGAGCATTTCGCGGCCAGCATGGCGCAGCTTGGCTTCCATGAGGAAGACGGCGATCTGGCGATTGATCCGATCAAGCCGATCCCCGAAAAGACCATGCAGAAGCGCGCGGCCAAGGCGCACTCCAAGGAATACCGCAAGGAACGCCGTGGCGAGCGTCGCAAGCGCGCGGATGGCGGCGTCGCTTCGGGCGGCGGCGGGCGCAAGGCGACGGGCAAGCGTGCCGTGGCCGAGGCTGCCCTGGCTCCCAAGCGCAAGTCCGGCCCAAGAAAGCCTGTCGATGGCGCGCCGACCCGGTCCGGGCCAAAGCCTGTTGGCAAGCCTCCGCTGGGCGACAAGAAGCCAGCCGTTCGCACACCGGCTGCCAAGAAGCCTCGTAGCGACAAGCCAGCGGCCCGTAAGCCTGCCGCACCTCGATCTGCCCCAGCGCGGCCCAAAGGTCCGCCGAAGGGCAAAGCTGGCTAATACGCGACGATGCACCCCAACTCTGCCTTCCGCCACGATGACCGCGATCTGCACGAAGCGCTGATCGCGGAAATTGGCATGGGTATGGTTTTTGCGACAACGCCTGACGGCCCGCGCGTCGCCCACGCACCGCTGCTTTCAACCGGCGATGGCGCGGTGCAGTTTCATCTGGCGCGCGGCAATGCGCTGGCCAAGCATATTGACGGGATGACCGCGCTGGCCCTGATCAATGGTCCGGATGGCTATGTCAGCCCGCGCTGGTATGCCGATCAGGCCCAAGTGCCGACGTGGAACTATGTCGCGCTGGAACTGGAAGGCAGGGTGCGGCGGATGGATCAAGACGGGCTCCACGCGCTGCTGGAAAATCTGTCTGCCGCCAATGAAGCGCGGATTACCGAGGGCAAGCCCTGGACGATGGACAAGATACCGCCCGATGACTTGCGCAGGATGATGGCGGCCATCGTCGGGTTCGAAATGGAGGTCCAGGCATGGCGCCCCACCTTCAAGCTTTCGCAGAACAAGCCCGCCGATGAACGTGCGCGCGTGGCTGCCGGGCTGGAAGCACAAGGCTCTCCCGCAATCGCCGAACTTATGCGAAAGTTGGTCCCATGAAACTGGCTATCTTCGATTGCGACGGCACACTGGTGGATAGCCAGGCGGATATCTGTGCCGCGATGGAGGCGGCGTTTTCGGCAGCGGGCCTTGCACCGCCCGAACGCCATGCCACCCGCCGCGTGGTGGGCCTTTCATTGCATGAGGCGATGCGGCAATTGTACCCGCAAGGCGCGCATTCGGTTCACACTGACCTTACCCAGCTTTACAAAGACGCCTTCCGCGCGCGGCGTGAGGCGGGCGCTGTGGCCGAGCCGCTCTATGATGGCATTGCCCGGCTGATTGAACATCTGGCCAATGACGAATGGCAACTGGCGGTCGCCACGGGCAAATCGGACCGTGGCCTTGCCCATTGCCTTGCCGCGCATGGCCTGACCAAGCACTTCGTATCGTTGCAAACTGCCGACCGTCACCCGTCCAAGCCCGATCCTTCGATGATCGAACAATGCATCGCCGATGCCGGCGCAGACCGCGCCCGCACCGTCATGATCGGCGATACGGTCTATGACATTGCGATGGCCTGCAATGCCGGCGTTACCAGCTTCGGCGTGGATTGGGGCTATCACGAGACGCATGAATTGATCGAGGCAGGCGCCGCAGACGTTGCCACAAGCGTGGCGCACTTGCGCGATTTGTTGAGGGGTATAGCATGACAGATCAGCCCGATCCCGCCGCCAGTCGCTTTGCCGTGTTACAGCTGGCACGGGCTTCAGGCGCTTTGATTATGCTGCTGGCTGTCTTGGTCATCGCGGGCAAAGCCCCGGCCATGCTCGGCAGCATCCCTAAAGAAGTTGGCTATGTCCTCGCGGCCATCGGCCTGTTCGAATTCTACGCGCTGCCGCGCTTTCTTGCGCGCCGCTGGAGGTCTCCAAAAGAATGAAGCGTTTTTACCGTGAAGTGACTGTCGTCGAAGCCGGGGCAGGTTTCGGCGTGCACTTGGATGGCCGCGCGATCAAAACCGTAAGTGCGCGCCCGCAAGTGGTGCCAACCCGTGCGCTAGCCGAGGTGCTGGCACAAGAATGGGCTGAGCAGGGCGACGAAATCGATGTGGCGCGCTTCCTGTTCCGCGACATGGCCGACTATGCGATCGATGTTGTCTCGCCCGATCCGGCAGCCGCGATTGAAAGCCTGCTGCCTTATGCCGCCACTGATACGCTATGCTATCGTGCCGAACCGGACGAACCCTTCGCCGCGCGCCAGCGGCTGATGTGGGAGCCTTTGCTGGCGGGTGCAGAAACCCGGCTTGGCGTGAGGTTCGTGCGCATTTCGGGCGTGATGCACAAGCCGCAGCCGCCCGAAACACTAGCGCGCCTGCGCGACGAACTGACAACGCATGATGCCTTTGCGCTGGCCGCTTTGCGCAACACCGCAGGTCTTGCCGCCTCATTGGTAATCGGCTTGGCCGCACTTGATCCGCAGGCCGATATCGACGCGCTGTGGGATGCGGCCAATCTTGAAGAAGACTGGCAGGCCGAACTGTGGGGCAAGGATTGGGAAGCCACCGAATTGCGCGCCAAACGGGCGGCGGCATTTGCGGCTGCGGCACGGTTTGCGCAGTTGGCTAGACCTTAACCCACTATCCGTTCGGGCCGGGCTTGCAAATTCACCCTACCCAATCCGCAACTGCTTGCGCCACGGTATTGGCTGCCTCGTTTAACGCAGGGCCTACATACTCCGCCTCGGCTTCGTTCACCGGGACGACGCTTTCAAACCGGCGTGTTTCAATCTTGCCTCCCGCCTGCTTCACCGCATCAAACCGCACCACAACTGAACCGGTGCGCACATCATAGCCCATATCAAGCAGACGGCCTGACAGCTTCGGGCCATTGGCGCCTGCATCATTCTCGATCACCAACTGCCCGCCCTTGGCGCGGATCGTTTCAGCCAGTAGGCGCTGGAACAGGCGCGAGGGTCGTTCGACCCACATAGTTTTCTTCAGGTAAGCCACGTTGGCATCATCGATCTGCACCGGTACACGAGTGACAGCGAGCCGAGCGTCCGCTGTCGGTTCAAGCACCGCCAACGCCGTTTCTGCCGTACCACTTGCGGTCGCTCCCGCAGCAGGTGCATTCGTCGTACGCAGCGAAAGCAACGTATCGGGTGTTTTGGCACCGAAGCTGACGCAACCTGCCAAAGCAGCAGAAAGGCCCAACATCATCAGGGTTTTGGCGTACATGCGCTCGCCTCCTCAGTTCTTGTAATCAGGCAGCTTGGGGCCGCCAACAATGCCGCCGATGCCATCGTTGTTGATACGATCTGTCACCTCGCGCAGCGATTTGGTGGTCGCTTGCAGATCCCGGATGGCCGCTTCGGCAGCGGGCAAAGTGCGTTCGTTCAATTGGCGTGCAGCAGGCCTTGCGTCATTCAACGTCGCTTGCAATTCGTTCGCCGCGCCCTCTGCCGAAACCAGCGTCTTGCGCAATTGCTTGGCAATGCCGTTGCCTTCATCGTTGATCATCGTATCGGCAGAGTTGGTTAGCTTTTCAAAACTTGCCAGCGAGTAGTTTGCTTGCCGCAGGGTAGCTTGCAATTCAGTAAGCGTCCGTTTGATATCGGGCGAAGCGTCGGCCAGATTGCCACTCAACCTATCTGTGTTGGTCAGGATGTTCTCGATAGAGTTCTGGTTCTTGTCCGACAGGACCATCGTCAGCCGTTCCGTCAACGTCGCAAGCCGTTCCAGCAGCAGCGGCGCGTTTGACAGGATCTCGCCAAGGCCCGAGCGCTTGGTCGGGATCACCGGCACGCCTTCAGGGCATGTCGCACGCTTGTTTTGCTTTGGACATTCAATCACCGGAGCACCTTTGTGTGCGCCCGAAAGCTGGATTGTAGACACGCCGGTAAAGCTTCCTTGCAAGCTCGCGGTGGTTCCCTGCAAAATCGGCACCTTGCGATCAACTGCAATACGCACGCGCACGAATTCGGGATCACGCTCCCACAATTCGATGTTCTTTACCTGACCAAACGGCACGCCTGAGAATGACACTTCCGATCCTTTGGCCAAGCCATCGACCGATTGCTTGAAGAAAATGTCATATTCGTTGAGTTCGCCCTGATTGAGCCGCGCGATCCAGATAGTCAGCATGGCTGTTGCCGCCAGCAGCGCCAGCGTTACCAGACCCACCCATATGTGGTTTGCCCGCGTTTCCATGGCCTGTCCTTAATCCTCGCCCATGATCGGCGAAATCTGCTTTGTGGCAGCATCTGTCACCACACTTGCACGCACAACCTGTTGCCGTGCCTGCGAATCTTGTGCTGCCCGCCCACGCGGGCCGTTAAAGTATTCCTGAATCCACGGATGGTCGAGCGCCAACAATTCAGGGATCGTGCCCACGGCGATTACGGTGCGATCCGCAATCACCGCAACCCGGTCGCAAATCTCGTACAAAGTATCAAGATCATGCGTGATCAGAAACACGGTAAGGCCCAGCGTCTGCTGCAATTGCAGAATCAACTGGTCAAACGCCGCCGCGCCGATCGGATCAAGTCCCGCCGTCGGCTCATCCAGAAACAGCAGTTCAGGATCGAGCGACAAGGCCCGCGCAAGACCAGCACGCTTGCGCATACCGCCAGAAAGTTCTGACGGGTACTTGCTCGTCGCTTCGGCGGGCAGGCCCGAAAGCAGCACTTTGTAGCGGGCGATTTCATGCCGCAATTCATCACCGATTTCAGGATAAAACTCGCGTAACGGCACTTCAACGTTCTCTGCCACGGTCAACGTCGAGAACAGCGCGCCGCCCTGGAACAACACGCCCCAACGGCTGCGGATATCGATATCGGCATCGTCGCGTGCATCGGTGATCGATTGACCCAGTACTTCGACATCGCCGGCTTGCGGTGTTTGCAGGCCAATGATCGTGCGCATCAGCACCGATTTGCCCGTGCCCGAACCGCCCACCACGCCGATGATCTCGCCCCGGCGCACATCAAGATCAAGGCCTTCGTGAATGACGTGATCGCCAAACACATTGCGGATGCCGCGCACTCGGATCGGGAATTCGCCGTCAAACGCCCCGTGCATTTCCGGCAAGTCTGTCGTCACGGGCGCGAAGGTTTCTGCTTCACCCATCAGCCCCACCCGATTTCGGTAAAGAAGATGGCGAAGAACGCATCGAGCACGATCACCGTAAAGATCGCCATGACCACCGCCGCCGTGGTGCGTGCCCCCACCTCTTCGGCGTTGTTCTTCACCTGCATGCCCTGATAGCATCCCGCCAACGCCACGATCAGCCCGAATACCGGCGCTTTGGTCAGCCCTACCCAAACGTCATGCAGCGGCACAACCTCCTGGATACGCGTCAAAAATGTGAAGAAAGGAATACCGAGTGTCAGACTGGAGAGGAATGCACCACCGATGATGCCGAGAAAGGCTGAGAAGAAGCCCAGCAGCGGCATCATGATCATCGTGGCCAGAATACGCGGCACGACCAGCGCTTCCATCGGCGAAACCCCGATGGTGCGCATCGCATCAACCTCTTCGGTCAACTTCATCGTGCCGATCTGCGCAGCAAAAGCAGAGCCGGACCGGCCAGCGACCATGATCGCGGTCATCAACACGCCCAATTCACGCAAAGTCAGGCGGCCGACGAGATTTACGGTGTAAATTTCAGCCCCGAACTGGCGCAATTGCACCGCCCCCTGCTGCGCAATCACGATGCCCACAAGGAAGCTCATCAAGCCGATGATCGCCAGCGAATTGACGCCGACCAGTTCCATCTGGTGCACCAGCGCCTTCATGCGAAAGCGCGCAGGATGCCGCGCCAGCGTGCCGACCGAGAGGATGATCTGGCCCAGAAAGCCGATGACCTGCAAAAAGCCTTTGGCCATCCCAATCATCACATCGCCGACATGCTCGGGCACGCGCTGGAACAGCGGCAAGCGCGCTGCGCGGATCGAATGGGCGTTGGAATCGGCTTTGCTGATCGCATCGATCAGCTTCTGCGGCTCAGGCTTGCAGCCGATGATTTCCGCGCCGGAATCACGCGATAACCGCCAAACTGTCCACGCGCCTACGGTATCCATAACCGTGACCGCCGAAACATCGATCTTTGACAGAGAATCATCGAGCCCGCGCAATTCGCGGTCGGTCACGCCCAGCGAGGAAACGGTCATCGGCCCGCTAAACGCAAGCACGGCCCCTTCATCCCCGGACCCGGGCGTCAGTTGAAAATCGGTTAAAGCCCGCATGGTATCCGCTTCATGCGGTAATTCTGGCGGGGCGACAAGTGCAACACATGCGCTGTAACGCGGGAACTTGGGCGAAGGTTCCGCATATGAACCGCCTGCGCGCTTGCAGCGGGGCCACGGCGATGGCAAGGCGCAGCCCTATGAGCGCACACAATCCCGCAGAACTCGCCAAGACTTTCGAGCCCGCAGGCCTTGAGGCCAAATGGTATGCCCATTGGGAGCAGAACAACCTGTTCCGCCCCGAGCGGCCTGACGCCGCACCCTACACCATCGTGAACCCGCCGCCGAACGTGACCGGCAGCCTCCACATCGGCCACGCGCTCGACAACACGCTGCAAGACGTGATGATCCGTTATGAGCGTTTGCGCGGCAAGGATGCGCTATGGGTGGTTGGCACCGATCACGCTGGCATCGCCACGCAGATGGTCGTCGAACGCCAGATGGAGGCCAAGGGCGACAAGCGCTCGAACTACACGCGCCAAGCCTTCATCGACAAAGTGTGGGAGTGGAAGCACGAGAGCGGTGGCACGATCACCGACCAGCTGCGCCGCCTCGGCTGCTCGATGGACTGGTCCAGAGAGCAATTCACGATGGACCCGCACTTCACCAAGGCCGTGGTCAAGGTCTTCGTCGAACTCCACAAACAGGGCCTGATCTACCGGGACAAGCGGTTGGTGAACTGGGACCCCAAGCTGAAAACCGCGATTTCCGATCTCGAAGTGGAAACCCGCGAGACGCAGGGCGGCTTTTGGCACTTCAAATATCCGCTGGCTGACGGCGTGACGCGCGACGACGGGCTGGATTACATCGAGGTTGCCACCACACGCCCCGAAACGATGCTCGCCGATATGTGCGTTGCCGTGCATCCTGAGGACGAGCGCTACAAATCTGTCATCGGCAAGGAAATCCTCCAGCCGTTGACCGGACGCCGCTTGCGCGTTGTGGCCGATGAACACGCCGATCCCGAACTTGGCAGCGGCGCGGTGAAGATCACGCCGGGCCATGATTTCAACGACTTCGAAGTGGGCAAGCGCGCCGGGATCAAGGCCGCAGACATGCTCAACATGTTCGATGCCGAAGCGAAGGTAGTCCAGACCGCCGACGGACTGGTGCCTGCCGAATTCGTAGGGCTGGACCGCTTCGATGCGCGCAAGCTGGTTGTGGAACGGATGAAGGAAGCCGGCTTCCTGATCCCGCACGTGACCAAGGACAAGGAAGGCAACGAGATTGCCGCCGACTTCGAACCGCGCACGATCCAGACGCCGTTTGGCGACCGTGGCGGCGTGGTGATCGAACCTTGGCTAACCGATCAGTGGTATGTCGATGCCGCCGAACTGGCCAAAGCGCCGATGGAAGCCGTGCGTTCAGGCGCCATCGAGATCGTGCCCAAGACGTGGGAAAAGACCTTCTTCAACTGGATGGAGAATATCCAGCCGTGGTGCGTCAGCCGCCAGCTGTGGTGGGGTCACCGGATTCCGGCTTGGTACGCCGAAGACGGCTCGATCTTTGTCGCTGAATCCGAAGAAGACGCGCAAAAGTTGGCGGGCGACACACCGTTGACCCGCGACAACGACGTCCTCGACACATGGTTCTCCTCCGCGCTTTGGCCCTTCGCCACGCTCGGTTGGCCCGAAGACGACGCTAATCCCCCCTCCTCTTCAGAGGAGGGGTCAGAGGGTGGTGGCGCTGCCGCAGGCGGCGCGGTTCCAGCACCAAGCTCAAAGGGGGATCACCACCCCCCGGCCCCCTCCTCTGAAGAGGAGGGGGAGAAGAAGCCCTCACTCCTCTCCAAACACTACCCCAACGACCTGCTCGTCTCCGGCTTTGACATCCTGTTTTTCTGGGATGCGCGCATGGCGATGCAGGGCTTGCACTTCATGAAGGAAGTGCCGTGGAAGAAGCTCTATCTGCACGGCCTTGTCCGCGCCGCCGATGGGCAGAAGATGAGCAAATCCAAGGGCAACGTCGTCGATCCGCTGCTGCTGATCGACAAGTATGGCGCTGATGCCTTGCGCTTTTTCATGTGCGCGATGGAAAGCCAGGGCCGTGATGTGAAGATGGATGAGCGCCGCGTCGAGGGCTATCGCAACTTCGCAACGAAGCTTTGGAACGCCGCGCGCTTCTGCCAGAGCAACGGCATCACCGGCAGCACATCGGTCGCCGCGCCTGCCGCCAGCAGCGCGGTGAACAAGTGGATCATCGGCGAGGTTGTCGAAACGCTCGCCGCGCTCGATCAGGCGATGGCCGATCTGCGCTTCGATGCAGCGGCGAACACAGTCTACCACTTCGTGTGGGACCAGTTCTGCGATTGGTACATCGAACTGGTGAAGGGCAACTTCGACGACGAGACCAAGGCGGTCGCCGGTTGGGTGCTCGACCAGATCCTCGTCATGCTCCACCCGTTCATGCCCTTCGTCACCGAAGAGCTGTGGCATGCGTTGTCTGACCCCACCCACCCACGTGAGGCAGAACTGATCGTGGCGGCTTGGCCTGCACCAGACGCGGCGGTTGACGCCGCAGCCAAGCGCGAGGTCGAATGGCTGATCGCGCTGGTTTCAGCGCTGCGCACCGCCAAGAACGAACTGGGCATCGCGCCCGGCGCAAGGCTCGAAGCCTATCTGCCCGATCCTTCGGCAGCAACGCGCGCGATTATCGACGCCAACCCCGCCGTGATCGAACGCCTCGCCCGCCTCACCGCCATCCGCTTCGAAGCTGCTCCTGCGGGCGCGGCGATGCAGATCGGCGCGGGCGATGCGAACCTGATCGTGCCCCTTGAAGGCGTGATCGACATTGCCGCCGAAAAGGCACGGCTGGAAAAGGCGCTGGCGACCTCGCAGAAGGAAGCCAAGTCGCTTGAAGGGCGGCTTTCAAACGCTTCGTTCGTCGAAAAAGCCAAGCCCGAGGCTGCGGAAAAGGCCCGCGCCGATCACGCCATGCATGCTGCCGAGGCCGAGCGTCTGGCCGCAGCGTTGAAGCGGTTGGGGTGAAACCGCCGACTTTCCTGCTTCCCCTCCTCTTCAGAGGAGGGGATCGAGGGGTGGTGTTGACCCGCAGGGTCACTTCTGCACGCCACCACCCCCAAACCCCCTCCTCTAAAGAAGAGGGGGCTTAAGCGATGCTAACCCTTGCCACCGTAAACCCCGGTGAGCCGGAGGTTTTCGCCTCGCTGCAAGGCGAAGGGCCATCGATGGGGCGGCCTTCGATCTTTGTGCGGCTATCGCGCTGCAACCTTGCGTGCAGGTGGTGCGATACGGCCTATACGTGGCGTTTCAGTGGCGATAATCGCCCGCACCGCGATGAAGTGGCATTCGAACGGGGCGATAACCAACTCTCGCTGGACGAGGCCGAAGTTGCCGCGCTGATCCTTGCGCATTCCGAAGACCGGTTGGTGATCACCGGCGGCGAACCCCTGATGCAAGGCGCGGCTTTGGCAAAGCTGGTCACCATGTTGAAAGACGCGCGGCCTGCGCTGCATGTCGAGGTGGAGACGAACGGGACGGTTGCCCCCCACCCCGCGCTCGACGGCCTGATCGATCAGTACAACGTCAGCCCCAAGCTGGCCCATTCGGGCAACGCGCCTGATCTGGCGCTGGTGCCCGAACGGCTTGAGGCGTGGGCTGGCGATCTGCGCGCGTGGTTCAAGTTTGTGGTGGCAACGCCTGCGGATCTCGCCGAGATTGAGAGCCTGCAACACCGCTATGGCATTGCAGCGGATCATCTGTTCGTGATGCCGGAAGGTACCGCCAGCGCCGTCTTGCGCGAACGGTCACGCTGGTTGGCCGAAGAGGCGCTTGAGCGCGGATGGCGGTTTACCGACAGGCTGCATATTCATTTGTATGGGGATACGCGGGGGACTTGAGCGGCTGAATTAACAGGCCGTTCCCCGGCCCCTCCCGTGAACGGAAGGGGAGGATTTTTGATCAGAACGGGATGTCGTCGTCGAGATCGTCGCCGAACCCGCCGCCAGCAGGCGCGCCGCCGCCACCAAAGCCGCCGCCCGACGACCCGCCGCCGCCGCCCTGGTTCCAACCGCCGCCAGCGCCGCCGCGCGAACCGCCTCCAGACGAGCCGCCTTCGTTATAGCCACCCGAACGACCACCGCCGCCGCCGCCTGCACCGGGGGCGCCATCAAGCATGGTGAGAACACCGCCGACGCCAACCGAGATTTCGGTGGTGTAGCGATCATTGCCGCTTTGGTCCTGCCACTTGCGGGTGCGCAGGCTGCCTTCGATATAGATCTTGCTGCCCTTTTTCAGGTAGCGTTCGGCCACGCCGACAAGTCCATCAGACTGGAGCACAACGCTGTGCCATTCGGTGCGCTCTTTCTTTTCGCCGGTGGCCTTGTCCTTCCAGCTTTCGCTGGTGGCGATGCGCAAGTTGCAGATGCGTCCGCCGTTCTGGAAGCTTTTGACCTCGGGGTCCTGGCCCAGATTGCCAACGATGATGACCTTGTTGACGCTACCTGCCATCGAATCATGTCCCTTCGAATTTGATCGCTTGCCTAGCGCAAAGGTGCGGGTTGGCGCGAGTCATCCCGCCGCATTTCCCACAGCGCAGAGCGCGCTACCCCAGCCCCAAAGCCATTGCCGTCCAGAACGTGACGAACGATGCAAGGTAGGCCAGCGCAAACAGGTACGCGAGCATGAACGACGGCCATTTCCAGCCGTTGGTTTCGCGCCGCGCGACTGCGATGGTCGAAAGGCACTGCGGGGCGAAGACGAACCACGCAAGAAACGACAGCGCCATTGGCAGGGTCCAGCGCGATTTGAGCTGATCGCCCAACGCCATGGCAGTCTGGTCGTCGTCGTCACTGGCGCTGACCGCATATGTGGTGGCAAGCGAGCTGACCGCCACTTCGCGCGCGGCCATCGCGGGGATGATCGCAAGGCTCATATCGCGGTTGAACCCGATCGGTTCGAGCACGACGGCAAGACCATTGGCGAGCGTTCCGGCGACCGAGGCGTTGATCTGGTCCTGCCCGGGCTCTGCACGCGGGAAGTTGAGCAAGATCCACAACGCGATGGTGACGGTGAAGATCATCGTGCCGGCGCGGCGCAGGAAAATCCATGCGCGCTGCCAAAGGCCGATGGCCAGGTCCTTGATCGTGGGGAGCTGATACTTGGGCAATTCCATGATGAAGCCCGAAGCCGCACCCTTGGTGACCGAACGGCGCAAAACCAGCGCCACCAGCATCGCGCCGACAATCCCGGCCACATAAAGTGCGAACAGCACCAGCCCTTGCAAGCCGATGCCGGGGCCGACTTTATCGTTGGGAATGAACGCCGCGATGATCACCGCATAAACAGGAAGCCGCGCCGAACAGGTCATCATCGGCGCGATCAGGATCGTGGTCAGCCGGTCTTTGGGGTCGGTGATGCTGCGCGTGGCCATGATGCCCGGAATCGCGCAGGCAAAGCTGGAAAGCAGCGGAATGAAGCTACGCCCGGAAAGCCCGACGCCTGCCATCAACCGGTCCATCAGGAAGGCAGCGCGCGCCATATAGCCGGTCGCCTCCATCGTCAGGATAAAGAAGAACAGGATCACGATCTGCGGCAGGAACACGACAACAGAGCCGACACCCGCGATGATCCCGTCAGTTATGAGATCGCGCAGCAGACTTTCAGGAAGCGTTGCCTTGACCAGATCGCCAAGGCTGCCGACCAATGCTTCAAGGCCATCGGCAAAGGGCGTAGCCCATGTAAACACCGCCTGAAACACCACGAACAGCAGCGCAAACAGGATCGGTGGCCCCGCCCAAGGGTGCAGGAGCGCTTTATCCAGCTTGGCATGAATGCGGTGCTTGGCGGTTTCGGAGATAATCGCCGCACTGGCCATTTCGTGCGCCAGCATCCGCCGTTCGGGCAAAGTGACGTGCGGGCGCGGATGGGCTTCGTGCGCCCGTGCGCGATCGCGTGCTTCGCCAATCGCCGCACCCAGTTCGGCCAAGCCGCGACGGCGCACGGCGACAGTCGGGATCACCGGCACGCCGAGCGCGGTTTCCAACGCCGCAGGATCAAGCACCAGACCATCGCGTTCGGCAAGGTCCACCATGTTGAGCGCAACCACGGTGGGGCGGCCCAATTCGAGCACTTCTTGTGCGAAAACAAGATGTTGTTCGAGGTTCGAGCTATCGAGCACCAGTACGATCACATCGGGCTGCGCCTGGCCGGTCTGTTCGCCCATGATGACCTTGCGGGTCACTTCCTCGTCCGGGCTGGTCGAATCAAAGCCATAGGAACCGGGCAGATCGACCAGTTCCACCGGTTCCCCCGTGGGCAGGATCAGGCGGCCCGCTTTGCGTTCCACCGTAACGCCGGGATAATTGGCGATCTTCTGGCGCGCGCCGGTGAGCGCGTTAAACAGCGCGCTTTTGCCTGCATTCGGGTTGCCAACTAGGGCTGCGACGATTGGCATACGGCTCATGCGCCAACCGCTTCGGTTATCGGCTCAACCGTCATCGCGCGGGCATGGACGCGGCGCAGTGCTACGGTCATCCGGCCAATCTCAACCGCCAGTGGATCATGCCCTGCAAAGACCCCGCGATAGGCCAGCGTCACCCGCGCCCCGGCATCAAGCCCGAGCGACTGCAAACGCTGCGCTTCTTCGGCAACGAGCGCTGACCAGTCAACCGACGCGATTCGCGCAGGGGTGCCAAGGGGGAGTTGATCAAGTGTCACGCCCTTGCGCTGCCATAGAGAGAACGACTTTGCAAGTCATTCGCAATAGAATTGCGCTGGATCAAAATTCCGTGCCGTTTCGGCCAGTTTAAGCAGCGGGATAGCGCAGACGCCCAAGCAAGCGCGTGAACGAAAATGTCTCGTCATCGCTGCGCTTGGTCCACTTAGCCTTGGCCTTCTCGAACTTCATCACACCATCGATCCGGCGATCGAGGAATGCGCGGGCGTCGGCATGGTCTTCGCTGGTATCGCTGGCAAAAACCGAAAGCGTGGCGGCATAGATCGCACCCAGCGTCAGACGCTTGGTATAGTGGTTGTAATCGGTGGCGACATCGCCTGCCAAACGCCACATTTTATCGGCGCTGGACCAGCCAAGGCGGGTTGCGGCAGGCACATTCTGCGGCATGGCCATGATCGCGAGTGCGCGGCGCAGCGCTTCTTCCTTGCCGATTTGCGCATCAAGGCGGAATTGGACCAAGCGTCGGATGCGTTCGCGGATCGACATGTTCGACAATTGCGCCTGTGGCAGCGCCTCGGCCATATCGGCATCGATTCGCGCGATCCATGCGGTGATCATCGCCATTGGTCCGCCATCAAACGCGAAGCGTGCCAGAGCCGGATCAACGCCTTCTGCGCCGGCAGCAGCGGCGACAGCAGCATCGGTCCATCCATCAAACACAGCAGCTTCGGCAATCGCAGGGGCAAGGCGGAGGCGGAGGCCTTCAAGGCTTTGATCATCGGTCATGTCAGCTTGTCACACGCGTTAGAAGGAAGGGCCATATGTCTTCTTGGGACCGGTGCCTTTGGCCTCTTTCGAAGCGCGTTCGATTTCGCCCAGAACCGAGCTGGTTTTGCCTTCAAGCGTGGCATAATCGCGCGCGGAGCGGCCGGAATTATCGGGCCTGTCGGGGTTCGCACCGGCTTTGATCAACAGGCGCACCAGAGCCAGATCGCGGCGGTGAACGGCGCTGATCAGCGGGGTTTCCCCGGTGTTGTTGGCATCTTCAACGCGGGCACCAGATTTGATAAGTTCGTCGACACCTTCGATAAAGCCAAGCTCACACGCCTGCACCAATGGCGACATGCCCTTGTTATCGCGGACGTTTACGTTGGCTCCCTTGGCGATCAGGAATTGAATCCACGTCAGATCGCGCCGTGCCACAACGATATGCAGCGCCGATTGACCGGTGGTGAAATCCTTGGTGTTGATAATCTGCGAGCCGGGCTCGCTCAAAGCCTCGGTGACCTTTTCGCCTTCCTTTTTGCGGACGGCCTCGAGGAACTTGTAACTGTCAGAGAACTGGGCTTGCGCGGGCAAGGAAACCGCAGCGGCAAGCAGAACCGCCATGATGGCAAATGGCCTGCGCATGATCGACAGCATCAAATCCTCCTGTTGCAAGCCCGCGACTTGTTTTAGCGAAACGGACTAGCCTCTTGCAAGCGCACGGTTAGCAGAGCATGAACCGGCACGCTATGGCCCACAACTTCCGATCCCTTTTCATTGCCTTTGCGGCGACCTGCACTTTCGCGCTTTCTGCTTGTGGCGGCGCGCCCAGCGAGAGCCCTCCCTTGGAAGGCGCAGCGATCGGTGGCGATTTTACGCTGACGGGCAAAGACGGCAAGCCGGTGCGCTATGCTGATTTCAATGGAAAATATCGCATCGTCTATTTCGGGTACACGTTCTGCCCGGATGTTTGCCCGCTGGATTTGCAGAACATTGCCCAAGGGCTGAAGCTGTTTGGCAAGGATCACGCCGAGGACGCGAAAATCCAGCCGCTGTTTATCACTATCGATCCCGAACGCGATACACCTGAAGTTATAGGAAAATATGCCGCAAACTTCGGACCTTCGATGATCGGGCTGACCGGCACGCCCCAGCAGATTGCGGCTGTCGCCAAACAATGGGCGGTGTTTTTTGGCAAGCGCGATGGTGGCGTGCCCAAGGATTATCTGATGGATCACAGCCGCGCGGCTTATCTGATGGGGCCAAAGGGTGAGCCTATTGCCCTGCTGCCAGCGGAACAGAACGCCAAGGCCGTGGCGGCTGAACTTGAAAAATGGGTTCATTAACAACGCGATGAGTACAGACGCGTTCTGGAAACGTCCGATCGAGACGTTGAACCGCGAGCAGTGGGAAGCGCTGTGCGATGGCTGCGGGAAATGCTGCCTGCACAAGCTGGAAGACGACATTACCGGCGAGGTTTATCACACCAATGTATCGTGCCGGTTGCTGGACCTGAAGACCGGGCGGTGCAGCGATTATAAGCACCGGCGCGTCTATGTGCCCGATTGCCTTCGGTTGACGCCCAAGCTGGCGCGCGATTTGCCTTGGTTGCCAGATACTTGCGCTTATCGCCTGCGGGCTGATGGTGATCCCCTGCCCGATTGGCACTACCTGATTTCGGGGGATCGCGAAGCGGTTCACGCGGCGGGGCAATCGGTGCGGGGCAAGGCGATTAGCGAGACGGTGGCAGGGCCGTTGGAGGAGCATGTTGTTCCGGCGGATTACTTTGATAACAAAGGCAAAACCGGTGCTTGATTGGCTGCGCCGGGCCGATACGCGGGCCAAGGAAACGCCGGCCCCGCGCAAGGTTGCGGCCCGCGTGATCGTGGTGGGCGAGCGTGAATTACCCCTTGTTATCCGCAAGTTAGGCCATGCGCGGCGGATGACATTGCGGCTGGCCCCCGATGGCAGCGAGGCGCGCGTCTCGATCCCCGCATGGTGCCGCGTGGGCGATGCCGAGGCTTTTGCGCGCGACCGGGCCGACTGGCTGGCAGGACAGCTCGCCAACCTTCCCGAAGCGCGGCAGATTGCCCCCGGTGCGACGCTGTGCTTCAGGGGCGAAACGCTTTTAATTCAATGGACTGAGACAGCACCGCGCAAGCCCGTGATCGAGGATGGGCGGTTGATTATGGGTGGCCCGCCCGAGTCTTTGAGCCGCCGCTTGCAGCGCTGGCTTGAGGGTGAAGCGATGTGGCATTTTGGTGGCGATTTGACGCATTATTGTGCGCAAGCCGGACATCAGGTGCCGCGTTTGGCGCTTTCGCGGGCGCAACGGCGCTGGGGCAGTTGCGCTTCGGATGGATCGATCCGGATCAACTGGCGTTTGATCATGGCACCCGATTTCGTGCGCCGGTCTGTCGTCGCGCATGAAGTGGCGCACATGACGCATTTCGATCACAGCCCTGCCTTCCACGCGCATCTGGGCACGCTGTTTGAAGACGATGTGAGCGCGGCCAACCGCTGGTTGAAGCGCAATGGGCGTTCGCTTTATGCGCCGTTCGGGTGATGGCTGGATTCTGCTGCGTGCACGCCCTATCTAGGCGGCTATGAAATCGTTTTTCCGCAATGTGTCGCCGCGCCGCGCGGTCGTGGACTTCTGGCAAGTGCTGGGCGCGCCGAGCGAGTATCGCGGCATCGCGCTAGTGCTGGCCACGATCATCACCGGCACCATCTTTGTGGCGCTGGGCAGCGAAGGCGGACGCGGGCTGCCCGATCCGCCCAAGGTGATCTATTTCCCGAGCCTGATCGAAGGCCGCACCGACGCTGAAATTCTGGCAGAAAACCGCGTGGTTACAGACAAAGTGCTGGCCGAAGAGGCCGAGGAGGAGGCGCGGCAAGAGCGGATGCGCCAGATGTATCGTGCGGTGGGCGATGCGACCGGTGTTGATACGGTAAAGGCTTATGAAGAGGGCAAGGCCGAGCGCGCGGCGGAAAAGGCCAAACTTGAGGCCAAGCGCAAGGCGATCCTCGACAAGCATTTGATCGACAATCCCTTGTTCGACAAAGCGAAGAAGACGGGGCTGGCCGACGCGCCATGAGCCGCCCTGACGATCTGCGCTGGATGCAAGCCGCCGCTGCCTTGGCCGCACGCGGGCGTCCGCTTAGCCGCCCAAACCCGGCGGTGGGCGCGGTGATCGTGAAAGAGGGTATCGTGGTCGGGCGCGGATGGACACAGGCCGGAGGCAGGCCCCATGCCGAAGCTGAAGCTCTGGCGATGGCGGGCGATGCCGCGCGCGGGGGCACGCTTTATGTGACGCTGGAGCCGTGTGCCCATATCAGCACGCGCGGAGCCTCTTGCACATCGCTGGTCTTGAACAGCGGCCTTGCCCGCGTGGTGATCGGCGTGGAAGACCCCGATCCGCGCACGGCGGGCAGCGGTGTTGCGGCGATAAGGGCAGCGGGGATTGTAGCAGAAGTGCTCTCCTGCCCTGCGGCGCGCGCATCTTTGGCGGGCTATCTTGTTCGCGCTGCCAAGGGCCGCCCGCATGTGACGCTGAAGCTGGCGATGTCATTGGATGGCAAGATCGCGCTGGCCGATGGATCGAGCCGGTGGATTACCGGACCGGAAGCGCGCGCGCACTGCCATGTCGAGCGCGCGCGGGCCGATGCGATTCTGGTGGGCGGTGGCACTTTGCGCGCCGATAGCCCCCGGCTTGATGTGCGTTTGCCCGGGCTTGAGGGCCGCAGCCCGCAGCGCATGGTGCTGACGCGCGGGGCAGCGCCCGAAGGCTGGACAGCGGTTCACGACATCACGGCACCGGACGCATTTGGCGATGCGCAATATCTGTTCGTGGAAGGCGGGGCGCAGACGGCGGCAAGTTTCATCGCAGCGGATATGGTGGACAGGTTGCTGATCTATCGCGCGCCGATCATTGTCGGCAATGGCTTGGCGTGTATTGGCGATATCGGTTTGGGATCATTGGCCGACGCACATGGGCGTTGGTGCAATGTGGACAGGCGGACGCTTGGCAGCGACACAGCGGACGTCTACGAACGCGTCCGCTAAAGGAGATTTGCAATGTTTACCGGGATCGTCACCGAAGTGGGCAACATCCTTGCCATCGAAGACAAGGGTGACCGCCACATCACGATCTCGTGCGCGATGGACCCTGCCAAGATCGCCATTGGCGCATCGATTGCCTGTTCGGGCGTTTGCCTGACCGTGGTGAACAAGGGCGGGATTGCCGGTGAAGGTTGGTTTGCGGTGGACGTTTCGGGCGAGACGATCAATTGCACTGCCCCGCAGCAGTGGGTGGTGGGCGCGCCACTGAACCTTGAGCCAGCCCTTAAACTGGGCGACGAACTGGGCGGGCATATCGTGACCGGGCACGTCGATGCGGTGGGCGAAGTGGTGACGGTCAGCCAGGTTGGCGCTTCGTGGCAGTACATCGTTGCGGCGCCCAAGGAGCTTGCGCCGTTCATCGCGGCCAAGGGATCGATCACGGTGGACGGCGTTTCGCTGACGGTGAACGAAGTGGCCGATCAGGCCGATGGCACGTGCCACTTCATGCTCAACATCATTCCGCACACCGCCGAAGTCACCACGCTCGGCACTCTGGTCGCAGGGCGCAAAGTGAATCTCGAAATCGATGTGCTGGCGCGGTATCTGAAGCGGATGCAGAGCTTGGCGGCGCAAGGGTAAGCTTTTCGTTAGCCGGGTTTTTCTGTGGCTGATGTCTTGAAGCAACGCACAGACCCCGAACCAGCGGCTTGCCCTATTGCTTCCGCTTGCCGCCCACTCGTGCTTCGTCATTCCCTCGTAGGCGGGAATCCAGACTGGCATTGTTCGCTGGATCCCCGTCTTCGCGGGGATGACGAGGGTGGAGCGGGAGGAAGGTGCGTAGGCGGGGCTGGATCAGGCGCAGCTTAGCAGGATTTCCAGAAGCTGTTCGGGCTGGTCCATCATGACGTTATGGCCGCAGTTCGCCTCGTGATATTCCCAATCCGGGTTATCCTTCAACGCGTGGCTGAACTGGGCGAAGGGTGTTGGCTGCCAGGCATTGGCGAAGATATAGATACGGCGAGGAATCTTGGCTTCTTCACCGGTCAGGCGCACCGCTTCGAGCAACGTCAGCAGCGGGTGTGGCGTGAGCATCGGTGCTTCGAGACCGGGCAGCGGTGCAACCGCGCCGGGCTGAAACTTCTGGCTGCCGATATAGTGGTTGTGTTCGAAATCGCCTGCCATATCCCATAGTGATTGGCCATCTTGCGGCACGAAAGCATCGACATAGACGATGGCATCGATGCGCGCGCCAAGACGGGCCGCAACGCCGGTGATGACCATGCCGCCCCATGAATGGCCTACCAGCACGAAGCGATCCAGACCGGCAGCTGCCACCTGATCGCAGACATCATCGATCATCGTTGTAAGCGTGATGCCGGGATGGAATTCGGCAACGCGGCTGCCGAGACCGGTGAGGTTGGCATTTACGACGCGATGACCGGCTGCCGTCAGTTCGGCTTCCTGCCGTGCCCAAGCCCAACTGCCACACCATGCACCGTGGACGAGGACGAAGTCAGCCACAGATCAAAGGCCTTGCTTGGCGTTGTAGGCCTGGACCCATTCGAGGGTTTTGGTCAGACCGCCAAAGGGATAGAAGTGCAAACGCACTTTGCCATGTTCCGGCCCCAACCCTTTGGCAAAGGCATTGACGAGTTTATCCGGCCCTGCACTGCCCAGCAGGTTCGTGACCGAGATGCCATATTTCTTGAGCACGGACGTGGAGGCACCCACGCCGCAGCGCGCGGCAAAGGCGAGCAGGCGCTTGATGCCCGCAGGCCCCGGAACGCCGATCCGCACCGGCGCATCGATGCCGCGCGCGCGCAAGGTCTTCAGCCAGGCCAGGAACGCGTCGGGATCAAAGCCGAACTGGGTGACGATCAAGGGTGCCATGCCGCGCTTGGTGATTTCAGCGACTTTCTTGTCCAGCACCGCCCAGCATTCGGCCTCGGTCATGTTCGGATGACCTTCGGGGTGGCCGCCGATGCCGATGGCCTTGATTCCCGAACGTTCGAACGCACCGGTGGCGATCAGGGCTGAGGTATCGAAGTAAGGTCCGACCGGTTCAGGCGGATCGCCCGCAACGATGAAGCAGCGCGTCACGCCGGCCTGTTCGACCACAGCGCGCAAGTAGCCTTCGAAATCGTCTTCCGACGTAATCCGGCGGGCGGAGAAATGGGGCATCGGCTCAAAGCCGAGTTCGCGCACCGCGACGGTGGCGGCAACGCGGGCGGCCACGTCTTCACCGGGGAGGAAAGTGACGGCAACGGGGGTTTCAGCCGGGATAAGCGGGGCGGCATCGCGCAGCGAGGCTTCGTCCTTCGCGGTCATCTCTAGCGAGAAACCATCAGTGATCCCGGCGGGCTCCTTGTCCCAATTCGGGTGGATTTGCGGTGTGGCCATGTTCGGGATCCTCTGGAAATGGGAGGCAACCCGCCCGGCAGCCTTTGCGGCGATCCGGGCGGGGCCTGTTTCAGCGTGCCTTAGCGGGCCGTGCGCCAGCCTTCGGCATAAGCTTCGCGTGCGACGCGGCTGTAGGGAACCGGCGAGACGATCACGCGGACGTTAAGCTGCTTGTGCGGTTCAACCGTGGTCTTGCGGGTGCCGCCGTTTTCTTCACCCCAGACAACGTGGAGTTCGGTGCCGAACGGAATTTCCGGATCAACGGTGGCGAGGCTGAGGGCCTGCTTTTCGTTGTAGGAGAAGCCGGTGAACATCGAGAGGCCGACGGTCTTGCCAGCAGCATCAACAACGCGGTCATAGTTCGACGAGGCATAGTTCGCGAGCGGAACGTCGAAGAACTTGTAGGCTTCGCCATCGGGGTTGAACATCGAAGCCATGATCTTGGCCATGTCTTCAGGATGCCATGCCAGCGTAACCTTCTTGCGCTGTTCGGCAGGGTTCAGCGCTTCAAGTGCTTCACGCCCGTGGAAATCATGATCGAACTTCACGAAGTTGCCATAACCCAGTTCCCACGGGTTGAGGTAATAGTCTTCGATGTTTTCCGAAACGAACGAACCGCCGATCGAACCGGTGGCTTCGTAGCTGTCAGCCGCCAGCCATTCGCGGAAGCCTTTGAGCTTTTCGCCGGTGTAGATGGCGGGCAGTGGCGACGGGATCCAGCCCGATTCCAGCGTGTTCGAAGGATAGGCGCGGCTGCCGCAAGCGATCAGGCCGAATTCCTTGCCCGCTTCGAGAATGGCGGCGCGGATTTCTTCCTGTTCAGCGTAAGGACCCCAGATTTCAAGGCCCGGTGCGCCCGACATGCCGTGGCGTAGCGTGCGCACGGTCTTGCCTGCGATGTTCATCGTGGACATGTTGAAGAACTTGAGCTGTTCGAGCGGCCCGCCGTGCAGCTTTTCGATCACGGCCCAAGCGTTTGGACCCTGTATCTGGAAGCGCCATTCCTTGCGCGTCACAGGCTTGCCCATCGGGCGCATTGGCGAACGGTCATCCAGCTCGATTTCGCAATCATAGCCGCCGGTGGCCGCGTGATAGCGCAGCCAGTTGGAAGCCGGCGCGCGGCCCACGTAAGTGAAGCTTTCTTCTTCTTCCCAGAAGATGATCCCATCGCCGATCACATGACCATAAGGCGTGGTGGGAACGTATTGCTTGGCCTTGTTGACCGTCCAGCCCTTGGGGCTGTTGATCATGGTATCGGACAGGAGCTTTAGCGCATCCTTGCCGCGAATGTAGAGGTTGACCATGTGGTGCGACTGGTCAAACAGAACGGCGCTGTGCTGCCACGCCCACTGTTCGCTGCGCCAGTTGGAAAACTCCGGTGCAACCACGGGATAAACGTAAGCGCCAAGCTGCGAGTTGCGCAGCATTTCAACTACGTTGCCGTTCTGGTTGATTACCTCTTCAAGGTTCTTGGCCATATATTACTCTCCCGACGAAAAATGGCAGGTTGAAAAATTTGTATGCAACACATACAAGTTTGTTAGAGATTCGCAATGGCAAATGTTGCGCCCTATGAGGCGCTACCCGACGGGAGAGTTTTGATGAGTGCATCGTTGATTTTGACGCTATCGTGCGAAGACAAGCCGGGCATCGTGGCCCGCGTGACCGGCAATCTATTTGAAGCTGGCGGCAACATCAGCGAAGCGCAGCAATTTGACGATCCGCAAAGCGGCAATTTCTTCATGCGCGTTGTGTTCAATCCGGGCGAGCTGGATGTTGCAGCATTTCGCGCATCATTCGCGCCGGTAGCCGAACAATATGCAATGCGTTGGAATATCCGCGATACATCGGTGAACCGCAAGGTGATCCTGATGGTCAGCAAGTTCGACCACTGCCTTGGCGATCTGCTGTATCGCACCCGTCTTGGCGAATTGCCGATGGATGTGGTGGCGATTTTGGGCAACCACCCCAAGGAGGCGCTGAACATTTCACTGATCGGCGATATCCCGTATCACTATCTGCCAATCACCAAGGATACCAAGCCGCAACAGGAAGCCGAAGTGAAGCGCATCGTTACCGAAACGGGCGCGGAACTGGTGGTGCTGGCGCGCTATATGCAGATATTATCCGATGATTTGACGACCTTCCTTTCGGGCCGTTGCATCAATATCCACCACTCGTTCCTGCCCAGCTTCAAAGGCGCCAAGCCCTATCATCAGGCACATGCACGCGGCGTGAAGATGATCGGCGCAACCGGCCACTACGTAACGACCGATCTTGATGAAGGTCCGATCGTCCATCAGGATGTGGAAACGGTAACCCACGCCGACAGCCCTGAAGATCTGGTGCGCAAGGGCCGCGATGTGGAACGCCGCGTGCTGGCAGAAGCGGTGCGGCTGCATTTGGAAGACCGCGCGCTGGTGAACGGCACCAAGACGGTTGTGTTCAAGAGTTAAAGTCTTCACAGCTTGGGGGAGGGACGGCGGCAGGGGTGGAAAACGCCCCGCCGCCATCTTTGATTCGGGAGAGATGAGATGACCGTCAACGCACTCGATCACGTGAATATCATCACCGACAAGCTTGATGAGACCGCACGGTTCTATCAGACGCTGCTGGGGCTGGAACGGCGCAACGGGCCCCCACCGCTGACCGCGCACAATGCGCAATGGATGTTTGATGGCGCAGGCCGAGCGATCATACACATCAACGCGGTCGATTGCCCGCGCACGTATGACCGCGCGGTAGAGCCGGGTTCGCTGACCGGCGCGATCCACCATGTTGCGCTCAATTGCAGCGGCTATGATCAAGTGATGGGGCGGATTGGGGCGCTGGGTCTTGATTGCCAGACCAACACGGTTGAGGCGATTGGCCTGCGCCAGATTTTCACGGCTGACCCGAACAATGTGCTGCTAGAGCTCAATTTCTTCGGAGATTGATGAAGTCAGGCCGGAATAGCAGCCTCAAGCGCATTGGCCAGTTCCACCGGCTTTGACAGATACGGGCTGTGATCGGCCTCTAGCGTGACGATATGTGCACCCGGCGAATAGCGCTGCATCTGGCGCTGGCTGTCGATGGGGATCGTGCGGTCGAGGGTACATTCGACATATGTGCGAGGCTGGCTGCCCCAGCGTTCGGGGGTGAGGTGCAGCTTTTCTGAACGTGGGGCATGGGGCTCTGCCAAAAGGCGCGGCAGGACGGCGGCGACCAGTTCGGGCGGCGAGGCTTGGGCGAAAACCGGCGCAGCGTTGGCGGTGTCTATCACCGTGGCGATGCCGCCGTGAACTTTGCTGATGATGCCATCGAACGCAGGGTTCGGGCCTTCCAGTTCCTTGAATCCTGCGCGGCTCATGCCTGAAGGCAGCATCATCGCGCAGATATAGACCAGCGCATCCATCGCAGCAGGATCGGCCTCGGCGGCGGTCGAGACCACAAGACCGCCGCGTGAATGGCCTGCGAGGACAACGGGTGCACCATTCAATTGTTGCTTCAAGTCGCGGCAATGCTGCGCAGCAAATTCGCCCCAGCCATCAAGCGTGACGGCGGCCATTTCATCAGCCGAGCCACCCATGCCGGGAAGCGTTGGCGCGACGACGGTGTGGCCGCGATCGCGCAGCAATTGTGCAACCGGATCAAAGCACCAGCCGCCATGCCACGACCCGTGAATGAGAACGAAACCTGCCATTAACGCACTTCCCCTGACCAGACGCGAAGGCCCGGCAATGTTCGATCTTCGCCTTTTAGCGCTTCTGCCACCGCCGGACGCGCCATCACGCGATCCCGCCATTCGCACAGGCGCGGTGCGCGGCGCGCGATGTCCATTTCGGGGAACATGCGTTCAACCATGGCCCCGCAATGCGAATAGAAATTGATGTCGGCCAGCGTGTAAGTATCGCCCGCGAGCCACTTTGTCTGGCCAAGCTGCGCTTCGATCTTGTCGACCGCATATTCGATCTTGGCGGTGGCGTTGGCCAGATCGGCCTCGGAAAAGCCGGAGCGGGCAGTGGCCCACTTCTTGCGCTGATCGGGCAACGGAATGCTTTCGAGCAGCTTTTCGAAATCACCGCTTTCCACATTGCGTGCGATCACACCGACCATGCGGTGCCAGCCGTGCATCGAAACATAGTTCATCACGTGTTCGTCGATAAACTTGTTCCAATAGCGCATCCGTGCTGCGCCAAGCGCATCGCGGGGACGCAGGGGTGCATCAGCGGGTTGGGCATCGGGAAAGACGTCTTCAAGGTATTCGTTGATGACTGTGGTGTGCGTGATGATCACGCCGTCATGATCGAGCACCGGCACCTGGCCTTCGGGATTGATCGCGGTGAACCATTCCGAATGCTGCTCAAACTTGTGCAGATCGACATAGACGCTTTCATAGTCGAGGCCCTTTTCCTTCAGAGGGACCATCGATTTCAGCGAATTTGCCAGTGGTTCGGCATGATAGTATTTCAAAGCCATAACACTCTCCAAGATCGCCGCTGTCAGGTGCGCGGCTTGATAAAAGCAGCCCAAGCTTCGGCTTCGGGCCGATTGACGCCATCGGGCGACCACTGGCGCTCCATGAGGGCGCGCGCTGCGGCTTCTTCCATCCCGCGATAATCACGGTTGAGGCGATAGAAGAACGCCGAGACGCGCCAGTTCATGATGCAGTGAACGTGGACCGGGCCTTGCGCGCTTTCAACGGCATCGCGAAATGCCGCAAAGTGCGCTTCGGTTGGCGCATCAAACGGAACCGGGATGTGCGTATAAGCGATGCCGTGTTGGCCCAGCTTATCACCCTCACCCGCCAAAGCTTCGGGATGGGTTTCGAGCGCGAGGTTGATCACTTGCGTAACACCAATCGCAGCAAGACGGGCAACGTCCTTGTCCTCAATCCGGCCTGACGTGGTGATAGCGTCATCAAGACGCTGCCACGCTCGAATATCGACCGGATCAAGTTCCATTTGCTCAAGCTAGCCCGAGCAGGCGCGCAGCATTGTCTTTCATGATACCGGGGAGAACTTCTTCCTTGAAGCCGACCTGCCGTGCGGCATCGAGCCACTTTTGCGGGTGGATTAGCGGGAAGTCTGAACCGAACAGCATCTTATGCTTCAACTGTGTGTTGGCATATTGGATGATCTGCGGCTGGAAATACTTTGGCGACCAGCCCGATAGATCGATGAACACGTTGTCCTTGTGCAGCGCCATCGACAGGCTTTCATCAACCCACGGCCATGACGGATGCGCAAGGATGATCTTCATATCGGGGAAATCGACCGCAACATCATCGACCAGCATCGGCTGACCGTACTTCAGGCGAACGCCGCCGCCACCGCGCATGCCGGTGCCCATGCCAGAATGGCCGGTGTGGAATATCGCGGGCAACTTGTATTCGTTGATCACTTCGTAGATCGGGTAGCCGATCTGGCTGCCGGGTTCGATGTTCTGCATGATGTGATGGAACTTGAAGCCCTTCACGCCATGATTTTCGATCAGGTCGCGCGCCTCACGCGCGCCCATCTTGCCCTTGTGCGGATCAACCGAGGCGAACGGAATGCAGATATCATCGTTCTTGTTGGCGATTTCAGCAATCTCGTAATTCGAAACGCGCTTGGCCCCGATGCCGCTTTCGCAATCGACCGTGAACATGCAGAAAGCGATCTGCTGTTCGCGATAGATTTCGACAATTTCAGGCATCTTGGGCCGTTCGCGCGGAGACTTGAAATACGCGCTGGCAGCATCGAAAAACTTGCCCATTACCGGATCTTCAGGATCGTGGCATGATACCTCGGCATGGACGTGGACGTCGATCGCCTTGATCTTGGAAAGGTCGATGGGCACGGAGCAATCCTTTGTATTCAGGCATTTTTAACACGGCCCCGACAACGCATGGTTGCCGGGGCCGTGCAGTATTCAGCGGCTGATCAGACCAGCGCATCTTTCTTGACGGTGATCACCTGGCTGTAGGTGAATTCCGTGAGGCCTTCGACGCCATATTCTGCGCCGAAGCCCGACTGCTTGTGACCGCCGAACGGAGCGAAGGGCGAAAGGTGCAGGAATTCGTTGATCCACACCGTTCCGGTTTCGAGCTGCTCGGCAATCGCCACACCACGGTCCGTGTCCTTGGTCCAGACAGCGCCAGCAAGGCCATATTCCGAATTGTTGGCGCGCGCGATGACTTCGTCGTCGCTCGAGAACTTCATGAGCGGCATGACCGGGCCGAACTGCTCTTCAGCCACGATGCGCGCATCCTCGGGCGGATTGTCGAGGATGGTGATCGGCACATAGTAGCCTGAGCCCGACGGATCGACATCGCCGCCGACGAGGAACTTGTAGCCGTTCGACTTCGCGTCCTCGATCAGCTCGCATACACGCTCGAACTGCTTCTTGTTCTGGATCGGACCGACGCCGGTGCCTTGGTTGGCACCGTCGCCCACTGTCACGCCCTTGGCATATTCGGCAATCGCGGCGCTCATCTCGTCATAGATATCCTCGTGGATATAGACGCGCTTTGCAGCGACGCAGATCTGGCCTGCATTGGTGAAGCTCGACCAGAACAGTTGCTCTGCCACCTTGGCAACATCCGCATCGGGCAGCACGATCGAGGCGTCGTTGCCGCCGAGTTCGAGCGTGATGCGCTTGAGGTCCTTCGAAGCGCCTTCCATGATGCGCTTGCCGGTCGCGGTCGAGCCGGTGAAGGTGATCTTGTTGATGTCCGGGTGCGCGGTCATCAGCGGGCCGAGCGAATCTTCGCCGGTGATGATGTTGACGACGCCTGCGGGCACGATGTCCTTGATCAGTTCGGCAAACTTCAGCGTGGTTAGCGGCGTGAACGGTGAAGGCTTAAGCACGATGGTGCAGCCTGAAAGGATCGCAGGCGCAATCTTCTGCACGGCCATGAGGACGGGGAAGTTCCACGGCACAATGCCCGCGACCACGCCCACCGGCACGCGGCGCGTGCGGCTGAGGCGCTGATCACTGTCCTCGTTGATTGTTTCTTCAAGCGTGAGAGTCGACTGCGCGTTCATGATACCCGAGCAGGCACCGATTTCATGCTGTGCCTGATGGTGAGGCTTGCCCTGTTCAGCCGTTAGCAGGCGGTAGAGTTCGTCCGCGTTTGCTTCGACAGCGGCAGCCATGGCGCGGATCACGGCGCGGCGATCATCGACAGGAGTCTTGGACCAGGTTTTGAACGCAGCGCGGGCGGCGGCAACGGCACGGTCAAGTTCGGCAGCACCACAGGCAGGAACGCGGCCAATTACCTGCTCGTTGGCTGGGTTGACGACATCGAGCGATGTTTCGGTGGTGACCAACTCACCATTGATCAGATTCGGATAAAGGTGCGTCATGAGTCTCTCCGTTCGATTCTAATTGCTCTACCTTATAACAATCTCTCAACGCGTTTCCAGCGCTTTGTCTTCATTTGCGCGCTTGATAACATAATGGCGGATGGCCTCGATCTGGTCCTTGGTCATGTATTTGCCCCAGCCGACCATGCCATTGTCTTTGAGGATGCCATCATGCACGACCGATTGCCACGCTTCGGGATCAGCATTCAGGCCGCTGTGGCGCAAATCAGGCAATAGCCCGCCAACCGCCGCGTCGCCGTGGCAAACGGTGCAGTATTGGCCATAGAGATTATTGCCCAAGGCAATCGTTTCAGGTGTGCCGACCAGAGCAGGCGGATTGAGGCGCTTTTCTTCAAAAGGCGGTGCATCGGGCAGCTTGGCTTTGCCACCGATCTTGAACACCAGCAGACGGCTGATGTTGCGGACTGGGCCGGATTTGTCGGCCAGAATGCCTGTCGCCAATGGCCAGACGCCGCCCCAACCGGCCAGCACTGCCACATATTGGTCATTACCCACCTTGAACGTGACAGGCGCTGCCACCACGCCGGTTTGCGCGGGGAACGACCATAGTTCTTTGCCATCCTTTGAAGAATAGGCCGCGAACATGCCCTTGGCATTGCCCTGGAACAGCAATCCGCCTGCGGTTGCCAGCATCCCGCCGTTCCATGGGCCGGGGAAGCTGACGCGCCAGCGTTCTTTCTTGGCGACCGGATCCCATGCAACGATCGCGCCGGTGGTGGCGGCCTTTGCACCTTCGCGCGCTTCGCGGATGGCAGGCATAGCCCCTGCTGCGCTATCGACGCCGGTGTTGAAGCCGACGGCTTGCGCCTTCCAGTCTTTCGACGGGAAATAGGGATAAGCGGCAAATTGGGCGGGGATGTAGACCAGTCCGTTGGTCGGGTCATAAGCCATCGGATGCCAGCTATGGGCGCCGGCTGCGCCCGGCATGCCGATGAAGGGCTTGCCAGTCTGGTCATAGCGCGCTTCCGGGTTTTCGATCGGCCGCCCGCTGACGGGATCGAGCCCCTTGGCCCAGTTTACCGGAGCATAAGCATTGCCCGAGATGAATTGGCCGTTGGTGCGATCAAGCACATAGAAAAAGCCGTTCTTGGGCGCTTGCATCAGCACCTTGCGCGGCTTTCCATCGATTTGCATGTCGGCCAGCATAATGTGCTGGGTAGACGTAAAGTCCCACGTTTCGCCCGGTGTCTGCTGGTAATGCCAGACATATTCGCCGGTTTTGGCGCGGATTGCCACGATCGATGAGAGATAGAGGTTATCGCCGCCGCCGGGTGAGCGGTAGGCCTGATTCCACGGGCTGCCATTGCCGACGCCGATGTAGAGCAGATCAAGCTCGGGGTCATAAGCCATGGCATCCCATACGGTGCCGCCGCCGCCCAGCTTCCACCATTCGCCCTTCCACGTGGCTTCGGCTTTCTTGAGGTATTCCTCATCGTTGTTACCGGGCTTGTCGGGCACGGTGTAAAACCGCCAGAGCTGTTTGCCGGTCTGCGCATCATAGGCGGTGACATAGCCGCGCACGCCCATTTCCGCGCCGCCATTGCCGATCATGATCATGCCGTTGATCGCGCGCGGTGCGCCGGTGATGGTATAGGGCTTGGTCTGATCAACCGTGACGGTGGACCACACTTCCTTGCCGGTGGCGCGATCCAACGCGACGAGCCGCCCGTCGAGCGTGCCCATGTAAAGCTTGTCGCCCCATGCCGCCATGCCGCGATTAACGACATCGCAGCAGGCCTTGACCGCCGTTTCGCCCGGAACTTTGGGATCATATTCCCACAGCAGCTTGCCCGAAACGGCATCATAGGCCTTGGCTTTGGACCATGCGGTGCTGAAATAGATCTTGCCATCGATCACCAGCGGCGTGGCTTCCTGTCCGCGCGCGGTGTCCATATCGGCGTACCATGCAAGGCCAAGATCGCCGACGTTGGCATCTGTGATCTGGTTCAGCGGGCTGAAGCGCTGTTCGTCATACGTGCGGCCATAGGACAGCCAGTTTGCGCCATCGTCGGTCATAAGGCTTTGCGCCGTGACCCCGCCGGCGGCATTCGCCACGTTGGCGTCTGTCACGCTGCACGCGGCCAATGGCAGGGCCATGACCAGCGATCCTGCCAGTGCCAGCTTCAACTTGCGATTCCGAAGCATCGTCAATCCTCTCACAGACGACCGGTAAACCCGGCTCGATCAATCAGGTCTAGTTCACCATGCGCTGGGAGTCGCCCCAGTATTTGGTGCGTAGCGCCTTCTTGTCCATTTTGCCCGCTGCCGTGCGCGGGATCGCATCGACGAACTCTACCGACTTTGGCGCTTTTACACCGCCAAGGCGGTCTTTGGTATAAGCAATGATCTCAGGCGCGGTGATGCCATCGGCCACGACGACAGCATGGACTTGTTCACCCCACTTTTCGTGCGGGATGCCGAACACGCAAGCCTCTTTCACAGCAGCCAGTTCGGTTACTGCCGCTTCAACCTCGGCGGTGAAAACATTGAACCCGCCCGAGACGACCATGTCCTTCTTGCGGTCTACGATGTAGAGGTAGCCATCGGCATCAAACTTGCCGACATCGCCGGTGTGGTGCCAGCCGAACTTGCGGATTTCGGCGGTCTCTTCGGGCTTTTCGAAATAGGAATGGGTGACGAGCGCGCCGCGCACGCAAATCTCGCCTGCTTCGCCCAGCGGCACTTCAACGCCATCATCATCGAGTAGCGCGACTTTGATCGACCGTGTCGGCTTGCCGCATGAGGCGAGCTTTTCCGGTGCCTCAGCGGCGAAACGCGCGACGTCCTCTGGCGGGAACCATGCCACGATCATCGGGCATTCCACCTGACCATAGGACTGGCACATGGCAGGGCCGAAGATCGACACGGCCTGCCGCAGCTTTTCGGGGCTGCATGGCGAACCGACGAGGATGAAGATTTTAAGCGACGAATAATCGTGATCGCCGATCTCGGGCGAGGCGAGCAGCTGGTACATGGCCGTGGGCGGCAGGTACATGTGCGTGACTTTGTATTCCGCGATAGTGCGCAACACGGCCTCTGCATCAAAGCTTGGCAGGATCACTTGCGTTGCGCCAAGGCTCATCGTGGAAAGCGCGATCGGGCCTGCCGCATGGGTAATCGGCGCAGAAACGAGCGCCACCGGATTATCGGTGCGTCCACCCATGCCATCGGCGGCGGTTTCGATCATCGTGCCCCAGCCAAGGTTGGTGACATTCGCGCCCTTGGAAGGGCCGGTGGTGCCGCCGGTGGGGAATATGCCGACCATGTCCATCAGGTTGCCGAAAGCGTCGATCTCTGGCTCGGCAAAGTCAGCCTCGGTGACCCCTTCCACGAACTCCGCAAGGCTGGGATCATCGCCCATGCGCTTATCAAGGCAGACGAAGTGTTGCAGTGTGGGGCACAGGGCTTTGAGTTGTTCAACCTCGTCAGCCTTCGACGAATGATAGACCATCCATTTGAGGCGGACGTAGTTGATATAGGCAGCGTTGGCATCGATGGCGTTGCGGGTGTTTACCGGAATCCATTTGCCGTTCGCACGCCACATCGCCAGCAACACAACCAGCAACATGCCATCGTTAGGGCCATAGAGGCCAAGCAGGTCCTGATTTTCGAAGCCGCCCTTTTGCAAGGCAGCCGCAATCTGGATCGACTGTGCGCGGGTTTCGGCGAAAGTGAGCTTCAACCCCGTCTCGGTATCGACGATGGCGAGACGCTGCGGATCGCGGTCATGGCCACGGTCAAAGTAATCGATAGCGCGCATTGGTTATCCCCAACGATTGATTTCTGGCCCCGGCGCCCAGGCGCGGAGCGGTTCGGAAACGGTCGCGCGTGCAAGCGCCGCGATAACGGACGGACGGACAGCAACCCTATCGAGCCAAGCATTGGTCGGCGCGGCATCGGCAAAGGCCGAAGGGCGCAACAGACGCATGCCCGCAAGCCAGGAATAGGTCACCAGATCGGCGATAGAGAATGATCCCATCAACCAATCGCGGCCATCGGCCAGTTGCTTTTCGCAGCGTTCGACGGTGGCGATGATCTTGGCTTCGCTATCGGCGATCTGCGCCGGGATGCTCACATCATCATGCAACGCCAGCCAACGGCCGCGCAGATCATCAGAAACGATACGCGCGGTGAGGTCATCGAAACCGGCCTGCGGGATGGCCGCAACAACCGCCTGCGATGCTGCCAGATTGCCAAGCAAGGCGGCTGCGGGCGACAGGCGTTCGGTAATCTGCCGACACCACATCATCATTTCCCAGCGCGCATAAGCATCCGCCGGTTGCAAGCCTGCACCGCCCGCTGCCTCATCAAAATATTGTGCGAGGAAGACGGATTCGGTCATTGCCTCGCCGTCTACCAGCAGCACTGGCCCCTCACCCTCAACCCCAAGGTCAAGCGCAATGGCTTCGGTCACGCCGTCCAAGGCATGGCGTTCGCCCGCAAGCAGATCGATAGCGCGGCATTCAATGGCAAGGCCTGATTCTGCCAGTGCAGCCAGCACCGTCAGCGACGCGCCATTGGGCTGCCCGTGATAGAGCACCGCGCTCATGCTTCGATCTCCTTCATGATCAGGCCGTAGCGATTAGCGAGATCGGTCTTGCCCATAGCCCACGTTTGCTTCACCGCATCGCGGGAATAGACCCGTTTGAGCCAGCGCATGATGTTTGGCGTCTTGTCTTTGCCGGCAAGGTCTGGCTGCGACAGCGGCAGCGAATAGGTGCTGTTGAAGATATTGATATCGGCGAGCGAATACTGGTTTGACCCGACATAGGGCCGCTTGCCCAGTTCTTCTTCCAGCTTGGCGATGCCCAGCCCGACACGGCGGCGGCTTTCGGCCATCTCGGCTTCTGAAAAATCGCCGTTGATAGCCTTGCGCCACGCAGTGCGGCGTTCGGGCAGCGGGATACGGTCAATTGCGGCGGCAAGTTCTTGCGGGTCGCGCTGGCGTACCATTGGCCCTACAAACACGCTCCACCCGATCATCGAAAAGCTGGGGCCGAGCCACTGGTCCATGAATTTCATCCACCAGCGTACGCGCCAGCAATCCTGCGGATCGGATGGCATCAGATTTGGTCCGGCAAACCGGTCATTCACGTATTCCATGATCGCGGTGCTTTCGGTCAGCACCAGTCCGTTATGCGTCATCGCCGGGATCGTACCTTGCGGATTGATCGCGAGGTATTCCGGCTTGTGCTGATCGAATTGCAGCATATCGATGTAATGGCTGGCGAAAGGCACGCCTTTTTCCATAAGGGCGAGCATCGGCTTGCCTGAATTGGCATTGGGCTCCCAATGATAAAGCGTAACTTCGTCCATACGTCCGCTTGCCTCTCTCCCGATTCCGGTCGCTCCGGAATTGTTAGTAACACATACTAAATCAGCGGGAGCGGCGGTCAAGCCCGTGAGGCCGATTAATTCGTGCCCATTTGGGTAGCGACGGCAACGCATTCTGCGCATTACCTGAGACGTTGCATTTCACACTGTGCAACAACAGGCAGTGGAAATTGGAGCAGGTTTTGGTCAGCGGCTGACCATGCTCCAACGAAACAGGTGATCGCGACCCGAAAGCGGAGCAGGTGCGCGCGCTTCGTCTAGCGCGCGCAAACCCTGTTCTTCCAACGCACCGCGCAGGGCAGTCCAGTCGCTCCAACGTGTGAGACCGTTCACGCGGGACGGACTGCCCAGTGCGCGCCATGCCGCTTCGGTGCCTTGGGCCAGATCAATCGTGCGCATACCTGCTTGCGTTGCAGCAAAGGCAACAGACTCGGGGATTCGGCTGTCAAAGATGACGAGCGGCAAGGCCTGCATTTCCATTGCCCCTGCTGGCATAGCGATGGCAGACGTGGCCAGAGCCCCGCCTTTTAGCATTGTGCGCCGGGAAACCTGCATCAACCGGCCTTTCCAAGATACTTCGACACCGCATCAAGTTCGGCATCAGTGATATCGACTTTGGTCTGCTGCGGCATTGCGCCCTTGCCCAGGCGGACCACGGTTTTGACGTAATCGGCGGTCAGGTCCCTGCGGTTGGTCAGCAAGCCTTGTTGCGGCGGATTGCCCGCCATCATCTGCTGCTTGGTCAGCAAGTTTGTGCCCATGCCGCCAACGAGGTGGCAATAGCCGCACTGTGCTTCGAAAACCGCCTGGCCATCGCGACCGGCCTGAAGGCGATCCCCTTCGGGTGCCTTGGCGCGCAACATATAGGGCGGCATGGGCGGAGGTCCGGGAGGGGCGGCAGCAGGCGCAGTTGGCGCTTGGGCAAAGGCAGCCGCACCCAAAGCAAAGGCTGCGGCAGCGAGGATCACACGCTTCATCTTACTGACCTCCCTTATAGGCCGAGCCGCGCATGTTGGCATAATTGGCGGGCCATACACCCTGCTTACCCGGCGCAATCACGCCGTTGGGATCTAGTGCGGATTTTACCTTTTCATCGAAACGGCGCAGCGCATGATTGTTGAAATCAAACGTTTCCATCACCGGGTCCATCCAGCCGAGGTGCGTGCGGTATTCGGCATAACCGGCTTTGGCGGTTTCGACGATCAACGCATCAAACAGCTTGCGCATCTTGGCAACTTCTGCCGCATTATCGCGATCATACATCAGCATGTTGACGTTATTGGCAAAGCGGCCGCCGATGGTGAAGCTGGCGTAGAAATCGACATCGAAATCGGCGATAATCTTGCGGCTGCGGCGCATCTGATCAAGCACGTGGGTGCCGGTTGCCGGGACCACAGGCGAAAAGCCCATATGCGCGCCGCGACCGCCAACCCAATCGGACATTTGCAACGGCACCGCCGAGGGCACGCCCATCGTCACTTCATACTGGCCGATGGGATCACCCTGACGCCACCAGATTTCCTGCGGTGCAGCGGCAAGGTTGCGCTTCATAGCCGCCTTGACCACTTCGGCGCGGGCTTTGACCACCGGCTCTTCGCCATAGAGGCGCAACGCGACCTGCCAGTAACCGAGTTTGTATTGCTTGAGCAGTTCCTCAACCCGCCATTCGGGGATGGCCGAGGGCTTATCCCAGAAGTCATGACGCTGGCCCTTGAGCACCATTTTACCCAGCCATGACGGGATAAAGACGTTCTGATCGATCAGTCCGGAAATCTTGAGCGGCGTGATCGTATCGATGACCCAGCCGATGTCTTCGGCATTGGGAATGTCCCAAATGATTTCAAGCGAGGTTTCAGGCGCGGGCTGGAGCCATACGCCCGCCTTCGTCACGATGCCAAGGTTCGATTGCGAGAAAGCCAGATCCCACGTCGGGCCATAGCTCATCGGGAAAAGGTGGAAGGCGGGGTTGTTGTTCATCGCGCCCATGCCGGTGCGCAGCAAATCGCCATCGGGCAGGACGGCCTCGACTCCGCACAAGTTGCGCGCGTGCAGGCCATAGGACGTATAGCCGATACCATGTTCGAGCGCGTTGCCCAGCACCGAGCCCCAGGCGTTGCCCGGAACCGACAGCCACAGCGGAGCCTTTTCGCGCTGGATCTGGTCATAAAGATCGAAGAACCCTACGCCGGGTTCCACTACGCAATAGGCCAGCTTGTGATCGAGTTCGAGCACCTTGTTCATGCGCCCAAGGTCCATCACCACGGTGCCTTCCATGCGCGGGGCGGCGGTACCGTAGCCAAGGTTTTTGCCACGCGCGACAGGCCAGAGCGGCACTTTGTGTTCATTGGCCAGACGCACAATCGCGCGCACTTCGTCAACGCTGGCGGGCGCTACCGCAGCAGACGCGGGCCATTCCTCGGTTGATCCGGGGGCATAAGTGTCGGCATAGGCGTCACGATCGGCGTCCGTGTCCATGACCCAAGGTTTGCCAACGACGCCGGCGAAGGCGGTCATTGCCGATTGGAATTGCTTTGGACTGACGCGCGGGGGCAGATGCAGCTTCACCGGTCAGATTCTCCCGTTATCTTTTTATAACAATTGTTATAATTATGCTTGGCAGTTTGCGTTTCGTCAAGCCTGCTCCCCCTCTTCTTCAGAGGAGGGGGCCGGGGGGTGGTGTTCGCAACATTCGTTGTGTCTGGACGCCACCATCCCCAACCCCCTTCTCTGAAGAGGAAGGGGCTTTTTCGGGCTTAGGTCAGCGCGTAATACTTCACGTAGTTACCGTCAGCTTTGCGTTCGCCTACGCCAATGAAGACGTGGCGCGTCAGCCAATCGTGCTTGCCCTTGCTCACTTCGAAACTGGGTTGGGCGCGCAAGTAATACTCGGCATGTGGCACCGGTTCGCCGCCTGCGAATGCCCAGTTGCGCAGCCGGTCCATCGTGCCGGGTTCACGGCCCCAAAGGAAGCCCTTGTTCTGCATGTAGATCAACGTGCCGTCATCGACTTCGAGCATATAGCGCGCATCGAACGAGGCGGTGTCATCGGGGCGGAAGAAGGCATAGTCACCGCCCGAATTGGGCACAGCCTTGCCCTTCAGGCGGGGGCCTTCGAATTCGCCCTCATCGACATAGACCGCGCTGCGCATTCCGCCCGAGGGCAGATCGGGCACCATCTGCACGCGGGTGAAGCGCAAGCGGCAGGCGAAGGCGAATTCGAGGCGGGGATTGTCGAGCGTGGAGAAGTCCATGGGAGTGCCTCAATAATTCGAAAGGATGGTCAGGCTGGGGCCGTCGAGCGGCTTTCCTGCCTTTTGCTTTTCCAACTCGTCCTTGTGGGTGCTGGCTTGCAGATCGATCAGATAGGCGTGGATCGCATCGGTATCGTCTGCCGACAGGATATCGTCCCAACGCGGCATGCCGTTGGGCACGAGCAGGCCTTCACGCACGATCTGGCGGAACATCTCGTGCGTGGCAGGCTGCATCCGGCGCAGATCGGGCGTGATCGAGCGTGGCTGATTGGCGTGGCAGATCGCGCAATTGCTGAAGAACAGGCCTTGCCCGCGTGCGATAGCTTGCGCGGTGACGCCAACAACCTGCGCCGGTGGCTCGGGCGCGACTTCGAGGGCGGGGCGCATATCCGGCATGGGCACAGGGCCGCCGCCGATCTTGAACACGAGCAAGCGGTTCATGTTATCGCGGGTATAGGCAGCCGAATAGCGCGGCACGAAGGGATACCCTCCCCCGCCCCAGCCTGCCATCACGGCGATGTACTGTACCCCGTTCACCTCATAAGTCATCGGTGCGGCCATGATCGCGGTGCCGGTGTCAATCTCTTTGAGCAATTTGCCGGTCTTCGTTTCGCGCACGAACAGTTTGCCGGTGACGCCGCCATAGACGGTGAGGCCGCTGGCGGTGGTGAGCACGCCGCCCCTGTCCTGCCAGCCTGCGGTATCGGCTGCCCAAACGGTCTTGCCGGTCAACGGATCAATCGCGCGCACTTGCGCGGTGGCGGGTTGGCGCAGGGCTTCCTGATAGGCGGGCAATTTGCGCACGGCATCGCCAAATGCGGGAGGGAACGCAGCCAGCGCCTCTTTCACATCGGGCGTGAAGATGAGCGCGGCATCGTTGTTCAACCCGCGCGCCTTGAAGGGCTTCTGGCCTTCGGTCATGAAGATCAGGTTGCCCATATCCAGCACCGCGCCAATATAGAGGCCGGTGGCGGGATCATAGCTGGCGGGGTGCCAGTTGCGCGCGCCGGTGGTGGCGGGGAACACGATCTTGGGGCCGGTGGTATAATCCGCAGCATCGGGATCAAGGATCGGGCGGCCGGTCTTGGGATCGATGCCCTTGGCCCAATTGGTGCGCACGATAGGATTGGCGCGCAGCAGTTTTCCATCCCGCCGGTCAAGGATGTAGAGATAGCCGTTCTTGGGCGCATGGAGCACGACCGGACGGCTTTGCCCGTCAATGTCCATGCGCGTAAAAATCATCGGCTGGGTGGCAGTGAAATCCCAGTTATCGCCGGGGGTTTCCTGATAATGCCACTTCATCCGGCCCGTCCTGGGATCAAGCGCGACAAGGCTGGCGAGGTAGAGATTATCGCCGCCTGCGGGTGAACGCTTTGACGTGGCGTATGGCCCGCCATTGCCGGTGCCGACGAGGACAAGGCCGGTTTCGGGATCGAAATGGATCGCATCCCACGGGCTGCCGCCGCCGCCGATATCCCAGCGACTGTTCGGGTCCCACGTTTTGAGCGCGGCTTCGAGTTCGGGTGTTTCCTGCGGTCCCAGCTTGGGATCGTGCGGCACCACATGCCAGCGCCAGCGCAGCTTGCCGGTTTCGAGATCGAGCGCAGTGACATAGCCGCGCACATCGTATTCCGCGCCAGACATGCCGACGACGACAACATCGCCCGCGATTTCAGGGGCGCCGGTGGAATTGTCCCCCCGGCGGCGGTCTTCGATAAAATCGGATTTCCACACCACGGCGCCCGTCTTGGCATCGAGCGCGTACATCCAGCCATCGAGCGCGGCGACATAGACTTTGCCGCGCGCTACCGCGATGCCGCGATTGACCATGTCGCAACAGACCGTGCGGTTGACCTGCATGTCGACTTCAGGTTCGAAGCGCCACAGCTCTTTGCCGCTGGCCGCATCGAAGGCATAAGCGCGGCCCGTGGTGCCCGATGTGTAAAGCACGCCATCAATGACCACCGGCGTGGCTTCCTGCCCGCGCATCGTGCCAAGGTCTGCCGCCCAGGCAAGGCCGAGTTGGCCGACGTTTTCTGCCGTGATCGCGGTGAGAAGCGAATGGTGCGTTTTGCCCGCATCACCGCCGGGACTGGTCCATTGTGCGCCCGTGCCTTGCTGGAGCGCGGTAGCCCCGCCGAGCGAACAGGCGGCAAGACCGAGAAAGAGGCTGGCGAAAAGGTGGCGCATCACAGGGAATCCCATGGGGAAGGCATGCGGTATGGCACGGTGATGAAGTTGGCTTCGATCTGTTCAATCATGCCATGATCGATCTTGAACAGTTCGGAAATGTAGAAGCTGTGCGGGCGCAGCACCGGACTTTTGACCGTGCGGCCATCGGTGAGCTGGAATTCGCGCAAACGGCCCGAATGATCGATAAAACCAAACGCGAGAACGAGGCCGCGCTGTTCATCAACCAGCGGAAAGCGGCGCGCGCGCAGATCATCGTCATAACGGTAATTGCCCATGCGAAACTGCTCTTCGCAACCCAGCGCAGAGACCGGCACAATCTTGGCGAAATCGGGATTGCGCGTTGTCTGGACGCCATTTTCCACACGGTTGCAATCGGGATGAAATTTGGTGTGGATCGTGCCATCGTTGCGCTGGAGCGTATCGAAATAGCCGTTCGACAGGCGCACCATTTCTGCGCGGGAAACCGGCGCTTCCACTTCGCGATTAAGGATCGGCTTGTCCCAATAGCGGCAGTTTTCAAACTTGATGCCGCTGTCAGACTGGCGGACGATCAGCATTTCACATTCGGTGATTTGGCCTGCGGAATTCAAGGCCAACCGCAGCGTGAACGCAGATTCTTCGATCGGTTCGATGACCGTGCCGAAGTACCCGACCTGAGCGGTCTTCTCATCGGCAAAGCGCAGTTTATAATCGCCCAGCCGGTCAATTGTGCCCCAAACGCCATCACCTATTTCAAGCATGACGTTGTTTTCGCTGTGAAATGCGCCTTCTGCCCAATCAAGAGAATGGGGATCACGCGCCCCCAGTGCCGCCAGAAAGCGATCAAGCACGGCATAAAGATCGGCGCGGTTCATCGAATCTCCTAAACTGCAAATTGAGGCTTTGACGGCCTTCTTGGATCACGGCATACTCTACCAAATGTTATAAATAAAGGGGAGAGCGAAGATGGCTCGCACACCAGCGGAACATGCCAATCATGACCTCGTTCTGGAGATGTATAACAAGGTCCTGATCGCCATGGATAGCGGCGCAGTGGACCGGTATATTGCGCCGGAATACGTGCAGCATTCCTCGCTGGCAGAAGCATCGGTTGATGCGCTGAAAGGCTTTCTGGATCGGGTCCGCATCGAATCACCTGACGCACAGCAGACCATTCATCGCAGCTTTGTCGATGGCGATCATGTGATCACGCATACCCATGTGGTGCGCTGGCCCGGCGACACGGGGCTGGCCGTGGTCGACATTTTCCGGGTGGAGGGTGGCATGATCGTGGAACATTGGGACGTGATCCAGCCAGTGCCGGAAAATCCGGTGAATCCCAACAGCATGTTTTGAAAGGAGAGAGTATAATGCGCTTGATTTCGACAGCGATTGCGATTGCGCTCGCGCTCACCACAACCGCCGTGCAAGCCAAGTCTTGCAAGATGACGCCCAAGCAAGTGGTAAGCCAGTTTATGGACGAGTTTTACGTCCAGAAAAAGGTCCGCTCATCGTTCGAAAAGTGGGTTGATCCGGGCTATATCCAGCACAATCCCTTTGCTGCAACGGGCCGCGATGCCGCGATTGCTTTTCTGGAGCCGTTCGTTGCCAACAACCCGGGGCAGAAGACCAAAATCCACCGCATCATTGCCGATGGCAACATGGTGGCCGTGCACAGCCATGGCTGGAATGAGGACGGCGATGCAGCGGCCAAGCGAGGCTTTGCGGTGGTCGATATCTTCCGCGTGCAGGGCTGCCGCGTGATGGAGCATTGGGACGTGCTATCGCCGGTGCCAGAAACCGCCGCCAATTCGAACACGATGTTCTGACCGGCGGATGCGATTTACCGATAAATGCGTGGCGATCCTTGGCGGTAACGCCGGGATCGGCCTTGCTGCCGCGCGGATGTTTGCCGCAGAAGGTGCCAAATTGGCGATCACCGGGCGCAATGCCGAAAGCTTGCGCGCGGCGGCCGAAGAGCTTGACGCCCTGTGCATCCGGTCGGACATGGGTGATCTGGGCCAGACCGATGCGGCTCTGGCCGAGATTGCCGATGTGCTGGGCGGCATTGATGTGCTGTTCGTCAACGCAGGTGTTGGCGGGTTTGCGATGGTTCCAGAAGTGACGCCCGAATTCTGGGATCAGGTCCACAGCGTAAACTTGCGCGGTGCCTTCTTCGCGATCCAGAAAGCCTTGCCGCTGATGCGCGATGGCGGGGCGATTGTGATCACCGGATCGATCGGATCGATGGCGGCGGTGCCGGGCAATGTAGCCTATGCAGCAGCCAAAGCGGGCCTTCGGGCGATGGCGCGGATTGTGGGCAAGGAATTGCTGCCGCGCGGCATCCGCGTCAACATGGTCAGCCCCGGCCCCACCGATACCGAGATTTTCAAGCGCGATGCCAGCGCCGAAGAGATCGCGGGGATGCGCGAGATGCTATCATCGGTCGTGCCGATTGGCCGGATGGGCTCGGCTGAGGAAGTGGCGCGGGCGGTGCTGTTTTTGGCCAGCAAGGAGGCCAGCTTTATCAATGGTGTGGATTTGTGCGTCGATGGCGGGTGCATCGAACTGGGCTGAATTATTAAGGCGGGCCTGATTGGGCCGCGCCGATCAGCGTATCGCCGCCTTTATCGGGCAGAGTCCAGATGATCAGGTTGATAATCATTACGCCGGCCAGCGTCAGCATTAGCACAGGACGCTGGCGCTCTCCCCGCCGGAAAAGGAACACTGCGCCACCGACAAGCGCGATGGCAGCAAGCATAAGCAGAGAGAGCGCAGCGTCTAACATCGAGAGGCGTTAGCCGCCGAACAGGCCCTTGGCCATACCGGCGATGTCATTGATGGGATTGCCGTCGCCATCCTTATCGAGCATTCCAGTGACGGTCTTCATTATGTCGCCTTGACCAAGCATTGATGCCAGATTGCCAAGGCCACCTTCACCGCCAAGCTGCCCGACGATTTCTTGCAGCTTTGAAGCATCAAGGCCGGAAGAGGCAGCGGCAGTCGCAATGGTATCGCCTTCAGCTTGGTGCCCGGCCGTGAGCGCACCGATGGCGGTTGCGGCCATAGCAGGATCGAGCCCGACTTTGGCTGCAAGATCCTTTAAATCAACGTTGCCGGTAACTTGGCCGATAATCGAATCGAGCATTGACATAGTACATCCCCCTTAGAGAACACCCACTTTAGCAGCGCCGGTTCGGACTGCTAGTGCGCACACTCTTAGCGACACTTGATTTTACATTGCCATGATGCGCTTTGCGACAACCTCTTCACGTTCGGCCACAGCGGCCCATGCCGGGCGGGCCACGACACGGCCATACCATGCGGCTGTTATGGGGCGCAGCGCAGGATCGATGCCGTGGCCAACATAAGCCAGCGTGCGCATGGTCGATGCGACCGCGATATCAGCAAGAGTGAAGGTATCGCCCACCAGCCAACCCTGCGCAGGCACTTGTGATTCAAGCCAATCGAGCCAGCGCGGGAGTTCAGCCTCGCCTTGCAGCGCGATCGCCTCATCCCCGCCGACTTTGAGCAGCTTTGGTCCGACCAGCCGGTTGAACAGGATCTTGAGGCCCGAGGTGCCCAGCACGGTATCGGCGTATTCATCCCAGAACACGGTTTTGCCGCGCGTTTGCGGATCGGCTGGCAGCAGGCTGGGTTCGGGGTACTTGGCATCCAGATAGAACGCGATGGCCGACGAATCAGCGAGCGTGAAGCCTTCATCGTCAATTGCAGGGATCTTCCCTAAAGGGCTGGCGGCGAGGAATTCGGGATCGGTACTGCCGGGGCCGCCCCGCGCCAAATCCCAAGAAATGCCCTTTTCCGTGGCGATTACGGCCACTTTGCGAACGAACGGCGAAAGTAGGGCACCGTAAAGCTTCATCAATTTTCTCCCATTCGAACGGACAGGTTTCTTCAAACCTTATTGCAGCGCCGCGCATGCGCGTATAGGCGATTGAGCGATGAGCGACATACCCCACAATCACGCAACGACCGTTCTGGCCGCACCTGACACGCAAATCGATGTCCGCGAAACTTTCGGCATCGATATCAACATGAAAGTTCCTGCGTTCTCGCGTGCGGACGAGCGCGTGCCCGATACCGACGCGACTTACGTGTTCGACCCGGACACCACTTTGGCGATCCTTGCAGGCTTTGCCTACAACCGCCGCGTGATGGTGCAGGGCTATCACGGCACCGGCAAATCGACCCACATCGAACAGGTTGCCGCGCGGCTGAACTGGCCATGCATCCGTATCAACCTTGATGCGCACATCAGCCGTATCGATCTGGTGGGCCGCGATGCGATCGTGCTGCGCGATGGCTTGCAGGTCACCGAATTCCGCGAAGGCTTGCTGCCTTGGGCGCTGCAAACGCCAACCGCATTGGTCTTTGACGAATACGACGCGGGCCGCCCGGACGTGATGTTCGTGATCCAGCGCGTGCTGGAAACCGAGGGCAAGCTGACGCTGCTCGATCAGAACCGCGTGATCCGCCCGAACCCCTTTTTCCGCCTGTTCGCCACTGCTAACACGGTGGGCCTTGGTGATACCTCGGGGCTCTATCACGGCACACAAGCGATCAACCAGGGCCAGATGGACCGCTGGAATCTGGTCGTCGCGCTGAACTATCTGACTGAGGCGACCGAAGTCGAGATCGTCAGCAAGAAGCTGCCTGATCTTGATCGCAAGATCGTGACCGACATGGTGAAGGTCGCCAACTTCTCGCGCCAAGGCTTCGTCAACGGCGATATCTCGACGGTGATGAGCCCGCGCACGGTGATCAGCTGGGCGCAGAACAGCAAGATCTTCAACGACGTCGGCTTTGCCTTCCGCCTCTCGTTCCTGAACAAGTGCGACGAGACCGAACGGGTGTTGGTGGCCGAATACTATCAGCGCGTGTTCGGCAAGGAATTGCCCGAAAGCGTTGCGCACCGGGGATAAGTCCTTGGCGCTGTGACAGAGGTAAAAAGGCCCTTGGCGTTTGCCGGGGGCCTTTTTTGGTGCGCGATAAAGCCATGCCTTCGTCATTGCGAGCCCCGCGCAGCGGGGCGAAGCAATCCAGAGCGGCATGGTGAACGCTCTGGATTGCGTCGTCGGCTTCGCCTCCTCGCAATGATGAAGTGTTTGATGAGTTTGGGTTCAAGCCCACCCCCAGCCCCTCCCGCTTGCGGGAGGGGAGAAGAAGTGGCTCAGGCTCCGGGAACGATGAGGTATTTCTCACCCGTGCGACGCGCGTTATAGCCGGTGGCGGCTTCACGACTGAGCGCTTGCTCCAGATTGACGCGGGCTTTGTAGCTGCTGGCAAAAGTGGTCGTCAGTTCTGCGACCACGCGGTTGCGCATTTTCTCGACGATTTGCGGCCCTAGTTTGGCCATCCACGGGGTGAGCAGCCAGCCCGAGACATCCCAGCTAAAACCGAAGTTGCGCGTCAAAACCGTGGGCGACAGATCAAGCACGCCATAGATAAACGCGTGCTTCGGACTGTTGGAGCCATAGCGGCTATAGGCAGCGCCAGAATTCGCCACTTGTTCGATCACGGTCAAGATCTGGCTCACCAGCTTGCCGCCGCCGATGGCATCAAAGGCCATCGTGGCCTGCGTTGCGGTGACCGCAGCGGTAAGATCTTCGATGAAGCTGTCTTTCGAGCTATCGACGACGTGTTCTGCGCCAATGCCTTTCAGGAGCGCCACTTGCGCCTGGCTGCGCACAACATTGACCAAGGGAATGCCATCGGCCTGACAAATCTTGACCAGCATCTGCCCAAGGTTTGAGGCGGCGGCGGTGTGGACCAAAGCCTTGTGCCCATAGTGGCGCATGGTTTCGGTAAAGCTGAGTGCGGTCAGCGGATTGACGAAAGCCGATGCACCCTGCTCTGCCGTGATGCCATCGCCCAAGGCCAAGCACATGCGCGCATCGGCCACCGCATAAGTCGCATACATCGCGCCGGGGAAGCAGGCGACCAGCTTGCCCAACAGGGCCTGTGCTTCGGGCGCTTCGCCAGCGGCCACGACTGTGCCTGCGCCTTCATTGCCCACCGGCATCGTCATGCCGTGGCGCGCGGCCATGGCGCGGACTGCTGGATCAGGCATACGCGCCACGATTTTGCCAAGGGTGAAGGTCGCGTTTTCGATATCCGCCGGTCCAAACAGCAGGCCAAGATCAGACGGGTTAATCGGCGAGGCTTCCACTTGCACTACCACCTGGGTGCCGGTGGGCGCAGGCACATCATGATCTGCAAGCTCCACGGTGAGAGTGCCATCTGCATCAAGTGTTGATACGAGTTGCTGGCCGCGAAGCTGGGTCATGTTACTCTCCGGGATAGATTGCTTTTACAAAGTATAACCCGTCAGGTGGGGCGTTAAGTCCCAATTTGCAACGGTCTTTCGCTTCCAGTGCGTCGATCAGATCATCGCGCGTCCACTGCCCCTGCCCGACCATCGTCAGACAGCCGACCATCGAGCGCACCTGATGATGCAGGAAGCTGCGCGCGGCAGCCTCGATGATCACCCGCTCCCCTTCGCGCCGCACATCCAGCCGGTCGAGCGTTTTGACGGGGCTGGCCGACTGGCAATGGACCGAGCGGAAGGTGGTAAAGTCGTGCAAGCCGATCAGGCTTTGCGCGGCATCGTGCATCGCATCGGCATCGAGCGGCTTGGTGATGCGCCATGCCTTGCCGGCTTCCAGCGTGAGCTGCGCACGGCGGTTGATGATGCGATATTCATAGGCGCGGCCGGTGCAGGAAAACCGCGCGTGCCAATCCTGCGGCACTTCCACGCAATCGAGCACCGCGATGGCATAGTTCCCCATGCCCAGATGCGCATTGAGCGCGCCCGCCATGCGGAACGGATCAAAGCTGCGCGAAAGATCGAAATGCGCGCGCATCCCCAGCGCGTGAACGCCGGTATCGGTACGCCCCGATGCGTGAACGCGCACCTCCTCGCCGGTCACGCCAAAGGCTGCTTCTTCCAGCGCTTGCTGGATCGACGGTCCATGCGATTGGCGCTGGAAGCCCTGATAGGCAGCGCCGTTCCATTCGATGGTGAGGGCGAGGCGGGTCATGTTGCGCTCCACCACCCCCCGGCCCCCTCCTCTGAAGAGGAGGGGGAGCAGGTTACGCTATCTGATAGCCCCCTCTTCTTTAGAGGAGGGGGTTGGGGGTGGTGGCGTGCATCAACCAAGATATGTCCCCACACCAACCGCCCGCCCGCGCAACAGCGAGCCCGCGTCCATCGCTGGCCGTCCCGCGCGCTGTATCAGGGTCGGGCGGATGGCACCCGAACCGCAGGCAATCGTCAGCGCATCATCCAAGGTCTCGCCCGCAGCGCCCGCACCCTCGACAACATCCGCCGCCAGCACGCGATAGCGCTCGCCATCAAGCTCGAAAAATGCGCCGGGTGCAGGGGCGAAGGCGCGGATCTGGCGCTCCACCTCCACGGCAGGCAGCGCAAAGTCGAGGCGGCTTTCGGCCTTGTCGATCTTGTGGGCATAAGTCACGCCCTCGTCATGTTGTATGACTGGCGGATAGACAGCAAGATCGGCAAGCACTTGCACCATCAGGGCCGCGCCCTTTATCGCAAGTTCACTGGTCAATTCGCCCGCCGTCTTGCCCGAAACCGGCGTTTCGATTTTCGCCAGCATCGGCCCGGTATCAAGCCCGCGCGCCATTTGCATGATGGTAACGCCGGTCAAATCATCGCCCGCAAGGATCGCGCGCTGCACCGGCGCAGCCCCGCGCCAACGCGGCAGGATGGAGCCATGGACGTTAAGGCATCCCAGCTTTGGCGCATCCAGCACCGCTTGCGGCAGGATCAGGCCATAGGCGGCGACCACCGCGATATCGGCATCGAGCGCCGCCAGCTCTGCCTGTTCGTCTGCGCCTTTCAGCGAAACCGGGGTGCGCACTGCGATGCCGTGGGCCTCTGCCGCCAGATGCACGGGCGAAGGTTGCAGCTTTTTGCCCCGTCCAGCGGGACGCGGCGGCTGGCTATAGGCGGCGACAACATGATGCCCTGCGGCGACCAGCGCATTGAGCGTCGGCACCGCGAAATCGGGGGTTCCCATGAAGATGATGCGCACCTGCGTATGTTCCCCGTTGTCGCAATGACGAAAAGACACTTTCCTGCAACCGCCGCAGTCCCTATCCCCCCCCGAATGGCATCGCAAGAGATCGAGGCACTTTCAGGCGCATTGGCGCGGCTACCGGGGCTTGGGCCGCGTTCGGCGCGGCGTGCGGTGCTGTGGCTGATCAAGCGGCGCGAAACCGCGCTGGAGCAATTGGTCAACGCCCTGCGGCAAGTGCAGGAATTGCTGGTCGAATGCGATACCTGCGGCAATGTCGATACCACCAACCCCTGCGGCATCTGTGCCGATCCGCGCCGCGATGCGCGATCAATCTGCGTGGTCGAGGAAGTGGCCGATTTGTGGGCGCTTGATCGCGCGCGGCTGTTTACCGGCAAATATCACGTGCTGGGCGGGCGGCTATCCGCGCTGGAAGGGGTGCGGCCCGAAGATCTGACCATTGGCAAACTGCTTGACCGCGTGGGCCAAGGCGGCGTTGATGAAGTGGTGCTGGCGATGAACGCCACGCTCGAAGGCCAGACCACCGCGCATTACATCGCCGAACGGCTGGAGGGCAGCCCCGTGCGCGTGACGCAACTGGCGCACGGCCTTCCGGTGGGCGGCGAGCTGGATTATCTGGACGAGGGTACTCTGGCGCAGGCGCTGCGGGCGCGAAGGCCCGTGGGGTGACAACCCACCCCCAACCCCTCCCGCATGCGGGAGGGGAGCGATACGTAATGAGCCGGAGGCGAATTTAGTCACAGCGGGGTGGCCATTTCTGCACCTTGCGACTCCGCAATATCTTCCTTATCTGACCCCTCATGGCCATTCTCGAAATCCTTGAAGTTCCCGATCCGCGTTTGAAGCAGGTTTCGGTTCCCGTTGAAAAGTTCGATGACGAACTACGCACGCTCGTGTCCGACATGTTCGAGACGATGTACTATGCGCCCGGCATCGGTCTTGCCGCCATCCAGGTTGGCGTGCCGCTGCGCGTGCTGGTGATCGATCTTCAACCTGATGATCCCGATGCAGAACCGGTGGCCTGTGCGCATGATGGCCACGCCCATCATCACCAGCCCACCAAGCGCGAACCGCAAGTCTTTATCAATCCAGAAATTCTCGATCCGTCTGAAGAGCAGACGCTCTATCAGGAAGGGTGCCTTTCGGTGCCCGAGATCTATGCCGATGTCGAACGCCCATCGCGCATCCGCGCGCGTTGGCAGGACCTTGATGGCAAAGCCCACGAACAGGAAATGGACGGGCTGATGGCAACTTGCCTCCAGCACGAGATGGACCATCTCGAAGGCGTGCTCTTCATCGATCACCTTTCGCGCCTGAAGCGCAACATGGCGATCAAGAAACTGGAAAAGCTGCGGAAGGTTGCTTGAGCATAACCGGCCAAGGCCGGTTGCAAGTAACACGCTTACAGGTTAAGTTCACGCTTCGTTCTAGTTAGGGGCAAGCGTGGACACCGGTATAATTCTTCTCGTTATCATTACTTTACTGGCTGGAATCGCGCTCGGCTGGTTCCTCGGCTCGCGCCCTGTGGCCGAATGGCGGGCGCGGGCTGATTCGCGCGATACCGAGGCGAAGGCGCTGGAAGGCACGGTCAAGGCGATGACCGTTGACCTTGCCGCGATGAGCGAGCGGGTGCGCGCGATGGATGCGCTGGCGGCGGAACTGGCCGATGTGCGCCGTGATCGCGATGAACTGGCCCCGGCCCTTGCCACCGCGCGGCAGCAGGCCGCCGATGCGCAAGTGGTGCGTGCTGAACTGGCGCAAGTGCGGGCTGATCGCGAAGCCTTGAGCACGGCGATTGAACGCCTCAAAGCCGATGCCGAAAACTTTGCCGAACAAAAGCGCATGCTGATCGAGGCGCAAGAAGCGCTGCGCAAGGAGTTTGAGAACGCGGGCAACAAAGTGCTGGAAAAGGCGCAAGAGACGTTCCTTGCGCGCGCGCAGGCCCGCTTTGAAGAGAGCGAGAAGTCGAGCGGGGAGCGGCTCAAGGCGCTGCTCTCGCCGGTCGATCAGCGACTCAAAAGCTATGAAGAGCAAGTGGGCAAGCTGGAGAAGGAACGCGTTGATGCCTTCGGCAATCTGACCGGCCTGATCCAATCGATGCGCGACGGGCAAGAGGCCGTGCGTGCAGCAGCGGCGCAATTGGGCAATTCCTTGCGCAATGGCCCCAAAACGCGCGGCCGCTGGGGCGAATTGCAATTGCGCAATGTGCTCGAACAATGCGGCCTTGCCGAACACACCGATTTCGTCACCGAACAATCGATCGAAACCGATGAGGGCCGCTTGCGTCCTGATGCGATTGTGCGGGTACCGGGCAACAAGCTGCTGGTGATCGATGCAAAGGTATCGCTTAACGCCTATCAGGATGCGTTTGAGGCGACCGATGACGATGCGCGCAAGATCGCGCTTAACGCCCATGTCCAATCAATGCGCAACCACATCCAGACGCTGGGCGCGAAGTCCTATCAAAGCCAGTTTGAGGAAGCGCCCGATTATGTGCTGATGTTTGTGCCGGGTGAGCATTTCATTGCAGCCGCACTGGAGCGTGATCCGGCGTTGTGGGACTATGCCTTCGAACGCCGCGTGTTGCTCGCCAGCCCGACCAACCTTGTCGCGATTGCGCGCACCGTGGCGCAAGTGTGGCGGCAGGATGGTCTGGCGCGTGAGGCGCGCGAGATTGGCCGCATGGGCGGGGAACTTTATGACCGTCTGGCAGTGGCAGCGGAACATCTGAAACGTGTCGGAAATGGTTTGGATAGCGCTGTAACGAACTACAACAAGTTTGTAGGCAGCTTTGAACGGAACGTATTGTCTGCCGGACGCCGTTTGAAAGACAAGCATATTGAAATCGGCAAGCGCGAGGTCGAAGAAGTTCCATTGGTAGAGGCCGCACCGCGTTATGCCGAAGCGGAAGTAGCCGCTCTTGAAGGAGATTCAGGCACGGAATGATGGGAAGAGCAGGGCCATCGCTGATCGCGGCATTCTGGCTAACCTTGGCCGGATGCGAACGTGAGGCAGCGCCTGTTCCTGCACCATCATCAAGCGCCTTGCCCCCCCCTGAAGCCAGCGCAGTCCCCTCGCCCGAACCGTCTGCCAGCCCAACGCCTATCGCCAGCGCCGAACCGGCCAGTGTTTCTGGCCAAACTTACGCACCACAGGACGATTGCGCCGCAGCACCGGGCTGGCCCACCTTTCACAAATCGCTTGTAGCGGCGATCCGTGCGCGTGATGGCGCTGCCCTTGCCGCACTCTCCTCAGCCGATGTGACACTGGATTATGGCGGTGGGAATGGCGTTGAGGAATTGCAAAAGCGGCTTGCCGATCCCGAACGCGAGCTTTGGCAGGAGCTCGAACAGCTATTGCCGCTGGGCTGCGCGGTTGAAGGCGGCTTGGCAGCGATGCCTTGGGTGTTCTGGAATGTGCCGGACAGTACCGACAGCTATTCCGCCATGCTCGTGACCGGCAAGGATGTTGCATTGCGCGATGGGCCAAACGGCAAGGCGCTTGGCAATGTGGGCTGGGCCATCGTCGATATTGATCCGATGGCATACAAGCCCGACGCCAAGACGACGCCCGTCACGCTTGCCAATGGCGATAAAGGCTGGATCGAGACCGCCAGATTGCGCAGCCTTCTGGACTATCGCCTGATTGCAGAACCCAAGGATGGCGGCTGGCAGATCACCGCATTTATCGCCGGTGATTAGATCAGTTCCAATTCAAGGATATGACCACCCGAAGTAAGTCGCAGTGTTTTGCCGCTCCGCAACAGTTCGGGTGCGGCTGAAAGCAGCGCGTTGACGGCCTCTTCCTGTTGCCAGACAGGGCCTTCGCAGAACATCCTTGTGGCCATCAGTGGTCCGGCAATCAGCCGGTTGCCCTCGATACGATAATCACCGCCAATCCCGTTGCAGCCGACATTGGCGCCGAGACGGTCCTGATCGAAACGCATGGTCGCCTTGGCAGGCACGACCGGAGCTGCGCCATCAATCCGTGTGATCGTCCAGCGGGTATCGGAAAGCGCCGTGGTGGCAGAAGGCGCGGTGGCGCAACTGCCAAGTAGGGCAGCAGAACCGGTGATTAGGGCTAGAGCGTTGCGCATGGACGCTATTATCCACAGAACGCCTGACCATTTGATTAACCGGCCTGTCAGCCTTCACACATCAAGCGTTGCCAGCACCTCATAGGCCAAGACAGCGCCTGCAACAGCGGCATTAAGGCTGTCGGCGCGGCCCCGCATAGGCATGGTCACGCGCAGATCGCAGGCCGTTTCGTATTCTTCTGGCAGTCCGCGCGACTCGTTGCCGATCATGACAAAGCACGGCGCGGCATAGGCGGCACCACGATGGGGCACAGCCTCGCGCAAACTGGCGGCGACCAATTGGCCCTCGCCTGCCCGCAACCAAGCACTGAATTCATCCCAGCGTGCCTGCGCCAGTTGTTGCGTGAAGATCGCGCCCATGCTGGCACGCACGGCTTCGACCGAGAACGGATCGACGCAATCGTCGATCAGGATCAGCCCGCCTGCGCCCACTGCATCAGCGGTGCGCAGCATCGTGCCAAGATTGCCCGGATCACGCATGGCATGTGCCACAAGCCAGATCGGCGCGGCGTTGCGATCAATGCGCTGGATCGAGGTGTCCCATTCAGCGAAGACCCCGGCGACGGCTTGGGGATTTTCCTTGCCGGTTACTTTGGCGAGAATATCGACTGGCAGTTCGATCACTTCGCCGCCTGCGGAATCGACCGCCGCTTCGAGTTCATCCAGCAATGGATGACCTTCGCGGCCTTGCGCCATCAGCAGGATTTCCGGTAAACGCCCGCCCTCGCGGGCATCGGTGAGCAAGCGCAGCCCTTCGGCGAGGAATTTGCGTTCAAGCCGCCGGTACTTCTTTTCGCGCAAACTGCGCACGAATTTGACCGTGGGGTTGGAAAAGCCGGTGATGATCTTGCGCGTCATGCCGCCCCCATGCGTCAAGCAGCTTCAGGCGGCAAGAGGATCAATCTTCGCCGAAGCCGTCCTTGATTAGTCCGGTCAGCTTCATCAGGATCGCGTCGGCATCGCCTTCGGGGCCGGATACGGTGACATCAACCATATCGCCTTTGGCCGCGCCGAGCATCATCAGGCCAAGGATCGAGCCGCCATTGGCGTCGGTCCCGTCTTTGGCGACGATCACTTCAATGCCTTCGGGCAGCTTGGCCACGGCATTGACGAATTTGGCACTGGCGCGGGCATGGAGGCCGCGCTGGTTTACGATCGTCACCGTTTCGCGAGTGACATAACCTTGATCCGACATCTCACGCATCCTGCCCTAAGAATTCGGAAGCGATCGTTATGTAGTTTCGGCCAGCGTCACGCGCGGCCGATGTCGCTTCTTTGACGCCCATGCAATTGCGCGCCTTGGCCAGACGGATCAGCATGGGCAGATTGATCCCGGCAATCACTTCGACTTTGCCCGCCTGCATAAGCGAGATAGCAAGGTTGGATGGGGTGCCGCCGAACAGATCGGTGAGGATGATCACGCCTTCACCGCTATCGACACGTTTGATGGCGTCGGCGATTTCCTTACGGCGTTTTTCCATGTCATCATTCGGGCCGATGCAGACGCCAATTACGTCTGTCTGGCGACCGACAACGTGCTCCATCGCATGGATGAATTCATCGGCAAGTGCGCCGTGGGTAACGAGAATAAGACCGATCATGAACAGGGCGTGCTCCGAGGTGCGGCCAAACATCTTGCCAGGCCTTGCATGAACGCAAGCTTGGCACGGACGCGGGGAACGCAAAACGACTGGGAATCGAAAACCATGACTTCCAGTAATGCCCCGCCCATCATCGTTATCATTATCCCTTGCCGCCTAGGTTCTGATTGCCTTCCAGCATATCAGCCGCCCGTGACGACAGGTTGCGATGCAGCAATGTGGGAGAAAATCCCGCGTCGCGCAAGTCAGAAGCGATCTGCTCGGCCATGAACACCGAACGATGCCGCCCGCCGGTGCAGCCGAACGCGACGTGGACATAGGCTTTGCCCTGTTCCTGATAGCGCGGCAACAGCAGCAGGAGCAGGTCACGAATGCGGGCAAAAGCCTCGGCAAAGGCGGGATCTTGCTGGATAAACGCGCCGACCGCATAATCACGCCCGGTTTGCGGGCGCAAATCATCGACCCAGTGCGGGTTGGCCAGAAAGCGCATATCAAACACCAGATCAGCCAGCGGCGGCGTGCCGCGCGAAAAACCGAAACTGCTGATCGTCAGCGTTGTCGGGGCTGGCGTTTCACCAGCAAACTGGCTGCGAATCGCTTGTTGCAAATCGTTTGTGGTAAAGTTGCTGGTGGTGATCACCACATCGGCCCAGCGGCGCAGCGGCTCCAGCAATTCGCGCTCTGCCGAAATGCCGGTGGTGGCGGGCTTATCCTCGCTCATCGGATGGCGGCGGCGGGTTTCGTTATAGCGCCGTTCAAGCTCTGACCCGGCGCAATCGAGGAACAGTGTTGTGATCAGCAGGTCTTTGCGCTGCGAGAGCTTTTTAACCATTTCAATCGTGCGCGCCGGATCAAATCCGCGTGTTCGCGTATCAAACCCGATGGCCATGGGAGCGCCGGATTCGACACGAGCTGACCTGTGTTCGGTTTCCAGCAAGCGGTCGAGCAGGCGGATGGGGAAGTTGTCAATCGCTTCCCAGCCAAGGTCCTCAAGCGTGCGCAGCGCCGTCGTCTTCCCCGCCCCAAGCAGGCCGGTGACGAGAAGGATGCGTTGCGGATTCGACTCTTGCGCCATCACCGCGTGCTTTGCGCTTTTGTAGGGACGATGAAAAGTCCGTAAGCGACTTGTCCCGTATCAGGAAAACATCAATCCATAAGTGCGCATTGCGATTTCTGCGCGCAACGCCAGAACCGGGCTATCGGGATAGAGCTTTACCCATGGCAGCGGGACATCGCCGATGGTGATGGTCGCAGCGCTCTCGATGAAGCGCGGCGCTTGGCCATCGAGGCTAATCACGAGCGCGACGGGCACCGGCGATGATACCGGCATGTCCACCAAACCCACGTTGCGCACTTCGAGCGTGCCGATGGTGTTGGGGTGGGGCGCTGCAATCAAACGCCCGTTTTGCGCGCTAAGCATCACGCCATCATCACCCAACAGCATGGCGCCGCGATCAATCAAGGCAAGCGCAAGGCTGGATTTGCCCGACGCCGGCGCGCCTTCGATAAGAAGGCCGCGCCCGCCGATGGCCACGCAAGTTGCCTGTCGCACGGTGCTCATTCCGCCTCCTCCTCGGCCAACAAGGGCAGGCTGAGCACAAGGTAAGCGCCCTGCTTTCCATCTGGCCGGTCATCCACCACCAGCGCGCCATCGTGCGCTTCGGCAATGGTGCGGGCAATGGCGAGGCCAAGGCCGCTATGCGCACCAAAGGCTTCTTCGGTCGGGCGGACGGAATGGAAGCGCTCGAACACTTTGTCGCGTTCCGATGCCGGGATACCGGGTCCCTCGTCCGATACCGAAAGATGCGCCATTTCCTCGTCGCCCCACACCACAACTTCGACCACGCCGCCAGCCGGAGTGAAGGATACAGCGTTATCGAGCAGGTTTTCGAGCACGCGTTCCAATCGGGCGGCGTCCCCCGGAACCAGTGTATCGCCGCCTGCATGGTCAAAGCGGATCGGGATCGAGGCATTGGCGCGTATATCACGTGCGCCGACAATCTGCGAGGCAAGGGCAGCCATATCCAGCGGCATGAACGTGGCGCGACTGAGTTCGGCATCGATGCGGCTGGCATCGGCGATTTCGGTGATCAGGCGATCAATCCGCTGCACATCGTGCGCGGCGATATCGGCCAGTTGCCGACGCAAGGCAGGGTCATCCACACGCTCCATCGTTTCCAGCGCGCTGGACAGCGAGGCAAGCGGGTTCTTGAGTTCGTGCGCGACATCTGCCGCAAACATTTCCACCGCATCAATGCGCTGGCGCAGTGCAGTGGTCATATCCGAAACGGCGCGTGCGAGCAGGCCGATCTCGTCTCCCCGATCCGGCAAGCGCGGCACGACGACCTCACGCTCGCGCCCCAAGCGCACGCGCACGGCGGCCCGCACCAGAGCGCGCAAAGGCTGCACGATGGTGCGCGCAAGAAACAAGGAGAGCTGGATCGAGAGCAGCAGGGCAAAGCCGATGATGATCACCAGCGTCTGGCGGGCATCGCGCACCGATTGGGTAACGTCCAACGCGTTACGCAAGCTAAGCAACACCTCGCCGTCTCTGCCGACGGGTGCAGCGGCGGTGATCACCGGCGTACGGTCCGGTGCATAGCGCAAGTACACCTCGGTCTTGCCCGAATTGCGCGCGGCGGCAATTTCGGGCCAGCTTCCGGCGGGCTGTTCAGCGGTGTCGCTATAGCGCTGCACCGATGGCGCGTTGACGATAAAATCCACGCCGCGATCCAGCAATCGCGCGGCTTTCTGATACCATGGTTCGGTTTCGGGATCGATCAGCGCGAAGGAGGGTGGAGCAAGCGCAAAGCTATCGGCCAGAAGCTGGCCTTGCCCGTCGTAAAACCGCAGGCGCAAGGTCTGTTCGGTGCCGATGCGGGCGAGCAGTTTGCGACGTTGTTCGATACTGGCGCCATCAAGCGCGTCAGCGGCGATATCAGCTTCGGCCCGGGCGAGCTTAAAACGCTCTTCGATCAACTGGGAGCGGTAGCTGTCCAGATAGAAGAAACCGCCAGCCAGCAGCGCGAGTGCGATAACATTGAAGAACAGGATGCGCGTGGTAAGCGACACGCCGCGAATACGCCAGCGGCGGCCCAGACGCGGACGCTCCAGACGCGGCCGGGGCGGCAGCGGGCGGGCGTCATCAATCGTCGGCAAAACTGTAGCCTGCGCCATAGAGCGTTTCGATTGCACCGAATTCGGCATCGGCGACGCGGAACTTGCGGCGCAACCGCTTGATGTGACTATCGATGGTGCGATCATCGACGAAGACATCATCGTGATAGGCCGCGTCCATCAGCTGGTTGCGCGTTTTGACCACTCCAGGGCGCATGGCAAGCGCTTCAAGGATCATGAATTCGGTAACCGTGAGCGACACCGGTGCGTCATTCCAGGTTACAGCGTGGCGCGCCGGGTCCATCACCAGACGCCCGCGCCGGATCGGATCGGGCAGCGGTTCGCCGGTGGGTTCTTGCTCTTCGGCTTCGCGGCGCACGATATCACTGCGCCGCAAGATCGCCTTGATCCGCGCGACGAGCAGGCGCTGGCTGAAGGGTTTGGCAATGTAATCATCGGCCCCCATCGACAGGCCAAGCGCCTCGTCGGCCTCGTCATTTTTGCTGGTGAGAAAAATAAGTGGCAGATCGCTTTTCTCCCGCAAGCGGCGCAGCAATTCAAGGCCATCCATGCGCGGCATCTTGATATCGCACACCGCAAGGTCGGGCGGGTTGTCCAGCATGGCCTTCAGCGCGCTATCCCCGTCGTTATAAAGCCGGGTAACAAAGCCTTCGGTTTGCAAAGCAATGGAAACAGTCGTTAAAATGTTGCGGTCATCATCGACAAGCGCGATGGTCCTTGGGTCAGCCTGCGCCGCAACATGGTCTGGTGGAATACTGCCCATAATGTGTGAATACCGGCAGCACCGACCGCGCGCAACTTTATGCCGACACGCGACTGAAAAGATAGTTGCATGAGATGCAAGCGACTGCGCAAAAAACTTCGTTGAAGCGTGGCATTTGACGCAGCATTGCGCAAATACTATGCGCCACCTCAGAATCAGCGCATTCGTATTCGCAATACCGCGCAAGGCGGGGTCTCTACCCGCTTACGCGCCGCCATCGGGAGGTCCTAAGTGTCCGCTAACAGCCTGAATGTATCTCTCGCCAGCCAGGGTTTTCCCGAACCGGCAGAACTGTTTGCCAACCTCGGAACAACATCGCTGGTCGAACATGCCGTCCGCAACGGCGAAGGTTTGCTCTCGGTTGACGGGCCACTGGTGGTTGAAACCGGCAAACACACGGGACGAAGCGCAAAGGACAAGTTCATTGTCCGCGATGCCGAAACAGAAAACACCGTATGGTGGGGCAAGACCAACGCTTCGATGACGCCAGAACACTTTGCCGCACTCAAGGCTGATTTTATCGCCGCACTGGGCGAAAAAGATCGCCTCTATGTGGCCGACCTGTTTGGCGGTAGCCAGCGAGAGCATCGCGTGAATGTGCGCGTGATCAACGAATTTGCATGGCACAACCTGTTCGTGCGCACCTTGCTCGTCCGCCCGACCGATGCCGAACTGGCAACGATTGCGCCGGAATATACGATCATCGATCTGCCCAGCTTCCGCGCCGATCCTGGACGCCACGGCAGCCGCAGCGAAACCGTTGTGGCGGTGAACTTCAGCGAAAAGCTGATCCTGATCGGCGGCACGGCCTATGCCGGTGAAATGAAGAAGTCGGTGTTCGGCATCCTCAACTACCTGCTGCCTGCCAAGGGCGTGATGCCGATGCACTGCTCGGCCAACGTCGGCCCCGATGGCAAAACCGCCGTGTTCTTCGGCCTTTCAGGCACCGGCAAGACCACGCTTTCGGCTGATGCTTCGCGCACGCTGATCGGCGATGACGAGCATGGCTGGTCAGATACCGCCGTGTTCAACTTCGAAGGCGGTTGCTACGCCAAGATGATCCGCCTATCGGCAGAAGCAGAACCGGAAATCTTCGCTACGACCAAGCGTTTCGGCACGGTGCTGGAAAACGTCGTGATCGATCCGGTGACCCGCACAATCGATCTTGATGATAACAGCCTGGCTGAAAACAGCCGCGGCTCCTACCCGATCGATTTCATTCCCAACTGCTCGGAAAAGAACCTCGGCCCGGTTCCCGCCAACCTCATCTTCCTCACGGCAGATGCTTATGGCGTGTTGCCTCCGATTGCGCGCCTCACGGCCGATCAGGCAATGTACCACTTCATCTCGGGCTACACCGCACGCGTTGCCGGCACCGAAATCGGCGTGACCGAACCCGAAGCCACGTTCTCCACCTGCTTTGGTGCGCCGTTCATGCCGCGTCACCCATCGGTCTATGGCAACCTGCTGAAAGAGCGCATCGCCAAGGGCGGCGTAAAGTGCTGGTTGGTCAACACCGGCTGGTCAGGCGGCAAGGCCACGCAAGAAGGCATCAAGCGTATGCCGATCAAGGCCACGCGCGCGCTGCTCAATGCTGCGCTCGATGGCAGCCTGAACAACGCAACTTTCAAGAAAGACCCCAACTTCGGCTTCGAAGTGCCGGTTGAAGTGGCAGGCGTTGATACGAAGCTGCTCGATCCACGCGGCGCATGGGCCGATGGCGAGGAATACGACAAGACTGCACAGGAACTGGTCCGCAAGTTCGTGGACAACTTCCAGCAGTTTGCCGAGCACGTTGACCAGTCGGTCCGCGATGCGGCGCCTGTCGCGGCCTGAACCGATATCTCATAATCTGAGCGTCAAGAGGCCCCTTCCCGGGGCCTCTTTTCGTTTGGGCAATGTGAAATAAACAAGACAGAACCGACGATTTCGCCACATAACTGGCATCGATCCGTAAAACGCGGGTCACAGAGAGAGGGTATCGGCACAGACTGGAGGGGTTTGTGATGACCGAAGTTTTGCCTGCTATTCCTGTTCGCGAAAAGCGTGGCGAGCGCCGCCTCTCAATCCGCCTTGCGCGCGATGCCGACGATTTGCTCGCAGTCCAAAAACTGCGCTGGCAGGTGTTTTTTGCCGAGCGCGGTGCGGCAGCCATTACACAGGCAAGTGAAGCTTCACCTCTGCTCGATCATGATGCCTACGATGATTTGTGCGATCATCTTCTGGTGATTGACGAAGCGGCCCCGGCAGATTCATGCGTGGTGGGCACCTATCGCCTTCTGCGTGAATCGGTTGCCCGCGCTCACAGCGGATTTTATTCCGCAGGTGAATATGATCTTTCGCAACTGGTTGGTGGCGAATGGAGGCAGTCGGGCGAACTGCTCGAACTTGGCCGCTCGTGTGTGCTGCCACCCTATCGCACCAGTGGAACCATAGCGCTGCTGTGGCGTGGCATTTCCGAATACATCGCCCAGCACGGCATAGAACTGATGTTCGGTTGCGCGTCGTTTCAGGGGGTTGATCCGCACGCCCACGCGCCGGCGCTCTCTTGGCTGTACCACAACCACCTTGCACCTGCCGGGATGTGCCCGCGCGTTTTGCCGGCACTTGGCGTCAGCATGGACTTGCTTGCGCCGGGCAGTTTTGACGAACGGCAGGCGATGCTGAACTTGCCGCCGCTGGTCAAAGGCTATTTGCGCACCGGCGCGATGTTCGGCGACGGCGCGTTCATTGACCATGCTTTCAACACGGTCGATGTTTGCGTGGTGATGCCGGTGGACCGGATCGCAGGCCGTTACGCCACACGCTTCAGCGTGGCGGCCTGATCCAGCAATTCATCAGCCAAACGGGCCGCGATAACCGCCCCGGCGCGGACTGCTGCATGCTTGCGGTCTGTCGCGACAAATGGCTGTTCGAACCATAGATCAAGCGTTACCCCGCCTGATCGCGCGAGTGCCAGAGCGTGGGGCAAGAGCGACGCATCGCCAAGCCACGCTGCCAGCGCGCGGTCTTGAACACTGCGATAGACCATCGCTACGGGCTGCACTTGCAATGGCTGGCAGGTGACGGCACCGGTCAGCGTGCTGCGGAATGGCAGAACATGATCGCCCGGCCCGGTGGTGCCTTCGGGAAAGACGATGACATTGCGGCCAGCGTCCAGCCGCTCACCCAGTTGCGCGGCGATCAGGTGCGCTGAACGGCGGGAGCTCCGTTTAACGAACAAGCACCCGATGCGCCGCGCGGCAGCGCCGATGATGGGCCAGCCGCCGACTTCTGCCTTGGCAACAAAGCACGCGTCTATGGTGCGGCCGAACGCGGCAATATCGATCCATGACACGTGATTCGCCAGCAGAAGCGTGCCGCCCTGCGCAGCTTGGCCATGGACGACAAGTTGCACCCGGAAGAGCCGCAAGACACTTGTCCAGAGCAGAAGCTCAATCGCGCGCAGCGGAACGATCAACCGCAAAAGGCCGAGCACCAAAAACACGCCAAGCGCCAGAACTGTCCTGATCAACGGCATCTCCTTCCGATCTATGCCGATGTTCTAGCCCTGTAATCTGACAGGCTCGCGACGAAAGGCTTACCAATCAGGCTGGAAGGAAGGCCGTGAGGAATTCGCCAACGTCGCCGAAGTGCAAAGCCAAAGCAGGCACTGAGCGGTTATATCCTTTGATATTAGTATCTATCATTTGCGATGGTCGAAAACGCACATCGCCCAAAGCGCTGAAGACCGAACCCGATATCAGGATATCGCAGGCGCATGCTTTGGTTGCGTCCTCCAGCAGGAATGCAATATTTACCGCCTCACCCATGGCGGTGAAATCGGCTGCTGCGCCGCTACCGATATTGCCGACCGAGGCAGTACCAGCACTGTATCCGCAGCCAAAACGCAGCGCGACAGGCGGTTTGTGACGCTTTTCCGCCAGCCGGAAAATCTCCTGATAGCCGCTGACGACATCCAGCACGGTCACCACATCGCGGCGCAGGAGGGCATTGGTGGGATGAAGCCAAATCGCCAGAATCGCATCACCAATGAACTTGATCGACCATGCTTCGGCGGTTTCGAGCAGTTCGCCCGCTTCGCGGTTGATATCAGCCATCATCGCTGCAATCGCTTTTTCGCCCATCGCTGCGGAAAGCTGGGTGAAGCCGCGCAGATCGATGACCAGCGCGCTGACCAGTTGCTGGTCCATGAAGAACTGGGTGCGGCTGTCCGATGGATCAGGCAATTCAGCCGGAGCCGAATGTTGCACAAATTCGATAATCTGGCGGCCGATCAGGATGCGGTCGCCCGATTTCAACTGGGTTGGGCCGAGCACTTGCCGACCATTCAACCATGTGCCATTAGTGCTGCCCAGATCGTTCAGAATGCAAAGGCCACTAGCGTTGCGGCGGATCATCGCATGTTCGCGCGATGCCAGGCTATCGTCCAACACCACGGTATTGGCAGGCACGCGGCCAAAGCCGCAGATACCCAAACGGGGCAACGGTATGTCCCGAATGGTGCCTGCGGTATCAATTCGCACAAAGGTATCAGATTCATCGGCCGCCACAATTGACTCCGTAGGTTTACCGGGGAGTACAGAAGCAACTACGCACGGAATGTGTCAATCCGCACGTTTTGGTTTTTATCGCATTCTCAGCAGTAGCAATTGAAAAATGCAACTACAATTCAAGCAGGAATTGACCGGGGCTACTGCGTTACTTGAACACAGTGTTGGCTTTTAGCAAGTTGTAGGCCTCGACGACGGCCTGAAGCTGGCCTTCATATCCACGATCCCCGCCGTTGCGATCGGGGTGGAATTTGCGCACCAGTTCGGAATAGCGTCCCCGCAGCGCGCGCCGATCCGCGTCATAGCCAAGGCCGAGCACATCATAGGCCTTGCGTTCATCGGGACTGATGCCGCGCCGTGCTGCTTCGGCGGCCATTTCATGGTCTGCCCGGCGGGCTTTGACGCGGGACGAGATCGCGTCGAGGGGGTCGGTAAAGTCTGCCCAGCGCGGGGCAGCGTCGATTCCGGCATCGGGGCGGAAGGCGCGGGTTTCACGCTCCCATCCGGCCAGCGGTGATTGCGCGGCGAGGATTTCGTCGGCGGTCATGCCTGCAAAGAAATCATATCCTGCGTTGAACTGGCGCACGTGTTCAAGGCAGAACCAGCGGTAATCGCCCGGCCCGTCAAAGCCCGAAGAGCGGACGCCGGGTGCGCGGAACTCGCCCGGTTCATCGCAACCGGGCGCATTGCAGATGCGTCCATCACTTTGAACGCGGCCGTGGAACTTATCATTTCGCATGCCCCTTCCACATGGCGATAGAGCGGCTAGAAGGGAAGCCATGACAGGACCAATCGCACAAGAAATCGAGCGTCTGCTGACCCAGGCCCTTGCCCCCACCAGCCTTGCGGTGATCAACGATAGCGCCAGCCATGCGGGCCATTCAGGCCATGACGGTTCGGGCGAATCGCACTTCACCATAGAGATCGAAAGCGCCGCCTTCATTGGCCAATCGCGGCTGAACCGGCAGCGCATGGTCAACAAGGCTCTGGGCGATCTGCCCGGTGAGCGGGTTCACGCGATGGCGATCAAGGCCCGCGCGCCCGGTGAGTGAACGACCAGTCGCACGCCGCATCCGTCGGTCAGCGCGTATCCTGCTGACAGATGATCGCGACCGGTTGCTGCTGTTCCGCTACGCTCCTCAGAACCGCCCCGCATTCTGGTGCGCGCCCGGTGGCGAATGCGATCCGGGTGAGGATTTTGCTGTGGCAGCGCGGCGGGAGTTGTTTGAAGAGACCGGGCTCGACACCGAACCCGGCCCAGAGATTGCCCAACGCGCCGATGATTATGTGACTTTGGAAGGCGAGCCGATCACTTCGGACGAGCGGTTCTACCGGGTGCGCGCACCTGCCTTCGAAGTTGACACCAGCGGCCATACCGAACTTGAGCGCAAGATGCAGATGGAGCCTCGCTGGTTCACTTTTGCCGAAGTGGCCCAATGGCACGAGCCAATCTTTCCGGACACGATCCTCGAACTGGTCGCGCTGGACACAACGGGAGAAACCGCATGAACATGACACGCGTAACGCTTGCGAGCGGGATTGAACTCGACGTGATCGACACCGGCCCGAGGGACGCGCCGGTGCTGATGTTCCTGCACGGATTTCCCGAAAGCCACCGCACTTGGCGGCACCAGATCGCACACCTTTCGGGCCGCTTCCGTTGCATAGCGCCCGATCAGCGCGGCTATCGCGGATCATCGCGGCCTGAAGGCATGGAAAACTATACGCCGGATAAGCTGATCGGCGATGTGTTCCAACTGGCCGATGCTTTGGGCGTGGGGCAGTTCACCATTTTGGGTCATGATTGGGGTGGCGCGATTGCCTGGGGCGTGGCCTTGATGGGCCAGGGCACCCGCGTGACCCGCGCGGTGATCGCCAACGCGCCGCATCCGGTGATCTTCCCGCGCTTGCTGTGGACCAACCCGCAACAGCGCGAGGCCAGCCAATATATGCGCGCCTTCCGCGATACGGCCAATGATGCGCTGGTGCGCGAACATGGTCTGGGTGCGCTGCTGATGAAAGCGATCAGTTGGGGCCGCTCGTCCGCGCTGGAAGACGCGGAACGCGATGCCCTGCTTCAGGATTGGTCAGACCCAGATACTGCCATCGCCATGCTCAACTGGTATCGCGCAAGCGCAATCAACGTGCCGCCAATGGACGCACCCTTTGCCCTGCCCGAAGGCTATACCGATGCGCCCTTGCCGCCACTGGCCATTCCCACGCTGGTAATCTGGGCAATGGACGATCTGGCGCTGCCCGCCTGCAATCTGGAAGGCATGGACAAACTCGTGACCAACCTGACGCTGCACCCCGTGCACGAATGCGGCCACTTCGTGCCGTGGGAAGCGCCAGACCAGGTCAACGCCGCGCTGGATGCGTTTCTTGGGTGAGACTTTTCGATAAACCCGATCAAGGTGACCGGGTTCATTCGGTTGCCCTTTGCGGTCGTCTGCCATATGGGCAGCGGGCTATGTCTACGCCCAAACCCCTCGTTTTCGCCATCCCAAAGGGCCGCATCCTTGATGAGGCGCTGCCTTTGCTGGAGAAGGCCGGGATCGTGCCTGACGCAGACTTTTTCAACAAGTCTTCGCGCGCGCTCTCCTTTGCCACCAACCGAGCAGACGTGAAGATCATTCGCGTGCGCGCTTTTGATGTGGCGACATTCGTGGCGCATGGCGCGGCACACGCGGGCATCGTGGGTTCGGACGTGATCGACGAGTTTGATTATGCCGATCTTTACGCGCCGGTTGATCTCAACATCGGGCATTGCCGCCTGTCTGTGGCAGAACCTGTCAGCGCGGTGGAAAGCGGCGCAAATGCGCGCGAAAGCCATGCGCGGGTCGCCAGCAAATATCCCAACCTGACGCGCCGACACTTTGAAAAGCTGGGCGTACAGGCTGAAATCGTGAAGCTTAACGGTGCGATGGAACTGGCGCCTTCGCTGGGCCTTGCCAGCCGCATCGTCGATCTGGTTTCCACCGGACGCACGCTGAAGGACAACGGATTGGTTGAAACCAGCCAAATTCTGCCGGTTTCAGCCCGCCTGATCGTAAACCGTGCCGCGCTGAAAACCGATAGCGCGCGCATGGGCGCGCTGATCGATGCGTTTCGCGCGATAGTTGCGCAAAAGGATGCCGCGTGATGCAGCGTTTAAAGTCTAACGATCCCGATTTTCCGCGCGCCTTTGCCCGGCTGGTCAAAGACCGGCGCGAGAGCGATGAGAACGTAGCCCGTGATGTGCAGACCATCATCGATGATGTGCGCCTGCGCGGTGACGAGGCACTGGCGGAATATACCGCGAAGTTTGACGGCCATTCGCCTGCTGACGATGATTGGCGCATTTCGGCCGAGGCTTGCCGTGAAGCGTTCGATGCGTTGAAGCCCGATCTGCGCGCCGCGCTGGAACTGGCGGCACAACGCATCCGCGCCTATCACGAAGCACAATTGCCCGAAGACCGCGACTATACCGACGCCACCGGCATGCGCCTTGGCGCACGGTGGAGCGCTGTGGACGGCGCAGGGCTTTATGTGCCGGGGGGACGCGCATCGTATCCATCATCGCTGCTGATGAACGCTATTCCGGCAAAGGTGGCGGGCGTTGAGCGGCTGGTTGTGGTAACGCCCACGCCCAAGGGTGAGGCCAATCCGCTGGTTCTGGCCGCCGCGCATTTGGCCGGAGCCGACGAAGTGTGGCGCATTGGCGGCGCGCAGGCCGTGGCCGCGCTGGCTTATGGCACCAAGCGGATCAAGCCTGTCGATGTGATCACCGGCCCCGGCAATGCCTGGGTGGCCGAAGCCAAGCGCCAGTTGTTCGGCATTGTCGGCATCGATATGGTGGCAGGGCCTTCGGAAATCCTTGTGATCGCCGATGGCAAGAACGATCCGCAGTGGATCGCCGCCGACTTGCTCAGCCAGGCCGAGCATGACCCCGTGGCGCAATCGATCCTGATTACTGACGATGCCGGATTTGCCGATCAGGTGATCGATCTGATCGGCGTTGAAATCGCCATGCTGCCCACGGCCAAAGTGGCCAAGGCCAGTTGGGATGCCTATGGCGTGATCATCGTGGTGGATTCACTGGATGAAGCGCCCGCACTGGCCAATGCGCTGGCTGCCGAACACGTTCAGATCGCCACCGATGACCCCGAAGCGCTGTTCGACCAAATACGCCATGCGGGTTCGGTCTTCCTTGGCCGGATGACCCCCGAAGCTGTCGGCGATTACGTCGCCGGTCCCAATCACGTCCTGCCCACCGGGCGCCGCGCGCGCTTTTCCTCGGGCCTTTCCGTTCTGGATTTCATGAAACGCACCAGCTTTATTGCCGCCACTGACGCGAGCCTTGCCGCCGTCGGTCCTGCCGCCATCGCCCTTGCCGACGCCGAGGGCCTTGCCGCCCACGCGCGATCGATCGAATTGAGGCTTGGCATATGAGCAGCTTTTCAGGCCAGGCCCGCTCGAACTCGCGCCTTGCCGCAGTGCAGGCGCTCTATCAGGTCGATATGGAGCGGACCGAGCTGCACTTGCTTCTCGACGAGTTTCATCAGCACCGTTTGGGCGCGGAAATCGAAGATGTTGAATATGCCAAGGCAGATATCAACTTCTTCGACGATATCGTGCGCGGCGTTGAAGCGCGGCGCGGCGAAATCGACGCGACGCTAACGTCCAAACTGGCCAGCGGCTGGGCAATCCCGCGCATCGACAAGACCATGCTGCAAATCCTGCGCGCTGGCACTTATGAATTGATGGCGCGCAAGGACGTGGCGATTGGCACGGTGATCAGCGAGTATGTTGATGTGGCCCATGCGTTCTTTGATGAACGTGAGGCCAAGTTCGTCAATGGGCTGTTGGATGCTGTTGCGCGGGAAGTGCGCTGAGGCTTAAGTGCCCACCCCGCTGCGACTAAACTCGCCTTCGGCTCATTAAATCTCGTTCCCCTCCCGCAAGCGGGAGGGGTTGGGGGTGGGTCTGAATTTACAGCCGCTCTGCATGCCAGCGGACATGGTCTTCCATGAACGTCGAGATGAAGTTGTAGCTGTGGTCATAGCCCGGTTGCAGGCGCAGCGTCAGATCAACGCCTGCGGCTTTGCAGGCATCAGCCAGCAGCTCGGGGCGCAGTTGTTCGGCAAGGAAGTTGTCAGCATCACCTTGATCTACAAGGATATCCCCAGCCGGACGCTTACCGTCTTCGATCAGCGCCACCGCATCGTGATGGCGCCAGACCGCGCGGTCGTCACCCAAATAACCGCGCAAAGCCTTGTGGCCCCACGGTACTTGGCCCGGCGCGACAATCGGCGCGAAGGCTGACAGCGATTTGAACGTTTCGGGGTAGGTCAACCCCAACGTCAGCGCACCGTGGCCGCCCATCGAGTGGCCGGTGATGCCCATACGGCCCAAATCCACCGGGAAGTTCGCGCCCAGCAACGCAGGCAGTTCTTGCGCGATGTAATCCCACATGCGGTAATGTGCGGCAAAAGGTGCTTGCGTGGCGTTGACATAGAAGCCCGCACCGAGGCCGAAATCATAGGCTGCGGCAGGATCATCGGCCACGCCTTCACCGCGCGGTGATGTGTCAGGCGCAACGAACGCGATGCCGAGTTCGGCGCAGATCCGGCGATATTCACCCTTGTCGGTCACATTGGCATGGGTGCAGGTGAGGCCTGACAGATAAATCAGCACCGGCAGCTTCACGCCCGCTTCCGCCTGAGGAGGCAGGAAGACCGAGAAGGTCATTCCTGTCCCCGTGGAGGCCGAATCGTGTTTATAGACGCCCAGCGTTCCGCCGTGCGCCTTTGTTGTCGAAACGGTCTCGATGCTCATCAGGCGATGACGTCCAATGCGCACAGCTTGTTGCCGGCAGGGTCACGCAGATAGGCAAGATAATAGGGCGAACCTTCGCGTGGGCCCGGAGGATCTTCACATGCCGTGCCGCCATTGGCCAAGCCTGCTGCATGCCATGCATTGGCTTGTTCAGGGCTCATCTTGAAGCCGATGGTGCCGCCGTTTGCGCCGCAAGCCGGTTCACCATTGATCGGCTGCGTCACAAGGAACATGCTGCCATTGTGCTGATAAATCAGGCGACCTTTGGGATCCATGATGGCTTCCGGCCCGCCAAACGCGGCGAAGGTGGCGTCGTAAAACATCTTGGATGCGGCGATGTCGTCACTGCCGACCATGATATGGCTAAACACTTTGCACTCTCCCGTTGATAAGTTGCAATTTACGATGTGCGAGGCAAACGCCCTTCAGGTCAAGCGCTGTTGTGGGGAAACTTTGTTGCCAATAGGCTAGGCTGCGGGATCCAGCACGCCCAGCCATGCAACGATGCCGACGACGCAGATGCCGAACGCGAATTCGAGCGGTAAAGACCGCTGCGATTGCGCCGCACAGGCGGCGAAACGCGCCAGTGTCAGGCCAAGCGGCTCCACGGTGAATCAGCGGACGGTGAAGCTGTATTGGCCTTCGATGCGGTGTTGATCGCCGGCCACCGCATGCCATTTCAGATTGTATGCCCCAGCGGGCAGAGCGCGCGGCAGCGTGATGGTGAGGACTTTGCCATCGGCTGCGTTCTTGAAGCCCTTGATCGGCATGGGCGCGTGATCGGCCATGCCCGGCATGCCGGTCATCACCAGTTCGATGCCCAAAAGCGGGCCAACGAGCGCTTCGGAAAAGGTCAGCGTCAGTTTGGTTGGCTTGGCCACCGTTGCATTCGCTATAGGGCTGGATGACAGCAGCTTGGTATGCGCGAATGCGGCACCGGGCAGCGCCATCATGGCAAAGGCCGGAGCAACAAGAAGAGCAAAACGGCGCATCAAAATCGTTTCGGCAGTGGGATCTTGTGCCACCTCATGGGCCACCTCTCGAATGGCAATACGCACCGCCGCTTGCGATCCCTCAAGCACGTAACGAAGTTTTTTCTTGCGGGGGCACTGTCAGATGAGGGAATTTGCCGCAGGCTGCGTATCATGCATTACGTGGAACGAAGGACAAGAACCGATCTATGGCCGATCTTGATGCTATCTTGGGAGCTCTTGGCGGGCAAAGCCTGCCGGCTACACTGGCAACGATTGACGAAGGCGTGATGCAGGGCCTTGCGGCGCGGCGTGATGCGCGTGTGGCACGGCGCGGCATGGTGATGGCCCTTGCGGTTGCCGCACTTGTCGGCGTGGCCGGTTCGCTGGCACCTGTGGCCCCGGCACAGGCCGAACCGCTGTTTGGTGTGCCAGCGGGTGCACCTTCGCAATTGCTGGCAAATTGATGCGCGCGAACTTGCGCTATGTGCTGGTCGCGCTGGTATCTGCGGCGATAGCGCTGGCCGCCAGCCACTTTGCACGCGGCGTGATGGTGGCCGATCATGGCGGCAGCGAATTGCACCAGTTGATGCACGACCGGCTTGAGCTGACAGCCACACAACAGGCCGAGATTGACCGGCTTGAGGCGGACTTCGCCCAGCGCCGCAAAGCTTTGGATGCGCAAATGCGGCAGACCAATGCCGATCTGGCCAAGGCGATGGCCAGCGAGCACCAGTTCGGCCCCAAAGTGGCGGGCGCGGTGGACCGTTCGCACATGGCGATGGGTGATCTTCAGAAGGAAACGCTGGCGCATGTCTTTGCGATGCGCGCGGTCTTGACGCCCCAGCAGGCCACGATCTTTGACCGCGAGATCGCCCGCGCGCTCACGGCCCCGCAAGCGCACTGATCGCCAAGATGGGGGCACCGCCAGCCGACGCGAGCGACGCCGCGCTGGTCGCGGCTGCGCTTGGCGGCCAGCAGGCGGCCTATACCGCACTGATGGACCGGCACCGCGAGGCGGCGTTCCGGGTGGCCCGGCACCATTTGGGCGATGACAGCGAGGCAGTGGACATTGCGCAGGAAACGTTCGTTTCGGCCTTTGCCGCGCTGGGGCGTTATGACCCGGCCAAGCCGTTTCGCACTTGGCTGATCCGCATCGCGCTGAACAAGTGCCATGATTGGGCGCGGCGGCGCGCGGTGCGGCGACTGTTCCGGATGGCACAGCCGCTGGACGATGCCTTTGATGTGGCAGACGCAGGCCAAGACCCAGAAGCTGCTGCAATTTCAGCACGCGAAGTGGCGCGGATTGGTGCAGCACTGGCCGCCCTGCCCGCGAACTTGAAGGAACCCCTGATCCTGTGCCGCTTGGAAGGGATGAGCATGGCGGAGGCCGCGACGATTCTTTCGCTGAGCGAAAAGGCAGTGGAGACACGGATTTACCGCGCGCGGCAGAAATTGTCGGAAATTCTTGAGAGATAACGCAATTTCAAGCTTATCGCATATGTGATGGAAAAGCACCTCCTGCTTGATCGTTGTCGCTTGGCGCGGGTGCGATGGGCCTTGCCCCGCTGTTCCCGGCTTGGGCGCACCCGATCCATCTGCCTGGCCACTTCTTTGAACTGGGCGCGCGGCAAGACTTTGGCGCGGGGCCGGACCGCACTTATGGCGTGATCGGCGTCGAAGGCCTTGCGCCTTACTGGTTCGAGCTTGGCACGCGGCTGCGCTATGAAGTCGTACCCGAATTTGCGCCCTATGCGGGCTTGCATTGGTAGCGCAAGCTGGGTGCAACAGCGCGGCTGGCGCGGGCCGGGGGGAAGCCCTTCGTCATTCAGCGCGCTGATCGGCGTTAGGGCTTGGTTCTGATCAGACCAGCCAGTGCTTGGCCAAAGCCACGTGCAGGCGGATGCCCGTTTCCATCACGGAATCGTTGAAATCATACTGCGGGTTGTGCAGTGGCGCAGCGTGATCTGGGGTGCCTTGGCCGAGCCAGATGTACGCGCCGGGGCGCTGTTGCAGCATGAACGAGAAGTCCTCCGATGTCGGCGCAGGTTCAGCCGCAAGTTCGGCGTGGGCCACAGTAGCCGCAACTTCCAGAGCATCGGCTGCGGCTTGAGGGTCGTTGATCGTGGCGGGGTAGTAGCGTTCGTAATCCACCGTGCAGCGCACTTCGAACGATGCCTCGATGCCTTTGAGCATTCCGTGCATCCGTTCAACAATGCGGTCCTGCACCACCGGATCGAAGGTGCGCACCGTTCCGCCGACCGTAACCTCTGCCGGGATCACATTGTGCACATCACCGCCATGGATTTGGGTGACGGACAGAACCGCAGAAGACGCGGCTGGCACCGCGCGCGAAATGATGGTGTTAAGTTGCTGCACCAAGGATGCTGCGGCAAGGATAGCATCGGGTGAATCCTGTGGGATCGCCGCGTGGCCGCCTTTGCCCGCAACCTTGATGTTGAACTTGTCTGCCGCGCCCATGATCGCGCCGGGGCGGGTGCTGATCGTGCCGGCGGGCAGGCCCGGCCAGTTGTGCAGGGCAAAGACGCGATCACAGGGGAAACGGTCGAACAACCCTTCCTCGATCATCACGCGCGCACCGCCCTGCCCTTCCTCGGCGGGCTGGAAGATGAAGTTGACGGTTCCGGCGAAGTCCGGGTCTGCCGCCAGCACATGCGCCGCGCCGAGCAACATCGCGACGTGGCCATCATGGCCGCAGCCGTGGAACGTGCCGGGCATGCGGCTTGCCCATGGCAGATTGGTTGCCTCGTGGAACGGCAGGGCGTCCATATCGGCGCGCAGGCCGATGCTGCGTATGCCTTCACGCTTGCCCTTTAAAACGCCGACAAGACCGGTGACACCAATGCCTTCATGCACTTCGATGCCGATACCGCGCAGTTCATCGGCAATCCGCCCCGCCGTGCGATGTTCGCAAAAGCCGAGTTCGGGGTGCTGGTGAATATCACGCCGCAGCGCGACAAGGTTTGGCAAAAGATCGGCGATGGTCGTCATGCGGGTCCGCTTCAGGCTTAAGGCTTAAGGCCGTTTTTTCATCAGGTATGCGTTTGGCCAAACAGGTTCTGGATCGGGAAGTGATGCTTGATGAATGGCGATTTGATTACAACATAGCTGAAGTATTTTTCGATGCCATAATCGCTTTCGAACATGCCTTCGATAATCGACTGGTAATGCGAAACCCCGCGCGCCACGAATTTGAGCAGGTAGCCATATCCGCCCGAAACAAGGTGGCATTCGACGATCTCGTCGATTTGCACGATCCGGCTTTCAAAGCGCGAAACGTCACCCCGGCGGTATTCGCTGAGCGTGACTTTGGTGAACACGGTCAGGAATTCGCCCAGCTTGTTCAGCACAGCGCAGGGGCAAAGCCGAGCACGATCACGCCATTGCCAGCACGAATGTGTCACCAACGCCTTACATTGAAGCACAATCGCCATGCAGACGTATCCAGCTTGCCCCCGATGGTCTGCCCGTGGCACTTGGCAACAAACGCGAAAGACCTGTTTATGAATGCTGCCCACACCGGCGTAATAGCCCAGACGATCCAACTGGCCCTGGCCCCCGTTTTCGTGCTGGTGGCCATCGGCAATATCATGAACATCCTCACCACGCGCCTTGGCCGCATCGTTGACCGGTCGCGCACCTTGCAAAAGCTGCACGGCGAAACCGTCGGGCCTGCGCATGATGTGGTCGTGATCGAAATCCGCTATGTAGACCGGCGCATCCACCTGATCGGCCGCGCGCTGCTGCTGCTCGTGCTGTCGGGCCTTGCGATTGGCGTGACCGTCGGCTCGCTGTTCGTGGGCGAGATGTTTGGCCGCGACCTTGGCAACCTCACCGGCATCACTTTTTCCACCGCGATTGCCTTGCTGATGATCGCGCTGATCTATCTCCTGCTCGAAACCCGCATCGCTGCCAACTCCCTGCGCCTGCCGCAGGAACTGCTGGAACTGGAACGCAAGGATATTTGAGCGGCGACGAACGGCAGGTGGACACTTCATCGAGGCCACCGACGTACTACGCCATCGCCCCGCCCCCCACCGTCACACCGGGCTTGACCCGGGGTCCCGCTTCTTTTTCCTTTTTCGCGCAAAGACCGCCGGGCAGACGATATCACGCAAAAAACCTTCAAGCCCTGCGCGTTGTAAAGCAGCGGTCATCTAGGGGTTTTCGCACCCGTTAGTGTTGTTCCCTTCACTGTTTGTCCTCGACTCTTGCGCCAAATTATGCGGCTTAGGTAGCATGCTTAGCATCCGGCGAAGCACGTCATCTGTTTTATACTGATCGGTGCATGACATGAGTGAAGAGATCTATATCAAGTTTCCAAAATACTCTTCTTATGTTGAGAAACATAGCATTATCTTGGATAGCGCAAATCCAGAATTCCCAAAAATTGTTGGAATTATAATAAGTCAATTTGCGATCATCGAAGATTTCGTGCCACTCGTTGTTCGGCAGATCACCGGAATTTCAGAAGATGACTCGACTACCATACTCGGAGTCATTCGGAATTTCTCAAATAAAATCGAGCTTATTGGCGAATTAATTAATAAAAGAGATAAAAAATCAAATGATTTTATCGTAATTGATTATGTAAAAAATTTGCTTTCTGAAGCGAACTCTATTCGTAATAAATATGCCCATGCAAAATACGGTGGATTTAAGCATAACCCCAATTTAAAAGACGAATATATTTATATGGAATTATTCTCAGCAAGCTATAACAAAAATCGAAAATTAAAGAAAATGATGATAAAAGATTTTGAAAAAGATAGAAAAAGAATGAACATTATGATCTGTGAAATCCATCACATCTTACATGCAAGATGGTTGCCACCGAAGCTTTTCGCACAACTGCCTCAACCACCCGTGCCCTTGTAGAATCAATCCCCTACACCCGCTAACTCAACAACTTCCCCGTCTTCTCGCGGATCATGCCTTCGATCATGCGTTTGGCAAAGCCCAGCGTGGCGGGGATATCGACGTCGACCACCAGTTCGCTGTCGGTGAGTTCCACCGCGCAATCGACGGTATAGCCCATTGCGCCAACGCTCATGGTCATGTGATCGTCATCGACGAAGGTGGTGGTGATCGTGGCCATGCTTTCGGCCTTTTCCATGGCCTTTTCCGCCTTTTCGCGCAAGCGGCGGCGCGCTTCTTCGCGGGTCAGGGTGTGGGGAATGGCAACGCGCATCAGGCTTCCTTTGGTGCGGCAAGCTGGGGCGCGTCGTCTAGCCCTTCGCCATAGCGATAGTCCAGATAGCGGCCACGCACCGCCAGCGCATCAAGATCGCCCGCCGCCAATTGGCGGGTAATCTCGTCAATCTCCTTCGAGATTTTGCCCAGCCCGTCGCTCAATTGTTGATCGGCGTTGCGCCCGCCGCGCTCTTCCTTGCGCAGATGCGGGGGTATCTTGCGCCAGCTTTCGACCATGCCGGGCAGATGTTCGCCCACCAGACGGCGCACTTCGCCCACCGCCGGTTCGGCAGGATCAATGCCTTCAAGCTGAAGCCCGAGGCCATCCAGTTGCACGCCGATCTGGTCCACCAGTTGCACCGCAGGCGCGGGCAAGGCGGGGCGTTGCGCCTCGAGCCACAATTCAGTGCGCCCCACCATCGTGCGCACATCGCCTGTGTTGAGCGCGGCCAGATCGGGCACTTTGAGCTTGGGGAATGTGGCGAAGAACACCAGCGCCGCTATGATCGCGAGGCCCAGCAGCATGACGCCGGTAAAGCCGATGCCATCCAGCACCAGCCCCGCCACCATCGCGCCCACCAGCACCACGCTGACGGCCATCGCCATGCGCGCCAGCTTCTTGCCGCGATGCTGGCGCTTTATATCTGCCGAACGCTGGCCGATGCTGCGCCGCCCGCCTGCCTGCTGGCGGACGAGCGTCGATCTGGCTTCGGCAAGGATGCGCTGGCTGTCTTGCGCGGGACTGTTGGCCATCAGCGGCTTAACCCTCAAGGCTCAGAAAGGGTGAGCTTTCCGGCCCCGCCAGCTTGGCTTGCGCCGCGCCTTCGGCCCGCGCGATATAGCCCTTGGATTTCTCGACCTCGCCCGACAGCGTGTTCACCGTCTGCTTCATGGAATCGAGCGCCTTCAGCTTGAACGTGTCAATCGTGTCCATCGTATCGTAGATGTTCTGGAACGCGCGTTGCAGCGTTTCCAGCGGGATCGTGCTGGCGGCGGCGAGTTCGTGAATCTTGCCGGTCTGTTCACGCAGCAGCTTGCCGGTGGAATCGATCATGTTGGCGGTGGTGGTGTTCAGCGCGGTGATCTGTTGCAGCACCAGCCGCTGGTTGGTCATCGCCTGCGCTACCGTTACCGCCGTGCGCAAGGCCGCGACCGTGGTGGTGCTGGCGCGGTCAACGCCCTTCACCAGTTCGACGTTGTTCTTTTTCACCAGATCAAGCGCGAGATAGCCCTGCACCGTCACCGCCATTTGCGTGAGCAAGTCCTGCGTGCGCTGTCGGGTATAGAACAGCGCGCTTTCACGGATCGCCTTGGCCTTGGCGGGATCGGTGTGGTCAAGATCTTCCGCCGCGCCTTCCAGCTTGGCGTCCAGCGTTTTGGAGATGTGGATCATCTGTTCCAGATTGCCCATCGCCTCCCACAGCTTTTGCCGCTCAACATCAATCGCGGCATTGTCCATAAGCAATTCGTCTTTGCCCGATGCCAGCCGGTCAAGGATCGCCTTGATGTGGCCCTGCGCCGAAACATAGCCGTCAAAATACTTCTTCAGGCTGTTGCCGAACGGGATGATGCCGAGGAACTTGCGCCCCGATGAAAGCTTGCCCTGTTTGCCCGGGTCAAGGTCTTCCACCGTGCGGCGCAAGGCGGCCAGATCAGACCCGACGCCGCTATCCTTGTCCATCGCGCGGATGGGGCGGTCCAGAAAGCGGTTGGCCATGCCCGCTGCCTGGGCAATTTCCTTGCGGCCCATGTTGGTGAGCTGATCGACCTTTTTGCCGAATTCCGGACTCCGCGCATCTTGCGCCACCAGATCAGCAACGAAGGCATCCACCTTCGATTCCAGCTTTGACCGGTTTTCATCCGAAACCGGCACCAGCCCAGCGGCCTGAACGGGCGCCACCACAGGCACAGGATCGGGCGGGGTCAGCGTCAACGGGCTGAGGGTGGCAGTCTCGGTCGAAGGTGTGGCCATCGCAAACATGCTTTCGAAAAGTGGGCAATCATCAACATGGGATTTCGAGGCCCGCCGTGCAAGCTGTATTATAGCAGCAATACAGCAATGCGCGAACGGCCATATCGACAGACAGCTTACCGCGTTCCACAGGCGGCGTCATGGAAAACGGTTTGCGATGCGCAGTATTCGGGGCAAGCGGTGGCATCGGCGCTGCGCTGGTAAACCAGTTGGCCGCCCGCGACGATGTGGCTCAAGTCTATGCCCTTGCGCGAAAGTCGCTCGAAGCATCGCCCAAAATCCACCCACACACCTTCGATCTGGCCGATGAAGTCACCATTGCTGCGGCCTGCGCCAGCATCGGTGGTACGCTTGATCTGGTGATTGTCGCCACAGGCCGCCTGGTGCTGGACAATGGCCAAGGCCCTGAAAAATCGTGGCGCGCGCTGGATGCCGCTGCGATGGCAGAAATGTTTGCGATCAACACGATAGGCCCCGCGCTGATCGGCAAGCACTGCGCGCCGCTATTGCGCAAAAGCGCAAGGCCGGTGTTTGCGGCGATCTCGGCCAAAGTGGGCTCGATCACCGACAACCGGCTGGGCGGATGGTACTCCTACCGCGCTTCAAAAGCCGCGCTCAACATGATGGTGCGCAATTTCGCGATTGAACTTGGCCGCACGAACCCTGCCACCATCGCGGTCACCTTGCACCCCGGCACAGTAGATACCCCGCTTTCGCGACCGTTTCAGGGCAATGTTCCCGCCGAGAAGCTGTTCACGCCCGAACAATCCGCCGCATATTTGCTCCGCGTGATTAATGGCCTGTCCCCTGCCGATAGCGGCAAGCTATTTGCTTGGGACGGAGCCGAGCTTCCCTTTTAATCCAAACCAAATTTCACGCTATGTAACTTTTGAAAGCTTCTTTTGGTGGTTTTGGCCGCCGATGCCGATTAGACTGCCCTTTGGAGACAATTGGCGGCGGGCAAGCCGCGAACCGAGAGGACTTCTTCCGATGCGAAAACTGTTCACCATGCTGGCTGCCGGGACAGCCTTCATCGCTGGCACAGCCATGGCAAAGCCGCTGGAAGTCGAGATCCTGCGCACCAGCGAAGCATCGCTCTATTCCAACATCGCGCTGATCAAGGGCGAAAAGAAGGCCGTGCTGGTTGACGCCCCCTTCACCCGGGCAGATGCGCATCGCGTCGTCGGCATGGTGCTTGATAGCGGCAAAGAGCTTGAGACGGTCTATGTCACCCACGACCACCCCGATCACTTCTTCGCGATGGAAGTGATCATGAACGCATTTCCCAATGCCAAAGTCGTGGCGCACCCTACAGTGGCTGCGGATATCTGGCGTTCCTTGCCTGCCAAAGTGAAGCGCTGGTTCCCGGTGATGGGCGCCAATGCCCCCCGCACCCCCACCGCGCCGCAGCCTTTGGATGGCGATACGATTATGCTGGAAGGCAACGAGTTGAAGGTGATTGGCCCGAACCAGGGTGATCACAAGCACGCCACCGCGCTGTGGGTGCCTTCGATCAAAGCGCTGTTTCCAGGCGATATGGTCCACAACGAGGTGTTCTTGTGGTTCGGCGAGACCGATCCTGCCGCCATTGTCGCTTGGGGCGAGGCGCTGAACACGATGATGGCGTTGAAGCCCGAACTGGTTGTTTCAGGCCATGCTAAGCCCGGCAAAGGCAACGATGCCACCGCGCTGGCCTATACCCGCCGCTACATTGACGAATGGCCCAAACTGGTTGCTGCCTCGAAGGATTCCAAAGACTTGCAGGCGCGCGTGCGCAAGGCTTTCCCCGAAAGTGTGGATGTGCTGGGCGGCTTCCTGTTGGTCAATTCTACCGAAGTGGCGATGGGCGAACAGAAAATCTGGGACGAATGAGTTAGAGCGCGCTCCAGTCGAACCATTCTGCGCAAGCGTGGCACGTGGCAACCAGCCATTCGCGCGGGGCAGGTGCGGTGCCATCCCACAAGGTCAGCCGCAGCACGCTCGGCTGCGGGAACCTGTTGTATGACCAGCGAATGGAACACCGGGGGGATAATCGCCAGCAATGGCAATCACCCCTGCGCAAACGCGTGATCCGGTCCGCCAAACCAAGCCAAGTATAAGTATAAAGCCCTTCACGATCCTGCGCGCGTGCCCGTGACCCCTGCGCCAGCACCCGTGCCCATGAAGCGTTACGAACCTGTAAGCGCGCAAGCTCCAACAGGAACTGCCTTTCCAGCATGCAATGCCTATGAGCCGCGTTGTTTGGTCGATTGCCTTCAGGGAATCCAGTTCACGTGATCTGCTATTTGCCTGAATGTGCTACCGTTCCGTCCATTGGGACAAATGGGGCGAGTTGGCTCACCGCAACAGCGCCAAAGCATTGACTGTTAAGTTGTTGACCATTCTGATTTCGGAACGGGCAGCATCTGCCTCAGGTGACTTTTGAAGATCGACACACCGTAATCCAATAACCGCTCACAAAATCGTTAGACGGTCATCGGTTAACTGGTGGCCGCTTTTCTGCAGGCCAAAAATACCGGGAAACTGCCTAAATGTAAGTCTTGAGTCGGCGTTGGTTCAAAATCTCGGCTGCTTGAAATGCGGAGCCAAGGTTTGGTTGCCTACGAATCCGATCAGGGAGATTCTGTCGATGGGGCGGTGAAGATTATCAAGCCTTCCACAAGGTGGGATCACCGACGAAGAGGCCCTTCCCCCATGAGATGCGGCTGCGACTGCTGACCTTAGTGTCGGGAGGAGGGTCAAAGCACTTGTAGCCTTCAGCACCTGTCCCGACGTCCACTGCTATCCAATGATCGTCTCCTTCACTCGGTCATCAGCTGGAGCAGTTGATGGCACTGCCGATGGATTGATTATATTGGTGGACCCGTCGGGACTCGAACCCGAGACCTACAGATTAAAAGTCCGTTGCTCTACCAACTGAGCTACGGGTCCACACCAAACCGATTCACTTTGGAACCGAGGCAAGGCGCGTCACCTAGGGGGGGATCCGCGGCGGGTCAAGCGGGTGAACAGATGTTTCAGCGTCAAGCCGGTCAAAGGGTCGCGCCAATCAGGTGCAATTCGTGCCGCAGGGCGCAAAACAAAGTCGCGTTTGCGGAATTCTGCGTGGGGTATGGTCAGCCGCTCATCCGCCCAGCCCCCGCCGTTCCATAGCACGATATCCAGATCGAGCGTGCGCGAACGCCAGCGTTGGCCTTGGCGGCGTCTGCCAAAAGTGTACTCTATGCTTTGCAAAAGATCGAGCAGTTCCAACGGTTCCTTTGGGATTTCCACCACAACGGCACCATTGGCATATTCGCGCAAGGAAGGCCCGATCGGACGGCTGCGCAAAACCGGACTGGCGGCTGCAACCGTCACGCCTTGCACCACCAGCTCGGCCAAAGCGGCGCGCAAGATCGCCGACGGACTGCCATAGCGCGCATGACGCTGGTTTGATCCCAGCGCGATCACATAGCGGTTCACACGTCCTCTGAAAGGCGCGTGTAAAGCTGAGGGCGGCGGTCACGGAAAAAGCCCATGCCTCCGCGGTGCGTTGCGGCGCGTTGCAGATCGATGGTCGCGCTTAACACGCCGGTTTCGCCTGCGCCGAATTCGGCCAGAAAATCGCCCCATTCATCGCTGATGAAGCTGTGACCATAGAACCTTTGCCCGTCCTCGGTGCCGATGCGGTTGGCGGCGATCACGGGCATGCAGTTTGATACCGCATGGCCCAGCATCGCACGCCGCCACATCCGGCTGGTATCGAGGTCAGCGTCATAAGGCTCGGTGCCGATGGCGGTGGGATAGAACAGCAATTCTGCCCCCATCAGTGCCATCGCGCGCGCGCATTCGGGATACCACTGGTCCCAGCATACCCCCACGCCAATCCGCGTGCCGAATACATCCCACACTTTAAAGCCGGTATTGCCGGGGCGGAAATAGTACTTTTCCTCATAGCCCGGACCATCGGGAATGTGGCTCTTGCGATAGATGCCCATGACATCGCCATCGGGGCCGATCATCGCGAGAGTGTTGTAATAGTGGTGCCCGTCACGCTCAAAGAAGCTGGTGGGGATGGCGATGCCCAGCGCCTTGGCCAGCTTGCGCATTTCGCGCACCGAAGGGTCCTGGTCGAGCGGGTAGGCGAGCGCGAACAGCGCCTCATCTTCAACCTTGCAAAAATAAGGCCCTGCAAACAGTTCAGGCGGCAGCACGATCTGCGCGCCACCTTTTGCAGCGTCTTCTACTAAAGCAGAGACGGCTGCGATATTCTCAGACTCGCCCGCATGGAGGGCAAGTTGCAGGGCGGCGACGGTGATCTGGCTCATGGACCTGACCTAAGCCGCCGCCCGCTTCAATTCAACCTTAGTAGCGCGTTGTCATGGACGCTTGCGGAACAGCAGCGTCATGCGGTCGCTCTCACCGATGGCGGTAAGGCGCGCTTTCTCAGCCGCTTCGGTATTTTCACCCATCGACGGTGGCAGCGTCCATACGCCACCCGGCCAATTGGCGGGGTCCTTCGGATTGGCATTGGCCTCGCTTTTGCCGACGAAGGTAAAGCCGTGGATTTCCATCAGCTTGATCATATCGGCTTCGAGCATGTAGCCCTTCGATCCATCGGTGTACGCGAATGGCGCATCTGCCTTGGCGCGATGCTGTTCGATGCCGATCATGCCATCGGGCTTCAACAATTCGCGCATCTTGCGGATTTCGCTGTCGGCCACGTTCGAACGCATCATGTTGTGCAGCGCACGCATTACCAGAATGCGATCAAACGTACCTTTTTCGGCATCGGGAATCGCGCCCAGCGTCAAAGCGCTGAAGCGGTCGGCGGGAAGGCTTGCCCATTCGGCAACCTCAGCCGGGAACTTGGCGACGTTCTTGGCGATGTTGGCTTGCATCTGTTCGGTGCCTTTGCTGGCATCGGCAAAAAGCCCCACCAACTTGCCCTTGGGGCCAAGGTAAAGGCCAAGCAGGCGCGAGTACCAGCCACCGCCGGGGGCATATTCGCCCACCTTCATCGTGGGGCTTACTTGGAAGAATGTCAGCGTTTCGTCCGGGCGGCGATACTTGTCGCGCAGACTATCGGTTGCGCGTGATTTATCTGCCACCGCAGTGGCCAATGCTGGATCAATCGCGGCTTTGGCCATCACATGGCCTTCATGTTGGGCAGCGGCAGGCAGGGAGCAGCACAGAGCGGCGATCAGGGCAAATGTGGCAAGACTGGCTTTACGCATGGGGGATTCTCCTAAGGGCCGATGACAAGCGGAGTGCGCCTGCCTATCTTGTAAACATATAAGGAGAATAAGACGCATGAGCGAACAAGCAACGGCCATTATCGCTGGTGGATGCTTCTGGTGCACAGAAGCTGTGTTCCGCGACGTGATTGGCGTCAGCAATGTCGAAAGCGGCTACATTGGCGGCCAAGTGGACAACCCGACCTACAAGCAGATCTGCACCGGCAACACCGGCCATGCCGAGGCGATTCGCGTCACGTTTGATCCCACAACAGTCAGCTACGGCGATATCCTCGACATCCACTTCGCCACGCATGACCCCACGCAGTTGAACCGGCAGGGCAATGATGTGGGCACGCAATACCGTTCGGCGCTGTTCCCGCTGGACGATGTGCAACTGGCCGATGCCAAAGAAGCCATCGCGCGCGATCAAGCTGGCAGGGCAGCGCCTGTTGTGACAACCATTGAAGGCCCCGCCACATGGTATCCGGCGGAGGACTATCATCAGGAATATTGGGAAGGCGAAGGCAAGCGCAACCCCTATTGCCTCGCCGTGATCCCACCCAAACTGATGAAGCTGCGCAAGAGTTTTGCGGAGCGGGTTAAGGGGTAAGGTGCCCACCCCGCTGCGAGAGAGGTCGGGGGTGGGCTTTAAACCTTAAACTTAACCCTTAACCCACCGCGCAGCAAAAAAGCCATCAATCCCGCCGACTTCGGAAAGCATTCCGGGGTCGGCGCGGAAATAGCCGTTGGCCGCGGCAATGCCTGCGGGCAATTCGGCATCGGTGACAGGTTGCGGCGTCAGCAAACCGAACGCCTCGGCCTGCGCCTCGCCCTCTTCAGGCTCAAGCGAGCATACCGCATAGACAAGCTGGCCGCCGGGCTTGAGCCAGCTTGACGCGCGTTCCAGCATGGCGCGCTGCAAATCGCCCAGTTCGCCCATGTTCGCCAACCGGTGCAGCACGTCGGGATGGCGGCGGCAGGTGCCCGTGGCGCTGCACGGGGCATCAAGCAGGATGGCATCGAACGGCTCGTCCGGAGTCCATGTCAGTGCATCGGCCACAACCACTTCAGCCTCAAGCTCGCTCCGCTTCAGGTTGTCCTGCAAACGCTCTACCCGGCGGGCGGATTTATCGAGCGCGGTGACTTTCCAGCCAGCGGCTGCCAATTGCAGCGTCTTGCCGCCCGGAGCCGCGCACAAATCAAGCGCGCGGCGGCCTTGCCCAGCGCCCAGCAATCGCACCGGCACGCTGGCGGCCAGATCCTGCACCCACCATGCGCCTTCGGCAAAGCCGGGCAGCGCTTCGATTGATCCCGCACGCGCCAGGCGCACATGGCCCGGCGCCAGCGATTGCCCGCCCAGCGTTTCAGCCCACTGCGCCGTTTGGCTGGCATCACGCAGGCTGAGGTCGAGCGGTGGCGGCTCGGCCAATCCGCGCGCTATCTGTTCCACGCGTTCGGGCCACGCCACATCCCAGCGATCCGCCACAGCATCGGGCAGGCTAGGTGCTTCGGGCAATTTGGGGTTGGCTTTGGTCACGGCAGAGAACACGCCATGCGCCAAGCGGCGCGGCCCGCCCATCAGCAAGGGCAAGCCGGTTGCCACCACAGCATGGCCCGGCAGACCCAACCGCAGCGCCTGCGCCAGCATGATCCGCAGCACATTGCGCGCCTTGGCATCCTCGGGCAGCACTGTGCGCGTTGCCTGATCGATCAGCGCATCCAAGTCTGCCATCCAGCGCAACGCCTCTTGCGCAATCGCAGTGGCCAGCGCGCGGTCATCACCGCGCTCAATCGCGCGCAGGATTGGCGGCGCGGCTTGATCGAGCGGCTCTCCGCGCCGCAGAACGGCATCAAGCAGCCGCAGCGCGGCAAGGCGTGCGGGTACGCCGGGGACTTCATCAGGGTTGTTGTTACGGGCCATAGAGGGTGCCTATCGACCCTGCTGCCCCAAATGGCAATTGCGCTTCGGGTTTCGAACGCCCATTTAGGCGCCATGAGCAATCCAACCCCGCGCGCCACCACCCGCCCGGCGACTTTCGCCCGCCCCGATCACTGGACCACTGATCCCGCACCCATGCCCAAAGCGGCCGAGCATCGCGATGATCCTGATGGCATAGACCCCACCCGTTTTGGCGATTGGGAAAAGAACGGCATCGCGATTGATTTCTGAGGGTTACCCCTCGATCACCCCTGATGCGGGGTGATGCTTGTCCAGATGCTTGCGCAGGATCTTAAGATTCTTCGTGTTAGACCGGAAGAAAAAGTCGAATGCATCACCCACCAGTGGCACGGCCCCCATCGCGGTATCGAACGCCACATTTGCGCCCATGCGCCACAGCTTCCACTTGGGTAGCCCCAAATTGCGCGCTTCCCAAACGACATAAGCGCCCATCACAGCCGTCAACACATCGCCCAACACAGGGACCATCCCGGCGATGGCATCCAGCCCCACATCGCGGCGGATGACCGGTATCTGGAAGCTGCGCTCCAGCACGCGTTCAAGCATTTCAACACGTTGGCGCACGGATGCGGGGTCATTGCCAAGGCCCGGCAGTTCTGGCCGGAGCCGTTCGGGCCGACGGGCTGGTGAAGGCGAAGCGTTGAAGGGCGGTTTGTCCATGCGCTTTATTTGGGGAGCCACGCCATTGGCGGCAAGGGATGCCAGCCCCAAAGGTTCTGCGCAAAGCCATTGGTGCCGCTGCGCACCATCGACCAGCGCAAAGGCCTCGCGATGGGGATAAAGCCGTTGGCAGCTGTAATCTCCGCCTCAGCTTCGGCCAGCAAGGCAGAGCGTGCCTGCGGATCGGTGGCACGGCGGGCTTCTGCCACGCGCTCATCACCAATCGGACTGCATACAGCCTTTTGCACACTACACGAAAGTTGGTTGAGGAACCACGTGGCGCGGCCATAGCGCGCGGCCACATCAATCAGGCGCAGATCGGCGCGATCCAGTTCGGGCACGCGGCGCACAGAAAGGCCGATCTTGGCAAAGCCGTCACGCACGGCTGTAAACACGAGGCTGGAGCCCGGACCATCAGACATGGCGATATTCAGCGTAGGCAGTGCCCGTCCCGCATCTTTCCACGCCGCAACCCGCGCCGCGCCTTGGGCATGACGGTCAGCAAGGCTCATGCCCTGCCAACGCTCGCCAATCGTGCCAAGATCATCTTCGACATCGGGCGAAACGATCCGTGTGGTCGGCTGCCATCCACCGATATTGAAGCTGGCCAGCAGTTCTTCACGATCAATCGCCATGGCCAGAGCCTCGCGGTTGGCGGCATCGGCCAGAAAGCCATCGCCACGGTCGACGATCAGGCCATACATGCCCGTCACCGGATCAAGCCGGACATTGCCGCGCGTCAAACCGATCCGCCCGGCCAAAGGCACGGTGTCCACTTTGCCACCCAGCAACACATCAACGTAACCATCGTCAAACATGGCAACAGCTTTGGCCGGACTCGCAAAGGTTACAGCCAACACCCGCGCGCGCGTGGCAAAATTGGCTTGCTTGGGCAGGCCGCGCTTTTCGGGAGGAATCAGCGTGAAATCGTGAGCGCCATCGTCTCCCGTCTTGAACGTCATCGGCCCCACGCCTCGCCCACCATAGTGCAAGCCAAGTTCAGGCTGGGCCAGTAAGGTCAGCAATTCCGGTACAGGCGCGACCAGATCAATCTCGATCACGCGATCAGCCATTACCCGAACTTCATCAATCGCGGCCAGATCCAGCCCAAGGGCCGTGCCTTTCAGTGCGCCAATGGCCTTGCGCAGGGAGATCGCCGCAGCCTCGGCGCTGATTCGCTTGCCATCAGGCCAGATTCCATCGCGTAAGCGAAAGATATAGCTTTGCCCATTGTCCGTGACGATCCAACGGTCAGCCAGAGCTGCGACAACGCGGCCTTGTTCGTCAAAGCTGACCAGTCCTTCGGTTGTAGCAGCGCGGACCAGTTGAGCTTGCGGGGACAACCTCACGCCACGCTCTTTCAGTACCGCCGAATCACCGATCACGGCAACGCCCAGCGCGCCATCTTGGCTTTTGCCACAGGCGCCAAGCGCCAGCACGATTGCTAGGATTGCGGAAAAACGACCGGCCATGTGCCACAACCTAGCAGAACACTGGACCAAGGTCAGGTCTTGTGTGGCCCGCTGCGCAAATGTCTCAATAGGGCTTTAGACTTTGCGCATAGGCCCGATGCCGTGGAACGAGATCGGCGGCTTTACAAAACGGGGCGTACCTTCGCCAATCACCAGTGGCGCGCGCGCCAGTTTTGGATCAATTTCTTTAAGCAAAGCAATGCCAAACCGGTTATCCTGTATCCATGCGACAACACCTTGGACCCAACCGATATTGCGCAAGTTAACCTCGACCTGGCTGCCACGCTGCACTGTCATAGGGCCTTCGGCCATCATACCACCGGCAGACAGATTGCGCAATTTCACGCGATACTCAGCCTCGGAACCGACCAGACGCACCTCTGCCATCAGGAAAAGGCTGTCACGCGATAACTGCCGATGGTCCATGTCCGTCACCAAAGGTCCTGCCATTGCCAGAGTTTCGTCACGATTGCGGTGCGCCGTATGCGCCTGCACGAGCAATACTCACAGAAATTCGTAGCAGAACTTTGAAGAATTAAGGTTAACGATCCATTAGCCCAGACACAAATTAACCAACTTTAGCGGCCCCGCAGCCTGCACTACAGCAACCTGCACGTTACATATCGCGCGAAATTTTCTCACGCCGTTCATGCGCTTCCTGCGCTTCGACCGTCATCGTCGCAATCGGCCGGGCAACAAGGCGGCCAAGACCGATCGGCTCTCCTGTCACTTCGCAATAACCATATTCGCCTTCATCGATCCGCCGCATGGCCGAATCGATTTTGGCAATCAGTTTGCGCTGACGATCACGCGTGCGCAGTTCAATGCCCCAGTCCGTCTCGCTCGATGCGCGATCGTTGAGGTCAGGTTCACGAATCGGACCGTCCTGCAATGCTGAAAGGGTTCCAGCAGAAGCGGATAGGATCGACTTTTTCCATTCGAGGAGCAGTTTGCGGAAATAATCCTGCTGCGCCTCGTTCATGTAAGGTTCGTCGTCCGTTGGCACATAATCACCTGACAAAGCGCGACGCGCTTTTGCCAAGACATCGATTTCGTCACTCAAGACCCCAGCCATTCGGCCCTCCGCGTAACAAGCTGCTCACCCCTCCCGGCCCGCTTCTTTTCCCTTTCAGGCGAACGGACTCAGTACTTGCGGGCCTATAGGCACCGCCCGAAAAGGGCACAAGCTATTTGGCGCATTCCCTGCATTTAGGATGGCCGATGCGCCCGCCATGGCAGGCAATCGTGTCTGCTGTGTTTCATCCCGCGACAGAAGGTTCACCGCGTTAATCATTTATTGACCAAGTTTAGAGACTTTGGCCCCATCGGAGCCACATCAGGATTGTGCTCCACCACAGGGGTATTGGGAAATGACACATTCCTGGATAAAATTGGTTGCCGCCGAAAGCAGCCCTGGCGTCAACGCCGAATCGGCCAAAACGGCGGAATTGCTTGTAGCGTCTTGCTTGGCCGCAGCTACCAACGGCGATGGCAACGCGTTGTTCGATCTGGGCGTTGCTTATTCCACAGGCAGCCATGGCGTTGCCTGCGATCTTATTGAAGCACACAAGTGGTTCAACCTTGCCGCCGTTGGCGGCCACGAAGAAGCTGCCTTATGCCGCGCGGACATTTCTGACGAAATGACCGCACGCGAAATCGCCGAAGCCCAACGTCGCGCCCGCGAATGGCTGCGTGCAGGGCGCGCTGCTGCCTGATTTACCCCTTCTTGAAAGGCGTGCGCTCTCCCAGCAGCAACTGGTCCTGCGCAATCCCGGCGCGCTCCCGCACCAGAAAATCTGCAACTGCGCGGCAAAAGCCGGGATCGACGATATAGTGGGCTGACCACGTCTGTACCGGCGCATAACCGCGCGCCAATTTGTGTCCACCTTGCGCCCCTGCCTCAACGCGGGAAAGTCCCAAGGCAATCGCAGCATCAATGGCCTGATAATAGCACAGTTCGAAGTGCAGGAACGGCTTGTCGATCAACGCGCCCCAATAACGGCCATACAGCGCATCGACACCAATAAAGTTGATCGCGCCTGCCACCGCTTGGCCATCAAGGAAGGCCAGCACCAGCAGCACCTTGTCTGCCATGCGCTCACCAATCAGGTCAAAAGCTTCACGCGTCAGGTATGGCCGCCCCCATTTGCGCGCCCCGGTGTCCTGATAGAAGACCCAAAACGCATCCCAATGCTCGGGTTTGATTTCTGCTCCGGTAAGCGCACGAATCTCGATGCCGTCTTGCGCCTTTGCCCGTTCCTTGCGCAAATTCTTGCGTTTGTCGGACGAAAGCACCGCCAGAAAATCGTCAAAGCTGGTATAGCCTCGATTGTCCCAATGGAACTGGATATCGCTTCTGAGCATCCACCCGGCTTCTTCGAACAACGGCAGTTGCTCTGGCATGATGAATGTCGCGTGCGCCGAAGATAGCCCATTGTTTTCGCACAATTGTTCAGCTGCGCGCAGCAGCGGCAGGGCAAGCTCGGGCTGATCGCCCACCAGCAATCTTGGCCCGGTCGCAGGGGTGAACGGCGCGGCGATCTGCAACTTGGGATAGTATTCCCCGCCAGCTCTGGCCCACGCATCCGCCCACGAATGATCGAACACATATTCGCCCTGGCTGTGGCTTTTGAGATAGGCAGGCAGGGCCGCAGCCGGACGACCATCTGCCCCATCGATCACAATCGGCAAAGGCGACCAGCCGCTGCGCGCTCCCACCGAGCGCGAATCCTCAAGCAACTTGAGAAAAGTGTGTGAAACAAACGGGTTCCCATCCCCGGCCAGCCGGTCCCAATCCCCGGCTGCGATTTCGGAAACTGATTTGTGGATTCGGGCTGAATAGGTCACGCAGGCCTTATGCCCCCAGCCCTGCACCCTCGGCAATAGGTCCATCGGCACAGTCAGCCGCCCGTGCGACCTGCTCTGCCGAGCGCACCGTCCATGTCAGCACAGGAAAACCGCGCTTGCGCTGTGTCGCCGCAAATTTGCTGGGCAAATCGCGGATATCCCACGCCAGAAATTGCGGCTTGGCCTGCCAGAACGCCAGATGCAGTTTGATGCGCGCAAGAAGGGTGCGATTACCGTTTTCGGTGACCACCAACCCTTGCACGATGTGCGGGGAATAGCGCCTGAACCAGCGCGAAACGCGCGGGTCAAAGCTCATTACCGCCACAGGCCCGCGATAACCCTCAAGCGCCCGGCGTACCGCCAGACATAGTGGCGCTGCGCGCAAGTCACCCCGGGATTTCAATTCGATCAGCACGGGCACGCGCCCTGCCACCTGGTTCAGGAATTCGCGCAGCGTGGGAATGCAATCGGCGCTGCCGCTCAAACCGATTTTGGTCAACTGGTCCATCCGCCGGTCAAGCACTGCTCCGGTCTCGCCGGTCAATCGCTCAAGCTCCCAGTCATGGAATACCACGGCCTGCCCATCGGCGGTGCGCTGCACATCGCATTCGATGCCCAACCCACGCTCGATCGCCAAGGCAAAGGCGGTGGGCGAGTTTTCCGGTACACCGCCACCGGTACCAGCCCCGTGCAGCCCTCGATGCGCGTAAGTTACCCCGCGCAACCAGCCCACACGCGCCGGATCAGGCGCGGTAACGAAGAACCTGTCAAGCAGAGCGAATAGCAAAGATAGCGTCGACTTCCACAGCCGCTCCCAATGGCAAAACCGGCACACCCACAGCGCTGCGCGCATGTTTGCCCACATCGCCAAACGCTGCAACCATCAATTCCGACGCACCATTGGCGACCTTGGGCTGATCGGTAAAATCTTTTGCCGAACTGATAAACGCGCCCAGCTTAACGACGCGCTCAACCCGGTCCAACGATCCCAGCGCGGCTTTGACTTGCGCCAGAATCATCAAGCCGCATGCCTGCGCCGCTGCATTGCCGTCCTCAAGGCTGACGTCCTTGCCCAACCGACCGGTTACCAGCTTGCCATCGATGAACGGCAATTGCCCCGAAACGTGCAGCAGTCCGCCCGCTTCCACTGTGGGCACGTAAGCCGCCACAGGCGCTGCGGCTTGCGGCAAGGTCAGACCCAACTCGGCCAAACGGGCTTCAACTTTATCGGTCACGCGTCTTCTCCATGCATTTGTTCAAGGATCCACGGCAGCGCCGCGTCCCACTGGTCAATCCGTGCGTGTGCGTGGCCCGCTTGATGCGCGCAATCGATGTGCGGCGCAATCATCGGCTCCCCACACAAGTGCAGCCGGATCACGTCGGGCGTCAATTGCCCGACCGAATCATGGTGCTGCGGCAGATCATCGATGAACAGTGAACGCGTTGGCTTATACTCATCGAGGATCGCCTTCAACGCCGGTCCTTTTGGCCCTTGATTGGTGAATACCCGGGCGTTGATGCCGACATCTGCCAATTGCTGCGTGCGTGTTTCACGGCGATGATCGTTCAGATTCGTCAGAATGACCACATCCGCATTCTCGGCAATTGTGTTGATCCCTGCCACGGCCCCGGCAATCGCTTGCTGCCGGTACATTTCGGTATCGAAAAAACGATTGAGCAAGTTCCAGATTTCTTCTGTCGGCACGGCACTGCCATCAGCGGAATAACGCAGCGCATTGGCAAAATCGGCCTTGTCCATCTTGAAGGTCACGCCTTCCTTTTCCGCCAGCCAATCGCGGAACGGGGCGACCATGTGCAGCAGCACCTCGTCACAATCGCTGATGATCAAGGGGCGGCTCATGCTAAATCCTTTCGTGCGGCGATCAGGGCCGCGGGCGAGATGTCGAGTGCCGCTGCCGCGTTGACAAGGTCACCTTCATGATTCGCCAAAAAATCGAGAACTGCGCCCAGAACCGCAGGTTCGCCTAATCCGGCGCGCAGTTCCTCGGGCGTGAGGCCTGTGAGCCCCAGAAAACGCTCGGCACGCAGGCCGTCAGACAGCACCCAGCCAAGGGCCTGAAGGGCCAATGCAGATGCATCAGGCGTGGAAGCGGGTTCGCGAATGATTGTCAGGGCCTTTCTCGGGCAATATGGGTGGTCCTGAAAGCGGCAAAGCCATGCCGTCCGGGAACACGATTGTCAGTGGCAAAAAGAATTCTGGTTGTCGAGGACAACGACCTTAACCGCAAGCTCTTCTGCGACCTTTTGCGCGCCAATGGGTTTGAGGTTGAACCCGTGGCCGATGGGCGCGAGGCTATTGCGAAGACGCACCAATTCATGCCCGATCTGGTCATCATGGATATCCAGTTGCCCGAAGTTTCCGGCATGGACCTGATTACCGCGATCAAGGCCGATGATGACCTCAAGGCCATCCCGATCCTCGCTGTCACGGCCTACGCTGGCAAAGGCGATGAGGATTCGATTCGCGATGCAGGCGCTGAGGGGTATCTTGCCAAGCCTGTGTCGATTGGGCCGTTCATGGTAGCGGTCAACAAGCTGATCTGACCTATCCGATTGTCCCGTTGCCAGCGTGCTCGATCACGAACGTGACCACTGTCAGGCACATTCCGGCTATAAAGCTTTTGTACGCATAGCTTAGAAAACGGTATTTCTTGCGCTGGAGGACTTGGCCGTTCTGATAAATGTCGCGCAACATTGTCCGGAACACGGTTTCATCGGAATGAAGTTCGGCCAGAATTGACTCAGTCCATTCATCCTCATCCATATGGGTGAAATAGCCGAAGAACAGCGTGTTCGGCTTGGCACCGGTAACGGTCGCTTTGCCCGGTCCTCCAACACTGGGCAAGACGGCAAACACCGCGCACATGGCAGAGATAAACGCAAACACAGCCAGCACGCCAAGCGAAAAGGGTATTGGCCCGCTTCTGGCCTGCCCCACGGAAATCGTGAACACCAAGAACGTCGCCCCCATCAAAATCGAGGCCTTGGCGTCTGCCATCTGGCTCAGCGAGAGATTGATCTGCTGCGTGGTGCGGACAAGATGGATGGCGTGGTTGGAAAAGCCTGTCGGGGACAACATCGATGGTGTGGCGGCTGGCTTTGCGGACTGATCGCCGGTTTCGGCCATGGTCTTCCCTTCAGTTTTCGTATAATTTTCAGGTAATCGGGGATGACACATTGTCGCTGCGCTTGACAAGCAGGGGCAATGGCCGCTTTTCCGCCTTAATCGTCTGGCAGGGGCTAATCGCCCAAAGGCTGCCCGTTGGAGAAAAGAAACATGGATCGCGCCGCAACTGCCGAAAAAATCGCTGAACTGATTGAACCCTTTAACAAAAAGGGCGTTGCAGTCACCGAAGCGACCACTTTTGCCGGCGATCTGGAATGGGACAGCCTGACCGTGATGGACTTCGTCGCAGCCATCGAAGATGACTTCGACATCATCATAAGCATGAACCAGCAAGCTGAAATTGAGACATATGGCCAGCTTATCGATGCGGTGACAAAACTACAGGGCTAAAATCCCGGTTGCCGAAGGCAGAGGACAACATAAGCGCATGACCGACCTTTTTTCGAAGTTTGATCCCCTGATCGAACAGCGCCGCGCGCTGCTGGCAGGCGGGGTTGAAGATCCGTTTAATCTCGTGATGGAACGCGTAATCTCGCCCACCGTAGCAGTGTGCAACGGGCGCGAGACGATCCTGCTCGGCACTTACAATTACATGGGGATGACCTTTGACCCCGATGTGATTGCGGCAGGCAAACAGGCCTTTGATGATTTCGGTTCAGGCACCACCGGCAGCCGCGTGCTGAACGGCACTTATGCCGGGCACCGCGCTTGTGAAGAGGCGCTCAAGGAATTCTACGGCATGGATCATGCCATGGTGTTCTCGACCGGCTATCAGGCCAACCTTGGCATCATCAGCACGATCGCGGGCAAAGGCGATTACATCGTGCTCGATATCGACAGCCACGCCTCGATCTGGGACGGCTGCAAGATGGGCGATGCCGAAGTGGTGCCGTTCAAGCACAACGATATCGTCGCGATGGAAAAGCGCCTCAAGCGTATTCCCGAAGGCGCAGGCAAACTGGTCATCCTTGAAGGCGTCTATTCGATGCTGGGCGATATCGCCCCGCTGAAGGAAATGATCCGCGTCGCCAAAGAAAACGGCGCGATGGTGCTTGTCGATGAAGCACATTCGATGGGCTTTATCGGACCCAACGGGCGCGGCGTGGCCGAAGATCAGGGCTGCCTTGAAGATGTCGATTTCGTGATCGGCACGTTCTCGAAGTCGGTTGGCACCGTGGGCGGATTCTGCGTTTCGAACCACCCAAAGTTTGAAATCCTGCGCCTCGTCTGCCGCCCTTATGTGTTCACCGCCTCGCTGCCGCCCAGTGTGATGCACACCGCCACGACATCGATCCGCAAGCTGATGCACGGCAAAGCCAAGCGCGACAAACTGTGGGAAAGCTCGCGCGTGTTGCACAAGGGCCTGCGCGATCTGGGCTTCCAGTTGGGCACGCCCGAAGCGCAAAGCGCGATCATCGCGGTGATCATGCCCGATCTCGAACGCGGCGCCGCCATGTGGGAAGCGCTCCTGCACGAAGGGCTTTACGTCAACCTTGCGCGTCCACCGGCAACGCCAGCGGGGATGACGCTGCTGCGCTGTTCGCTCTGCGCCGAACACACTGCCGATCAGGTGCAGACCATCATTGGCATGTTCGAACGCGCTGGCAAGGCCATCGGGATCATCTGATGCGCAAGGCTTTGCTGGCGCTGGCACTGCTTTCAACGCCCGCACAGGCGCAAAACCGCCCGCCAGCGCCAGCCGCTGTCCCCGAAGGGATGAGCGATAGGCCCTGCCCTGTGCAGACGCAGGGCTTTCACGCAGGCCACCCCTACGTTCGCCAGAACGACTGGGCGTGGCTGTGCCGCTATGCCGAAGCCGACAAGCAAATCGCTCAAGCGCCTCGCGTGGTGTTCATCGGTGATTCGATTACCGAGGGCTGGGTCGCGCTTGCGCCATCGCTGTTCGTCAGCGGCGCGGTGGGGCGCGGGATCAGCGGGCAGACCAGCCCGCAAGCGCTGGTGCGGTTCTATCAGGATGTCGTGCGGCTGCGCCCCAAAGTGGTGCACATCATGGTGGGCACCAATGACGTGGCGGGCAATACCGGCCCTTCCAGCCCCGAAATGTACACCAACCACATCGCCGCGATGGTCGATCTGGCGCGCGCCAACGGCATCGCGGTGGTGATCGGCAGCATCCTGCCCGCCGCCAAGTTCCCGTGGCGACCAAACCTTACACCCGCCCCCCAAGTCGTCGCGCTCAACACCTGGCTCAAAGACTATGCCAAAGCGCGCGGCGCAGCCTTCGCCGATTACCACAAGGCGCTGGTCAACGCCGAAGGCGGCATCAACCCCGACCTGGCACCTGACGGCATCCACCCCAACGCCAAGGGCTATGCCCTGATGGAACCCATCGCGCGGGCCGCGATTGCCGAGGCGGAAAAACTGCGGGGAAAAACACCGACGGCGAAGCGGCGCTAAACAGCTCACCGCCCCTTCATTACTTCTGGCACTTCGCACAAAAGAACGTCGACCGCCCCCCCTGTACTACGCGCTCGACCGTGCCGCCACAGGCGCATTCCTCCCCCTCGCGGCCATAAACGCGCCAGTCTTTGGCAAAATAGCCCAGTTCGCCGCTGGGGCGGGCGTAATCGCGCAGGGTTGATCCGCCTGCTGCGATGGATTCGTTCAAGACATCACGGATGGCGGGGACGAGCAGGGTGAGCGCTTTGGCGGAAACTTTGCCGCCTGCACGCTCGGGATGGATGTGCGCACGGTTCAGGGCTTCGCAGACATAGATATTGCCCAAGCCCGCCACGATCCGCTGATCGAGCAGCAGGAGCTTCACCGCCGAAATCCGGTCTTTGAACGCGGCTTTGAGATGCGCGACAGACAGCCCTTCGCCCAGCGGTTCCGGCCCCAGCGCGGCAAATTGCGGCCAGGCATCGAGCGCCGGGGTATCGACCAGATCGACCGAGCCAAACCTGCGCGCATCATTCAGCGCCAGAATTCGCCCATCGCCGGTCTCCAGCACCAGATGGTCATGCTTGCCGATATCTTCAGGATCGATTCGCCAGCGACCCGACATACCAAGGTGAAACACCATCGTGCGATCACGATCCGTGTGGATCAGGCCATACTTCGCGCGCCGCGAAAGCCCGGTCACCCGCGCGCCGGTGAGCGCTTGCGCCAAGTCCACAGGGAACGGACGCCGCAAATCGGCGCGATTGACCGCAACGCGCGCGATAACCTGCCCGTCAAGCACGGTTGTAAGTCCCCGGACAGTGGTTTCTACTTCTGGTAATTCGGGCATAACGCCATCACCCCTAACACCCCTCACCTAACACCCTTTGCCGTCCGGGCAATTCCCCACTAAAGGCGCTAGGCATGACCGCACAAGAAACTGCCTCGTTTGGCTACGAAGATATCCCCGCCGATGAAAAAGAAGGCCGCGTTGGCGCGATCTTCTCGAACGTGGCGCGCAAGTATGACGTGATGAACGATGCCATGTCTGTTGGCATGCACCGCTTGTGGAAAGACAAGTTCGTGCGCCGCGTCCGCCCCAAAGAGGGCGAGACGATCCTTGATATGGCTGGCGGCACCGGCGACATCGCGTTCCGCATGGCTCCATCGGGCGCGCAGATCACCGTGTCTGACATCAATCAGGACATGCTCGATGTAGGCATCGAACGCGCAATGAAGCAGGGCTTGGACGGGCTGGTCTGGTCCTGCCAGAACGCCGAAGAGCTGAGCTTTGGCGACCGGTTTTTTGATGCCTACACCATCGCTTTCGGCATCCGCAACGTGACGCACATCGACCAAGCCTTGGCCGAGGCGCACCGCGTGCTGAAGTTTGGCGGGCGGTTCTTCTGCCTGGAATTCTCGACCACGCAATGGCCGGGCTTTTCCGAAATCTACGACGCCTATTCGCACAAGCTGGTGCCCAAACTAGGCCAGATGATTGCAGGCGACGAGGAATCCTATCGCTACCTGATCGAATCGATCCGCCGCTTCCCGACCATGCCCGAATTTGAAGGCATGATCCGCGCAGCAGGCTTCCGCCATACCAAGGTTGAGCCGATCCTTGGCGGCTTGGTCGCGATCCATTCGGGCTGGAAGGTGTGATGCAGGGTCTGCCAGAACAACTCCCCCTCCTCTTCAGAGGAGGGGGCCGGGGGGTGGTGCTGCGACAAATGCAGCGCCCTGATCCCACCACCCCCAAACCCCCTCCTCTGAAGAGGAGGGGGTTTAACAGCGTCATCCGAGCATGACTCACCCCGCCACACATTTGCGCCGTTTGCTCGGCTGGGGCCGCACGCTTGCGCGCCACGGTGCCTTGCGCGGGATCGAGGCTGATCCCAATACGCCTGCACCCGTGCGCACGCTGTGCCGTGTCGCGCGGTTCGGCACGCGCCAGCCCAAGACGCCAGACTACGCCGGAGCATTTCGCGCCATCGGCCCCGCCGCGATCAAGCTGGGCCAGACGCTGGCCACCCGCCCCGATCTGGTGGGCGAGGAAGCCGCGCACAATTTGCTGGCATTGCAAGACAAGCTGCCGCCGGTTGATTTCGCGCTGATCCGGGCCGAGATTGAACGCTCGTTCGAAAAGCCGCTGGAGGCGCTTTACGCGGAATTCGATCCCGAGCCGGTTGGCGCGGCATCAGTCGCTCAAGTGCACAGCGCTGTTACCACCGAAGGCCGCAAGGTGGCGGTGAAAATTCTGCGCCCCGGCGTGCGGGAAAAGCTGGCGCGCGATATCACGACTTATGAATGGGCCGCAGCGCACCTTGAGGCTCTGGGCGGCGAGGCGAGCCGGTTACGACCGCGCATGATCATCGCCAACTTCAAACGCTGGACTGTGCGCGAGCTTGATCTGCGGCGCGAAGCGGCATCGGCATCCGAACTTGCCGACTTGATGCGTGCCCATGCAGGCTACCGGGTGCCCGCCATCGATTGGGACCGCACCAACGGGCGCGTGATGACGCTCGATTGGATCGACGGTATCAAGATCAGCGATACGGCAGCTCTAGATGCGGCGGGAATTGATCGCAAGGACTTGGCTTCGCGCCTCGTCATCGCGTTTTTGACGCAGGCGATCAGCGGCGGGTATTTCCATGCCGACATGCATCAGGGCAATCTGTTCGTCGAAGCCGATGGCACGATTACCGCGATTGATTTTGGCATCATGGGCCGGATCGACCGGCGCGCGCGCCAGTGGCTTGCCGAAATCCTCTATGGCCTGACCACGGGCAATTACCGCCGCGTCGCCGAAATCCATTTCGAAGCGCAATATGTGCCAAGCTACCACTCGGTCGAAGAATTCGCGACTGCCCTGCGCGCGGTGGGTGAACCGATGCGCGGACGTCCGGTGAGCGAATTGTCTGTCGGGCAGATGCTCGACGGACTGTTTGCGATCACCCGCGATTTCGACATGCAAACGCAGCCACACTTGCTGTTGCTGCAAAAAACGATGGTCATGGTCGAAGGCATCGCCACCCAACTCGATCCCGAAATCAACATGTGGGACACTGCATCACCCTTTGTGCGCGACTGGATTCGCGATGAACTCGGCCCTGAAGCGGCGATTGCGGACCAGATGCGTGAGGGCGTCAAGACGCTGCTCGGCTTGCCCGATCTGGTGCGGCGGATCGAAGAGAAGTTTCCGCCCAAGGGGGGCGCTCCTGAAGCGCCGCCATTGCCAGAGATCGATCTGATCGTCGGCCCCAATCGGCGTCGTCGCAATTGGCTGGGACAACTGGTGCCGTTCCTTGCAGGCGCTGTGGCTGTGGCCGGTGCCCACGCGCTCGGCCTCTGGGGCTGATAGGTCCAAAGCCCTTGCCACACTACGATATCTCGCATTTGCGCCTGCCCAAGCGCCATTTCCATGCGCTGGACCTGTCGCGCCTGCTGGCGGCGATCATGGTGCTGTTCTGGCATTACCAGCATATCTTTGTGCCGCCGGTGCCCTATCACGTGCACGTCGATCGGGCGATCCAGCCTTGGTATCCGGTGCTAAGCTGGCTGTATAATCACGGCCACACGGCGGTGCAGTATTTTTGGGCGGTATCGGGCTTCGTCTTCGCCCACGTCTATCTTTCAGACCCGCGCGCGCGGGGGCGGTTCTGGCTGGCACGGTTTGCGCGGCTGTGGCCGCTGCACCTGCTGACGCTGGGCCTGATGGCGCTGCTGCAAGGGATTTACTTCACGCGCACCGGCACCGAATTCATCTACCACACCAACGATCTGAAGCACTTCCTGCTCTCCCTGCCGCTGATGCAGTATTGGGGTTGGCAGAATAACCAATCGTTCAATGGCCCATCATGGTCGCTCTCGACCGAGATTCTGGCCTACCTCGTGTTCTGGCTCGCGCTACCGGGCTTGCGCCGCTTGCCGCTCGCTCTGGCATCGGTGCTGGGTGTCGGGATGCTTTGGTACATGCTCAAGGGTGGCCCGAATAAAGAGGTGCTGTCTTGCGTCGGCTACTTCTTCGTGGGCTGTGCGGTCTATGGCGCCGCGCTCAAAGGCTGGCTGCGCATTGAGAACCTCCTGCCCTTTGGCGCTGCGTTGATAGTCGCTGCATTCTGGCTCAAAGCCACCTACCGCGGCGGGGATGCTGCCACGATTGCGGGCACCTTCGGCGTGGTATTCCTCACGCTTGCCGCCGATCTTTCAGACGCCAAAGGCCGCCTCAGCTTTGGCCAGAAGCTGGGCGATGCGTCTTATGGCATCTATTTGTGGCACATCCCGATCCAGCTTACGATCGTGCTGATCATCGATTCCATCGGCATCCCCCGCGACATTGCGCGCCAGCCGTGGTTCCTGATCGTCTTCGTCAGCATTGCCATCGCGGCAGGATTCATCAGCCACAAGCTGTTTGAACGCCCCGCGCAAAAGGCGGTGTTCGCATTGTGGGCGAGGGTTAAAGCCCGAAAAGCCTAGGCCGCGATCTCCGCTAGCTTGTGGTGCGGCAAAAGCCGCCATGCTGCCAGCATCAGCAACACGTGCAAAGCCTCATAGATCATCGGTATGGCCCAGTCGGGATAGCTGCCCGACAGGCCCAGATCGAGCAAGCGGCCGGCAAATGATGCGCCAAACAACAGCGCTGGCACCAGCAACAGGTCGGCATTGCGCCGCCATGCGCCCCACATCATGCACACCCCGGCAACGCCGAAAAACGATGTGAAGTCCGCGCGGATGGTCGAGACGCCCGCCGCGCCACTTGCCAGCACGCCCAGACCGCGCGCGGCTTGTGCAGGATCGATCAGGAACGAAATCGCCATAAACAGGTTGAGCAACCCGCCAAGGAACACCACTGCGGTCAGGATAAGTCTCATTCGGTGTCACCTTCAGGTTTGTGGCGTGCAGAGTGCACCATACAGGCACCATACGCAAAAGGATTGCGCGCATGGCCCAGCCATTGCACAAGCGCGGTGCAATGATCGGCAAACGCATTCTCCTTATCGTCGGCGGCGGGATCGCGGCTTATAAAGCCTGCGAAATGGTGCGGCTTATCCGCAAACAGGGCGCGGACGTCACTTGCGTCCTTACCGATGGCGGCGCGCATTTCGTTACCGCGATGACGCTGGCGGCGCTCAGCGAAAATCCCGTCCACACCACGCTGTGGGACCTCAAGAACGAGGTCGAGATGGGGCACATCCAGCTTTCGCGGCAGGCAGACCTGATCGTTGTGTGCCCTGCGACGGCTGACCTGATGGCGCGCATGGCAGCGGGCATTGCCGATGATCTGGCCACCACACTGCTGCTGGCGACGGACAAGCCGGTGATGGCCGTGCCCGCGATGAACGTGCGGATGTGGCAACACGCCGCCACCGTGCGCAATGTCGCCACCTTGCGCGGCTCCGGCGTGACCGTGCTTAACCCAGACGAAGGCGTGATGGCTTGCGGGGAATATGGCCCAGGGCGTCTGCCAGAACCCGAAGCGGTGCTGGCGGCGATTGCCGACCGGCTTGGCGCCACCAATGTCGCAGGCCCGCTTACCGGCAAACGCGTGCTGATCACCGCAGGCCCGACGCACGAACCGATTGATCCGGTGCGCTACATCGCCAACCGGTCGAGCGGCAAGCAAGGCTTTGCCATCGCCGCTGCCGCTGCCAAGGCAGGCGCGCAGGTGACGCTGATCGCTGGCCCGGTCACCTTGCAGACTCCCGCAGGGGTCACGCGCGTCGATGTGGAAACGGCGCGCCAGATGTCTGCCGCAGTTGATGCCGCGCTTCCTGCCGATGTTGCGATCATGGTGGCCGCTGTGGCCGATTGGCGCTCTGCCGGAGAGGCGAACCAGAAGATCAAGAAGGACGGTTCGGGCCAAGTGCCACCGCTGCAACTGGTCGAGAACCCAGATATCCTCGCTACGCTGTGCAAATCAGACCGCCGCCCGCCGCTGGTGATCGGCTTTGCCGCCGAAACCAACGATGTTCTGGCCCACGCGCAGGCCAAGCTGGCGCGCAAAGGCGCAGACTGGATCGTTGCCAACGATGTCGCCACGCACAAGATGGGCGGCGAGATCAACGCGCTGCATATCGTCAGTGCAGCGGGCATCGAAAGCCTGGGTGAAATGCCCAAAGATGCCGCCGCTGCTGCTCTTGTCCAAAGGATCGCCGATGTCCTCGCCTGAAGTTTCCGTGCTTGTAAAGCGTCTGCCCCATGGTGAGGGCCTGCCGCTTCCCGCCTATGCCACCGCAGGCGCGGCGGGCATGGACGTGGTTGCCGCCGAGGATGTGGACCTTGCCCCCGGCGCGCGCCACGCAGTTGCCACCGGGCTATCGGTCGCCATTCCGCATGGATTTGAAATCCAGGTCCGCCCCCGCTCCGGCCTTGCGCTGAAGCACGGCGTTACCGTGCCCAATACGCCCGGTACGATTGACAGCGATTATCGCGGCGAGCTCAAAGTCATCATGATCAACCTCGGGCCAGAGACTTTCGCGATCCGCCGGGGTGATCGCGTAGCGCAACTCGTTGTCGCTCCCGTGACACGCGGAACGTGGCTTGAGGTTGCCGAGCTTGACGAGACCGCGCGCGGCGAAGGCGGCTTTGGTTCAACCGGCGGATTGGCGGCGCTGAAGGGCTAAAGGGCCACCAGCCAAAAAGGCCCCGCATCGCTGCGAGGCCTTCTGTCATCCGAAAACGGAAGGTTACTTTACCTTCTTCACCGTCTTCTTTTCAGGCGCGATGGAAATGCGCAAGGTTTCGCCGTTGTTGCCGGGGAAGCCCGTGAACATCGCTTCAACCAGATTGGGCACCACATAAGACAGGCGGTTCGATTGCGAGGCTGCTTCGGCCTTGCCTTCGAACAGACGCTGGCCATCTGCGCGGCGATCAATCTTCAGATCGATGCCGCTGGTGTAAACCGTGACTACATCAACGCCGCCGCCGCCCCAGCCGCCGCCACCGAAGAAGAACGGATCGTTCCAGCCCCAGCCCCAGCCACCGCCACCCCAGCCGCCAAAGCCTCTACGAAAGCCCGGGCCCCATCCCGGACCCCAGCCACCCCAGCCGCCCCAACCACCCCAGAAGGGATCGTTGAAGCCGGTTTGGCGGATACGGTCACGGCCCTGATCAACGCCGTAATCAAAGCGCACGATCATATCGGCAACGTCGGCATTGGCGGGCGCATAGCCCAGCTTTTGCAGTTGCCCGCCGACAAGCGAGGCATATTGCGCAAATTCCAGGCCGCCTGCATCCTTGGGATCATCGGCGACAATCGCAAAGGTCTGTCCTTGCGGTGCCGGAAGCTGCCCTTGGAAACGCTGAACGTCAGCCTTGAACGGGGTGGTGCAGCCCGCCAGTGTGGCCAGCAATAGCGGCACTGCGGCAACGCCAACAAGCCGACGCCGACCGGTCGCCAAAAGCTTGCTGTGCAATAGGGTTTTCATCGTTGCGACTCCTTACGTGCAGCCTACCACATCCTAATCGGACGTACGATCGCATAGCATGCCGTCTTTTTGGACGGGAGGTGCTGAATGCACGTTGAATGGCTCCGGCAACATTATTTGCACGCGAGCCATGCTTTGCAACAATTCAGCTTGCGCCTCAGCCTCTTACGAGGCCCAACGCTTCATAAGTACGCGCCAGAGTGGGCGCAGCAAGATCACGCGCCTTGAACGCTCCCTTGGCTAAAATGGCATCCAGCGATTCACGGTCTTGCCGCAACTCGCGATAACGCGCAGCCATCGGCGAAAGCTTTTCGACGAGCAGTTCGCCCAACGCAGGCTTAAACTGGCCAAAGCCCTTGCCTTCAAAATCAGTCAGCACGGAGGCCGGTGTCACCCCTGCCATCGCGGCATAGATGCCGACAAGGTTGTTCGCCTCGGGCCGTCCGGCCAAACCTTCGACTGTTGCGGGCAATGGTTCGGGATCGGTTTTGGCCTTCTTCACCTTCTGCATGATCGCATCGGCATCGTCGGTGAGGTTGATCCGGCTCATATCCGATGGATCAGACTTGCTCATTTTGGCGCTGCCATCGCGCAAAGACATGATCCGGGCGGCTTCTGGCGGGATGATCGGTTCGGGCAGTGTGAACAGCGGCGCGTCTTCTGCGCAGAAATCGTTGTTGAACTTTTGCGCAATGTCGCGCGCCAGTTCCAGATGTTGCTTCTGGTCTTCGCCCACAGGCACGTGTGTTGCCTGATAGAGCAACACGTCAGCAGCTTGGAGCACCGGATAAGTGAAAAGCGCTACAGAAGCACCCTCGCGGTTCTTGCCCGCCTTGTCCTTCCACTGCGTCATGCGGTTCAACCAGCCCATCCGCGCGGTGCCATTCAGCAACCACTGCAATTCGGCATGGGCGGGCACTTGCGCCTGATTGAACAGGATCGACTTATCCGGATCAATTCCGCAAGAAACCAGCGCTGCCACCATTTCACGCGTGGCCGCGCCCAGTTCTGACGGCGTATGCGGCATTGAAATGGCGTGCAGATCGGCCAGGAAATAAAGGCACTGCCCGCCTTTGGCCGAATATTCATCCTGCATGCGCACCCAGTTCCGGATCGCACCAAGGTAATTGCCGAGGTGGAGATTGCCCGTGGGCTGGATACCGGAAACGATGCGCATCAAAGTGGCCTTCAATTGGCGCGGCGACGCCGCAGGAGAAGTTTGAGATCGTCCTTGGAGAATGCCCCCAGAATGACCGTGGCGAGCCCATAGACCACCGCTCCGGCGGTGACCAGTGCAGCCATCGCCGCAATGCGGATCGTCCAGGTGCCATGAACATAGGGCAAGACCAGCCCCTGCCCCAGCCACAGCACACCGCCCATCGCCAGCGCCGCCAGTGCCAAACGCCAAACCCGGCGTTTCAGCCGCGCATCGGCGACAAAGTGCCCGCGCTTCACCAGCGTGCGATAGAGCAACCACACATTAACGGTTGAGGCTATCGCGGTGGCCAGCGGAGGCCCCATATGTTGCAGCGGCACGATCAACATCAGATTGCCGATCAGGTTCACCCCCATCGAGATCATGGCATAGCGGACCGGCGTTTTGGTGTCTTGCCGCGCATAGAAGCCCGGTGTCAGCATCTTTACCAGAATGTAGCTTGGCAAGCCGATCGAAAACGCCGCCAGCGCTTGCGCGGTATAATGCGTGTCGAGCGCGTCGAATTTGCCATAGCCGAACAGCGCCGCCGTAATCGGCTCACCGCACAGCACCAGCGCCATCGTGGCGGGAAGCGTTAGCAGCAGCGCCAGTTCCATGCCCCGGTTCTGCGTTTCCATCGCTGCGGCCTCTTCGCCCCCGCCTAACTGGCGCGAAATCGTTGGTAGCAGCACGGTGCCAAGGCCGATGCCGATTAGCCCCAGCGGCAACTGGTTTAGCCGGTCAGCCATATAAATATAGGTTACCGAGCCGTTGGCGAGCAACGAAGCCGCCAGCGCGGTTGAAACCACGAGATTGATCTGAACGGCACCCGCGCCCGCTGCAGCAGGGAGGATCAGCATCAACAAGCGCTTCACTTCCGGGGTCAAACGCGGACGCCGCAGCCGCAAACGCACGCCATTACTGCGGCAAGCCCACGCCAGCCACGCCAGTTGCAAGGCACCCGAAACCGAAACGCCGATCGCCTGATTGCGCGCGGTTATCAGCGGATCATCGGAATGAAACCCCAGCAGTGCGGCGATCAGCGTCACGTTAAGCAGGATCGGCGCGGCGGCGTTGACCCAAAACTTGTTCATCGAATTGAGGATGCCGCCAAACAGCGAAACCAGGCTGATCAGCATCAGATAAGGGATCGTCAACCGCGAGAGCTGAACGGCATAGGCAAACTGCTCGGCGCTTACCCCGTTAAACTTGCCGGAAAGCACGAAAGTGACTGGCCATGCGAACACTTCGAGCAGCACCGTCATCACGATCAGGACCGGTAGCAAAACCGCCAGCGCCGCTTCGGCAAAGTCCAGCCCGTCGCGCAATCCCTTGCCTTCGGGATCGGCCACCTTCTTATTGAACATCGGGATGAAGGCAGACGTAAACGCACCTTCGGCAAACAACGCGCGAAACATGTTTGGCAGGCGGAATGCCACCAGAAACGCGTCAGAGGCAAAGCTTGCACCGACATAGCGCGCAAACAGGCTATCGCGCAAAAGTCCCAGAACGCGGCTGAGCAATGTCAGCCCGCCAATCGTGCCGGTCGCCTTCAGCAGATTCATCGCGTAGCCCCTTCACTCAAAACCCGCCCGTACCGAGCCTGTCGAAGGCTATGCCCATCGCATACCTTCATGCCCCGTCCGGGCGGGATTTCGAGAGATCCGGGAATCAGGCGTTACCCGCAGGCACTGCCTCAGCCGTCGCTTGGGCCTGCGCCAGTTGCTGCAAGTATAAGCCGTTAAAATCGATCGGTTCCAGCATCATCGGCGGATAACCTGCATCGCGCACGGCATCGGCGATGATGCGGCGGGCAAACGGGAACAGGATGCGCGGACCTTCGGCAAACAGGAACGGATGCGCCTGCTCTTCGGCCACGTTGCGCATGCCGATCAAGCCGCAGTAGGCCAGTTCGACGATGAACGCAGTGCCTTGCGGGCCCTTTGACGTCACGTTGATCTTCAGTTCGATCTCGTGAATTTCAGGCTGGATGACGCGTGCCGAAATATTGAAGTCCACAGCCATCTCGGGAACGTCGGTCCACTGGTAGCTTTCAGGGGCATTCGGGTTCTCGACCGACAGGTCTTTCACATATTGCGAAATCAGGCCAATCGCCGGTGAGGTGTCTTCACCATTGGGAACCGGACCGCCGTGGCCCTGCTCGTCAAGGTTGAGATTCGAAATGATGTTGCCTTCGTCGGCCATGAGGACAGCTTTCTTGGTAGTTTTGGTCTTGGCCGCGCGCCTAGCACCACAGCAATCACGCGGCAATGCGCCATGTTTAAAGCCAGGCTGCGGCAACCGGTCCCAAATCCAGCCCGTTTCGTTTCGCCCTATGGGTCATGCACGCGTTGTTCATTTGTAATCCGTACCTATTTAAGGCAGATTGAAACGATGCCGGACACGCTTTGTGCAGGTTTGGTCAGTTCGGGAAAAATGTGCGTGATTGTTCAGATTGTTATCCTGGCGATGATTGCAGCCTTTCTGGGCCTGCGTCTTTACTCCGTACTCGGCCGCCGGCCCGAGCGTGACGAAGAGCCTGCGCGCCGCCGAATCGAACAGCACGATCCGTCGGCACAAAACCGCACTGCTGCGCAACAAGCCGCAGCGCCGCGTCTTGTCGAAGGCGGTGCAAACGGAAGCCGCGCGCGTGAAAACGCCGCGCCGGAACCCAACACCTTGGATAATCGCGCAGAAATCGGTGTGCGCGCGATCATCGCGGCAGACCGCCGGTTTGATCTTGCCCAGTTCCTTGCCGGTTCCAAAGGGGCCTATCGCATGGTGCTTGAAGCATTCTGGCGTGCCGACAAGGATGATCTAAACCAGCTTTGTGACGCTGATGTGTACGAGGGTTTCGCGTCGGCCATCGATGCCCGCGTCGAAGCGGGTGAAACTGTTGAAGCACGCCTTATCCGTATCGAAGAGGCTCGCATCATTGCCGCAACACTGGATGGCACAATCGCGCGAATCACCGTCCGCTTTTTGGCAGATATCGCTTCGATCACCCGTGATTCGGACGGTCAGGTCATTGCCGGCACACTTGACGATGCGATTGAGGCGCGTGACGTGTGGACATTCCGCCGCGATCTTATGTCAAGCGATGCTGATTGGCTGCTGGACGAAACTGACGAAGCCTGAGTCGGAGTGATGTTGGGGGAAGGCGCTGCCGGATACACCCGGCATGAAAACGCAATGCTGCGCCTTTCCCTCCTGCTCGCTGTAGCGCTTCTTGGCGGTTGCATCCGGCTGGTTCCGCAAACAACCCGCCCGGCAACGGTCGTCACAAAGCCTGCAATTACAAAACCTGCCGTCACAGGGGCAACTGCTGCTCTCACCGGGATCACCAACGGACCGATGCCAGCGGGCCTTGGTTTTAAGGCTGAAAACACCGCCGCCGCACTGGGCACCTTCGTGCAATCTTGCGGCAGGCTTACCAAACGCGCGGACTCTTCAGGCCTTACTAGGCCAGAAGACTGGTCGTCCGCTTGTGCCGCGGCCCGATCATGGCCTTCCGGCGATGCGACACGATTTTTCTCGACCTACTTTGAAACCGCTGAAGTCGGTGACGGCAATGCGTTCGTTACCGGCTACTTCGAACCTGAAATTGCCGGCGTCCGGCAACGCCAGCCAGGTTTCGATGTCCCGATCTATAAACTTCCCCCCGACCTCGTTCGTGCAAAGAAGGGGGATGCGCAGCCTTTGCCTGATGGCCGCATGCCGCTGGGGCGCTATGATGATGCAGGTGTGTTCACGCAGTATTTTGATCGTGCCCAGATCGATAGCGGGGCACTGACGGGCAAAGGCCTTGAGATTGGCTGGGCGGCCGATCCTGTCGAAGTGTTCTTTCTGCAAATCCAGGGCTCTGGTCGTCTGCGCGCGCCCGATGGTAGTGTGATCCGCATCGGCTTTGCCGGGCAAAACGGTCAGGCGTATGTGGGCATTGGCTCGGTGATGCGTGAGCGCGGGCTGATCGGCAGCGCGCCTGGCCAGTATTCGGGATCAATGCAGGGCATCCAGCAGTATTTGCGCGATTTCCCCGCCGAGGGCCGCGCTTTGATGCGCATGAACCGCAGCTATGTGTTCTTTCGCGAGCTGGTCGGCGCTGGGCCGATCGGAGCGCTGAGCGTACCTATCGTTGGCCGCTCTACTGTCGCGGTTGACCCTGCCTATGTCCCGCTGGGCGCACCGGTGTGGTTGCAGCTTGATCTCAAGGATGCCAGCGGCTTGTGGGTGGCACAAGATACCGGCGGGGCCATTCGGGGTGCCAACCGCTTTGATACGTTCTGGGGCGCGGGAGCCGAGGCGCGCGAGATTGCTGGCGGGATGAGCGCGCGGGGACGGGCCGTGATCCTCCTGCCCAAGGGTACGCTGGCGCGTCTGGGCCAGCGCTGATGCGCGCGCCGCGTGGCCTCTCGCCCGATGAGGCAGCGCTGTGGGAACGCGTCGCGGCGACCGTCGTCCCGCTCAATCCGGTGCGCAAGGCCAAGCCGGTGCTGGCCGAACCGGCGGTTGTCCAAGCGCCAGCCAGACCCAAACCGATCAAAGGCCGCGTACCAGCGCCCCTGCCCGCGCCGCCCCTGCCATCACCGGTTGCGCGGCCGCTGCAAAGCCACGGGCTGGATGCATCTTGGGATCGCAAGCTGGCGCGCGGGGCGATTGTGCCTGATGTGACCATCGATCTGCACGGCATGAACCTTGATGCCGCGCATGGCCGCCTGAATGGCGGGATCGCGCAGGCCTTGGCGATGGGTTCGCGGGTGATCCTGCTGATCGCCGGCAAGCCGCGTCCGCATGATGAACGCGATGCGCGCGGATCGCAGCGCGGGGTGATCCGTGCCAAACTGCTCGACTGGCTGGCCCATAGCCCCCACGCCCGCAACATCGCCGCCGTCCGCCCGGCACAGCCGCGCCATGGCGGATCGGGCGCGGTCTATATCGTGCTCAGGAAAGCGCGCTGATCGCGATCCGCGTGTAAATCCTTTGCAGAACGCGCAAATCTTCCACCGCAACCGCCTCGTCGGTCTTGTGCATCGTGGCGTTGCACAGGCCGAATTCGACGACCGGGCAAACCGCACGCAGGAACCGCGCGTCTGATGTGCCGCCGCTGGTCGATAGCTCGGGATCAAGGCCGGTTTCGGCTTTCACCGCATCGGCAATAATCGTCGAGAACGCACCGGGCAGGGTGATGAAGCTTTCGCCCGAGATCACCGCGCGGACTTCGCCCTTGTGGCGGCGGGCGATCTCTTCGACGATGGCGACGAGCGTTGCACCCGAATGCCGGTCGTTGAAGCGGATCGAAATGCGCGCGCGGGCTTCGGCGGGGATCACATTGGTGGCCTTGTTGCCCACCTCAAGGTCGGTCACCTCAAGGTTGGAAGGCTGGAACCAATCGGTCCCGCCATCGAGCACCAGCGCATCGAGTTCCGCCAGCAGCGCGATCAGGCGCGGGATCGGGTTATCGGCAAGGTGCGGGTAGGCGACATGGCCTTGCGCGCCCATGCAGGTGATCCACATGTTGACCGAACCGCGCCGCCCGATCTTGACCATATCGCCTAGCCGGTGAACCGAAGTCGGCTCGCCAACAAGACACAGGTCCGGCTCTGCCTGCAATTCGCGGATCAGTTCGATCAGGGGCACGGTGCCGAAACGCGCGGGGCCTTCTTCGTCGCCGGTGATGATGAAGCTGAGCGTGCCTGCCTCTGCCGGAATATCGGCAACCGCCGCGACCATCGAGGCGATTGAGCCCTTCATATCGACCGCGCCGCGCCCGTAGAGCAGTTCGCCGCGCCGCTCGGCCTTGAACGGGCCGGACGTCCAGCCTTCACCCGGCGGGACCACATCGAGGTGACCGGCAAAGGCGAAGTGGCGCGAACCTGCAGGGCCTTGGCGGATGGCGAACAGGTTTTCGACCGGACCATCGGGCGCTTCGCCCGCAACGAAGCGATGGATCGCAAAGCCCAGCGGTTCGAGCATGGCGGCAAGGCAATCGAACACCGCGCCGGTGGCAGGCGTCACGCTTTCGCAATCGATCAGACGTTCGGCAAGGACGACGGGATCAAGCATCAGGCGGCAACCTCTTCGAATTGTTCAATTACCCAGTCTTCGGCCATCGCCGCATTGACCCACGCCTGCATCCAGTCATGGCTCCACACCGCGTCAATATAGGCCTGTGCAAAGCCGGGCACGGTGACGCCGTAGGTGATGAACCGCGCAACGACAGGCGCGTAGACGATGTCTGCCGCGCCGAACGCGCCGAACAGGAACGGGCCGCCATCGCCGAAGCGCGCGCGGGCTTCGGCCCAGAGGCCAAGGATGCGGACGATATCGGCACGCACCTGCGGGGCGACCTCGAACCCTGCCACGCGATTGCGGATGTTCATCGGCATGGCACTGCGCAGTGCGAGGTAGCCTGAATGCATTTCGGCGACCATCGAGCGCGCCATGGCGCGGGCGGCTTCGTCCTTGGGCCAGAAGCGGTCCCGCCCCACTTTGTCGGCAAGGTGATCGAGGATGGCGAGGCTGTCCCACACCACCGTTTCGCCATCCCACAGGATCGGCACTTTGCCGCCGGACGGGGCGAGGCTCTCGCTGCTGCGCGCATCGTCCCAACCCTTGCCATAGAGCGAGACGACGACTTCATCGAAGGCAAGGCCCGATTGCTTGGCGGCCAGCCAGCCGCGCAAGGACCAGCTTGAGTAGTTTTTGTTGCCGATGATCAGCTTCATCGTGATTACCCCATGCCGTTTCGACGCCATTTCGACGCCGCCTAGCCGTTCAGGTTCACAGTGTCGAGGCTGAACAGGTTTACACAGTTTACACTGTTCAGAGAGAGAAATGCGAGCCCCCGGGAACGGGCCGGGCGGTCATTGCAAATGGTGCGGTTTTCAGGGCTTTCCATGCGGTTTTGGTGGCGCTGGTCGTGCCTTGTAGGACAGCGCAGATACTTCCGATTTGGCCGGATGTTGGATTTCGGAAGCAGGATTTCACGCGAAAAGAGGCCGGGAGAACGCGATGGTCCCCCCGGCCCCTTTTCGTGTTTCAGATGCGTTTGAGCCTGTGCGCGATCAGAACACCACGACCGAGCGGATCGACTGGCCTGCGTGCATCAGATCGAACGCGGTGTTGATTTCTTCGAGGCCCATGACGTGGGTGATCATCGGATCGATTTCGATCTTGCCGGTCATATACATGTCGACAATCTTGGGCACATCGGTGCGACCCTTGGCCCCGCCGAATGCAGTGCCGCGCCAGTTGCGGCCGGTGACGAGCTGGAACGGACGCGTGGCGATTTCCTTGCCCGCTTCGGCCACGCCGATGATAATGCTGGTGCCCCAGCCGCGATGGCAGGCTTCCAATGCAGTGCGCATCACTTCGGTGTTGCCGGTGGCATCGAAAGTGTAATCCGCGCCGCCGTCGGTCAGCTCGACAACCTTGGCGACGGTTTCCTCGCGGCTCAGCCCCTTGGAGTTGAGGAAGTCTGTCATGCCGAACTTGCGGCCCCATTCCTCGCGATCAGGGTTGATATCGACGCCGATGATCTTGCCAGCACCTGCCAGACGCGCGCCCTGGATCACGTTGAGGCCGATGCCGCCAAGGCCGAAGACGACGACGTTATCGCCGACTTGGACTTTGGCGGTGTTGACCACCGCGCCCACGCCCGTCGTCACGCCGCAGCCGATATAGCAGGCCGACTGGAACGGGGCGTCTTGGCGGATTTTGGCGACCGCGATTTCGGGCAGGACGGTGAAGTTCGAGAACGTGGAGCAGCCCATATAATGGAAGATGGTCTGGCCCTTGTAGGAGAAGCGGCTGGTGCCATCGGGCATCAGGCCCTTGCCCTGCGTGGCGCGGATCGCGGTGCAAAGGTTGGTCTTGCCCGAAAGGCACGATTTGCACTGGCGGCATTCGGGCGTGTAAAGCGGGATAACGTGATCGCCGGGCTTTACCGAAGTGACGCCGGGGCCGACTTCGCGCACCACGCCTGCGCCTTCATGGCCCAGCACGCTGGGGAACAGGCCTTCGCTATCGAACCCGTCAAGCGTATAGGCATCGGTGTGGCAGACGCCCGTGGCCATGATCTCGACCAGCACTTCGCCAGCCTTGGGGCCTTCAAGATCAAGCTCGACAATCTCAAGCGGCTGTTTGGGGGCGAACGCAACGGCGGCGCGGGTCTTCATCTGGTTGTCTCCCTGAAACGTAAGTGTGGCGATAGCATAATTGCAATGGAACTGATAAATTGCCCATTATGATAAACACTGTTGCAAGACGAGAACAATGAGCAGCCGCTGGGATGGATTTGATGAAGTGGTTGCGGTGGCCGATACCGGCACCTTTGTCAGCGCGGCCAAGCGGTTGGGTACATCGACATCGCACGTGAGCCGCGCGGTGGCCCGGCTGGAGCAAAGCCTTGGCGCGCAGTTCTTTCACCGCACCACCCGCGCGGTCAGCCTGACCGATACCGGACGCACGCTGGTAGACCAGTTCCGCCGCCTGATTGCCGAGCGTGACGAGGCCATCGCGATGCTCGATCTGCAAGGCGAGCCGCAAGGGCAATTGCGCATCACCTGCCCCACCGCGCTGGGCGAGCGGTTCATCGCGCCCATTGTGCGCGGCTATGTGCAGCAATACCCGAAGCTTTCGGTCGATCTGGATCTGACCAACCGCGTGGTCGAATTGGTATCGGAAGGGTTCGATCTGGCCATCCGCACCGGTAGCTTGCCCGATAGCCGCCTGATCCGCACGCAAGTGGCCATGCGCGGTATCATAACCTGCGCCGCGCCCGCTTATCTCGCAAAGCGCGGCGTGCCGCAGTCAGCCGATGATCTGGAGCAGCACGAATGCTTGCTGGCCACGTCTGACATGTGGCGCTTTGGCATAGATGGCGAACCGCGCACATTGCGCCCGCGCGGACGCTGGCGCTGCAACAGCGGGGCAGCCGTGCTTGAAGCGACGCTGGCGGGCATAGGCCTGTGCCAATTGCCTGCGTTCTATGTGAACCGGGCCATTGCCGAGGGCCAGCTTGTCGAGGTTCTGCAAGCGCATCGGCCTGATGATGACCCGATCTGGGCGGTCTATCCGCAACGCCGCCATTTGCTGCCCAAAGTGCAGCGGTTGATCGATGTGCTGCGACGGGATTTGCCGTCTGCTTTGTTGCTGCACTGACGACCATCCGCTGCCAAAAAAAATCGCACGCTGTGATGCCAGCTTGCCGTAGCGTAAGCGCACGATTGACGCATTTGTGCGGGTTTGCGAGACTTTCCCTTAACGTAAAGTTGCACTAACACAGCCTCTACAAGAGTCGCGACACTGCGCAAGGAGAGGTCATTGCAAGGTTATATCGCCCGCTTTTCGCGAGCGCTCGCCCGATGAGCAGCGCCGCAACCCTGCCCGCCATGGGCCACATCGGTGCCGGATTGACGCAAGTTGGCCCACGTTTCGTGGCCACAGGCGTCGACGGATGGCTGCAAGGCCGCACGATGTATGGCGGTGCTTCCACTTTTCTCGCCTATTGCGCCATCCGCCAAGCCATGCCTGATCTGCCTTCTTTGCGCGCGGGCCAAATCGGGTTTATTGCGCCGGTGGGTGCTGACGTGGAAATCGAGGTTTTAGTGCTGCGCCAAGGCAAAAATGTCAGCCAGGTCCAGACCGATCTGTATTGCGACGGATCGCTTGCTCATCGCGGAATGTGGGTGTTTGGCGGCGCACGGCCCGCCAATGGCGCTGTCGCTGCCAGCACATTGGCAGACATAGCCCTGTTTGAGGACGCAGCGCCCATCCCCAATTCCGATGGGCTGCACTTCATTCAAAACCTTGAAATGCGATATGGCAAAGCTGAGGGTGATGTGCGTCCCGGCGTGGTGCGCCGCTGGATCCGGCTGAAGAACCGAGATGGCCTTGATCCAATCGGAGAATTGGTTCTGCTTGCCGACGCTCTGCCGCCGGGCTCCTTACGCGAAATGGAACGACGAGGACCGATCAGTTCGATCAGCTGGGCCATCACCTTACTGGGCGATACGCCAACCACGCGCGATGGCTGGTGGCTGCTGGAAACAGCATCGAACCACATGGCCGAAGGGTTTGACAGCGAAACCCTGCGGATGTGGAACGCTGATGGTGTAGAAGTAATGCGCGGGCTGCAAAGCGTCGCGGTGTTTGGATGATGGAACTGACCTGATGACCCTTGCCGACCCTACATCGCTTGGCTTTGATAGCGCGCGCCTTGAACGTATCGGCGCGTTCCTGGATGCGGAATATGTCGCATCGGGCCGCTTGCCCGGCGTGGATGTGCTGGTGGCGCGCGATGGTAAGGCGGTTTATCGCCACACCTCCGGCCTTGCGCGCGCCGATGGCATGGCGATGGCTACCGACGGCATCTTCCGCATTGCATCGATGACCAAGCCGCTGACGGCGGTGGCGTTCATGATGCTGGTGGAAGAAGGCAAAGTGGCGCTGGATGATCCGGTGACGAAAGTGGTGCCCGAATTTGCCAAGCTGGGCGTTTATACCGGTGGCGGCGGAGAGATGGACTTCTTTCCCGCAAAGCCTGCACCCGCGATGCGGATGGTCGATCTGCTCACGCACATGTCGGGGCTGACATATGGCCTGCAGAACCGCACGAATGTGGACGCGGCTTATCGCAAAGGGCGGCTGGACGGGCATGCCAGCCTGCCCGGCAACGATCACTTCTTGGCCGAACTGGCCAAATTGCCGCTGGAGTTCGAGCCGGGACAGGGCTGGAACTATTCGGTGAGCAGCGATGTGCTGGGCGCGATTGTGGCGCGGCTTTCGGGCATGAGCTTGAGGGAGTTCTTTGCCACGCGCATTTTTGGGCCGCTGGGCATGGTCGATACCGGCTTTCATTGCCCTGCTGACAAAGCGCACCGGTTGACCGATGCCTGGGCTTATCGCGAGGGCGAGGCCCCGCTGTTGTTTGATCCGGCGGCAAAATCGAGCACCCTGCGCGAGCCGCGTTTTGAAAGCGGGGGCGGCGGGTTGCTGTCTACCACGGCAGATTACCACCGCTTTTGCCAGATGCTGGTGAACGGTGGCGGTGTGGATGGCGCGCGCATCATCAGCCCCAAGACGCTGCAATTGATGACCGCCAATCACCTGCCCGGCGGCGCAGACCTCACGCAAATCTCGCGGTCGTTGTTCAGCGAAGCGCATAATGCAGGCGCGGGGTTCGGCCTTGGTTTTGGCGTGACCATCGATCCGGCGCGCGCGCTGGTACCGGGGTCTGCCGGTGAGTTTTACTGGGGCGGAATCTTCTCGACCGCGTTCATGGTTGATCCGGTAGAGAAGCTGCACATGGTGTTCATGACGCAGCTTTACCCCTCGTTTGTTTACCCCATCCGGCGTCAGTTGAAGACGCTGATCTATAGCGCGCTGACCACAAGCCGCGCCTGAACTGGAGAGAGCCGATGTCTGATGCGATACCCGGTGCCAAAGAGCATATCGATGCCGCGCGCAAACTGGCCGCGACGATTGAAGATATTCCTGCCGATACCGCGCTGCTGCCTATCGCCCGCGTTGGCGTAATCGGGGCTGGCACGATGGGCGGCGGGATCACGATGAATTTCCTGTCGGCGGGCATTCCCGTGACCATCGTGGAAATGACGCAAGAGGCGCTGGATCGCGGTGTGGCGACGATGGGCAAAAATTACGAGAACACCGTCAAGCGGGGGAAGATGGAGGCGGCTGATGCGCAGGCCGCGATGGCGCGGTTGACGCCGACGCTGGATTTTGGCGCTTTGGCCGAGGCCGACCTGATCATCGAGGCCGTCTATGAGAGCATGGACGTGAAGAAAGACGTGTTCGGCAAGCTCGACAAGGTGGCGAAAGCGGGTGCAATTTTGGCGTCTAACACCAGTTATCTGGATGTGAACGCCATTGCGGCTGCAACGAACCGCCCCGAAGCGGTGCTGGGCATGCACTTCTTTTCGCCCGCCAATGTGATGAAGCTGCTCGAAGTGGTGCGCGGTGCAAAGACGGGCCACGCGCAACTGGCGACGGTCATGGCGCTGTCGGTGAAGATCGGCAAAGTGCCGGTCGTTTCGGGCGTATGCCATGGCTTTATCGGCAACCGCATGCTCAGCCCGCGTCAGGATCAGGCGCTGGCGCTGATCATGGAAGGCGCGAATTACTGGGACGTGGACGAGGCGCTGCTCGAATTCGGCTTCCCGATGGGGCCGTGGCAGATGGCCGATCTGGCGGGCCTCGACATCGGCTGGCACCGCGATCCTGCGCGGATTGAATCAGTGCGCGATGCGCTGTGCGCGGCGGGCCGTTGGGGACAGAAGACCAAGAAGGGCTTCTATGACTATGACGACAACCGCCAGCGCAGCCCTTCGGATGAGGTGAAGGCGATCATCGCGCAATTCGCCGCAAAGGAAGGCCAGAAGACCGGGAGGCCGCAGCGCGAGATCGGCAAGGACGAGATCCGCGAACGCCTGCTCTATCCGATGATCAACGAAGGCGCGATGATCCTTGATGAGGGCATTTCGCAACGGGCGAGCGACATCGATACGGTGTGGCTCAACGGCTATGGCTGGCCAGCATGGACCGGCGGGCCGATGTTCTGGGCCGACCATATCGGCCCCGATACCGTTGCCGCCGGCCTGACAAAGCACGGCCTGCCCGTGGCCCCGCTGCTGGCGCGCAAAGCGGCGGCTGGCGAAAAGTTCAACGCCTGATCCAACCCGTTTCGAGGAGTTATGACAATGCGTGACGCCGTAATCGTATCCGCCGCCCGTACCCCGATTGGCCGTGCCTACAAGGGCGCGTTCAATGCAACGCAGGGGGCATCGCTGGGCGCGCTATCGCTGCAAGCCGCGGTTGCCCGCGCCGGGATCGATCCTGCCGAAGTGGACGACGTGCTGTGGGGCAGCGCGCTGCAACAGGGTGAGCAGGCCGCCAATATCGCACGTCTGGTGGCGCTGAAGGCAGGCCTGCCGGTGACCACATCGGGTATGAGCATGGACCGCCAGTGCTCGTCAGGCCTGATGACGATTGCCACCGCCGCTAAGCAGGTGATTGTCGACCGCATGGACGTGGTGGCCGCAGGCGGTCAAGAATCGATCAGTCTGGTGCAGACCAAAGAGCTGCGCATGGCGTTCGACCCCAGCCTGATTGCCATGCACAAGGCGATCTACATGCCGATGCTGCAAACCGCCGAAGTGGTCGGCAAACGCTATGCCATCAGCCGCGAGGCTTGTGACGAATACGCGTTCCAATCGCAAATGCGCACGGCAGCGGCGCAAGCGGCAGGCAAGTTCGATGATGAGATCGTGGGCGTCGATGCCAAGATGGGCGTGCAGAACAAGGAGACCGGCGAGGTCACCTTCCAGGATGTCCACCTGACCAAGGACGAAGGCAACCGCCCTTCGACCACGCTGGAAAGCCTGACCGCGTTGAAGCCCGTAATCGAAGGCGGGCTTGTGACGGCGGGCAACGCCAGCCAGCTTTCCGATGGTTCCGCAGCTGTGGTGGTGATGGAAGCCGCACTTGCCGCCAAGCGCGGGCTGGCACCGCTGGGCCGCTATGTAGGCATGGCCGTGGCCGGGACCGAGCCGGACGAAATGGGCATCGGCCCGGTCTTTGCGATCCCCAAGCTGCTTTCACGCTTTGGCCTGAACATGGCCGACATCGGGCTGTGGGAACTGAACGAGGCCTTCGCGGTGCAAGTGCTGTACTGCCGCGACAAGCTGGGCATTCCGAACGAGCTGCTGAACGTGAATGGCGGCGCCATTTCCATCGGGCATCCTTATGGCATGACCGGCGCGCGCGGCGTGATGCACGCGCTGATCGAAGGCAAGCGCCGGGGTGCAAAGTATGTGGTCGTGACGATGTGCGTTGGCGGCGGCATGGGTGCGGCGGGGCTGTTCGAGGTTCTTTGAGTTTGGTGGCTGCGGGATAGGTCGGGAAAGCCCACCCCCGACCACTCCCGCTTGCGGGAGGGGGGAAGAAGCGGTCCGCAAAACCACTCCCGCTTGCGGGAGGGGAGCGAGACTTAGGTCACGCAGTGGCCTTAGTCGCAGCGGTGTGGGCAAGCCGCACTTGCCCAAAACCGCCACCGCGCCTACCCTTTCCCGATGGATGACAGCGAAAGAAGCTGGCCGCAGGCCGGGCGCGAAAGACTGATTTACCCATCGCCCGTAGGCTGGGTGGGCACCGACTTTGTCGACAACGAGGCCGAGTTGTTGCAGAGCTTGAACCCGAAAACCGTGATGATGATGGGCGACAATCCCGCCCTGCCGCGCATGCCCGAGCGGCCCCGCCTGCTCGATTTCTTCCGCTGCCGCTTTGGCGATATCACCGTGCGGCACCTTTTGGTCAGCGCCAAGCGCGCGCTGGATGATGGCCTGCCCGAAAAGGTGGTGCTCGCCTGTTTGCTGCACGACATTTCCAACGGCTGCCTTGTGCGCTCCGACCACGGATATTGGAGCGCGCAACTGATCGCGCCTTATGTCGATCCCGAAGTGGCCTTTGCGGTGAAGTACCATCAGGCGCTGCGATATGTGCCCGATGAAAGCGTCGGCTATGCCTATCCGGAAAGCTACCACAAGTTCTTCGGGCCTGATTACGAAGTGCCCGAATACCTGCTGCGCGATGCCGAATATGCCAAGACCCACGAATGGTACATGACCGCGCGGCAGGTCACGCTTTACGACACCTACTTCTTCGACGACTTTCCGGTGGTGGACCCGGAAGAACTGGCAAGCGTGATCGCAAGGAATTTCAAGGAGCCGGAGGAAGGGCTGGGCTTTGACGGATCACCGACCGCACACATGTGGCGCACGATGATCTGGCCGAATAACTTTTTGTGAGGGGTGTGCTTGAGAAACGGCGGATATTCGCGATTTCCGTTTAAAGGCTGCCTGTCGGGAAACGACCCCATATCGGTCGTTCAGCCTAGTGAAATACAACCCTGATAAGTGGCGCAAAATGCCGAAACTCACCTTCACTCTGCTCGCATATTTTTTGGCAGTTTCTGCCCCTGACAGCGCTCAGCATAAAAGTTTTCAATTTGACTACGCAAGAGATGTTAAAAAAGTTGCCTCACTTTTAGAGAGTATTCTCGAAGGAAATGCCGCCCTTGATGCGATTAAATTTGAAGCCCAGACCGGAAGTGTCTCTTTAAATTCGTCCGAGTTTATTAGATTTTCTCTCGAGTGCCCCATTTCGCGGATCGATATTCTGTCGTTCTCCGACACTCGACAGCCAATTTTCGTATGGTGGGACTGTACTGATTATCGCCTACACAATAGCCCACAATTAGGCGATCTGCGAAGCGCGAGCTTTTGGTTCAAAGATACGGAAATTTCGCTCGTCAAATTCGGAACCGCTCAGGTCGTGTCTGTAGGTTCAAAGTAAAGCAAGCAGCGAAGAAACTGCTGAAAGTCGCCCTTCCGAAATCCACCCACTTCCTGTCATTCAACACAGACGAGCCTTTCCCTAAAAGCTGCCGTCCTCGTCATCGTCGCCCCGGGCTGATGGCAGGCCGCCGCGATCGGTCACCAAGACCTGCCACTCCCCCCTCGCGATACCGATCCAGCCACTTGTAGCCGATGCTCGGGCTGATCCCGAAACGTCGACACAACTCCCGACGGTTCGCACCCTCTGTCAGCGCAAGCCGACAAAACTCCTCACGCTCCATCACACGCGAACACTCCCTGAACGGCATGGCTCTCCTCCATGCCAAAAGTGTCCACCATGTCACCGAACAAACGTCTACGATGTCTCCGGTCTATACAGCTTGACCCGGGGTGACGGTGGAGAGGGGCGGTGATAGTGGGGGAGCGGGTGTGTGCCGTCAGTGGGCGTGGAGTGCGGCGTTGGGGGGCGCAGGGTTAGGAGACCCCTGCTTCGACCTTTCCGGCATGGCCGGCAAAGCCTTGGAGGCCTAGCCACCATTGCAGGGCGATAACGCCGCCCTTGGCGGGTTGAAGCAGGGCTACCAGCAGCGCCACGGCCATGACCGCGACGATCAGCATCATTGCCCAGCCCGGCAGCGCGGTGTGGAGGCCGAGTTCGATGATGACCGGGGCCATGATATGGCCCGTGAGCAGGATCGAAATGTAGGGCGGGAAATCGTCTGCGGCGTGGAGTGTCCAGTTTTGGCCGCAGCGGCGGCAGCGTGTCGCAGGTTTCAAAAACTTCGCGAACAAGTGGGTTTCGCCGCAGCGAGGGCATTTGCCTTTGATGCCGCGCCTCAGCGCCGCGCCCAGCCCTTGCGGGAGCATAGCGCGGTGTAGCGGGAGGGCGGCGTTGGGAATTTTGCGGTGCCTTATGTTTTGGCGAACGGGTTTTTGGGGCTGCGCAGGGTCAGGCGGATCGGCACGGCATCGAAGCCGAGTTCGCGGCGCATGCCGTTGATCAGATAGCGCCGGTAGCTTTCGGGCAATTGATCGAGGCGGGTGCCGAACAAGACGAAGCCGGGGGGGCGCGTTTTGGCCTGCGTGATATAGCGCAGCTTGATGCGGCGGCCACCGGGCGCGGGCGGCGGATTGGCGGCGAGCGCATCATCGAACCAGCGGTTAAGCGCGGCGGTGGGCACGCGCTTTGACCATGCGGCGCGAATTTCGAACGCGGCGGAGAGCATCTCATCAAGGCCCTTGCCGGTGCGGCCCGAGATCGCCAGCAGCGGCACCCCGCGCACTTGCGCCAAGCCATCTTCCAATGCGGCGCGGATGCCCTGGAACAGGCCCGAGGGATCTTCGGCGATGTCCCACTTGTTGATGCAGATCATCAGCGCGCGGCCTTCTTCGAGCACCATCGAGGCGATCTTGAGATCCTGATGTTCCAGCCCGCGCGTGGAATCGAGCATCAGCACGACGACTTCGGCAAAATCGATGGCGTGGCGCGCATCGGCGACCGACATCTTTTCAAGCTTATCGACCACGTTCGATTTTTTGCGCATGCCCGCCGTATCGATCAGGCGGACGGGGCGATAGCCTTCGCGTTTGGGATCAAACCACTGCCAGTCAATCGCAATCGAATCGCGCGTGATGCCCGCTTCCGGCCCGGTCAGCAGACGGTCTTCGCCGAGCATCTTGTTGATCAGCGTGGATTTGCCCGCGTTCGGGCGGCCCACGATGGCGAGTTTGAGGACCGATTCAGGATCGAATTCCTCTTCGTCATCAAGCGAGAGGATGTCGTCATCGTCCGCTTCGGATTGCTTGGCCTCGATCAGCGGGCGCAGCGCTTCGAACAGATCGGCAAGGCCCTGCCCGTGTTCTGCCGAGAACGCGATGGGTTCACCAAAGCCCAAAGAAAACGCCTCAAAAATGCCCGGATCGCCCTGACGGCCTTCGGCCTTGTTGGCCATAAGCACGATGGGCACGCGGTTCTGGCGCAGATAGCGGGCGATTTCCTCATCCAGCGGGGTGATTCCGGCGCGCGCATCGATCACGAACAGCGCAACGTCTGCGCCGATCAGTGAGGCTTCGGTTTGCTTGCGCATCCGGCCCGGCAGGGTTTCGGGATCGGTATCTTCCCAGCCTGCGGTATCGACAATGGTGAAATCGAGGCCGAGCAGCGTGGCATCGCCAAAGCGGCGGTCCCGCGTGACGCCGGGCTGATCATCGACCAGCGCGAGTTTTTTGCCGACGAGTCGGTTGAAAATGGTGGACTTGCCCACGTTGGGGCGTCCGATAATGATAACTTGTGGGCGCATAGACCTCCCGTGGCTGTTCCGGCGCGTGAACGCAAGAGCGCCTTTTAAGTCCGGAAGTTTGATTAGTCCCAAATTAACCATTGGTCTAAGTGTCACTATAACCCTAGCGGCACATAATTGCCGGGATGAGTAGAAAGTTTGTCCCTGTTGCCGTCTTATGTGGCTTCTCCCTTTTCGGGAGCGGGACCTATGCTGCTGAAATCAATAAGGCCGCGCGGTTTGATGCGCCTTCGGACAGGAGCGGCGAGGAATTGCCGTACCTGCAATGCGTGCCTTATGCCCGCGCTGTTAGCGGCATCCGCATTTTTGGCGATGCATTAACGTGGTGGGGGCAGGCCGAGGGCCGCTATGCCCGTGGGAACCGCCCGAAAGTGGGCGCGGTGATGAGCTTCCGCCCGCATGGTCGCATGGAATTGGGCCATGTTGCCGCCGTTAGCCGCATTATCGATTCGCGCAATGTGCTGCTGCGCCACGCCAATTGGTCTGAAATTGACGGGCGGCGCGGGCAGATCGAGGACAATGTGCGCGCGGTGGACGTATCGCCGGATAACGACTGGAGCCAGGTGCGCGTGTGGTATGCGCCGATTGGCAATCTGGGCACGACGGCGTGGCCGGTCAACGGGTTCATCTATCCTGACAAGCCCGGACGGGCTGAACGGCTGTCAGTGCTTTCATCCAGTGGCAGCGTGCAGAAGGCGAAAGCGAGCGAAACGCCGGTATCGCGAATCGGGGCGGACTTCTTGCGCGGCATCCGGCCAGAGGCCTCTGCACCGGCCACAAAGATCCACGGCACATTAACCTTTGGTAGTGGTAAAAAGTTACCGCAGCCACCTGCGCGGATTAAACCTGCGCTGGCTGATGACCCGATTGGCACGATCATCGCCAGTCGCACGAAATAACGCCGATTACAACGTTTTGATGATGGCCGAGAAATCAAGACCTGCGTTACCGGCATCAGCAAAGGCGGAGTAAAGCTCTTCCGCGCGCGCGCCCATTGGCACTTGGGCACCGGCATCGGCAGCGGCAGCCATCGCCAGCTTCAAATCCTTGAGCATGAGAGCGGTGGCAAAGCCGCCTTGATAATCGTTGTCAGCCGGGCTTTGCGGTCCGACGCCGGGGACGGGGCAATAGGCGGTCATCGACCAGCACTGGCCCGAGGCTTTGGACGAGATATCATAGAAGGTTTGCAGATCGAGGCCGAGCTTTTCAGCCATGGCGAAGGTTTCGCAGGTGGCAACCATCGACGCACCGAGCAGCATGTTGTTGCAGATCTTGGCAGCTTGGCCCGCGCCGCTGGCGCCTGCATGGATCACGGCCTTGCCCATGGCCGAAAGGATCGGTTCGGCGCGGGCGAAGGCTTCGTCGCTGCCGCCGACCATGAAGGTGAGCGTGCCGCCATTGGCCGCAGCGATTCCGCCCGATACCGGCGCATCGACCATGGCATAACCGGCGGCGGCGGCAGAGGCAGCCACTTCGCGCGCGGTGGCGACATCAATGGTGGAGCAATCGAGCAGCAGGGCGGTGACAGGGGCCTGGCCGATCACATCAGCGGCATAGACCGACTTTACGATCGCGCCATTGGGCAGCATCGACACGACGGCATCGGCACCCTGCACCGCCTCCTTGACCGAGGTATAAGTGGTGCAGCCGCTTTCAGCCGCGCGGGTGAGCGCGGCTTCGGCAAGATCGAAAGCGTGGACATCGTGGCCCGCCTTCACAAGGTTTGCGGCCATGCCGCCGCCCATATTGCCAAGGCCGATGAATGCGATTTTCATTGTGAATCTCCCCTCCCGCTTGCGGTAGAGGCCATGGGAGGGCCTGTTCCCGATCGGTGGTTTGTTGCCGAGGGCCAACATGCCCTCCCCTAACCCCTCCCGTAAACGGGAGGGGGACTCTCAAGATTAGCGACCGGTCCAGACGCCGGGGCGCTTTTCGACGAAGGCTTTCATACCTTCGGCCTTGTCTTCGGTGGCGGTGAGGATCTGGAAGGCGCGGCGTTCGAACAGCAGGCCCTGATCGAGCGTGGTTTCAAACGCGGCGTTGACCATTTCCTTGTTCACCATCGCAGCCATCGGCGGCATCGCGGCGACTGCGGCAGCAGTCTTCAACGCTTCGGCGAGCAGATCGGCCAATGGCACGATCCGGCTGACGAGGCCTGCGCGTTCGGCTTCGACCGCATCCATCATCCGGCCCGTCAGGCACATGTCCATCGACTTGGCCTTGCCCACCGCGCGCGTCAGGCGCTGCGATCCGCCCATGCCGGGAGCGACGCCCAGCTTGATTTCGGGCTGGCCGAACTTGGCGGTATCAGAGGCGATGATGAAATCGGCCATCATCGCCAGTTCGCAACCGCCACCAAGGGCAAAGCCATTGACCGCCGCAATCCACGGCTTGCGCGTGGACTTCACAACATGGGTGGTCCACTTGGCAAAGAAATCTTCGTTGAAGAAATCGGACGCGGGCTTGTCGGCCATTTCCTTGATGTCGGCACCTGCGGCAAAGGCCTTTTCGCCCGACCCTGTCAACACGGCGCAGCGCTGTGCCGGATCAGCCTCAAACGCGGAAAAGGCATCGATCAGGTCGGTCAGGATTTGCGAGTTGAGCGCGTTCAATGCCTGCGGACGGTTTAGCGTGATCAGGGTGACGGCATCGTGGTGTTCGACGAGGATCGTTTCGTAGATCATAGCGGTTTCCATTCGTCAGCAGCGCCCAGCGGCGCGAATATCGCATCGAGCAAATCGTCAGTCACGCCTTCGGGCGTGGCGGGCGACCATACCGGCGCGTTGTCCTTATCGACAATGACCGCGCGCACGCCTTCGGCGAAATCGGGCATAAGCAGCACGCGGGAACCGATGCGATATTCCATCACCATATTGGCCGCAAAATCAGGCAAAGTCAGGCTGGTGGCCAGTTGGCGGAGCGCGACTTTGCAAGTCTGCGGGCTTTTGGTGGCGAGCGCCTTTAACGTCGTCCGGGCAAAATCGGTGTCTTCAGCGGCCAGTGCGGCAAGGATGTCCTCATAGCGGTCCGATGCGAACAGGCGTTCGATCTCTGCTGCATGCGCGGCAATCTTCGGTTCGGGCGGAATGGCAGACAATTCACGCAAGATCGTGGCGATGGCAGCAGGATCTCCCGCGATCCGCGCTTTGGCCTCGCCCAAATTTTCCGCCGGAAGATAGTGCGAGGCAAGGCCTGCCCACAAACATTCTGCACCATCCAGCCGCGCACCGGTGAGTGCAAGATACTGCCCCATGCGCCCCTTCATCCGCGACAGGAACCAGCCGCCGCCAACATCGGGAAACAGGCCGATGCCGGTTTCCGGCATGGCATAGCGCGTTGCTTGCGTGACCACGCGGTAGGTTGCCGGATCGGACAGGCCGACACCGCCGCCCATCGTGATGCCATCCATGTACGCCACGACCGGCTTGCCATAGGTCATCAGCAAGTGATTGAGCTGGTATTCATCGTGGAAAAACTTGCGCCCCGATGCGCCGCCATCGTTCAGCGCAGAATTGCGCAGGAACGCAATATCGCCGCCTGCGCAAAAGCCGCGCCCTTCGGCATGATCGATCAGAACCGCGCCGACGCCATCATCCCCGCGCCATTCCAGCAGCGCTGTGACCATCGCCTGCACCATGCCATAAGTCAGGGCGTGGATCGCTTTGGGGCGGTTGAGCGAGAGGATGCCGACGCCGCCTTCGCGCTTTGCAAGGACTTCACCGGTCATTTCAGCAAGTCCCGGCCAATGATCATACGCATGATCTCGTTGGTGCCTTCGAGGATGCGGTGGACGCGCAGATCGCGCCAGAACCGCTCAATCGGGTAATCGCGCAGATAACCATAGCCGCCGAACATTTGCAGCGCGCGATCGACGATGGACGAGCCACTGTCGGTTGCCAGCTTCTTGGCCATGGCGGAAAAGCGCGTCTTGTCAGGTGCATTGGCGCTGACTTTGGCTGCCGCAAGATAGAGCAGAGCACGCGCAGCTTCGAGATCGGTTGCCATGTCGGCCAGTTGGAACTGGGTGTTTTGGAATTCGGCAATCGCCTTGCCAAACTGGCTGCGGTCTTTGACGTAAGTTATCGCTTCATCAAGGCAACGCTGTGCGCCACCCAAGGAACAGGCACCGATGTTCAAACGCCCGCCATCAAGCCCTGCCATCGCGAACTTGAAGCCATCGCCTTCTTCGCCCACGCGGTTGGCGACAGGCACGCGCACGTTATCGAAGATCACTTGCGCGGTAGGCGAGGCATTCCAGCCCAGCTTGCGCTCTGGCGCGCCAAAGCTGACGCCGGGCATGTCCTTTTCGATCACGAGGCAGGAAATGCCCTTTGGCCCGTTATCGCCCGTGCGCACCATGGTGACGTAAACATCATTGACGCCGCCGCCCGAGATGAACTGCTTGGTGCCGTTGACGACATAGTGATCGCCTTCCAGCTTTGCCGTGGTTTTCAGCGCGGCAGCATCGGAACCAGAACCTGGCTCGGTCAGGCAATAGCCCGCCATCTGGTCCATCGTGACCAGCCCGGGGAGATAGCGTGATTTAAGATCGTCGCTGCCGAACGTGTCGATCATCCACGCCGACATATTGTGGATCGAGATAAAGGCGCTGGTAGCCGGGCAACCATAGGCCATCGCTTCCATGATCAGCGCGGCTTCAAGGCGGCCAAGGCCGATACCGCCCGATTCCTCGCTCACGTAGATCGCGGCAAAGCCCAGGTCGGCTGCGGCCTTTATTGTTTCACGCGGGAACGCGTGATCCTCGTCCCATTGCGCGGCAAACGGGGTAATGGCATCAGCGGTAAAGCGGCGCGCCATTTCCTGAATGGCGATCTGGTCTTCGGTCAGCGCGAATTGATCAGTCATGCTTTCATCCCGTGGCACGGTTTAACCACGCCTTTAAAGTTGCTTGTGGCAGGTAAGCCCCGCCATCTTCCCTGTCCAGTATCGGCCTTGGTACAGGCCGAAAATGCCGGATGCATCGTCAAACAAGCTCCGGAGCGGTAGGCAGGTCGCCTGCCACCCCGCTCCGGAGCATTGCCTTGCGTAACGGACAGAAGACCGCCCTCATATCGGGCCGTCAGGCAAGCCTTGCGATGACGTCGCCGAACAGGTCCTCGTCGCTTGGCAGGACTTTGGGCTGCGCCAGCGGCTTTGACACCCAGGTTTCGTTGATCAGGTCACGCCAGGTGATGTTGTTGTTGGTGCCATTACCGCCCCAGCTTCCGCAGCCGAGCGAGAAGGTCTGGCGCATGCCGTTCCACAAGTTGCCGCTGTTCGATGCGGACTGCGGCTGGTTGACCATCACGCGGCTGGTGCGAGTGCCATTGGCCAGCTTCATGATGTTTTCATCGGATTGCGAATAGATGCCGCAGCTGTGGCCCTGCCCCTGATAGGCTTGAATAGAGTTGGTCAGCGCGATGGCCTCATCAATGTCCTTGGCGCGATAGAGCGCCATCGTCACGGTCATCTTCTCGCCCGAGAACGGGAAGTCTGGGCCAGCGCCGGTTTCGGGCACGATGAAGAAGATCTTGCCTTCGGGCAGGCCAAAACCCGCCATGCCTGCGATCTTTTCGGCAGGCTGCGCCACGGCATTGGCGTTGATATGGCCATCGACCCAGATCACGTTCTGCAAAAGCGTCTTTTCTTCGGGCGAAACAATGTAGCCGCCCTGGTGCTGGAGCTTTTCGAGCATCTCGTCAAAGATGGCGTCCAGCAGGATTACGCTGTTGTCTGACGAGCAAGATGCAGCAAGATCGAGCGTCTTGGAAATGCGGATCTTTTCGGCGGCATCATCCAGATCGGCTGTATCATCCACGGTGATCACCGCGTTGCCCACGCCCACACCCAATGCCGGAGTGCCCGACGAATAGGCCGCCTTGACCATCGGCGTGCCGCCAGTGGCCAGCACGCGGTCACACTGGCGCATCAGTTCGTTGGTCTTTTCAACAGAAGGGATATCGATGCTGAGCACGAGATCGGCGGGGCCGCCCATCTTGACGATGGCTTCGCGCATCAGATCGCAGATCATCTTGTTGGTCAGCTTGGCGCGCGGGTGCGGCGCAACGATGATCGAGTTGCGGCCCTTTACAGCCGAAATCGCCTTGATCACCGGGGTCGCTTCGGGGTTGGTCGAAGGCGACAGCGCACCGATCACACCAACCGGCTTGGCGATCTTCACGATATTGCGGACCGCGTCTTCTTCAAGCACGCCCACCGACTTGTCGTGGATGATGTCATGGAGCGTGGCGCGGGTCTTGCGGAAGATCTTGAGGTACTTGCCGTCATAGTTGCCAAGCTGCGTTTCATCGACGGTGTGCTGCGCAATCTTTTCGGCCACATCTTCGCGGGCCACCGACCACACCATCGCGCGGATCAGCGCATCGACCTGCTCTTGCGTATAGTTTGCGATCTGCGCCTGCGCAGCGCGCGAGCGGGCGACCAGCGCCGCGATTTCGGCAGCTTCGGGAGACAGTTCGATTGCTTGGGCGACGGCCATTGTTAATCCTCGGCTTTCAGGAAAGGATAGCCTCGCCAAGCCATGGCAAGTTTGGCGATCCATATCCTCTCGTTAAAATTTATCGCTCTTTCCTGCACTCCCTCACGTTTGCAGGCAAGGCCACTTCATGCAATGCTGAACTGCAAAAACGCAGGCGCGATACCGCTGTGGGATTTTGGATGGGACCAATGGCAATCAACTGGAACGATCTTCAGGACTTTCTGCTGATTGCGCGAGCAGGCCAGCTCTCGCGCGCGGCGGCGCAATCGGGCGTCGATGCCACAACGATGGGCCGCCGTTTGCGCAGGCTTGAGGCGCGGCTAGGCACGACGCTGTTCGAACAGACACGGCAGGGCCAAGTCCTGACCGAGGCGGGCGAGCGTATGCTCGAAGAAGTGGAGGCGATGGAACATGCCGCACGCCGCATCTCGGAAAACACCGAATCCGGGCTTGGCGCAGGGGGATTGCTGCGTGTCAGCCTGTCCGAAGGGTTTGGCACGTGGCTGGTGGCCGCCCATTTACGCAGCTTTACCGAGCAGCACCCGCGCCTGATGTTCGATCTGGTGGCGTCGAGCGGATTTCTCAGTCCTTCGAAACGCGAAGCCGATCTGGCGGTCACGCTATCGCGCCCGCGGGCAGGACCGGTGATCGCAGGCAAGCTGTCGGACTATGCGCTGCGGCTCTATGCCTCGGGCGATTATCTGGCGCGCCACGGCATGCCAAGCAAACCCGCAGACCTTGCCGCCGGCTATCCGCTGGTAGGATATATTCCCGATCTGCTCTATGCGCCCGAGCTGCGTTATCTGGCCGAGATCGAGCCGAATTTGTCAGCCACGGTGCGCTCATCCTCGATCAATGCGCAGCACCGTATGATTGCTGCGGGCGCGGGGATCGGCGTGCTGCCATGTTTTATCGGCGATGCAGATTCATCACTGGCGCCGGTATTTCCGGACCGCCGCATCACGCGCTCGTTCTGGCTGGTGACTCACAAGGACACGCACAACCTGTTGCGCGTGCGCGCGTTTCAGGAATGGCTAACCGCGCTGGTAGCACAGGAACGCGGACGGCTGTTGCCAAGGTTAGGACCGCCCGCGTGACCCATTCAAATCTTGGCGGTTCAAATTTTCGCGACAGGCGCGCCTTCACCCAGATCTTCAAACCACGCCTCGACTGTGCCGTTCAGCTTGAGGGTAAGCGGATTACCCTTACGGTCCATCGCCTTACCGGCCTGAACGCGCACCCAACCTTCGGAAATGCAGTATTCCTCAACATTGGTGCGGACCACATCCTTGAAGCGGATGCCAATGCCGCGACGCAGTTTCTCTTCATCAAAGAACGGGCTGCGCGGATTGATTGCAAGCCGGTCCGGCGGCACATCAGACCCGGAGGTTGCGGGCGCTGCGGTGACGGGAGCGGTTTCGGGAGCGGTTACAGCTTGGGGCGTTTCATCAGTCATGGTCTGCGCAAATATCTTGATTGCCCCACTTGTCAATCAAGGCCCGCCGTCGTAATGCCCCGCCCCTGTCCGGCAGACCGTTAAAGGCTGCCCCGACGGGCGCGTAGCTCAGTGGTAGAGCACACCCTTCACACGGGTGGGGTCGCAGGTTCAATCCCCGCCGCGCCCACCATAAACCCCTTTGAAATTTGGGGAGTTTATGGATGGCCATTTTTCTCACTTGCAGGTTTTGACCCCGTTTCACCCCCGAAATGGGCCGGAATCGACCTCCTCTCGTACAAAACCCGTACAGCATCAGAGCTCCTTTCTCAGCTTGAGCCGCGTCTTGCGCTCGGCTTTCAACAGTCCCCGTCGCAGGGCCTGATTGATCTTGATCTCAGCATCCTCGGCATGCGTGTAAGTGTTGCGCATCAGATTGAGGTCTGACCAACCGCCGAACGCGCCGGCGGCCTGCCACGAGGCGGCGGATTCGGCCCTCCGGCCAGCCCGAATGCCGCGCGATTTCTCGGATGGTCATCATTTGCATATCAGCAAATCCTCCGTATTCTGCGTGCTCACCCGCCGATGGCTACTCATTATACAGATACGGCAATAATATGCATTTCGTGATAACCTGCTGCAGATGTTCGAGCAGGCGATCCGCCTCGCGAAGGATTTCAACCTCAGGTATGAGGTAAACCCGACCAGCGAGAACGAGATCAGCCTCGCGAAACTGTTCTTCCAATATCTGATGGAAAACGGCACAATTTCGGACGATATGGCGGACGTGCTGACCAGAAGGATGGCAGCCAATGAATGACAATGATGCGTTTGGCACTGCAGAACGAAGCCTGCATTCCTTCTTCGCCGATCGATACCCTGATCGCGCCGCCGCATAACGGACCATAGTTCGCCAATCCATCCTGCAAAGAGCGCGACGCGAACATTTAAGACTTGTTTTGCAAAGCTATATGTCTTTGATGAAATGGCTAAAGCCCATCACACTGGCTCTGGTTTTTTCGCATCGGCAGCGTATTTCCTACGAGTGTCGTCGCTAGGCTCATCAGCGGCCCTGCCAGAGCCGCATGAAGCCATGATTTTCTTCCTGTTCTGCATCCTTCTCACTCTTGAGAAAATGATCGGACGGCCGGTCTTGCGTGGAAATGCATGGAACTGGCGGGAAGGCTGGCGACTGGAGCTAAGTCCAGCGTTTACGCGGATGTACCGCGCGAGCCATACCTCAATACAATATCGCCGAAGAGCAGGAACTCGCTGAGCGTTTGCAGCGAAGTGGCTTGTGACGAGGCTGGACTATCAGCGCAAAATTTGAGCCAGCTCATAGTATACGAATGGGTCGGCCACATGCGGCCCATAAAATTGACGTTTTCGACCTAGCAGGCCATATATGGCCAATGCTTCTAACTCTTAATGACCAGATGGCGGACCTCGGAAAGCGGATCAAGGCGCGCCGCCTGTCGCTCGACCTTACCCAGCAAGCGGCAGCTGCCAAGGCAGGAGTAGCTCACCGAACGTGGCGGCGGATGGAAGCCGAAGGTCGAGCTTCCATTGAGGATCTTGTTCGCGCGGCCATTGCTTTGCGATGCGATGAGGGCATTGCCGCCCTGTTCCCAGAGATGGAGGCATCGAGCATGGATGAACTGCTCGCGCAGCAGCGCAAGGCAACAAAGCCGCTCCGGCAGCGCGCTGCGGGGACAAGGCAATGAAGCTTGCGCCGGGAACGCCCTTGGCAATTGGGCTGCTCACCGATCAGAATGCACCGGCGCTTTCGGTCGGCAGGCTCGCGATGGCTGCTGGACTGGCACAACTCGAATGGTCGGCAGACGTCATTGCACAGGGCCTCTCAATCTCTCCCTTGCGCTACCCTGCCGAGCCCGGCCTGCACCCTGCGCGCAGTCGGACATTCGATGGACTTCACGGTTTCCTGTCGGACTGCCTGCCCGATGCCTGGGGGATGCTATTATTGAAACGTCGGGTCCAGCAGTTGGGCCACCGTTTCGAAGCTCTCGATGCGGTCGACCGACTCGCCTTGGTTGGTACGAAAGGCCGCGGTGCTCTGGTCTTTCAGCCTGAAACACTCACGGGCGAGCCAGCTGACAGCATCGACCTTGACCTTCTGGCCGATGAAGCCCGCCATGTCTTGCTGGGCAAGGAGTCCGAATTGGATGATCTGCTAGCGCGCCTCGGCGGCGGTTCTGGTGGCGCGCGCCCGAAAGTGCACGTGGCGATCGGCGCAGGCGGTAGTCTGTCCGCCGGAGACGAACTGGCTGTCACGAGGATCGGAAGCGCCAGTGAGGAATGGATCGTCAAATTTGCAGCAACCAATGATCCTGCTGATATCGGGCCGCTGGAAGAGGCCTATGCACGTATGGCCCGCGCTGCGCAGATCGACATGGCGGAAACGCGGTTGATCCCGTCGGCGACTGGGCCCGGCCATTTCGCAACCAGGCGTTTCGATCGACCGGCGCCGGGAAAGCGGCTGCACATGGTCAGCCTCGGAGGAGCCCTGGAAGCGTCCCCCCATATGCCGAGCGTTGATTACGACGGCTTCCTCAAGGCGACTTTGGCGATCACGCACAGCATGGCGGACGTCGAGCATGCCTTCCGCCGCATGATCTTCAACGTGCTCGCGCGAAACCGTGACGATCATGTCCGCCAGCATGCCTACCTGATGGATGACCGAGGAAACTGGCGGCTTGCGCCTGCTTTCGATCTTACGTTCTCGAATGGCCCTGGCGGCGAGCATTACATGGCTGTTCTGGGCGAAGGCCGCGCCATCACTCGCGAGCATGTCGAGAAGCTTGGGAAGAACCACGGGGTCCCAGCCAAGCGTGTTGGCGCCGCCATTGACGATGTTCGCGCGGCCCTCGCGGATTGGCCGTCGTACGCGCGTGACGCGGGGGTCGGTGTGTCCATGGACACGGTGTCAGAATGTCTGGCTTCAGTGGCCCGCATTTTTGGCTGAACGAGATTTCGATCACTAACTGTGGCTGAATTCAACATTCTCGCTGATACGTCACGAAACTGCTCAGCAACGCCCGGGTGGTTCGCTGGCTATCGAACCATCGGCAGGAATATCTGTGTGAGTTTCAGCGCATCGCGGAGATCGAGACGATCGGGTCAATGACTGCGCCTTCACCGCAGGAATGAGATGATGGAGACCTGCCGTCGGCATCCGTGCCGATCAATCGCACATTTCACTCTCATCACGATCGTCGAAGTTGCGCTCTGGAATTCGGCTGCGGTCTTGATAGCGATGGCGTCGAACGAGAGCGATGGCATCAAACTCCCGCTACATTAGGTCGGCGTCAGCGAGTAGCTGCTTTCGGCTGCCCAAGTTTGCGGGGGCGGCATCGTTTGCGCCCTGCAGAAGGTCGTGTCGGCGCAAGTCCTCGGGGACCGAAGCAATCCCGTCGTCGTAAGCTTGGCGGGCCAACGCCTCTGCAGTCGTTGCCGTCCCGAGGGCGTCTCGAGCCTGCTAGAGGGCATCCCTTGCTGATAGCTTGCGCTTGCGTGCGTCATCGAGTTCCTGGGCGGGAAGGCCTACATCGACGGGCGCGCCCAAAGGATTGATTTGAGAAAGAACGTGCTGCAGGTCGCCTTCGATTTCGCTAACGCCGCGCTTCGGTTGCGACAGTCCGTCCAGGGCTGCACGCTTTGCTTCGGGAATAGCACGGGCCGAACTGGCGGGGGCCTAGGCCATTTCGGTCGAAATTCACCCCCAGCGAGCCAACCGCCGAGTTTCGGCTTTTGGCAATCAATTTGCTATTGGACACTCCGCGCGAGAACGGCAAAATTGGAAGTGGAAGGGGTAATTGCCACGGTCCAAAGAAAACTTTCAGGCACTGCGGGATCAGCCCACTTGTGACCTTTGTTGCTGCCTCTAGCGATCAATCTGGCGGGCTCTTCTGGCTGACCGGCCATCCTCTACGTGATAGCATGAGTAATTCTGCGGCAGCCTTGCGTCCGGAAATTCTCCTAGAAAGAATAACGCCGACCTCGATCATGGGCAAGGCTTCTGCCAATGGCAGTTCGACAAGATTACCTAGCTCAACCTCGACCCGCGCTATTTGGGCAAAGAGGCAGGCCATGGCTTTGCCTTGTAGCAAAGTGCGCTGCGCCAATGCTGCATTGGCTGTCTGCAAGGCGACAAGATTGCCTGAAACCCCAAGCTGCGCCAACACGGCTTCGACCACGTCCCGCAGCCTATCCTTCCGCGGCAAGGAGATGAGCGGGCAAGCGGAGAGATCTTCGGCCGAGACGATATTCCGGGTCGCGAGTGGATGGCTGCGACCGACATAAAACGCGATTCTCTCTCGGCCGACAATTTCGCAGGACGCCGGCAACGTTCCCTCCAAGCCGATGTGAAAACCGATGTCGGCATCCCCGCGAGCCACAGCATCTGCGGCAGGGTAGGAATCATTGGGTTCGATCTCGATTTGATATTCGGGGAAGCGCTCGCCAAATTCCGCAAGCACACCTGCGAGGCGGAAGGTGACATAGCCCGGCCCCGTAGCGATCAAACGCGGGCGAAGCCGTCCTGCCTCAGTTGACCCCAACTCCTGCATGAGATCATGCGCTTGTTCAAGCATCGGCACAGCGTAGCGATAAAGGAGGTGGCCGTTTTCGGTCAGTTCGGACGTCACGCCTTGGCGGCGATAAAACAGCGCGTGCCCTATTTGTCGTTCCATCGAGTGGATGTGGCCGGAGACAGACACTTGGTTGATGCCCAGACGATCGGCACAGGCACGAAAGCTCCCAAGTTCGACCACGTCGACGAAGACCTGCAATTGCCGAAAGGTGAGACCGAGCATACTGAACCAATAGCCTAGAGCCTAGGGGTGTCATAGCCTACAGCCTGCTACCGGGCAAGCAGTCCAGCCTGTACTCCTGTCACCAACACCGCCGGCATTTGACCGCGCGCCGATCAGGAGGACTGCCGTGCTGAAACTCTATCATTCTGAGCCCGGTGCCAATTCGCTCAAATGCCTGATCCCGCTGTTCGAGAAAGGTCTCGCTTTCGAAAGCGCCTATATTGACCTGCACAAGTTCGAGCAGCACGATCCCCGGTTCATCGCGATCAATCCCGAGGGCCAGGTACCAGTTCTCGATCATGACGGGACGATCATCACGCAGACGAGCGTGATCAACGAATATCTCGAAGACGCCTTTCCCGATGCACCAGCATTGCGTCCGAGTACGCCTGTCGGAAATGCGCGGATGCGGTACTGGAACAAGTTCATCGACGAGCATGTCATGAACTTCGTCTCGATGTGGGGTTGGCACCGTTTTGTTGGTGTGCTGGCGCGGGGGATGGAGAGCGGCGACTTTGATCGGCTGGTCGAGCGGATCCCGCTCCATGAACAGCGAGAGAAGTGGAAGACGGCACGCTCCGGTTTTAGCGAGGAGGACCTAGCCAATGCCAAGCGCAAGATTGCTGTGGCGCTGGACAAGGTCGAGGCACAGCTGGCCGAGACACAGTGGCTGGCGGGTGAGATGTACACACTGGCCGACATCAACTTCTACGCCCATTGCGGGATGTATGTCGCGCGGATGTTCCCGGACCTGACCGACGAGGACAGGCATCCGCGATTGGAAGCCTGGCGCAACCGCATCTCCGAGCGCGCCGCCGTCAAGGAAGCGCTCGCCATGCCCGATCACACGAATCCGGGGCTGCGCACCTTTTCCGGCGAAGTTCATTGAGGGAAAGCCCAATGGCCGATATCGAGACCGATGCTCCAGCAATTGCTGCACAGATCAACTATCTCGCCCCCGGATCCTTCATCAATCGCCGATTCGTGTCAGCCGGCGAGGAAGTGAATACTGGCGAATATCTGCCCTATAACGTCGTCATTCGCGACGCCCGGCCTGACGCTGCTGCGTTCACGCTCGAAAGCCACGGCTTCCAGCTCATCCCGCATGTCAGCGAAGTGAAGAACTTCCTCGATCCGGCGGACGTCGACGCGCATTATCCTGACGAAGTTGCAACGGCGATCAAGCATGTGACGGGCGCCGACTTGGTCGCTCCCATGGGCTGGATGGTGCGCACTTCGGGCGATTTGAGTCAGCATCAGCATAAGACAGAGGATTACACGCATAGCGGGAGTGTGCAGCCGCCTGCCGGTGAAGCGCATGTCGATTCCATGCCCGATCGTGCCGACCGGATGGCGGCGGCGATTTACCGCCAGCGGTTCCCCGATGCACCACCCTATAAGCGCTATTTCTACAGCAGCTTCTGGCGCACCTTTTCCCCGCCCCCACAGGACTGCCCGCTAGCGATGTGTGATGGCAAGACGGTGGGCCATGACGAGGGAGTGGCCAACACGATGTTTGTGGTCGACAAGATTCCCAGCCGTGAGGAACAGCTCAGGCCGATGGACGATGACAAGGCGATCGCAGCTGCGATCTTCCATCATAATCCCCAGCATCGCTGGTGGTATTTCTCCAGCATGACGCGTGACGAGGCGCTGCTGTTCACCTTCCACGACAGTCGCCGTGAGGGTGCGTGGCGGGTGCCGCACACCGCATTTTATGACACTAGCACGCCCGGTGTGCAGCCGCGCGAAAGCATCGAATTCCGTTCTATTGCCTATTTCTTGTGAGGGCCGACATGTCCGACCGCCAGACCGTTACCAGTACTCTGGGCTTCAGCGAATTGCTGGACCAGCGCATGGAATTCTTCGCAAACGACAACAGCCGCGACCGGATGAACGTGACCCAGCGCACGGTGGAGATCGAGAATGTCCGCGCCCGCGCGACCCCGACTTCGCTGGAGAAGGAGGGCTTCGCGCTGGTCCCGCACAAGAGTGCCGTGACCGACTTTCGCGATCAAGACCAGGTCGAGCGCATCCATCCGGCCGAGATTCTGGCACTGTTGCAGCAAGTCTCGGGAGCAGATCATGTCGAGGTCACGGGCCCTCCCATCCTGCGCTTTAGCGAAAGGTCGAACGATTCCGGTGCGCTCGATAATTCGCGGCCCGCACGTTATGTGCATGTCGATATCAGCGACGAGACCGGCGCGCGCTTCAACGCGCAGAGCCGGGCACCAGAAGGACGAAGGATCACGCGCATCGCGCGGTACAATGTCTGGCGCGTGCTCACTCCGCCGCCGCAGGACGTGCCGCTCGCGGTTTGTGAGTCAGCTTCGGTAGCGCGCGAGGATTTGCTACCGGCCTGGGCGATGTTCGACCGCGACGGCGAGATCGTGTTCTCGTTCGAGGCCTGGGTTCTCCGCTACAATCCCGGCCAGCGCTGGGCCTATTTTGCCGACATGACACCCGACGAGGCTTTGGTCTTCAAGACCCATGATACCGATCCGAGCCAGCCCAGCCATGTGCCGCACGGCGCATTTGACGACCCAAGCTGCCCCGGCGGCGTGCCGCCACGCGGCAGCGTCGAGATGCGCGGCGTGGCCTATTGGTACGAATGAGGAATACGATGCTCGACATCTATCACTGGGAACCGAATGCCAACTCCGGCAAGCCGCTGCTCGCAGCACTTGAAAAGGGCGTGGAGTTTCAGAGCCACTATATCGACATGTTGGCCTTCGATCAGCACAAGCCGGACTATCTGGTGATCAACCCCGCCGGCACGATCCCGGCGATGGTCCATAACGCAACGCTGATTTTCGAATCCACCTATATGATCGACTATATCGACATGGCGTTCGAAGGGCCTGCCTTGCGTCCGGCCGATCCCTATGAGCTGTGGCGCATGCGCTGGTGGTGCCGCTTCTTCGACCAGTATGTGGGGCCCGCAACCAGCCAGCTCGGCTGGAGCAGCTTCGTCGGCCCCATGGTGCGGGAGCGCGACGAGGAGGAGCTGAAGGCAGCGATCGAGCGCATTCCGCTCAAGGAGCGCCGGATGGCTTGGAGCAAGGCGATCTACGGCACTTTCACCGAGGAAGAACTGGCCGAGAGCCGCGCCCGGTTGATGTCCGGCATCGCCCAGATCGACGAAGCACTCACCGATCATGACGCGATCGCGGGCGACCAGTTCTCGATCGCCGATCTGGCGGGTTTCATGATGCTATTCGGCCTGCCGGTCATGTTCCCCGAAGCGGCGAACGACGAGCGCACACCCAATTTCATGAGCTGGTTGCGGCGGACGGCACGGCGGCCAAGCGTGCAGGAGGGGCTCTCGATTGGCAAGAATCCACGCTTTGCCCAGCGCTTCCAGGAATTGTTGAACGGGGAAGGCATATCTGATGCTTGAACTCTATCATTGGGCACCGAACGGCCCTTGGCTCAAGCCGCTGATCGTTATCGCGGAGAAACAGATCGATTGTACGCTTCGCCCGATCGATGTACTTGCCTTCGAGCAATATGGCGACAAGGTGCCGCCGCGCTCGCTCGAAACCCGTCTCAATCAGGAAGGCGAAGGGCCTCTGCTCGTGCAGGATGGCAAGCAGCTCACCGAGAGCTTCTTTCTGTGCGAGTTTCTGGATAGCGCATTTGACGGCCCTGCTCTGCGGCCGACAAATCCGGTCGCGTTCAATCGCATGCTCGCCTGGGCTCGCTTCTCAAATGAGATTTTCATGCCCAGCGCGAACACGCTCGGCTGTCGCCAATTCCTGGCGCCTCAACTTGCAGGCAAGACAATGCCCGTAGATGTGCTGGGCAAGATCGAACTGTCGTTCGTACGCGAAGCCTGGCAACGCGCTTATGCCAATGACTTTCCCCCGGCGATGATTGACGACTCACGGCGCAAGATCACCCTCGCGCTGGATCGGATCGAGAAGGCGCTCATTGATGGCCCTTATCTGCTCGGCAAGGACTATTCACTAGCGGATGTCGATGCGTTTTCCATCAGTCGCTCGCTGCCTGTACTGGCTCCGGACCTGGTTAAAGGCCGCCCGCTCTGGGCGGATTGGATGGCGCGGATCGAAGCGCGGCCAGCGGTTCAGGCAAGTCTGCAGATCGATGGCTGGTACCAGCCTGAAAACGTGTTCGCGCCTGGGCCCGAACATTCACGTTGGGGTTAGTCAATCCTAAACTTGAAGGGGTCAAAGCGAGACGAAACGGCAGCCTGAATGAGCGACCGCATTTAGAGCTTCCTGCGGAAAACGTGAATCGTAGGATTCCCAAGGTTCGTGATTTGCCGATCACTCTAATTGGAGGTGGATCGCGCCGATGAGCTGCCAAGGCGAAGGACGTCACCGGCGCCGATGAGATCACCGTCTTGGCAGACCGCGTTTATTACAATGGAGGGCAGTTGCTGGAAAGCGATGCCACTGGCATCCGGACCTGCGTGCTCAAGACCGACACCTCGGGCAAAGCCCAGCGCGGCCTCTTCACGAATGCCGACTGTGGCTATGGTGCGGATAAAGATCATTATACCTGCCCGGCGGGCGCGCAGCTCACGAGAACCTAGATGTTTGGTCCCGGAGATTGATGGTGCATTATCCATGCAGGAATGGAAGGATGCGCTATGGGCCAAGTTCTGCACGGGAGCGCCAGCACGCCAGCGGCAAGGCGCAGGTCCGCGCGATCCTTGAAGCGATCGGCGTTGTAGCAATCGATCTCGGCACGCTCGACGTTGGTGGCCCGCTGGCCTCGCTGCCCTTCGGCCCGCTCGCCATGCATAACTTCGTGCGCATCTGATGTGCCGGCCCGCCGTTCCAATCGGAGCGGCGGGCCGGCAACCGGTTCAAAGAGATCAATTTGTCGACACGGATCCGCAATGCGGCGAAGGAAGCCGCCATTCTGCTACCCACCCAGTTGAAGTCATCAGTGGGGTCAAGGCTCGATGCCGAAAGCCGCCTGGCGGCTTCCGGCGGAAGCAGACGTTCATTCCTCTGATCGGGAACGACTGGGTCTGGTCGCTAAGCGTCGAAACTCTATGGCAATCGTGGGTAAACCGAGTTATTGTTGTATTACACATCCCGTCCGGAGCAATGCGCGCTGGCAAGCTATTTTATCGACATCGGTACCACGCGTTATCGCTTTGACGGGTTGGCGCATCTTCTCGCGGTCGCCAGTCCTTTGCGCTCTGGCGATCAACTCGCCGGGCTCGCTGCCGAGAGTGCCGAACAGCGCATGGCTGCGCGTCTCGTGCTGGCCGACTTGCCGTTGAAGGCATTTCTTTCCGAAACTGTTGTGTCTTACGAGTCTGATGAGGTTACGCGGCTGATTGTGGACAGCCACGATCCTGTCGCATTTGCTGCGATTTCCACGCTGACCGTTGGCGAGTTTCGGGAATGGTTGCTGTCGAACACGGTCGGCGGCAGCGACATCGGAGCCGTCGCTGCGGGGATCACGCCGGAGATGGCGGCGGCCGTGTCGAAGCTTATGCGCAATCAGGATCTGATCGCGGTCGCGCGCAAGATCAGCGTCGTCACCCGGTTCCGCAACACGATCGGTCTGCCCGGCCGCCTCGCCGTTCGTCTCCAACCCAATCACCCTACCGACGATCCTGCCGGCATCGCCGCCTCGGTGCTCGACGGGCTGTTGATGGGCGCGGGCGACGCCGTGATTGGCATCAATCCGGCATCGGACAACATCGAGACTATGGCGACGCTGCTCAACCTGCTGGAAGAGGTCCGCTGTGCCTATGACATTCCCACCCAGTCGTGCGTGCTTGCGCATGTCACGACGACGCTCGCCTTGGTAAATCGCGGCGCCCCGGTCGATTTGTGCTTCCAGTCTATCGCAGGAACGCAGGCGGCCAATCGCAGCTTCGGCATCGATCTCGCGCTGCTCGCCGAGACGCGTGAGGCGACGTTGTCGCTGGATCGGGGCAGCATCGGCAGCAATGTCATGTATTTCGAAACCGGTCAGGGATCGTGCCTGTCGGCCGACGCGCATCACGGTGTCGATCAGCAAACGCTCGAGGCGCGCGCCTATGCAGTCGCCCGTGCGTTTTCCCCGCTTCTCGTCAACTCGGTCGTCGGTTTCATTGGCCCTGAATATCTCTATGACGGCAAGCAGATCGCGCGTGCGGCGCTCGAGGATCATTTCTGTGGCAAGCTGCTCGGCGTGCCGATGGGGGTCGACATCTGCTATACCAACCATGCAGAAGCCGATGGCGACGACACCGATACGATCCTCACATTGCTCGGCGTCGCCGGCGTCACGTTCATCATGGGCGTGCCCGGGGCGGACGATATCATGCTCAACTATCAGTCGACCAGTTTTCACGATGCCCTCTATCTGCGCGAAGTGCTCGGGCTGCGGCCCGCTCCAGAGTTCGAAGCATGGCTGGAGAAGATCGGCCTTAGTGAGAACGGCCGGATCGCGGATTGGACCCCGCCCGCGTTCGAGGCAAACCGGATCTCGGCGCTAGGGCAATTGAATGGCTGATCCGCCAGCCCTGCATCACCGTCTGGGCGCGCTCACGCAGGCGCGCGTTCTGCTAGGCCGCGCAGGGCAGGCGATGCCCACGCGCGCGTTGCTCGATTTCCAGCTTGATCATGCCCGCGCGCGCGACGCGGTTCATGCGGCGCTTGATCCTGCGGCACTCTCAGCGGCGATCAAGCAGCCCTGCATGGTCGTGCGCAGCCGCGCGCTTGATCGCACCGAATATCTGAAGCGCCCCGATCTCGGCCGCCTGCTTCATGAAGATGATGGGGCGCTTTTAACGCAGACCGGCGCCACGCTCGCGATCGTTGTTGCCGATGGCTTGTCTGCATCGGCCGTTCATGCGCATGCCGCGCCACTGATCGCCGCGATTGTCGAGCGTCTGCCCGACTGGCGCATCGCGCCACCCGTCGTGGCGCTGCAGGCGCGGGTCGCACTGGGCGACGATATCGGCGAAGCGCTCGGTGCCGAACTGTCACTGGTCCTGATCGGCGAGCGGCCGGGGCTGAGCGCACACGACAGCCTCGGCGCTTATCTCACTTGGGCACCGCGACGCGGTCGACGCGACAGCGAGCGCAACTGCGTCTCGAACATCCGCCCACCACACGGCCTGAGCTATGCGGCTGCCGCCGACACCATCGTCGCACTGATGCGCGCCGCGCGCCATCTGCAGCTGACCGGCGTTGCGCTGAAAGACGGCACCCTCAGTCTGCCGTCGCCAGACGCGAGATAACGCGCCCCCGCGCCCGTACCGAGGCCAGAACGCACACCATCAGGACGCCGAGGAAGACAACGAAGATCTCGGGATTGAACCATGCCATCGCCACCAGCGAGCAGCCGGCGATAGCCAGCGCCAGCGCGGGCGCAAACGGATAGAGGGGTGCGCGATACGGCCGATTAAGCTGGGGCTCGCGCTGGCGCAGACGAAACAGGCTCGCCATGCTCATGATATACATCAGCAGCGCACCGAACGCCGCCATGATCACGATGCTCGCGGTCAGCGATTGGCCCGCGATGGCGATCCAGTTGTCGCTGTATATCGTGGCGATGCCGATCACGCCGCCTGCGATCGTCGCCAGCGCGGGCGTATGGAAGCGCGGGTGCAACTGCGCGAGGATCGTCGGCAGGTAACGCGCCCGCGACAGCGCGAAGATCTGCCGCGAATAGGCCATGATGATCCCATGAAACGAGGCGACCAGCCCGAACAGCCCCAGCCACACCAGCATGTGCAACCAGCCGCTCGATTCGCCGACGACCACTTTCATCGCTTGCGGCAGCGGATCGTTGACCGTCGCCAGCGCGCGCCAGTCGCCGACGCCACCGGTCAGGATCATCACGCCGAAGGCGAGCACGGTCAGCGTCAGAATGCCCGAGATGTAGGCGATCGGGATCGTCCGGCGCGGCTCGCGCGCCTCCTCGGCCGCCATCGCCACCCCCTCAATCGCTAGGAAGAACCAGATGGCGAACGGCACCGCTGCAACCATCCCGCTAAGCGCGCCGATGTGGAACGTCGACGTGCCCGCCCAGCCGCCAGCGGCAAAGCGCGCCCAGCTGAACCCCGGCGCCACCACCCCCATGAACACGAGTAGTTCCGCCACCGCCAGCAGCGCAACCGCCAGCTCGAAGGTCGCCGCGATCTGGACGCCTACGATGTTGAGTGTAACGAACAGCAGATAGGCGCCCGCGGCGGCAGTCTTGGGCGACAGTTCCGGAAACTGGACGTTGAGATAGGCGCCGATGGCCAGCGCGATCGCCGGCGGCGCGAACAGGAACTCAATCAGGGTCGCGAACCCGGCAACGGCACCCCCCACCGGCCCGAATGCGCGGTAGCTATAGGCGAACGGTCCGCCCGCCTGCGGAATCGCGGTGGTCAATTCGGTCAGGCTGAAAACGAACGCGAGATACATCGTCGCGATCACGCCGGTCGTGATCAAAAAGCCCAGCGTGCCTGCATGAGCCCAACCGAAGCTCCAGCCGAAATACTCGCCCGAGATCACCAGCCCGACGGCAATTCCCCAAAGATGGAAGGCATTGAGCGATTTAGCGAGATGGGTACCGGACTGTTCGTTGTGCATAAGCGCCCCCGCTTCGGTCGCGCCATGCGTCCCGTAACCGAGGCTAACATCCTTCCCACGATTCGCGACATAAGCGTGACGAAAAATCCCTGTGAGAAATGAGGCAGAGCAGCTGGATCTTAACAATACTTTCAACCCCGCACCCGAGTGCTGTTGACTCGACCATGGTTCGAACGGGCGCAGCGGAGTGGCTCGCTCAATGTCCCCTGACGACGGCAATCGTCGTCCGCGTAGCGTTTGACCGACGGCAGCCCGCGGGACTGCCAACAGAACACTCGACGACGGAGTTTAAGGCGCACTGCCGACCGGCCATTTCACACATCCCGATTGGCGACTTTCGTCTGCAGCAGACGCTCGCCGATGCGCATAGGAACGACTGGGGCTGGTCGACACGTGCTGCCGGTTCCCTGAAGGGGTTGAAATGGGACAATGCTGCCATTCCGGTCAATCGCGCCCAATGGCCGATGCCGTCAGAAACAGACGTTCGCCGTAAGGGGATTCAGATAGTCGCAGATGCTTATAGTGAGGCGTGGAACGTCGATCACTTCGACGAACTGTTTACGCGTCAGCCGCGGACCGTCGGAATACAGCGATGTTTTCGAGGAATGTCGATCATCATGCCGGTGGCGCGGCAAATTGCGATGGGCGCTGGAAGCCGTGCGCATAGGTCAGGATCACTGCCGGTTGGTGTCGGGTTTGGCACTGCCCATCAAATCTTATGCCGGAACCTGCAGTCCATCTGCTACGCAAGGCGGGAGACAGACAATCCAACTCGGGGGCGATCTGGTGAAAAATGATGACGAGCGCAGTTGTGTAGCACTTGTATTGCAGGGTGGCGGGGCACTCGGTGCTTATCAAGGCGGCGTCTATCAGACATTGGCCAAAGCCGGCCACCTGCCCGACTGGATTGCTGGAATATCGATAGGCGCAATCAACGCTGCGATCATTGCAGGAAATGCGCCTGCCCGGCGGGTAGATCGGCTTCGCGCTTTCTGGGATCTCGTTTCGTCCAGCGTCACCATGCCATCGCCAATCCACGAAGGGTACCTGCGAAGCTGGTTCAATGAGTTTTCCGCCGGAGTTGCAGCCAGTACGGGGGTTCCAGGTTTTTTTAAGCCGCGGTTTCCGGGTGCCATGTTGGCCTTGCCCGGCACGCTTGATGCCGTGAGCCATTACGATGTGTCGCCGTTGCGGCAGACCTTGCTCGATCTGGTGGACTTTGAACGCCTCAATTCCGGCGAAACGCGGCTCAGCGTTGGCGCGGTCAATGTGGCGACGGGGAACTTTGTGTATTTCGACACTTGCGACACCACGATTGGTCCTGAGCATATCATGGCAAGCGGTGCACTGCCGCCGGCGTTTCCTCCGGTGATTATTGATGGCGAGCCGTACTGGGATGGAGGTCTGGTATCGAACACTCCGCTCCAATACGTGCTCGATAGCCACCGGCATGGTGCGATCACGATATTCCAGGTCGACCTGTTCAGTGCGCGCGGCGCAATGCCGAAAACCATGAGCGAAGTTGCGCAGCGTGAAATAGATATCCGTTTTTCGAGCCGGACCCGGCTTAATACCGATATGCAGAAAGAGTTGCAGATTCTAAGAACTGCCGCGAGCCGTCTGGCCGCCAAGCTCCCCGAGGATTTGAGGAACGATCCTGACGCGCGCCTGCTTGCCGCACATGGATGCCCGGGCGCAGTTACGATCATGCAGCTTATAAACAGGAGCGAAGCCTATGAAAGCCAATCGAAAGGGTATGATTTTTCACGCTATACCACGAACGGCCACTGGAACGCAGGTGCGAAAGACGCGGAATATTCGCTAGCTCATCGGGACTGGGTAAAGCGCAAACCCCATTCCGAAGGCATCGTGACGTTCGACCTCGCAGAAGGCGCGTCGTAGTTATCCGGAACATCGCGCAACCGTAGCCGAATAAGGCAGCGCGGATTTTCGAGTAGTTACGTGATGAGCATGGTTTCGCTGGCGGCATCAGGATTGTGCGCGCGTATGCACCCCCGCGCGGCTCAAGCCGTTAATCAACGACCTCCATACCTTGATCGCTGACTTGGGCAGCCCGATGTTTGCTGAAACAGTAAGACACTCGACAAACGCATTCAGACCGGGGAGACGTCGGATAGCCTTCAAGCCGGATGGGGGCGGCTAAGGGCTTAAGGAGCAGTAATTGGGGCCGGTCGACACACTTCTTTCCCCCGTCATCCTGTTTTTCGTACTAGGGGTTCTAGCAGCCGCCGTGCGCTCGGATCTGGCGATCCCCGAAGCAATAGCGAAGGCCATGTCGCTCTTTCTGATGGCGGCCATCGGTCTTAAGGGCGGGGTGCAAGTTTCGGAAGCCGGGTTGAGCAAGGGAATGATGGCTGCAGGTCTGGCCGGGCTTGTCTTGAGCTTTGTGCTGCCATTCCTTGCCTTTGCTGCGCTTCGTCACTTGGGTCGCCTGGATGGGCTCAACGCAAGCGCAGTTGCAGCGTGCTACGGATCGGTTAGCGTCGTAACCTTTGCGACTGCGAGCGAGGCTCTGGTGCGCGGCGGTATTGGACCTGCCGGTTACATGGTGGCTGTACTGGCTATTATGGAGACCCCCGCCATCGTTTCAGGAATGCTGCTGGCGCAGCGGAGCGCACAAGGACACCGGAGACCTGGCGGGCAACTGTGGCGCGAGGTTTTGTTCAATGGTTCTGTTGTGCTGCTCCTCGGCTCCTTCACCATCGGAGCCATCATCGGCAAGGCGAAGTATGAGCCTATCGCCCCAATGTTTACAGGACTATGGTCAGGTGTCCTTTGCCTTTTCCTGCTGGATATGGGCCTGATCGCTGTTCGCCGGCTGCGCGACAGCCGCGCCATATCGCTTCGGTTGGGCATGCTCGCGATTGTCCTGCCGCTCGTCAATGGCTGCATTGGCGCGCTGGTTGCGCGTGCTGTAGGTCTTGATGTGGGAAGTGCCGCTGCCTTTTCGATCCTTGCAGCCAGTGCATCCTACATCGCTGTTCCGGCAGCAATGCGACTTGCCCTTCCGAAGGCAGATCCCGGTCTTTATCTCTCGATGAGCCTCGCAATTACCTTTCCGTTCAATATAGTGTTCGGGATTCCGTTGTTCACTGCGTTGTCAACAGCGCTTGCGAGGTAACCATGTCCAAACTTGTGCACCGCAAACGCCTTGAAATCATCGCCGATCTCGAAATGGCCGATTGGCTTGCGGATGAGGCAGAAGCTGTTGGCATCACCCATTTCACAATCGTCCCAACGCTGGGAGGGAAAGGTGTTCATGGTCGCTGGCGCAACGATGGCATTGGCGGTCAGGGAAAGTGCCTGTTCCTGAGCGTAACCAGCGAGGCGCGTGCCAGCGCGCTAATCGACCGCATCGGTCCACTGTTATCGGATTACAAAATTGTTATGGACATGGCCGACGTCGAGGTACTCCGGGGTGACCGTTTCCAATAATGTTGAGTAGTACCGAGAATTGAACCGGAGAGTGCAGAAATTATCACTGAGAATTGACCAATGCTTTCCTCGCCCCTGGCATTCAGTCGGGAGGCATCGGAGTGATCGACATGGACCTACTCAGTGTGATCCGCCGCTGGCATTTCCGGCAAGGCATTTCCATCCGCGAGATCAAGCGACGAACGGGATTGTCGCGCAATACGATCCGCAAGTATCTACGGGCTGATACCGTTGAGCCGATATTCAAGGTTCCTGACCGGGCGAGCAAGCTGGATCCGTTTGCGGAAAAGCTTGCAGGGTGGTTGCGTACGGAATCGAGCAAGTCGCGCAAACAGAAGCGGACAGCCAAGCAGCTTTATGCGGATCTCGTCGTGCTGGGGTATGAAGGGTCTTATACCCGCGTCGCAGCCTTTGCGCGGAATTGGAAACGCAAGCGCCAGGACGAGCAGCAGACCAGCGGGCGTGGGACGTTGTGCCGTTGGCTTTCCAGCCCGGTGAGGCATTCCAGTTTGACTGGAGCGAAGACTATGCGGTCTTGGGCGGCAAGTCGGTCAAGCTGCAGGTAGCTCATACCAAGCTGTCGCACAGCCGGGCGTTTATTGTGCGGGCCTATCTACTTCAGACCCACGAGATGTTGTTCGAAGCCCTGACGCAGGCCTTCCGGGTGTTAGGCGGCGTGCCGCAGCGTGGCATCTTCGACAATATGAAGACAGCAGTCGATCGCATTGGCCGGGGCAAAGCCCGGCAGGTCAACACCCGGTTTGCGGCGTTAGCCAGCCACTATCTGTTCGAGACCGACTTCTGCAATCCAGCCTCAGGCTAGGAGAAGGGACAAGTCGAGAAGAACGTTCAGGATGCACGCCGACGCTTATGGCAGCCCCTTAGTTCCTCCGGGCAGTGCTTTGCGGATCTCAATGCGCTCAATGCGTGGCTTGACGAACAATGCATCGCGCAATGGTCAGAAATCCAGCACGGTGCCTTACCCGGCACGATCGCGGATGTGCATGATGCCGAAGTGTCCAGCCTGATGCCGATGGGGCGGCCCTTCGACGGCTTCGTTGAACTGACAAGGCGTGTATCGCCGACATGTCTAATTACCTTTGAGCACACCCGCTACAGCGTGCCAGCGTCCTTTGCGAACCGGCCGGTCAGCCTGCGTGTTTACCCTGAACGGCTTGTCCTTGTCGCCGAGGGTCAGCTCCTGCGCGAGCATGTTCGCTACATTGACAGGTCCAATCGAATCCCTCGTACAATCTACGATTGGCGCCATTATCTGGCTGTCGTTCAGCGCAAACCGGGCGCTTTACGTAATGGCGCACCCTTCCTGGAGATGCCCAAGGCCTTCCGGAAGCTACAAGCGCAGCTAAGCGTGAGCGTAGGTTTGGTAAACCTAGCATACAACTTCAAACGTCTGACCTGGCAAGAAGGGAGCCTCACAGACCAGCATAAGGTTGACCAAGTTCAACGACCCATGCAAAACCCATACAGCGTGATCTTTAAAATCATATACTTTCTATTTTTATCAATAATTTATGCCAATTACCCCCATCCCTTCACACGGGTGGGGTCGCAGGTTCAATCCCTGCCGCGCCCACCATAAATCCCTTTGAAATATAGGGAATTTATGGATGGACATTTTTCTCACTTGCAGGTTTTGACCCCGTTTCACCCCCGAAAAGGGCCGGAATCGACCTCCGCTCGTACAAAACCCGTACAGCATCAGAGCTCCTTTCTCAGCTTGAGCCGCGTCTTGCGCTCGGCCTTCAACAGTCCCCGTCGCAGGGCCTGATTGATCTTGATCTCCGCATCTTCGGCATGCGTGTAGGTGTTCCGCATCAGATTGAGGTCCGACCAACCGCCGAACGCGCCGGCGGCCTTCTCGTCGACTCTTTCGCGAACATTCATTTCCTGACCGAAGCCATGACGGCCCGCCGGATGGAACGGGATCTGCTCGATGCCGGCATCTTCACAGGCCTTGTTCCAAAGCTTTCGCGGTCCGCCACGGTCTGCATAGCCGAAGAGCCGCAGGTTCTCCGGTTTGCGCGGCCAGTTGCGAGGATAGACCTCGGGCAAGGCCGCCAGCTCGGCTAGGATTTCGTCGGGCACCCGCAGCCATCGATCCCCATGCCCCCTGGCGCCGGGGATGCAGATCATGCCCTTCGCCTTGTTGATGTGCTTGTGGGGATGCATTGAGACTGCCTGACTGATCCGGGCGCCAGTGACGAACATGAGCAGCGCCAGCGCACCCAAGCGAGGAGGCGCATGTTCCCGGAACTTGAGCAGCCATTCCCAGCTGCCCGGCGGATACTTCTTCCGCCCCGTGCTCTTGCGCCTGTTGTCCTGCGCGACCTTTTCTTTCTGGGTATAGCCCCTGACTCGAAAGGCGATTCCGCTTTCGCTGTCATTGATGTTGTTGAGCACCGCCCTGACTGGCGTCACCACCTGACGGGTCCAAGTGTCTGTGGAGCAAGTAGGATAGAGCTTCGGGCCTAGCTCACGTACCAGCTTGGGGCTGATGTCCTGGATGGGGATCGCGCCGATCTCCAAGGTTATCGGGACGAGGTAAGCGGCTTCCTTGGGCTTGGCATCATACTTCAGAACAGCATCGGCGAACGTGATGGTCTTTTCTTCCGGATCCTCACCTAAAAGGTGGATGCGGATGGCGCTTTGCTCTTCCTTCCGACACCAGTCCCAAGCGCCTTGTTCCTCAGATGCGCCAGTGCTGCATCGGTAGTATTCGGTGATCGGCGCGCCGTTGTATTCGACCCGGCCGCGCGCCCACCAGACCGCGCCGCGGGGATAAGGTTCGAGGGGCATTTCTTCTGGCTTTCGATAATGAGGTCGAGCTGCTCAGGGGTGATGAGCATGACCCGGCCCACTTTGTGGCAAGCACCCCACCGGTGCGCTAACTCCCGCAAGGTTCGTGGCGAGAGCACGATGCCATTCTCCGCAAGCAATGCGGACCAAGCCTCGGGCGTCTTCGCTCGGTCGAGGATGGGTGTGAGGCTGGTCACAGCGGTGCTCCATTTGTTTCAGGGACGCACAGATCGCCTGACCTATCTTCTGGCTCAATCATGTTGGCATTGAGGAAGTCGTCGATCGCGCTCTTGGGGATCAGGTACCGATTACCTCGTTTCAGGTGCCTTATGCGCCGTTCAGCCAGCAGCTTTCGGATCGACTTAACCGACCAGCCAGACTCGTGAGCCATCTCGCGAGGAGTCAGGAGGTCACCTATCGCACTTCTCATTGCAGAAAACTCCCACAAACAAGCCGGATCAGGTATGAAGTGGCATTCGAATCGCCTTATCAGGAACGATTGACCACTTTAGGGAACTTTTGTCAATATGACACGACTGATTGGTATCGGAGCACGGTTGGCAGCTACCCGCGCATCGAAGCAGGCGACCCAAGTCAAAGCCGCAGCAATGCTCGAGATTTCCGACAAGACCTATAAGAACTATGAAGCTGAAAAGCGGGAGATTCCCCTCTCCACGGCCGTCGGATTTTGTGAGGCCTTTGAAGTTGAGCTGGAGTGGCTCGTTTTCGGAACGCGGCCAACCGCCAACGACAAGACTGCTGCCATCGTTTCCAAAACGATCGAAGCTCTGGTTTCGGAGGCGCAGGAGCGCAAGCTAGCCTTGAGTCCAAATCGTGCAGCAAAGATTGGTGGCTACATCTTCCGAAATTGCAGCCAAAACGGGACAAGCCCTGAAAGTGAGGTTGGTCCAATTTTCGACATGTTCGACGACGAGTGAGGGGAGGATTTTCGATGCTTCAGCGACCAACGCTCGAAACCAAGCTTGCTGACCTAGCGAACAGATTTCGCTTCGCAGGCATTAGCCTTGCAGTCATCGCCGGTGTGGCTTTCCTCTTCAGTCCTCGCGGGCAAGGCTGGCCCTTGGACGCCCTCTCAGTGGCGCTCTACCTGCTTTTCGCCATTGGCTGCACTTCGCTTGTCTGTGGCCAACTAGTGATCCGCAAGCTTGTCGGCTTCGGCTCGATGGAAACACCCCCGGTCACCCTACCACAGTCCAAGGGCTAAGCCATCTTGCGCTAAGTAACCGGGTGGGCTCGTTGGGGTCAGCAACAACCTGAAACCAGTCATCTCGCCGCACGCAGGGCACCATTTTAGGCGTTGCTGCACCCCACGAAGTGTCATTCACTCGCCGATCCGCAGCGCGAAAGAACTTGGCTGGACCGTAAAGGGTCGGCAGCCACCCCGACACCTTATCTGGAGGCCGAGCCCGACCTCGTCAGCTTCAACCGGTGACAGCGCCAGCAGCCTCACGCGCTGCATTCGCTGGATGCTTGAACGGGTCAGAATACGAGACTGGTCGGGAGTGATGTTTAGGAGTTGTGCCTTCGAGCGCAGCAAGCGCTGCGCCCATGTCGTTTCTGCCACGAGGCACTGCGCACGCGTCTGATGGACCTGCAGTATCCGAAAAATTGGCATGTCCCCGGCATGGATGAGGGCCGCCATCCTTGCATAGAGCCGGCCAAGATCAGGGGGGATTACCGCCGCGTGGCGTAGATGCGCCATGATACGATGTGCTATGTCGGCCGACTGTCCGGTGTAGATTGGTAGGCCGGGAAACACAGCTTCCGGATCGGGCACCGTCGGGTCGAGGATGACGTAGTTGACGTACGATCCCTTCGGAACGAGCGCCACGGCATCAACGACAATCGCTTTGAACTGAGCCCTGAGGCTGTCGGAGAACAATGGGCTTTTTCTGGACATGCGATGATCCTTTCCGAGTTGCTGAACCCGATCTCATCATCGCCCCCTCCACTCTCCAATTTACCGGCACAGTTGACCGATTGCACCCCAAGCGCCCCAAGTTGAATTTCAATGATATCAGCGTAGAAGTATCCGCTACGCGCCAGTCCACTGCCTGCACTTTACAGCATTGCGAAGGCGCTCACTTGCTGACGACATGGAGCTCTGATGTCCGGAGATTGGAGTGACGAACAAAATGATGTGATCGTCGCGGATTACTTCGTGATGCTCGGGTATGATCGTGCTGGCCGGAGCTATAACAAGGCTGCGCATAACAGGGCTGTACAGGCCAAGACAGGAAGACCGCGCGGCTCAATCGAATACAAGCACCAGAACATTAGCGCCGTCTTGAAGGCTTTGGGCGAAGATTGGATACCCGGCTACAAACCAGCATTCAATTTCCAGACCTCGCTGATCGATGCCGTTGTACGCGCGCTTGACCGAGAGGCTGTGTACCTCGCCAAAGAACCATACGCGCCGTCATCTTTCAAAGAACAACCAACTCTTTGGATTGGACCGCCGCCGACATTGAGCAACACGCCGCCTCCTGACGAACTGGAACAAATGTCGGCAATCGCTAGAAAATTCGATGTTGCCGGACGGGATGCAAGGAATCGAGCACTCGGCATGGCTGGTGAAGAGCGGGTGCTTGAGCATGAACGAGCGACACTGCGGGCCGCGGGCCGAACGGATCTGGCCGAACGAATCCGGTGGGTGTCCCACGTAGATGGCGATGGCGCAGGCTATGATATTCTTAGTTTCGAGCCAAACGGCCGCGATAGGCTTGTCGAGGTTAAGACGACCAATGGCTGGGACCGCACACCTTTCCATATATCGCGTAATGAGCTGGCTGTAGCCGAAGAACGGCGCAATCATTGGACGTTGGTCCGGCTCTGGAATTTCACCCGCGAACCTCGCGCATTTGAGCTGCGCCCACCACTTGAAGCGCATGTTTCGCTTATGGCAACCAGCTATCAAGCGAGCTTCCTGTAGAATAGGCCAAATATGGCCTATAATTTGACGTTCTCGAGCATTTAGGCCATATATGGCCTATGTCATTCACCCTCCAGGATCAGCTGACGCACCTCGGTAAGCGGATCAAGGCCCGCCGCCTGGCCCTCGCTCTTACCCAGCAAGCGGCAGCTGCCAAAGCAGGCGTGGCCCACAGAACATGGCGGCGGATGGAGACCGAAGGCAGGGCATCCATCGAAGACCTTGTTCGCGCTGCCATTGCACTGCTCTGCGATGAGGGCATTGTCGCGCTGTTTCCGCAAGTTCCGGCGACCAGCATGGATGAATTGCTCGCGCAGCAGCGTCAGGCAGCCAAGCCGCAGCGCAGACGTGCCAGCGGGGCAAAGCCATGAAGCTGGCACCGGGAACACCTTTGACGGTTGGCCTGCTGGCCGATGAGACTGCCCCACCGGGTTCGGTCGGCAGGCTGGCGATGGCCGGGGGCCTTGCTCAGCTTGAATGGTCGGCAGACGTCATCGCGGAGGGGCTACCAATCTCTCCGCTGCACTATCCTGCAGAGCCGGGCCTGCACCCTGCCCGGAGCCGAACATTCGAGGGGGTCTCCACGGTTTCCTTTCAGACTGCCTGCCCGACGCCTGGGGCATGCTGTTGTTGAAGCGGCGGCTTCAAAGAATGGGTCACCGGTTCGAAGACCTAAATGCGGTCGACCGGCTCGCTCTGGTTGGCACAAAGGGTCGAGGTGCCCTCGTCTTTCAGCCCGAAACACTTGGTGGTGGGGCTTCAGGTGCCATCGATCTTGATGCTCTGGCCGATGAATCCCGCCACGTTCTGCTCGGCGAGGAGACAGAGCTGGAAGCGATGCTGGCACGCCTCGGCGGCGGCTCGGGCGGCGCACGGCCGAAAGTTCACGTGGAGGTCGGCGCGGACGGCAAACTATCCGCCGGAGACGAGCTGGCTGTAGCGGGAAACAAGAGCGCTGGTGAGGAATGGATCGTCAAGTTTGCAGCGACCAATGACCCCACAGATATCGGGCCGATAGAGGAGGCCTATGCCCGGATGGCCCGCGCGGCAGGGATTGAAATGGCTGAGACGCGATTGATCCCCTCAGCGACCGGGCCGGGTCATTTCGCGACCAGGCGTTTCGACCGACCCGCGCCGGGCAAGCGGCTGCACATGGTCAGCCTCGGTGGAGCGCTCGAAGCATCACCGCACATGCCGAGCGTCGACTACGACGGCTTCCTGAAAGCAACATTGGCCATCACCTATAGCATGGCTGACGTAGAACAGGCTTTCCGCCGCATGGTGTTCAATGTGCTCGCGCGAAACCGCGACGATCACGTCCGCCAACATGCCTACTTCATGGACGATCGCGGAAACTGGCGGCTTGCACCTGCTTTCGACCTCACATTTTCGAATGGCCCCGGCGGCGAACACTATATGGCCGTGCAAGGCGAAGGCCGCACCATCACACGCGACCTTGTCGGGAAGCTGGCGAAAAGCCATGGCATTGCACCTAAACGTGCTGCAGCCGCGATTGACGATGTCCGCGCGGCCCTCGCCGATTGGCCGTCACATGCTTGTGAAACCGGAGTAGGGGCGTCCATCGTTACTGTGTCGGAAGGCTTGGATGCAGTGGCTCGGCAGTTTGGTTGACAGATAAGATTTCTATCAGCAGCTCGGGTTTGGATTCATCGTTCTCGATGATCCCGCTACGCGCCTGCGGAACATAGCCCTTCGGGTTGTCTTGCGGGCGTACTTGCCAATCGCTGCAGCGCGTCAGGATGTTCCGCCTTCTCAAGCAAATCTAGGCCAGAATTCGTGGAGCGTCTCAACGATCTGGGCGACCTCTGTGCCGCCGAACAGATCGCTCACCCCGTTTGGCGCACTGTCCGTGAATGGCGGAGCGTAGAGCAATTCCGGCTCCATCCGACCGGACGTGGTCAGGTGATCGACGATCATCTCGATAAATCGGATTTGCTGGACCGACATTGTCTTGCCTTCCAATGCCGCGTTGAATGCGGCCATAGCCGCACCGCGATCAAGTCCGATCAGCGACCGGATAAAGTCCGGAAGATTGGGTAGAGCACGAATGCGATCGAAATCCGCACTGGTAGCAATGTCCGCTTCTGCGAACAGACGTTGAAGCTCATCCAGATCGGTCGGCGTGAGCGGCTTGCCCTGACGCAGACGAGCGAGCGTCACGTGATCGGCATGGGCGTCTATATAGGCACGGGCCTTGCGCCGGAACTGTGCGAGGGACGAAGCACCGCCAAGATCGATCAACTCGATCTCGCGGGTCTCGCCCATTTCGTCGGCAAGGTCCGTACTGACGATCACCTGCTGGCCAGGTTCGATCAAGTTCATAAGGCCGCGCAAGCGTCGGCGCGCGATCTCGACCATTTGCGGTGTGGCATCGGTCCACCATTCGACGGTCTGAACTTCGAGGATCAGTTCCATCTGCCGCGCGACATCTGGAACTGCTTCCTTGGCCTCCAACGCATGGACCTGATTAACGAAGGCCTTCCGCAGCGGCTCGAACACCGCGTTGCGCAACATGGCGAGCTGGATACGCAGGCACAGCAGGTCGAACCGCTTGGCGTCGATATCGCTATCGATCTGGCTGGTCGGCAGCCCTGCGAGATGTTCGACCAGTTCGTGCCGATCTTCCTCGGTCAGGCTGTCCCATGCAGCCTTGTCCTGAAACTTCTCGACGTGGCGACGTTTGGCGCGAACGATGAAGTTGTCTACCGGCATCCCCGCAACTTCGCGGATTAGGTGCGCGCGCACCCCCTCATAGAGTCCTTCCTCCTCACCCTGATAATCAGAGCCCGGCGATCTGACCCGGCTGTCGCTTGAAGCCTCCGCCTGCATCAGGCCAAGAAGATCTACGCGTGCGGCAAAAAGGCGCTCGCTCAACGGTCTGGTGCTGCCAGCATCCGTCCCCTCGATCTGCGCATTGAAAAACTCGAGATTGCCGAGGTAGTCGAAGACGTAGAAAAACTCTTTGTCGCGCACCTGCCCGTCGGCATCGACGAAAATCCCCTCGCGCAGTCGGGTGCCGCGCCCGATCATCTGCCAGAATTTTGATTTCGAGCGGACGATCTTGAAGAACACCAGATTGACGATGTCGGGGATGTCGATGCCGGTATCGAGCATGTCGACCGAGACGGCGATCTGCGGATCCTTGTCCGGCATCTCGAACTCATCGATCAGCGCGTGGGCGTACGTCACCTTGTTGTCGATCAGGCGGCAGAAATGCCCTTTCAGCGCCGGGTAGTTGGCATCGAACCGTTGGACGATGAATTCCGCGTGCTTGTGGTTCTTGGCAAAGATGATCGTCTTGCCCAGCCGATCGCCTCCAGCGACTTTCAGCCCGTCGCGCATCAGCTGCTCGAGCATCTTGTCGATCGTGTTCTTGTTGAAGAGCCAGTCGTTCACGGCTGAGGCGTCAACACCGTCAGGCGGGCCATCCTCACCCCAATCGGTCTCGTCCCAGGCTTCCTTTTCCTCGTCGGTCAGGTCTTCATATCGAATACCTTCGCGCGGGAACTTGAGCGGCACGTCGATGGCCTTGGGCGGAACGAGGAACCCGTCAGTGACGGCCTGCTTCAGATCATAGGCATCTGTCGGCACGCCCTCCCGCTTGACCGGATCATATTCCAGCTCGAACAGGGTATAGGTGTTCTTGTCGATTTCCGACTTCGGCGTGGCGGTGAGACCGACGAGCGGGGAGTCAAACCAGTCGAAGATCGCTTTGTACTTCCGGTAGACCGAGCGGTGCGCCTCATCGATGATGACCAGATCGAAGTAGCCCGGGCCGAAACGCTGCTTGCCTTCTGCCCTCGCGGTCTCGATCAGGTTCATCATCGTGGGATAGGTGGAAACGAACACCCGGCCATCGGCGTCGGGTTCCAGCACCAGATTGACCGTGGCGCAATCGGGCAGGTACTTGCGGAAGTTGTTCGCCGCTTGCTTCACCAGCGGCACGCGGTCCGCCAGAAACAGGATGCGTTTCGCCCAGTTGGCGTTCATCAACACGTCTGACAACGCGATGGCGACACGGGTCTTGCCCGAACCTGTAGCCATTTCGAGCAAGGCCTTGCGCTGGTTCTCACCGCCATGTTCGCCATCTTCGAACCGGTGGCAGACGGCGCGGATGGCGCGTTCCTGATAGATGCGACCACCGCTGCCCGCGATAGTGGGATTGGTAGCGACCGTGGCCAGCACCTTGCGGGTACGCCGGCGCTGGATCATCAGCGCCAGTTCGTCCTTGGTGCGAAAGCCTGAGACAGCGCGCGGCGAGTGCCGGAGATCGTCCCAAATCCAATGCTCATAGCCGTTGGTGTAAAAGATCACCGGCCGCTGGCCGAACATCGCCTCCAAGGCGTCGGCATAATACTTCGCCTGCTGCCGGCCCTCGCGCGCATCCTTGCGCGTGCGCTTGGCCTCGATCAGGCCCAGTGGTTTGCCATCATCCCCCCACAGCACATAGTCGACCCAGCCCTTGTTCTCCGGGTTGGGCATGGGGGAAACGGGGAACTCCACATCGCGCTGATCGGCCAAGGCCCAGCCCGCCTCCCGCAGCAGCACATCGATGAACTGGTCGCGGGTGGTCGCCTCATCATAATCGTGGCCTGCATCGCGGCCTTCGTTAGCCTGGCGGAGCGCTGCATATTCTGCGCGCACAGTCGCCAACTCTGCTTCCAGTGCTGCGCGGCTTTCGGCATCGGCCATGCGCGCCTTGCGTTCAGCGCGCAGCGCCACTTGGGCAGCTTCAGCTGCTTCCGTAAGCCGGGTTACTTCTTGCGCGCTGGTGAGGGCTTCCGTGCCCTCGCGCGGCAGGCGATCGGCGGAGAATGTCTGCGCGGCATCGGGCGGGGTCTGGCTATAGGCGCAGGCAAACCACAGGCTGACGTGGAACAATTCGCGCACCGCCGTCACACCCTGGCTCTCGGCAAACGGGCCGGGATGCGCAGCGCGATTGCCGATCTTGCGGATCAGATCGATCTTGGTGCGGATCATCACGCCCGCCAGCGCAAAGAAGCTGGGTTCGGCGATCAGCGCGGCAAGATGATCCTGATAGGGCGCGCGGAGCGAGGAATCGTGTTCATAGAGCCAGCGGACCAACGCCTCGACGCCTAGCCGGGCATGAACCGCCGCCCCGCGCGGATCGGGTAACGCCTGCCGCTCTGCCATCGCCGCATGAGTGTGGAAGAATGGAAACGGCGCAAGGAATCCGAACTGGCTGGCAGGCGTACCCGCACCGGACGGCGCAGCCGAACCGCCGCCGATCGACAAGGTCTTGCGTCCTTCGGTCATGTTGCCTCCGCCAGTTTCGGGAAATGCACGGCAAAGGCCTGCTTGATTTCCGCCCAGCGCCCCGGATCGCCAGCCCATTTGCAGTTCACACGGTTGAGCAGGCGATAGCCCGCTTGCCGCAGGGCGACTTCTAGATCGCGTTCGTAGGCACCCACTTCATCGCGCAGGGGGATGTGCGCTGCCATCAGCGTGGCCCGGTCTGCACCATCTGCGTGCTCAATCTCCGCATGAAGCGGCCCGTGGGCGACGAGGTGAAATGCGCGGCACTCTTCCGCTTCGATCCCCTGATCTTTGAGCCGGGCGCGCAGCGCGTTCTGGTTTTTCGAAGTTCCCAGATGCTGACCCATGCGGGTATACGGGGCGCTGGCGTGCGGACTGCTGTTATCCCCCGTGCGGCCGACATAGAGCCATTCGTTCCCGTGCGCATCCTCCACCCGCCAGACATAAAGCCAGAACCCGCGCCGCAGCATGGGGCCGGGCAGGGTCAGACAATGTGTGGCGGGCATTATAGTCATGCGTCAGAGTTCTCCACGAAAGGCGCGATGCTGGAGGGATTGGAACAGTTTGTCGAGTTCTGCGCAGTGTGCCGCTTGTGTTGCCTTTGAACGATTGGCTGCGTCAACCAATGCAACAAATTTCTTTTGATATTCTATACTTGGTAACTTGATTGGAATTTCCTTCATCTGTGCGGCAGTGAGTTGAGGCACAGCCGAACCGGAATTTGAGCCTTTCAGAGCAGCCTGAACCGATGGGAAGGAAATGTATTCTTTCAGAAAGCGAGGAACTACCCGCACTCCACATCGGATTATCATCATCTGAGCGTTTATGAAGCCCGTCTCAAAGTCGCAGTCAAAAAGGGCACACTGGCCCAGAGTGCCCCTTAGAGTAATGACCAAATCACCACGCTTCAGTTTGCCCCGCGACAGGCTTGAAAATTTCCGTTCAGTGATAAACTGCGACTTAGGCTCAGGACTCATTGATTGAGCCAGAAGATGACGGTTGCGGCGATGCAGA